>NZ_JACHZG010000001.1:636524-1273049 GCF_014193425.1 Microlunatus antarcticus | reverse complement strand
GTGTTGGTGACCGGGATGCTGATCAGGTGGATGAGGGTCAGCGCGAGGCCGATCGCGATCGGGGCGAAGCCCTTGGGCGCGCGGTCGTCGGTGGCGCCGAGGATCACGTAGAGGAACGCGGCCGTCATGACGATCTCGGTCAGCAGCGCCGCGCCGAGGCCGTAGCCGCCCGGTGAGTGCGCGCCGTAGCCGTTGGACGCGAAGCCGCTCTCGCTGGCGCTGAAGCCGGACTTGCCGCTGGCGATGATGTAGAGCACCAGCGCGGCGAGCGTGCCGGAGACGATCTGCGTGACGATGTAGGGCAGGACGCCCTTCCACTCGAAGCGCTTGGCCACGGCGAGGCCGATGGTGACCGCGGGGTTGAAGTGGCCGCCGGAGACGTGGCCGAAGGCGTACGCGCCGGTGAGCACGGTGAGGCCGAAGGCGAGGGCGACACCGACGAAGCCGATGCCGAGCTGCACGCCGTCCTCGGTGAGGAACTTGGCGGCCAGGACGGCGCTGCCGCAGCCGCCGAAGACGAGGCCGAAGGTGCCGAGAGCCTCGGCTCCGAGCTTGGCTCCCAGGGTGGGTTCGTTCATGAGGGGGTCCTTCTGGTTCAGAGGTGGGTCACAGGATGATCGTGGTGGAGGTGCGGCGTCGCAGCTGATCGAGGTCATCTTGCTGTACGCGCACCGAAAGAACAGTCAGGCTCGCGCGGCGGCCCCTGAGGTCGATCGCCGCATCGCCGGTTCGTCGGTCTGCACCTGGGCCGCGTCGACGGCGGCCTTGCGCTGGTCGATCTCGACCCCCAGCTCGCGTGCGAGCCGGTTGTCCGCGCGGACCAGGTCCGTCAGGACGTCGTACGGGAGAACCAGGACGGTCACCTCGCTGACCGCGGTGAGCGTCCACGGCGTCCCGGTGCGGGTGAGCGCGGTCTGCCCGAGGAGGTCGCCCGGCCCGAGGTTGAGCACGCCCAGCTCTCCGCCGAGCGGGGCGGGCACCCGGAGGGCCACCGTGCCCTCGCTGATCCACCGCATCGCGGTCGGCACCTGCCCCACGCGCTGGAGCACCTCGCCCGGCGCCCAGCGCTCGAGGTCCATCCGGGGGGCCAGCTCGGCCACCTGGTCGGCTTCGAGCCGCAGCCGCGTCGCGGCGCGGGCGAGCAGGACCTCCACGTCGGCGGTGCTCTCGCCCTGCCAGATGTCCGCGCCGTTCAGCGCCAGGTTCGCGCGGCGTGCCGCGTACCAGAGGCGGGTGAGCAGCTCGGCGGTGGCCTCGCCGCTGTCGGCGAACGTCGTCAGCGGGATCGAGGTCGCGTACTTTCCGGACCCGGTGCGGACGGTGCTGGGCTCGTGCCCGGGCGCCAGCCGCGGCAGCCCCCGCGCGACCTCGTTGCAGAGGTCGATGACGTCGCGCGGCGGGTCGTTCTCGGTGAAGGTCAGCTCGACCGTCTCGGTCCACTGCGTGGTGGGGCGGCTGAGGTTGGTGAACGCCCCCTCGGCGAGCGAGGAGTTCGGGACGATCATGATGCCGTTGTCGACCTCGATGTGGACCGCGCGCCAGTTCACCCCGACGATCCGGCCCCGCGTCTTGCTGTACTCGATCCAGTCCCCCAGCTTGAAGGGCTGCTCGAAGAGGAGCAGCAGCCCGCCGACGATGGAGCCGAGCGCGTTCTGCAGGATGAGGCCGAGGACGATCGAGGTCACGCCGAGCGCGGCGAAGAGGCCACCGACGTCGGCGCCCCAGACCACGGACAGCAGCACGGCGAGCCCGACGCCGATGATGATGATGCGGACGATGTCGATGAAGATCGACGGCATCCGGCCGCGCCACGACGCCGCCGAGGCGTTGAGGAACAGCGCGGTGTTGAGCCCCGACAGCACGAAGACGAGCACCGTCAGGCCCAGCACGGTCGCCGTGATCTTGACGATCCCGCTCTCGTTCGACACGACGGAGTTGGGGACCTGGGTGAGCAGCACCAGCAGCGCGCCCACGGGCAGGATGAACGCCCGCAGCAGGCGGACGGGCCGGGCCATGGAGCTGCGCCGGCGGACGAGGCGGCCCTCGACCTCGGTGAGCACGATCGTCAGGACGGGCAGCCCGACGACCACCAGCACCGCCCAGCCGAACCACGGCTGCTGGACCAGGTCAGACACGGGCGTCCACCTCCAGCCGCCAGACGGGTTCCTCGCCGGTCTTGGTGGTGATCTCCCCGGCCGGGCTGAAGGTGTGGGCGTCCCGCACCCGCTGGTGGACGGCCTCGGTCAGGTAGATGCCGGGCTCGCGGTTCGCCGCCTGGGTGCGGAAGGCGAGGTTGACGCTGTCGCCCCACAGGTCGTAGATGGCGGCGCCTCCCACGAGCCCGCTGGTCACCTTGCCCGAGTCGATGCCGACCCGCAGGCCGAGCTGGACGCCGTGCTGGGCGCTGAACAGCTGGACCGCCTGCCACATCTCGGTGGCGAAGTCGACCGAGCGCAGCGCGTGGTCGACCCGGGGGACGACGAGCCCGCAGCTGGCGATGTAGCCCGAGCGCAGCACGCGGACCTTCTCCACGCCCGTCCGCTCGGCGGCGCGGTCGAAGCTCGCGACGAGCTCGTTCAGCAGGCTGACCCCCTCCGACACGTCCTCGCCCTGACCCAGCGCGTCGAGGTTGTCGATCGTCGCGTAGAGGACCGAGACGTCGGTGTGCTCCTCGGCGATGTTCGTCTCGCCGGTCCGGTAGCGCTCGGCCACGGCGGCCGGCATGAGGGTGCCGAGCAGCCGGTCGTTCTCGGCCATCTCGGCGTCCAGCAGCTCCTGCTTGGTGCTGAGGCTGGACCCCATGTCGTTGAACGCGGTGGCGAGGTCCGCGAACTCGTCCTGGCCCCGGACGTCCACCCGCGCGTCCAGGTCACCACCGGCGACCTGGCGGACGCCGCTGACCAGCCGGTCGACGGGGCGGGTGAAGACCCGGGCGAGCAGCAGGGACGCGAGCGTGATGACCAGGACGATGCCGAGCGTGGTGAGACCGAGCGTGCGGAGCAGGTCGCTGACCGGTCGCAGCGCCTCGTCCTCGTCGATCTGCGAGATCACGGCCCAGTTGACGCCGTTGATCGCGACGGGGGCGTACGCGGTGAGCACGCGCCGGCCCAGGTAGTCGGTCTCGACCGAGGTGCCGGTCTGTCCCCGCAGGGCCTCCTCGACGGCCGGGGTCTCCACGTCCTGACGCAGGATCGGGTTCTTGTCCGCGACGATCCGGTCGGCCACCTGAGGCGGCGTGCCCTGGGCGACGACGGCGGCCCGGTAGGCCTCGGGGTCCTCCTCGAGCAGGCGCGACGTCGACCGCAGCGTCCCGTCCGGCCCGACGAGATAGCTCTCGCCGCTCTCCCCCAGCCCGGTCTGGGCCCACTGCCCGTTGGACGTCATGACGTCGTTGATGGCCGTCGTGGGCAGCTGGACGACGAGCACGCCCGTGAGCTTGCCGTCGACCCCGATCGGGGACAGGGCGAAGCCGATGGGGACGTCGTAGGAGGGGGCGTACGGCTCGAAGTCGACGACGCTCACGTCGTTGACCGTGTTCGAGCGCAGCACGGCGCGGAACGCGTCCTCGAGGCCGGAGTCCTTGTAGGGCCCGGTCAGCAGGTTCGTGCCGAGGTCGACACCCTTGTACGCGGTGTAGACGACGTTGCCGTCGGGGTCGACGAGCAGGGCGTCGTCGTAGCCGTAGGACTCCACGACCTGTCGGAAGTAGGGGTGGTACTTGGCGTGGTCGGCCGACCAGGCCGAGCCGTCGCCCGCGTCGTCGACCTTGATCGCCGCGTCGAAGTCGCCCTTGCTCGGCACGGTGTAGCGCGACTGGAGGTAGCGCGCGGCGTTGCCCGTCGGCTCGAAGCTCTGCGCGGTCACGTCGCCGTCCGTGTTCTTCCGGAGCTCGGGCAGGAAGACGTCCTCGTAGTAGCCGTTGAGCGCGCTCTGTTCGCCTGACGTCGCCGCCCGGCCCTGCAGCTCGGCGTAGTCCCGGCTGAAGGCGCTCATGGCCTCCGTGGCCGTGGCGTTCGCGCTGTTCAGCACGGCCGAACGGCCCAGGCTGGTGAAGGTCTGCTGGATCTGCCGCGTCCGGGCGTCGCGGATCGACGTCAGCTGCTCCGTCGCCTGCGCGGTCAGCGCCCGGCTGGACGAGCGGTAGGCGAAGAAGCTCGCCGCGAGGATCGACAGGATGCTGACGACCAGCAGCATCGCGAGCAGCTTGGAGCGGATGCCCAGCCGGCCCCAGAGGTAGGTGCGCCGCCGGCGGCGCGGGCGCGCGGACAGGGCGGGCGTGGGGGCGTTCTCGAGGGACACGGGACTCCGGGGGTCGTCGGGTGGTGCGGGTGCAGGGTCGGACGGGTCTGGCTCAGCGGTTCGTGGAGCGGTCGGCGCCGGCGGGCAGCGCGTGGCGCGCCTGGACGACGAGCCGCTGGTCGTGGAAGGGACGGGCGACGAGACGCACGGAGAGCCGTTCGAAGGCGGACGCGCCGAGCCGGCGGGCCTCCGGACCGGTCAGCTCGAACGCCGTGACGCCGAGCTCCCCGGTCTGCTGGCCCAGCTCGACGAGGTCGGCGTACGAGCCGACGCCGTGCACACGGCGGTCGAGGGCGTAGACCACGAGGCTCGACGCCGGCCCGGCCGAGTCCAGGTCGACGCTGAGGATGATCCAGGCGGCCGGGTCCAGGCCGGCCACCTCGTACAGGCTCGGGCCGGTGGTCGTCGGTCCGGACTCGTCGGCGGCGGCGGTGCCCACGAAGTCGTTCCAGGACGCCAGCGCGGGTCCCAGCTCACCTACCTGTGCAGCGATGGTTCCTCCTCGACGCGCGCTCGTGCTCGGGGGTGGCACGGGCGACATCGTCCGAGTCCGAAAATTAGGGGCCGGGACCGACCTTGAACCGTCCGGTCCTGGGCTGTGCGGGGCGGGGCGGGTTTTCGGGCGGGCCCGGTACGGATATCGTGCGGACGTGGGCGGTAACGGCGGCGGCTCGCAGGTCTTCGTCGGCCGGTCCGACGAGGTCGCCCGGGTCCGTACCGTCGCCGGGGAGCGCGGCCAGGTCGGACGGACGCTGGTCGTCACCGGCCCGCGCGGCATAGGACGCTCGAGCCTGCTGCGCGCGGCGCTGACAGACTTCGAGGGCGACCTGATGTGGCTGTCCGGTAGCGCGAGCAGCGGGTCGGAGCCGTGGGCGGCGGTCCGGAACGCCGGTCCGACCGTCCGCGGGGTGGTCGACTTCGCCCGCAGCGGCAGCGACGGGCTCGTGGCCTCGGCCGTCGAGGACGGGCTGGACCCCGAGGAGCTCGGACGCCGGATCACCGAGCGCTACCGCGCGATGCCCGAGCGTTCACGGCCGGTGGTGGTGGTCGCCGACGACTTCCACCGCTGCGACCCGCAGTCGCTCGCGCTCCTGGTCTTCCTCGCCCACCACAACCACACCTTCGACGTCTCGTACGTCCTGAGCTGCCCCGACGAGGCGTTCCCGCCGGGCGCCGCCGACCTGGAGCGCCTGCGGCTCGGCGGCCTGGGGGCGGCGGAGGCCCGGGAGGCCCTCGCCGGGTGGACCGGACGCCAGGTGGCGGCGCCCGTGGCCGAGGCCCTGGCCCGGCTCACCGACGGCAACCCGCTGCTGCTCCGCGAGGTCGCGGCGCACCTTGACCCCGACCGGCTCGAGGGGTCTCGGACCCTGCCGTTCCGCCTCGCGGTGTCCGCGACGAGCCGCAGCGTCGTGGCGCCGGACCTGGAGCGCCTGACGCCGCGCGAGCTCCGGGCGCTGGCCTGCTTCCCGCTCGGCGGCACCGTGCCGCCCGTCGTGCTGGACGGGGTGACCGGCTCCGGGCCGCTCGCGTCGCTGCTCGACCGGCGCCTGGTCGAGGCGGTGCCGGGCGGGTACCGTCCGCGGCGCACCGCGTCGGGCTGGCTCGCGGAGGACCGGCTCGGCCACACCGCGCGCCAGGACCTCGCCGCGGCGCTGGGCACAGCCTGGGCCGGGCTCGACCCGGTCCGCAGCGCGTTGCACGCGCTCGACACCCCCGCGCCCGCCCCGGAGGTGCTCGCCCGGGCCCGCCGCGCCCTCGCCGGGGCCGACGCGGCCGTCGACGACCGCCTCGCCGAGGCCCTGGCCTGGGCCGTCGTGGGCCACGCGGACCCACCCACCACGCACGACTGGCTCCAGCTCACCGCCCGCGCGGAACGTTCCGGGCACCTCCTCGACGCCCGCGACGCCTTCGAGCAGGCGGTGCGGGCCCCGGCCGTCGACGAGGCCGACCTGCCGGAGCTGACCCGGTGGCGCGGGTTCCTGAGCCAGGTCGCCGACGACCGTGCGCTGGCGGTGCCGTCGGAGAAGCTGCTCTCGGCGCTCGAGCTGATCCGGCCCGCGGTCGTCTTCGAGACCATGACGCTGACGGCCTGGAACAGCCTCCTGGTCGGCGCGGACGTGCAGGCCCGCAAGTACCTCGACCGCGCCCGTCAGGCCAGCCGCTCGGCGAGCCTGGCCGACCGCGCCCTCTGGCGGCTGGTCGACGTGAGCCGGCAGCGCGCGGCCGGAGCCGCCCGGGCCGACACCGTTCGCGAGGCGGCGCTGCGCTGGCGCGACTCCTCCGAGGGCCGCGGCTGGTACGACGACTTCCTGCTCGCCACCGTGCTCGTCGAGGCGGGCGCCCACGCCGAGGCGGAGGAGCACCTGTTCGAGGCCGCCAGCGCGCACCGGCAGGCCGGCCGCCACGCCACCCACTTCCTGACTGCCGCCCGCCTCCAGCTCGAGGTGGCGACCTGGCGGGTCGGGGCCGCCCGACGCACGGCGGACGAGCTCGTCGACCTCGCGCTGCCCGGGCCGGTGCACGTCCGCGGGCTCGACCCCGCGCTGGTGCGGCTCGAGACGCTCACGGGCTTGCCTCCGGGGACCCTGCACCCGGGCGAGGCCGCGTACGCGTCGGAGGCGCCGGCGCTCGCGCAGGCCCGGGCCGAACGACAGCTGGTCGACGGGCGGTACCGGGAGGCCGTCGTGGGGCTCCAGGCCCTGGCGCGTCGGCAGCCGCCGCTGCCGCCGGAGCAGCGGTGGCTCGTGCTGGCCGACCTGGTCGAGGCCCAGGTCGCGGACGGGGAGCCGGCGGCCGGGAAGCAGGCCCACCGGGCGGCGGGCCTTCCTGAGCCCGCGGGTCCCGGCGCCGTCGCCGCGGCGGCCCGGGCGGCCGCGCTCGTCTCCCCTCCGCTCGAGATCCGGCCCGCCTTCGCCCGCGCGCTGGCCGTCGCCGAGGCCGAGGAGGGTCAGGTCGGCCGCGCCCGCGCGCTGCTCGCGCTCGCCCGGCGCCTGGGTCAGCTCACCGCCGGGCCTGAGGCGGACCGGCTCCGCGACGAGGCGGCGCTCGTCTTCGCCCACCACGGGCTGGAGGGCTGGCGACGTCACGCGCTGGCGCTGTCCTGGGCCCCGCCGGCGGAGGACGTGCAGGGTCGGCTGCTCAACAGCCGGCTGGACGAGCAGCAGACGCGGATCGTCCGGCTGCTGATGCTGGGCCAGAAGAACAAGGAGGTCGCCGACCGCCTCTACCTCTCCCTGCGCAGCCTGGAGAAGGCGCTCACCCGCATCTACGCCGAGCTGGGGGTGGCCTCGAAGGCGCAGATGCTGGCCCTCGTGCGCGCGGACGGGGCCGTCGGGGGCACGACCGCGGTCCGGGACGACGAGGTCCTGGAGGCCTGAGCCTCAGCCCGGGTGCTGCGCGGTCGCGGTGGCGTAGAGGCAGACGGCGGCGGCGGTGGCCAGGTTGAGGCTCTCGGCGGCCCCGAACAGCGGGACGCGGACGACGCGGTCGGCCAGCGCGCGGTCCTCGGCCGGCATCCCCCACGCCTCGTTGCCGAAGAGCCAGAGCGTGGGGCGGACCAGGTCGCCCGTCCGCGACAGCTCGGACAGCTCGACGTCGCCCGATCCGTCCGCCGCGAGGACCTGCAGGCCCGCCACGTGCGCGGCCTCGACGACGGCGGCGAGCCCCGCCCCGACGGCGACCGGCAGGTGGAAGAGGCTGCCCACGCTCGCGCGGACGGTCTTGGGGTTGGTGAGCTCGACCGAGCCCGTGCTCAGGACGACGCCGTCGGCACCGAACGCGTCGGCGCAGCGCACGACGGTGCCGGCGTTGCCGGGGTCGCGGACCTGGACGCAGCAGACGACCAGCCGCGTACCGGGGCGGACGACCTCGGCCAGCCCGACGTCGACGCGGCGGCACACGGCGACGACGCCCTGCGGCGTGACGGTGTCGGTGAGGGCGGCGAGGTCACGCCCGGCGAGCTCGCGGGGCGTGACGCCGAGCTCCGCCGCGAGACCGATCAGGTCGGCGAGCCGCTCGGCGACCGTGGGGTCGACGTAGAGGTCGGTGACGACCCCGGCGCGCAGGGCCTCGCGGACGGCCTGCGGGCCCTCGGCGAGGAAGAGCCCGGCCGCCTCCCGCTCCTTGCGGCGCTGGAGACGACCGGGTCCCGGGCGAGATCCGATCAGGGTGTGCCTCAGGCCGCGGTGGTGGCCGGGACCTCGGCGGGCGCAGCCGCCTTGGCGACCGCGACCAGCGCGGCGAACGCGGGAGCGTCCGACACGGCCAGCTCGGCCAGGATCTTGCGGTCGACCTCGACACCCGCGGCCTTGAGGCCGGAGATGAAGCGGTTGTAGGTCATGCCCTCCGCGCGGGCCGCAGCGTTGATGCGCTGGATCCAGAGCTTGCGGAAGTCCCCCTTGCGCGCGCGGCGGTCGCGGTACGCGTACATCAGGGAGTGGGTGACCTGCTCCTTGGCCTTGCGGTACAGACGCGAACGCTGACCGCGGTAGCCGGAGGCCTGCTCGAGGATCTCGCGGCGCTTCTTGTGCGCGTTGACTGCGCGCTTGACGCGTGCCATCGGTGTTCCTTACTGGAGTGGGGCCGGGCCCCGAGGTCTCGGGCGTCCGGCGGGAGGAGGAAGAAGGGGCAGCGTCAGCTGCGGCGACCGAGCATCTTGCGCACGCGGGCGGCGTCGCCCGGCGCGAGCTCGGCGTCACCGGTGAGGCGACGGGTCTGCGAGGACGGCTTGTGCTCGTTCAGGTGCATCTTGCCGGCCTTGCGGTGCATGACCTTGCCGGTGCCGGTGAACCGGAACCGCTTCTTGGCACCGGAGTGCGTCTTCATCTTCGGCATCTGCCGCTCCATCTCTTCCCTCACCCGCGCCAGGCGCGGGCGTGTCACGTCCCGCCGAGGGGCTGCCCCCGGCGGGTCCTGCTCCGCGGCGTGGTGCTGGTGCCGCGGTCGTGCTGGTCCTGCCGATCCGGTGCCGGCTCAGACCTCGATGTCGGGGTCCATGTTGTCGGCGGGGCCGCGACGGCGCGGGACCGAGGGCTGGGCCGCGTGCTGCGCGCGCTGCTCGGCGGCGGCCTGCTCCTCAGCGGCGATGTTCTCGGCCCGGGCGGCCATGCGGCGGTCGCGCTCGGCCGCGATGTCGACCTTGGCCTCGGTCTTCTTCTTGTGCGGGCCGAGGACCATGATCATGTTGCGCCCGTCCTGCTTGGGCGACGACTCCACGAAGCCGAACTCGTCGACGTCGGCGGAAAGCTTCTTGAGCAGGTTGTAGCCCAGCTCGGGCCGCGACTGCTCACGACCGCGGAACATGATCGTGATCTTGACCTTGTCCCCACCCTTGAGGAACCGCACGACGTGACCCTTCTTGGTCTCGTAGTCGTGCACGTCGATCTTGGGGCGGAGCTTCATCTCCTTGATGATCGTGTTCGTCTGGTTACGACGGCTGTCCCGCGCCTTCTGCGCGTTCTCGTACTTGAACTTGCCGTAGTCCATGAGCTTCGCGACCGGCGGCCGGGCCATCGGAGCGACCTCGACCAGGTCGAGCTCGGAGTCCGTCGCCAGCTGCAGCGCGGTCTCGATCTTCACGATCCCGACCTGCTCGCCCGCGGGGCCGACGAGGCGGACCTCGGGGACGCGGATGCGGTCGTTGATGCGCGGTTCGGTGCTGATATGTCCTCCAGTTGTGGTGGTGCTCTGGGTCATGCGGTCGTACGTCTGAGGCCGTCGGCGCCGAGCCGGCCTCGGGACGGATCCGCCCGGAACGAGGACAAGGGTCCTCGCGCACGCGCGAAGACCCTGAACACCACAGCGACCGGCGAGCACGCCGGTGCGATGGACCGACCCGACAACAGCCTTCGCGGCGTGAGCCGCAGGAGTCGTACGGGTGGGAGATCAGGTCTCCGCTTGCGGATCCGGCGCGGACGCCGAATCGGTCGGCACCGATGCTAGCACCGACGACGGCGTCCGGGCACGTTCGCCCGGGCCTCCGACGCCTGGAACAACGTCCTACGGCGCTCGGGCTATTCCGGGCCGTCGTCCGTGGGGTCGGCCACGGGGACGGCCCAGCCGAACTCCCCCGGCTCCACCTCGACCAGCCGGTGCCCGACGGCGAGCGCGTCCAGCACCTCCCCCTCGATCACCAGCGGGTGGGGGCCGGCGACGTCGACGAGCACCGTCGTCACCTGCTCGGCCCGGGCGGTCCGCGCCGCCAGGTCGAGGGTGACGGGGACCGGGCGGGCGTCCGCGCGCCACGCCTTCAGCGCGTCCAGGCCGGTGAAGCCGAGGAGCGCGCGGCGGCCGTCGGCCGCCTCGAGCATGACGACCGACATGTCGGCCTCCTTGTCCCCCACGAGTCCCCCGGACGTGGTGCCCACGCGGGTGGCCGTGGCCACGACGGGGACGAGGACGCGCGTGGTGCACAGCGCGGTGACGGCCCGCAGGTAGGTCTCCGTCCCGGGCTCCCGGACCGCCGCGGCCAGGGCCCGGCGGGCCGCCGGGTCGGCCAGGCCGTCGTCGCCGGGGAAGGGTGAGGGCGCCAGCGTGCGCTCGAGGTGCGGGGGGTGCTGGGCGTCGGGCATGCGGGCCACCGTACGCGGGACCAGGGGTGGACCGGGTGCTCTCCCCGATGCTCCGGGGAAGTTCCGGTGGCACGCTGGGACGGTGCCTGCCGTAGACGTCGTCCTCCTGCCCCTCTGCATCGGCCTCAGCCTGCTGGGGGTGGTCGTCGCGGTGGTGCTGTTCCTCCGGGGCCGACGCGGACGCGCGCTCCAGGGCCTCGCCTTCGCCCTGGCCGTCACCGCCCTCTACCTGGTCGGGCTGCTGCGCCTCGTGTGGGACGCCGTCGTCGCCGTCGTCCGCTGGGCCACCGGCAACGTCTTCGACCTCACCGCCTGGATCGGCTTCGGCCTGCTCGCCCTGAGCGTGGTGCTCTGGTTCGTCGGGCGGACCCTCGGGCGGCGCAGCCGCAGGGCCGCGAAGGCGGCTCCGGCCGGGTCGGCTGCGTCGAAGGAGGTCACGGGCGGAAAGGCTGCGGCGGGCCAGCCGCCCGCGGGCCGGGCCCCCGCGACCACCGGCGGTCGTCAGACGAAGGCGGCCGCGCCTGCCCAGGACGACGACATGGCCGAGATCGAGGCCCTGCTCAAGTCGCGCGGGATCCAGTAGCGCGGGCCTGCGCCAGCCGTCGCTTCAGCTCGACCACGGCCTCGCGGGCGTACGCCCCGTCCCCGGCCTGGATCCCGACGAGGTAGCGCTTGCGCGTGTCCATGTCGGCGGTGAACTCGCCCTCGGGACCGCCCTCGGGGCGCATCAGCGCGAAGGCCCAGGCGTCGCCGGGCCGCAGCACGACCTGGTGGACGCGCGACCAGGGCTCGTGGTGCACCCGGAGGCCGTTGCGGACGCGGAGCCCGTCGGCGTCCGCCCGGACCGAGCTGGCGGCGACGCCGAGCACGGTGAGGACCAGCGCCGCGAGGAAGCCGAGCAGGGTCAGCAGCTGCGAGACGGTGAACAGCACCCGGACCTCCCGCGGCAGCGCGAACCAGCCGTAGAAAGTCAGCGCGACCAGGGCGACCGCGACGACGACGCCGACCACGCGGAGACGCCGGGGTGCGAAGACCACGGGCTGGACGGGGTCGGGCTGGACGGGGTCGGTCGGGCCGACCGGCGACGCGGGCACGGGCGTCAGAACCGGCAGGCGGCGATGTCGGTGACGAGGATGGCCCGGGCGCCGAGGCCCCAGAGGTCGTCCATCACCTGCTGAGCCTCTCGCCGAGGCACCAGGGCACGGACCGCCTGCCAGCCCTCGCGGGCCAGCGGCGAGACGGTCGGACCCTCGAAGCCGGGCGTGATCGCGCACGCGGCGTCCATCACGTCGTCGGCGACGTCGTAGTCCATCATCACGTAGTTGCGGGCGATGAGGACGCCGTTGAGGCGGCGCTCGAGCCCCTCGAGACCGCCGGGGACCGCGGCGTCGCGGCGGCGGATCAGGACCGCCTCGCTGAGGAGCAGCGGTTCGCCGAAGAGCTCGAGGCCCGCCTGCCGCAGGGTCGTGCCGGTCTCGACGACGTCGGCGACCACGTCGGCCACGCCGAGGCGAATCGCGGTCTCGACCGCCCCGTCGAGCGAGATGAGCCGGGCGGTGACGCCGCGCTCGGCGAGGTAGCCCCCGACGAGGCCGGCGTACGAGGTGGCGATGCGCAGACCCTGGAGCGACGGCACGTCCAGGCCGCTGCCGGCGGGTGCGGCGAAGCGGAACCGGCTGCGGCCGAAGCCGAGCGGCAGCACCTCGGTGACCGGGGCGCGGGAGTCGAGCAGCATGTCGCGGCCGGTGATGCCGACGTCGAGGGTGCCCTCCCCCACGTAGACGGCGATGTCGCGGGGGCGGAGGTAGAAGAACTCGACGCCGTTCGCCTCGTCCAGCAGGACGAGCTCCTTGGTGTCCGTGCGCTGCCGGTAGCCGGCCTCGCGGAGCATCCCGGAGGCGGACTCCGACAGCGCGCCCTTGTTGGGGACCGCCACGCGGATCAGGCGACGTCCTCCGTCGGCCCCGCCGTCGACCCCTCGGTCGGCCTCTCGGTCCACGCTGCCCAGGCTCGTCACGGCCGTCATCCTAGGTGGGGCGGTGGGAGCGACCCCGGAGTTCTCAGGTCAGGTCGGGGGCCCTCAGAGGTGGGAGTAGACGTCCTCGAGCGAGAGGTCGAGGGCCAGCATCATCACCTGGAGGTGGTAGAGCAGCTGGCTGATCTCCGTCGCCGCGTCGTCCTTGGACTGGAACTCGGCGGCCATCCAGACCTCGGCGGCCTCCTCGACGACCTTCTTGCCGATCTCGTGCACCCCGGCGTCGAGGCGGGCCACCGTCGACGACCCGGGCTCACGGGCGGCGGCCTTGGCGGCCAGCTCGGCGTACAGGGTCTCGAACGTCTTGCTCACGATCGGCCACCCTAAGCGCCGCGCACCACAGCCGCCGCTCCCTGAGCCTTTGAAGGGCCCGGAACGGGTTGGCACTCGTCTGCTGACGGGCTGACGCCAACCTCTCCGAGGCCCTTCGACAAGCTCAGGGAGCGTGAGGGCCGAGGGTCAGCCGACCGTCTCGATGACCGGGTCGGCGGCGGCGATCGGCTCGCCCTGGCGGCCAGCACGCTCGAGGCGGAGCCAGGAGACGAAGCCGAACACGCAGAAGGCGCCGTAGACGATGTACATGATCGCGGAGGGGTAGTAGCCGGCGACGAGCAGCAGCGGCACGCCGACGACGTCGACCGCCACCCAGACGAGCCAGAACTCCACCCAGCCGCGGGCCATCCCGTACGTGGCGAGGATCGAGCCGGTCAGGATCCAGGCGTCGGCGGGCGCGTTGTAGGAGTGCAGCGCACCGAGGATGAAGTAGAAGGCGACCCAGAGCACGACGGCGCCGACCAGGAGCTGCAAGCGTCCCCGCATCCCGGCCCACCTCGGGGTGACCCCCGCGCCGCCCGAGCCGCCCTGACGGCGGAACTGCGACCAGCGGACCCACCCGTAGACGCTCACGACCACGAAGAACACCTGGCGACCGGCCTGGCCCCAGAGGTCGGACTTGCCGGCCTCGTCGAACGGGCCGCCCAGGGCACCGCCGACGAAGACGGTGAAGAGCAGCACGTTCCCGACGATGCCGACGGGCCAGGCGGAGACGCGACGGCGCATCCCCAGCAGGGCGCTGGCCAGCCCGAAGACGTTCCCGACGATCTCCCGCCAGTAGACGCCGGGTCCCCAGTCGAGCTTGGCTTCCAGCAGCCGGTTCAGCAGGTCCATGTTCGTGCTCCGCTCGGTACGCCGCAGGCGTCCGGGGTGCGCAGGCACGTCCAGGCGCTCGCTCGGCTCCGAGCGGGCGCGCGGACAGGCTGCGGCGTGATCCTCCCATCCGGACTCTCACCGTCGGTCGTGGAGTTTCACCACATCAACCGGACGCGGCCCCGGGTGGGGCTGCGTACGGGTCGCGGACTGTCACCGCCGGCTCGGACTTTCACCGACCCCGGAACACGCGCGAGCTCGTTCAACTCGTCGGGTGAATCCTAAGCGTTCCCGGCAAGCCCCGCGCGCGAAGGCCGAGGCGTGACCCTCAGAGGGCCACGCCGAGCAGGGCGTCGACGGTCTGCGCCACCAGGCTCGGGGCGTACGCGTCGTCGGCGTCGACCGCGAGCGAGGCGTCGGCCCAGGCGTCCACCGCGGCCAGGGCGCGCGGTGCGTCGAGGTCGTCGGCCAGCGCGGCCCGGACCTCGGCGAGGACCCCGTCGGCGTTCAGCCCGCTGTCGAGCCGGACGGCCTCGCGCCAGGCGGCCAGGCGGTCCTGGGCGGCGACCAGCAGGTCGGGCGTCCACATCCAGTCCGAGCGGTAGTGCTGGGAGAGCAGCGCGAGCCGGATCGCCATCGGGTCGACGCCCTCGCGTCGGAGCGCGGAGACGAACACGAGGTTGCCCCGCGACTTGCTCATCTTCTCGCCGTCGAGGCCGACCATGCCGCTGTGCAGGTACGCCCGGGCGAACGTCTCGCCCGTGGTCAGCTGCGCCTCGCCGGCGCACATCTCGTGGTGCGGGAAGACCAGGTCGCTGCCGCCGCCCTGGACGTCGAAGGCCGGGCCGAGCCGGTCGAGCGCGATGGCGGCGCACTCGACGTGCCAGCCGGGCCGTCCGCGGCCGAAGGGCGAGTCCCACGCGGGCTCCCCCGGTCGCTCGAGGCGCCAGACGAGCGCGTCGAGGGGGTCGCGCTTGCCGGGCCGGTCGGGGTCGCCGCCGCGTTCCGCGAACACGGGGCGCGCCTCGTCCGGGCTCAGGTGGGACAACGACAGGAACGTCGGGTCCGCCGTCTGGGCGAAGTAGAGGTCGGGGTGCTCGGGGTCGTCGACGGCGTACACGTTGCCCTCGCGCTGGTGGCGCTCGACCAGCTCGACGATCAGCGGCACCGCCTCGACCGCGCCGACGTAGCTGGCGGGCGCGAGCACGTTCAGCGCCTCCATGTCCTCGCGGAACAGCTCGATCTGGCTGTCGGCGAGCTCGCGCCAGTCGACGCCGTCCCGGTCGGCCCGCTCGATCAGCGGGTCGTCGACGTCGGTGACGTTCTGCACGTAGTTCACGAGGAGACCGGCGTCGCGCCACGCCCGGTTGAGCAGGTCGAACGCCACGTACGTGTTCGCGTGCCCGAGGTGGGTGGCGTCGTACGGGGTGATCCCGCAGACGTACATCCGCGCGGTGCCGTCGGTCGGACCGACCTCGACCAGCCCCTGCGCCTTGGAGTCGTACGCCCGCACCCGCACCGCGACCTTCGGGGCGGGGAGCTCGGGAACGGGACGGGAACGCCAGGCCTGCACCGCAGCACCCTACCGGCGCCAACCGGAGCGAAGCCGCGACCGCGGAGCTATGAGCGTGGTGCGCCTCTGCCGCCTGGAGGAACGGATCGTGAAGCACGCCCAGCCCCAGCACCGCGGGAGCTGCGCTTCACGAGAAGAGACGAAGGCGGCAGATCAAGGCGCACCACGCTCAGAGCGACAGATCAGAACGGCGGCCAGGGGATGGACGGCCACTGGCCCTTCGGGCGCGGGAGGTGGTTGCGGTCGAGCAGGCGGTCGGCGCGACGCGCGAAGACGTCCACCTCCTCGTCGTCCAGCAGCCCCACCAGGACCGCCGGGGCCTCGTCCCGAGCCCGGCGCACCAGCTCGCGCTCGTCCTCGGTCAGCTCGGAGCCGCCCCAGCCCCACAGCAGCGTGCGCAGCTTGTTCTCGACGTTGAAGGTCACGCCGTGGTCGATGCCGAAGAGGTGGCCCTCGCTGGAGAGGATGTGGCCGCCCTTGCGGTCGGCGTTGTTCACGAGCACGTCGAAGACGGCCAGCCGCCGCAGCGCCGGGTCGTCCGCGTGGATGACCGCCACGGCGGTGTCGTCGGCGCCGAGCCCCTCCACGCACCGGAACCAGCCCCGCTTCGGCACCCGCTTGCTGGGCACCAGGTCGACCAGCCGGGCGACGGCGTCGTCCTCGGACTCGACCCAGACCTGCAGCGAGCCGGGCCCGAAGGGACCGTCGATGAACACCGTCACCGGGACGCAGTCGAAGCCCGCCGCGCGCGACACCTCGTACGCCGCCACCTCGCGACGGCCGAGCGTGTCGGTCGGGAAGTCCCACAGCGGTCGCTCGCCCTGCGTCGGCTTGTAGACGCACGTCAGGTCGAGCCCGTCGGTCCGCAGCTGACCCAGGAACGTCGCGTTCGACGCGGTCAGCAGCCGCCCCGTGATCTCGAGCTCCTCGCGGTCGAGGCGGCCGCTGCGCAGCGGCGCGGTGAGCGCAGGGTGCCGCGACCCGTCCGCGTGGACGAGGTCGTGCGCGGCGTCGGTCACGTCAGCGTCTCGGGGGTTCGCGCGGGCTCAGGAGAACAGCGCGCGGCGGTAGCCGTTGGCCCGCGGGCAGATGTGACCGGTCGGCTCGATCGGCTGCAGGCAGAAGGGGCACGGGGGCCGTCCGGCGGCGACGAGCGCCTGCGCGCGGGTCACGAACTCACGGGCGTACGAGGCGGTGATCTTGACCACGAACACCTCGTCGGCCTCGACCTCGGCGTCGAGGCCGGCGGGCGTACCGCCCGTCCCCTCGCCCGGCGTCTCGGTCTCGTCCTGGTCGATGTTGGAGAACAGCTCGATGACGATCCGGTCGATGCTCGGGTCCCACGCGATCGTCATCGTGCCGACGCGGAACTCCTCCGCGATCGGGGCGTCGAGCGGGTCCACGTCCCGCGCCCGCCCGGTGCTGACCGACGAGCCCGAGGTCAGCGTCCCGCGCTTCACGATCTCGTCGAGGACGCGGTCGAGGTGCTCGGCGAGCACCGAGACCTGCTGCTTCTCGCACGCGACGCTGGTGATGCGGTTGCCCTCGCGGGCCTGGAGGAAGAAGGTGCGCTCGCCGGGGGTGCCGACGGTGCCGGCGACGAACCGGTCCGGCGCGTCGTAGCGGTGCACGAGAATCGCCATGGAACCAGCCTAGTGCGCCGCGGAGCGGTGTCCGGGCGTCCGGGCGGAGCCGACCTACGCGTGCCCGCCCGCGCCGAGCCCGCCGCCCACCGCGGCGTCGTCCGCAGAGCTGTCACCCGCGGCGGCGTCGCCCTCGGCGGCCTTCTTCGGGGGCGGCGTCAGCAGCTTGCCCAGGTCGGCGTTCGTCGAGTTGGTGGTGACGACGTACGGGCGGGTGGCGGTGTAGCGGATCACCGAGAGCGAGGCGGGGTCGACCATGATCCGCTGGAAGCTGTCGAGGTGCAGGCCGAGCGCGTCGGCGAGGATCGCCTTGATCGGGTCGCCGTGCGAGACCGCGGCCCAGACCGCGTCGTCGCCGTGCTCGGCCGCGATCTCCGCGTCCCAGCGCCGGATGGTCTGCACGACCCGGGACGACATCTCGGTCATCGACTCCCCGCCCGGGAAGCGGACCGCGGACGGCTGGGTCTGCACCGTCTTCCAGAGGTCCTCCTTGGCCAGGTCGCGGAGCGACTTCCCGGTCCAGTCGCCGTAGCCGCACTCGGTCAGACCCTGCTCGACGGTGAGCCCGAGACCGTCGGTACGGGCCGCGAGCAGCGCCTGGCTGGTCTGCCGGCAGCGCCGCAGCGGCGAGCTGACGAGCGCGCGGAGGGGGACGCCGGCGATCCGCTCGCCGAGGGCGCGGACCTGCTCGCGCCCGAGCTCGTCGAGCTCCACCCCGGAGGAGCGGCCGGCGAGCACGCCGGCGGTGTTGGCGGACGTACGTCCGTGCCGGACGAGCAGGACGGTGGTCACGTCCGTCAGGCTAGTGCGGGCTCGGAAGCACCGCGATCGCGTCGATCGAGACCAGCAGCCCGCGCGGCAGGCGGACGTTCGCCGGGGCGGAGCGCGCGGGCGGAGGGTCGGGCATGTGCCGGGCGTACACGGCGTTGAGGGCGGCGAAGTCGTCGACGTCGGCGTAGAAGATCGTGGTCCTCACCAGGTCGTCCATCGAGGCGCCCGCGGCCCCGAGGACCGCGGCGAGGTTGAGCAGCGCCTGCTCGGTCTGCGCCTCGATCCCGTCGGGGGCCGACCCGGTCGCCGGGTCGATGCCGGCCGTGCCGGAGCAGAACACGAACCCGCCCGCGACGACGGCCTGGCTGTACGGCCCGAGCGCGGCCGGCGCCCGGGAGCTGGTGACGGCTCGTCTGGTCATGGCTGACCGTCCCGCACCGCGGCTCCGGGGTCAAGGGTGCGGGCTCAGTCCCCGGTGACCGCCCGGTAGCGGCCCCGGACGTGGGCCAGCAGCCCGTCCGTCGGCACGTCAAACAGCTCGACGTGCTCCACCGTGGCCCGCACGAGGAGGCCCCAGCCCGCGTGGCCGGGCGGCTCCGCGGTCAGCCGCGCCCCGATCCACCCGGCCGACCCGAGCAGCACCGGACCCCACGCCGACTCCGTCCACTCCCCCAGCCGGAACACCCCGCCCGGGGCGGGCGCCTGGCCGGCGAAGGCGTCCGCCAGCTGGCGCTGGTCCCACCCGAGCAGGTTGACGACCACGGCCGGCTGGGCCTCGGGGTGGGTCAGGAGCTCGCCCAGGTCGCTGTCCTCGTCGACGAGCCCGAGGACCTCGGCCGGCTCGCCCTCGGCGACGAGGAACGACGACACGGTCCAGCCCGCCCGACGCCCCTCGCCGAGGGCCGTCCAGACGCTCACCGGGGACACCATGCGCCCTCGGAACCGGCGCAGGGGGCTGCGGTCGCCCGCGGCCTCGGCGAAGGGGTGCTCGCTGTGGATCGTCATGCCGTCAGTTCTAGCGCCTCGGCGGCCAGGGTCAGCGCGCCCAGCCGGTCGGCGAGCGTCACCCCGTACGGGACCAGCGCGCAGGTCGTCACGCCGGCGGCCGCCAGCCGGGCCAGCCCGTCGGCGACCCGGGAGCGGTCCCCGAGGAGCGACGTGCGGTCGACGAGCGGGTACGGGACCGCGGCCTCGGCGTCGCGCGGACGCCCGGCGAGGTAGAGGTCCTGGATCTCGGCGGCCTCGTTCGCGAAGCCCATCCGGACGGCGAGAGAGAAGTAGAAGTTCTGCTCGCGGCTGCCCATGCCGCCGACGTAGAGGGCGGCGTACGCCCGGACCGGGTCGGCGCAGGCGTGCAGGTCCTCGCCGACCGACAGCGGGACCGTCGCCACGACGTCGAAGCCGTCGAGGTCGAGCCCGGCCCGGGCCCGGCCGGACCCGACGTGACCGAGCTGCTCGGCCGCGAGGTCGGGGTCGAAGAAGACGGCGAGCCAGCCGTCGGCGATCTCACCCGCCAGCTCGAGGTTCCTGGGTCCGACGGCGGCGAGGTAGAGCGGCAGGTGGTCGCGGACCGGTCGCAGCCCCAGCCGCAGCGCCTTGCCCGGCCCGTCGGGCAGCGGCAGCGGGTGGTGCGGGCCGTCGTGGCGGACCGTCTGCCGGCTGAGCGCGAGACGGACGACCTCGACGTACGCCCGGGTGCGGGCCGACGGTTCCGCGAACGGGACCCCGTGCCAGCCCTCGGACACCTGCGGTCCGGACACCCCGAGGCCGAGGGAGAACCGGCCGCCGCTCAGCAGGTCGAGCGTCGCGGCGGTCATCGCCGTCAGGGCCGGCGTGCGTCCGGGGATCTGCATCACGCCCGCGCCGAGGCCGATCGTCGAGGTCTGCCCGGCGAGCCAGGCGAGCACGCTCGGGCTGTCGGACGAGTACGCCTCGGCGGCCCAGACCGACGCGAAGCCGAGCCGTTCCGCGTGCTGCGCGAGCGCGAAGGTCTCGGCCGGGTCGGCCCGGCCGGACAGGTAGCCGAGGTTGAGCGCGAGCCGCATCGTCCGACGGTAGGCCAGCCCGCGGACCGGTCCAGGAGCCGCCGGGCCATAGGGTCGCCTGCGTGGAGTCACGACGCGTCGGCGACAGCGGCCTGGTCGTCTCACGGCTCGGGCTCGGCACGCTCACCTGGGGCCGCGACACCGGCGAGGAGCAGGCCCGTGGCCTGCTCGAGACGTTCTGCGAGGCCGGCGGCACGCTGATCGACACCGCCGCCGCGTACGGGGCCGGCGACGCCGAGCGCCTGGTCGGGCGACTCGTCGACGAGGTCACCCACCGCGACGACGTCGTGATCGCCAGCAAGGCCGGGTTCGTCGTCCGCCGCGGCGAGCGCGTGGTCGACACCTCCCGGCGCGCGCTGCTCCGCGACCTGGACGCCTCCCTGGCCCGCCTCGGCACCGACCACCTCGACCTCTGGCAGGTGCACGCCTGGGGCGACGCACCGCTGGAGGAGTCGCTCAGCGCCGTCGACCAGGCGGTGACGAGCGGGCGGGTCCGCTACGCCGGCGTCTCGAACTTCGTCGGCTGGCAGACCGCGCAGGCCGCGACCTGGCAGCGGGCGGTGCCGGGCCGGAGCCAGCTGGTGAGCGCGCAGGTCGAGTACTCCCTGCTGGCGCGGCGCGCGGAGGTCGAGGTGCTCCCGGCGCTGCACGCGTTCGGGATGGGCTGCTTCCCGTGGTCGCCGCTGGGCCGCGGCGTGCTGACCGGCCAGTACCGCGTGGGCACGCCCCGCGGGTCACGGGCTGCGAGCGAGCACTTCGCCTGGTTCGTCGAGCCCTACCTGGAGCCGCGCAGCCGCGGCGTCGTCGAGGCCGTGAGCCGGGCGGCCGAGGGCCTCGACCTCACCCCGCTGCAGGTCGCCCTCCTGTGGGTCCGTGACGCGCCCGGCGTCACCGCTCCCCTGCTCGGCGCCCGGACGGCGGGTCAGCTCGCACCCGCCCTGGCCACCGAGGGCCTGACGCTGCCCCCGGAGATCAGCTCGGCGCTCGACGACGTCTCCGGTGGGCCGAACGCGCTGCGCTCGCCCCTCGCCGCCCGGAGCTAGCCGCGCACCTCCGGGTCAGCCGCACAGGCCGCAACCTGTGCGGCTGTGCCGCCGGTACGCGGCTGCGTGGAGGCCGCGCGGAAGGACTTCGTGACCGGGGCGAGGGCGTACGACGAGGAAGGTCAGACCGTCAGGCGCGCGCGGATGATCTTGCGGCGCACCCAGACGTCGCGCGTGCCGTCGCGGTAGCGCCGCAGGCGGGTCAGCTCCCAGCCCCCGTGCTCGCACCGTTCCGTGAGCAGCTGGCGGACCGCGCCGCGCGACAGGTCGCGGGGCAGCCGGACCTTCTGGACCTCGTAGTCGACCGGCCGTGCGTCGGCGTAGCTCGTGATCATCGAGACCGAGGGTAATCCGCGACCGGAGCGGCTGCGAGGACTTGTGGGGCGCGTCTCAGCCGTGAGGTCAGGCCTGGTCCAGGAACCGGTCGAGCACGCGTGCCCCGAACTCCAGCGACTCGACGGGTACCCGCTCGTCCACGCCGTGGAACATGCCGACGAAGTCGAGGTCCGGCGGCAGCCGGAGCGGTGCGAAGCCGAAGCAGCGCACGCCCAGCGCGTCCCACGCCTTGGCGTCCGTGCCGCCGCTCATCAGGAACGGCACCGCCTTGGCCCCCGGGTCCTCGGCGGCCAGGCATGACTGCATCGCCTCGACCAGCGCCCCGGAGAACTCCGTCTCCACCGCGGGCTGGACGTTCTCGATCTCGTAGCGGACCTTCTCCCCCAGCAGCTCGGTGATGGTCTCGAAGAAGGCGTCCTGCCCGCCCGGCACGAACCGCCCGTCCACCGACGCGGTCGCCCGGCCGGGGATCACGTTGTGCTTGTAGCCGGCGCGCAGCATCGTCGGGTTGGCCGTGTTGCCCATCGTCGCCCCGACCATGCGCGCGATGCTGCCGAGCTTGGCCAGCGTCGGCTCGACGTCGTTCGTGTCGAGCTCGACGCCGAGCGCCTCCGACACCGCCTCGAGGAACGCCTGCTGCGACGCGGTGATGCGGTTGGGCCACTCGTACGTCCCGATGCGCCCGACCGCGGCGGCGAGCTCGGTCACGGCGTTGTCGTCGTTGCGGAACGACCCGTGCCCGGCGCGTCCGTCGGCGATGAGGTTGAGCCAGGCCAGCCCCTTCTCCGCCGTCTGGACGAGGTAGAGCCGCAGGTCGTCGCGGACGGTGAGCGAGAAGCCGCCCACCTCGCCGATCGCCTCGGTGCAGCCCTCCACGACCTCCGGGTGGTTCTCGACCAGCCAGCGCCCACCGAGCCCGCTGCCGGCCTCCTCGTCCGCGGTGAAGATCAGCCGGATCGGACGCCGGGGCGCGCGGCCCGTCCGGACGCGGTCCCGTACGACGCTCAGCACCATCGCGTCGAAGTCCTTCATGTCGACCGCGCCGCGGCCCCAGACGCAGCCGTCCTGGATCTCCCCGGAGAACGGGTCGACGCTCCAGTCGTCCGCGTTCGCGGGCACGACGTCGAGGTGGCCGTGGACCAGCAGCGGCGGCAGGCTCTCGTCGGTCCCCTCGGGCGACCAGTGCGCGACCAGCGACGTACGGCGCGGCTCCGACTCGTAGAGCTGGCTCTCGATGCCGACCTCGTCCAGCCAGCCGGCCACCCGCTCGGCCGCGTCGCGCTCCCCCGGACCCGGCTCGGAGCCGTAGTTCGTGGTGTCGATGCGGATCAGCTCCCGGCAGAGCTCGACCACCTCGCGGTCCGGGGCTGCGTCCAGACCTTGCACGTTCGTCCTCGTGTCGTCGCTCACGCGCTCATTCTCGTCCGGCCGACCCGACCGACCCGGCGCCAGGGGTGAGAATGAGGCACGTGCGCTTCCCCTCCCGAGCCTGGCTGGTCTGGGGGGTCGGCGTCCTCGCGTACGGGCTGGCGGTGTTCCAGCGCTCCTCGCTGAGCGTCGCGGCGGAGTACGCGACGGCGCGCTTCGCGATCGGGGCGTCCCTGTTCTCGGTCTTCGCGGTCCTGCAGCTGGTCATGTACGCGGTGATGCAGGTGCCCGTGGGGGTGCTCGTCGACCGCATCGGGTCGCGCAAGATGGTCGCCCTCGGCGCGCTCGTCATGGCGGGCGGCCAGGTGCTGATGGCCCTCACGACCTCGCCCGCCGGCGCGATCGTCGCCCGGATGCTCGTCGGCACCGGCGACGCGATGACCTTCGTCAGCGTCCTGCGGCTGATCCCGTCCTGGTTCCCGGCGCGCCGGGTGCCGATCCTCACGCAGGTCACCGGCCTGCTCGGGCAGCTGGGGCAGGTGGCGGCCACCATCCCGCTGGTCCTGGTGCTGCACACGTTCGGGTGGACCCCGGCCTACCTGGGCGCCGCGGCGATCGGGGTGCTCGTGGGCGTCGCCGTGCTCGCCGGGATCCGAGACTCGCCGATCGGGGCGCAGGCCTCGCCGCCGATCACCTGGCGCGAGGCCGTCGGCCAGCTGCGGCTGTCCTTCGCCGAGCCGGGCACGCGCCTCGGTCTGTGGTCGCACTTCACCTCGCAGTTCTCCCAGATGGTCTTCGCCCTGCTCTGGGGCTTCCCGTTCCTCACCATCGGCCTGGGCTACAGCGCGACGCTCGCCGGCTCGCTGCTGACCCTGATGGTGCTCGCCGGGCTGGTCGTGTTGCCGGTCACCGGTCAGCTCACCGCGGCCTACCCGCGCCGCCGCTCCAACCTCGTCCTGACCGTGCTCGTCGCCACCGTCGTGATCTGGACCGTGGTGCTGCTCTGGCCGGGACCGGCACCGCTGCCCGTCGTCGTGATCCTCATGCTCGTGCTGTCGGCCAACGGCCCGGCGTCGGCGGTCGGCTTCGACTTCGCCCGCTCGTTCAACCCGACGCCCCGGCTCGGGGTGGCCTCCGGCATCGTCAACGTCGGCGGCTTCACCGCCTCGCTCACCACGATCCTCGTCATCGGGATCGTGCTCGACGCGCTGGCGCCCGACGGCGCGTACACGCTGCGCGACTTCAAGCTCGGCTTCTGCTTCCAGTACCTGCCCTGGGCCTTCGGCTTCCTCGCCGTGGTCCGGACCCGCCGGCTGACCCGCGCCGGGATGGCGGAGCAGGGCGACGTGATCGACACCCTGCCCCACGCCATCGCCCGGCACTGGCACGACCGCGGGCAGTAATCGCGGGCAGCAGGCGTCCCAGGCGTCCACGGGACCGACCGTGCGTCAGCAGCCCTCCGGGACAGGTATAGTCATCCCTCGGTCCGGAAACGGGCCGCACCGGTCCGGGTGGCGGAATAGGTAGACGCGCTAGCTTGAGGTGCTAGTTCCCTTTACGGGGAATGGGGGTTCAAGTCCCCCCTCGGACACATCTTGTCGAACACACCCTCACAACGACCGCCTGACGCGGGGCCTCCCGCGCCCGGCGTCGTCGAGGGGCCCGCGCCGACGGATCAGCCTGTCGAGCTGGGCACGGGGGTCCGGGCGTACGGACGGCTCCTCCGCCACGGACCGGCATCACGGCCGTTCCTCTTCGCCGCGCTCGCGCGGCTCACCCTGTCGATGACGCCGCTCGGCGTGCTCATCCTCGTCGAGTCCGAGCGCGGGACGTACGCCCTGGCGGGCCTGGTCAGCGGGGTGTACGCCATCGGCGCCGCGCTCGGGACCCCGCTCTGGGGCCGGCTGATGGACCGCTTCGGGCAGCTCCGGGTGCTGCTGCCCACCGCCCTGACCAGCGCGGCGCTGCTCGCCCTCCTCGCCCTGGCCACCACGCGCGGTGCGCCCGACCACCTGCTGCTCGTCATCGCCGCCGGCGTCGGCGTCAGCTATCCGCCCATCGGACCGGCCCTGCGCTCCAGCTTTCGCATCGTCCTGCCCGACCCGGATGCCCGGCGGGTCGCCTTCGCCCTGGACGCCACATCGGTCGAGCTCGCCTTCGTCCTCGGTCCGCTGCTGCTCTCGGTCCTGCTGCTGCCCGGGATCAACGCCCTGCCGCTGCTGGTCACCGCCGGGCTCCTCGCGGTCGGCGGGATCGGCTACTGCCTGACCGGGGTCGCCCGGCGTGCGACCGCCCGGACGCAGCAGGCCGCGGCCGGCCACGACGCGTCGGCGGCGCCCAGCGGCCCGCGGACGGCGCTGACGGCCGCCGGAGTCCCGGTCGTCCTCGCGGTGATGCTCGTCATCAGCATCGGCTTCGGACAGCTCGACACGTCGATGGCCGGCACGGCCGACCTCGCGCTCGGCAGCACCGAGCGCGTCGGCATCCTCTTCGCCGCCATCGCGGGCGGCAGCACCCTCGGGGGACTGGCGTACGGGGCCCGGACGTGGTCGCACAGCGAGCGTCAGGCCGTACCCCGCCTGCTCGCCGTGTTCGCGACCCTGCTGGGCGTGCTCGCCGTGCTGCTGGCGACAGGGACGACGCAGCTCGTCGTCCTCCTGCCGGTGCTGTTCCTGACGGGGCTGACCATCGCGCCGGCCCTGATCATGCAGCAGGCGCTGCTCGACCAGCTCGTGCCGCCCGCCCGGCTGAACGAGGCCCAGTCGTTCCTGTCCGCGTCGAACACGGCCGGGGCCGCGCTCGGCACGGCGATCGCCGGCGTCGTCATCGACGTGGCCGGGCTGTCCTGGTCGTTCGGCGGTGCGGCGCTCGGCGTCGCGGCGGCCGCGATCGTCGCGAGAGTCGCCCACCGCCGTCGCGCCTCCTGACCCCACACTGGTCAGTCGTACGAACCCCCGAGCACCGAAGTGAGTCGACCATGCCTGCCGTTCCCGCCCCGCCGTCCGACGTCCGCCTCCGCGGCCGCCTGGGGGCCGAGTTCCTCGGCACCTTCGGCCTGGTCTTCGGGGGTTGCGGCAGCGCCGTGCTCGCGGCCAAGTTCCTCACCGAGGACGGTGTGCAGCTCGGCATCGGCTTCGCGGGCGTCGCGCTCGCCTTCGGCCTGACCGTGCTCACCGGGGCCTTCGCCTTCGGCCACGTCTCGGGCGGTCACTTCAACCCCGCGGTGACCGTCGGCCTCGCGGTCGCGCGTCGCTTCGGCTGGCGCGAGGTGCCGCACTACGTCGTCACGCAGGTCGTGGCCGCCACCGCGGCCGGCGGCGTCCTGTGGATCATCGCCACCGGCGGCCCCACGACCGCGGGCGAGCTCCGCGCGTCGGGCTTCGCCACCAACGGCTACGGCGCCCACTCCCCCGGCGGCTACGGGCTCGGCGCGGCCCTGCTGACCGAGATCGTCATGACGGCGGCGTTCCTCTACGTGATCCTCGGTGCCACCGACGACCGGACGAACAAGGCCTTCGCGCCGATCGCCATCGGGCTCGCGCTGACCCTGATCCACCTGATCAGCATCCCGGTCACGAACACGTCGGTGAACCCGGCCCGCTCGCTCGGCGTGGCCTGGTACGTCGGCGGCGCGGCCCTCGGCCAGGTCTGGCTCTTCGTCCTCGCCCCGCTGGTCGGTGCCGCCCTCGCCGGCGCGACGTACGCCCGCGTCACGGGGGCAGACCGCGGGGCCCCGTCCGTCGAGATCGCCGACGACGACGAGGAGCCGGCGCAGCGCGCCCCGCGGCGGGGCTGAGCCCGCGCGGACCCGCCCGGGTCCTCGACCCTTCCCCACGGGGAAGGTCGAGGATGACGGCGTGACCTCCCGGATGACGATCGGCGACTTCGCCCGGGCGACGCGGCTCAGCGCCAAGGCGCTCCGCTTCTACCACCGGGCCGGGGTGCTCGAGCCCGCCGCGGTGGACCCCGTCAACGGCTACCGCCTGTACGAGCCCGACCAGATCGTCGACGCGCAGGTCGTCCGGCAGCTGCGCGCGCTCTCGGTCCCGGTCGAGACGGTCCGCGAGATCCTCTCGGCGCCCGCCGTCGAGACCCGTCACCGGCTGATCTCGGCGCACCTCGTCCGGCTCGAGTCCGAGCTGGCCGCCACGCGGGCCGCCGTCAGCGCGCTCCGAGGTCTCCTGACCGACCCGCCGACCCACCTCGAGGTGGAGCACCGGAGCGTCCCGGCGACGCCGGCCCTGGTGGTCCGCCAGTCGATCCGGCTGGACGACCTCGGCGCCTGGTACGTCGGCGCGTCCGCGGAGCTCGAGGCGGCCCGGGCCCACCTGGGCCAGGAGGCGGCGGGGCCGCTCGGCGGGATCTGGGACACGGGGCTGTTCCTCGACGAGCGCGGCGAGGCCGCCCTGTTCGCACCGCTGACGACGCTGGACCACCGCCCGACGCCGACGGGACGCGTCCGGACCGAGCTGCTGCCCGCCGTCGACCTCGCCGTCGCGGTCCACCGCGGGCCGGACGAGACGATGGCGCAGACGTACGGCGCGCTGGGCGCGTACGTCGCGGAGCACGAGCTGGGGGTCGAGGGGCCGGTGCGGGAGACGTACCTCGAGACCTGCACCCCGGGCTCGCCGGACGTGGTCACCGAGGTCGGCTGGCCCATCTTCCGCACGACGCGCTGACCGCCACGGGACCCGTGTCTTGACCTTCCCCCCACGGGAAGGTCGACGTTGGGGTCATGAACCCGGACCGACCCGCCCTCGCCCCCGCCGTCACGACGTACTTCGCGCTGATGGAGGGCCCGGACAAGCTCCGGGTGATCGACGTCTTCACCCCCGACGCCGTCGTGGTCGACGACGGGCGGACCTACCGCGGGCGTGACGCCGTCCGCACCTGGCTGACGGGCGCGGCGAGCGAGTTCACGACCACGTCGACGCGGTTGTCGGCCGAGCAGGCCGGTACGACGGCGACGGTCGTCGTCCTCCTGGAGGGCGACTTCCCGGGCGGGCGCGTCGAGCTGACGCACACGTTCGAGCTGGGGCCGGACGGGCTGGTGCGTGCGCTGAGCATCAGCGCCTGAGCATCAAAGCCTGAGCATCAGCGCCGGGCCGCGCTACCGGGTCGGGAGCCAGACGGTCGCGCGGATCATCTGGTGGTCCGAGGGGATGGTGCCGACGATCTTCCCCTTCTTGTCCAGCCTCGCCACCGTCTCCCACTCGCTGACGCGCATCTCGGTCGTGAGGATGTAGTCGATGTAGCTGCCCAGGCCCCAGCTCTTGTGGTTCGGGGCCTTGCGCGCCCAGTCGCCGTTCGAGCTGTTCAGGTAGGTGCGGATCTTGTGCTCGACGGTCGCACCCTTCGGCTTGTGCGTCTTGTACTTCCCGCCGAGCGGGTCGACGAAGCCGGCCTTGACGTAGACGTCGTACGGGCCGTTGCTGGGCTTCTCGAAGCGCGTCGAGTTCCAGTCGCCCACGGCGATCATGGGGAGGCCATCGGGGTTGTGCGCCCGGAGCTCGGCGAGCGCGACCTCCGCCTGCTTGTTCTTGACCTTGTAGTCCTTGTCGGTCCCCACCGTGTGCAGGTTGGAGAACAGGAACCGCTGGCCCGTGCTCCGCTGGCGCAGCTCGGCCCACGCCATGTAGTTGTCGCCCTTGCCCTTCGGCACCGGCAGCAGCTTCGACCCCTGGGCGACGACCTCGATGCGGGCGGCGTCGTAGAGGATCCGCTGGCCCTCGGAGGCGCCCTTGTCCGCGTAGGTGCAGCGGTTGGGCGACGTGTCCTTGACACAGTTGTAGCGGGTGCCGTTGGTGATCGCCCAGGTCCCGCCGAGCCGGGCGAGGAGGTCGTCGTACTGGTTGATCTTCTTCGGCTCGGACTCCTCGTCGTGGAGCAGGCCCTGGGTCGCCTCCTGGACCGCGAGCACGTCGAGGTCCTGGCCCAGGATCGTGTCGACCACCGCACCGCGGCGGTCCTCCCAGCGCTTCTCGTTCTTGCGTCCTTCGTAGGAGTTGGCGTTGCGGATGTTGTACGAGGCCACCCGCAGCGGCGCGGAGACCGGTGTCGCGACGGTCGCCACCGGGGCGGCCTGCGCCGCGGGGCTGAGGACGGACCCCGCCGGCACGCTCACGGGCAGCACCAGGGCGGCGAGCGCCGCGGCACCGGCTAGCCAGACGCGCGACGAGCACGTAGGACGGGGCCGGCGCGCGAGGAGGCCGCGCTCAGGCCGGGAGGTGGGGGTCATCGGGCTCCTTCGAGGACCGGACCGCCGTGAGGCGGCCCGTGCCGGCAGCCGTGTCCCCGCGCACCGCGACGGCGCGTCGACCGCCGTCTGCCCGTGACCTCGCTCGGGAAGCCCTCGCCGTTACCAAGAATCGGGTCGGTCGCCCTCAGGTCGGGTCCGGGCACACTGGACGTCCGGCCCGGCCCGCGGGCGGACCTGGAGGGAAGACCCGTGACCTACCCCGTGCCGTACGGGCCGCCGCCCGTGCTCGCGCAGCGTGACCCGATGCCCGTCGAGCCCGTCGCCTACCCCCAGATGCTGCGGACGCCGCGCGCGACGTGGGGGCGCGGGGTGCTGATGATCGTCTGCTTCGTGCTGTCGTACCTGCTCGTCAGCACGGTGCTGCAGGGCGCCGCGATCGGGTTCGACGTCTACCGCGGCGCCACGTCGCTGGATGACGTGCTGGCCATGCGGCTGGACCTCACACCCGCGCTGCTCCTGTCGGTCAACCTGTCGAACGTCGCCGCCATCCCGCTGAGCATGGTCCTGCAGCGCGCGTTCTTCGGCCAGCGCGGTCGGTGGCTCAGCTCGGTGACGGGACGGTTCCGCTGGGGCGTGCTGGCGCGCGGCGCGCTCGTCGCCCTCCCGTTCTGGGCGGCGTACCTCGTGATCACGCTGGTCTTCGCGCCCGAGTCGGTGAAGGTCCCGAGCGGCACCTACGTCGCCCTGCTCGTGATCGTCGTGCTGACCACGCCCTTCCAGGCGGCCGGCGAGGAGTACGGGGCCCGTGGCCTCATCACCCGCGGCGCCGGCTCGTGGTGCGCGTCGCCCCGGCTCGCGCTCCTCGTCGGCACGGTGCTGTCGGGCGCGGTCTTCACCCTGGCCCACGGGGCGGGCGACCCCTGGCTGATCGCCTTCTACTTCTTCTTCGCCGTGGTCCTGTCGCTGATCACCTGGCGCACCGGCGGGCTGGAGGTGGCGGTGCTGCTGCACGCGGCCAACAACCTCGTCGCCTTCGGCAGCCTGGTCCTGCTGCAGCAGGACACTGCATCGGTCTTCGACCGCGGCGCCGGCAGCGCGGGCCCCGCGGTCCTGCTGCCGGGGGTGATCCTGCTGCTCAGCGCAGGCGCGCTCTGGCTGTGGGCGTCCCGTGCGGGCCTGCAGCGCACGTACGTGCCCGAGCACGCAGCACCTGCGGCACTCGACCCCGCCTCGACGTACGTCGGTCCCTGGGACCAGGCGGTCCGCTGAGTCGTATCCTGAGGATCTGCCGTGAGAGGCGAAGAGCCCGGCCAGCCGAGGCTGGACGGGCTCTTCTGACCGCTCCTCCGCCCGTGGGCTGGGGTCACGCGGGGACGCACCTCAGCCCGGGATGAGGGGAGAGGGAGGAGGAACGGCGGTCAGTAGGCCCCGCGGCGGGCGGCCACCGTGGTCACGGTGCGGGCCAGGATGGAGACGTCGAGCATGGTGCTCCAGTTCTCGGCGTAGAAGACGTCGAGCTTGACGCGCTGGTCGTAGCCGACGTCGCTGCGCCCGGAGACCTGCCACAGGCCGGTGATGCCCGGCTTGAGCGCGAGGAAGCTGCGCTGGTGCGCGCCATAGCGCTCGAGCTCCATGGGCGTGATCGGTCGCGGACCGACGAGCGACAGGTGACCCAGCAGCGAGTTGAAGAGCTGCGGGATCTCGTCGAGGCTCGTCCGGCGCAGGAACTTGCCCAGGTTGGAGACCCGGGGGTCGTCGGCGACCTTCTGCTCGTGGGCGAACTCCGCCACCAGGTCCTCGCGGCCCATGGCGATGAAGGCCTCCTCGGCCGTCTTGTACGGACGGTCGGCACCGGTCGAGTACTCCCAGAGCATCGAGCGGAACTTGTACACGCCGATGGAGCGACCACCGCGGCCGAGACGCCGCTGCTTGTAGAGCACCGGACCAGCCGGGTCGGTGATCTTGACCAGCGCGGCCACGGTCAGGAACAGCGGAGCGAGGAGGACGAGACCGACCAGAGATCCGAGGACGTCGATGACCCGCTTCGTCACGGTCGCCCAGCCGTCGAGCGAGGTGAGACGCACCTCCATGACCGGGATGCCGTCGACGGTCGCCATGGTGGAGCTGGCGGCAAAGACCCCGAAGAGGTCGGGCACGAACCGGTAGCCCATGCCCCGGTCGTTGGCCAGCGCCATGAGACGGGTGGCTTCCTCCTTGGTCATCGTCGTGTCGGTCTGCACGATCTCGTCGATGCGGACGCGGTGCGAGTCCAGCGCGCGCTCGACCGTCGCGTAGACCGGACGATCACCGAGGAACACGCCACCGGCCTCGTCCTTCGATACAGCGGCAACGATGGAGTGCCCACGCCCGGAGCGCGTCAGAGTGGCGGCCACCCGCTCCGCCACGGGTCCGGTCCCGACCACGATGACGTTGTGCAGCGCACGACCCTGAGCGTGGGCCCGGCGGAGCGCCGCCCGCACCGCGGCCCGGCCGCCCATCACCAGCACGGTGCCGATGACGAAGGCGTACACAGGGACGGCCCGCCCCGGGAACAGCGGCAGGCCCAGGTAGAAGTAGTCGGCGAGGATGAGCGCCGCGACGCCGACGCCGATGCCGCCCATCACCCTCGACAGCTCGGTGAGGCGCCCCCAGCTCTGCCGGGTCGAGTACAGGCCAGAGGCGGCGAAAATCAGGGCCCAAGCCGGCGCGGCGACGCACACCACGGACGTGTACTGACCGAACGAGGCGAACTCCGCCCAAGGGTGCTTGGGCGTCGACACCCGCAAGACGTAGGCCGCGATGCAGGCGACGAAGAGTGCGAAGACGTCGACGACGACAGAGACTGCCGTGAAAGCCATCTGGCGCTGGGTGCGCGTGAGCGCGGACGATTCAGACATGGTTCCCCCCCGAGAACAACTACAAAAAGCAGACGCGTGACATCAGCGTCGACGTCTTAGAAGTCCTGCCCCCAGGACTGAGACGAGCCTATGTCGGTGCTCCCGGATCCGCTGGCGTCGTCGGGCAATTTCGCCAGACTTGCTTGAGATGTCAATCACACGAGAATCTCGTGCGCTGCACCAATCCGTTCTGCTGACAACGATTTCCCTGACGGGTGAACGCCAACTATTGGCGCCGAGGCGCCCTGAAGCAGAGAAATAGCTTCACCTGGTCGACCCGGCCGAACCTTCCCGTGCGGCCGGGCAGGTCGGTAGGGCCTTTCTGCTTCTCTTGGTATTCTCTTGGGTGTGTGGCCGCCTCGGGGCGGCCGGGGACGCACGTGACCGATCGGGTGTCGGGTGTCGGAGAGAACGCGCCTTGCTGAGCGCCTGCGGACGAAGCCGACTTGGCGCGACGGGGACCTGGTGTGGCTGGGTCTGCTGCTGTCGGTGGTGTCGGCCGTCCTGATGATCGCCCTCGTGTGGTGGCTCGTCACCTGAGCGTGCGCTCCGCGTCCGACCGCCCTAGCGGAAGTCGCGTGAGCGGTAGCTCTGCGGGATCACCGCGGTTGCGGCCGGGAAGAGCCCGCTGAGCGCCTCGAGCTTGTCGGCGACCAGGTTCGTCACCCCCTCGGAGTGCTCGATGGTGCCGCGCACCAGCATCGCGTTGGTCCGTCGGCCCACCCGGACGAAGCGTTGCCACATCGGGCGCGAGCAGACCACGTTGAGCATGCCGGTCTCGTCCTCCAGGTTGAGGAACGTGACCCCGCCGGCCGTCGAGGGCCGTTGCCGGTGGGTGACCAGCCCGGCCACCCGTACCCGGGTGCGGTCGTGCTGGGCCCCCAGCGCGCTGATCGGGACGATCTCGTGGCCGTCGAGCACCGGACGCAGGTGCCCGATCGGGTGGTCGTCCGGGCTGATCTGCGTCGCCCACAGGTCGGCGAGGGTCAGCTCGGCCGCGCTCATCCCCGGCAGCTCCGGCGGTGCAGCGTCCACCGCCGTGCCCGGCAGGGTGTCCGCGCTGTCGGCGTACCCCGCGTTCCACAGCGCCTGGCGCCGGGAGAGCCCGAAGGAGTCGAACGCCCCCGCGGTGGCGAGCGCCTCGGTCTGGGCCACGGTCAGGCCCGTCCGCCGGACGACGTCGTTGATGCTGGTGTACGGCCCCTCGGCCCGGGCGTCGACGATGCGCTGGGCCTGGGCCTTGCCGATCCCCTGCACCTCGCTCAGCCCCAGCCGGACCGCGAAGCGCCCGTCTCGGCGGTGGGTGTGGGTCAGGTCGGGGGCGCTCACGAGCCAGGGACCGACCGGCGCCTGGTCACGTTCCAGGCAGGACGCCATCCCGGTCGCGAGGCTGTGCTTCTCGCCTGCGGCCTTCCCCTCGCTCACGCCCTCGTCGCCGAGCTCGCCGTCCAGCAGCTCCAGGCCGGCGTCGACGTCGGAGGCGACGATGTCGGGGCGGCGGACCTCGACGCCGTGGCGCCGGCCGTCGGCGACCAGCGACTGCGAGGAGTAGAAGCCCATCGGCTGGGCGCGCAGCAGCCCGGCGAGGAACGCCCCGGGGTAGTGCAGCTTGAGCCAGGAGGAGGCGTAGACCAGCAGCGCGAAGCTGATCGAGTGGCTCTCGGCGAAGCCGAAGTTGGCGAACGCCTTGATCCGGGCGTAGATGTCGTCGGCCAGGTCGCCGAGGATGCCGTGCGAGGCCATCCCCTCGTACAGCGTCGTGCGCAGCCGCTCGATCTTCTCGATCCCGCGCTTGGAGCCCATCGCCCGGCGCAGCAGGTCGGCGTCGTCACCGGTGCAGCCGCCCACGGTCATGGCGATCTGCATCAGCTGCTCCTGGAAGAGCGGGATGCCCTTGGTGCGCTCGAGCACCGGCTTCAGCGCCGGGTGCAGATAGGTGATCTCCTCCTTGCCGGTGGCGCGCCGGATGTAGGGGTGCACGGCCCCGCCCTGGATCGGGCCCGGCCGGATCAGGCCGATCTCGACCACGAGGTCGTAGAAGCGGCGCGGCTGGAGGCGCGGCAGGGTGCCGATCTGGGCACGGCTCTCGACCTGGAACACCCCGATCGAGTCGGCGCGGCAGAGCATGTCGTACACGCCCTGCTCCTCCTTGGGGATCGAGTCGAGGTCGAGGCGCTCGCCGACCCGGTCGGCCGCGAGGTCGAGGGTGTACTGGATCGCGGCGAGGATGCCCAGCCCGAGGAAGTCGAACTTGACCAGCCCCATCCAGGCGCAGGAGTCCTTGTCCCACTGCAGGACGGTGCGCTGGTCCATCCGGCCGCGCTCGATCGGGACGACCTCCCCCACCGGTCGCTCGGTGAGCACCATGCCGCCGGAGTGGATGCCGAGGTGGCGCGGTGCGCGCAGCAGCTGCTCGGACAGGTCGACCACGGCGGTGGGGATGTCGTGGTCGTGCTCCTCGTGGTGGCCGTTGACTGACACCGTGCCCCAGGAGTCGATCTGCTTGGACCACGCGTCCTGCTGCCCGGTGGAGTAGCCGAGGGCCTTGGCCATGTCGCGTACCGCCGACTTGGGGCGGTAGCTGATGACGTTGGCGACCTGCGCCGCGTTGTGCCGGCCGTAGCGGCGGTAGACCTCCTGGATCACCTCCTCGCGCCGGTCGGAGTCGAAGTCCACGTCGATGTCGGGCTCCTCGTCCCGGTTGACCGAGAGGAACCGCTCGAACGGCAGGTCGTAGAGGATCGGGTCGACCGCGGTGATCATCAAGACGTAGCAGACGACCGAGTTGGCCGCCGAGCCCCGGCCCTGGCAGAGGATGCCCTGCTCGCGGGCGAAGGCGACCATGTCGCGGACGATGAGGAAGTACCCCGGGAAGTCCTTCTCCTCGATGACCGCGAGCTCGCGCTCCAGGCGCTGGCGGGCGACCGCGTGCCGCTCGGGCGGGTAGCGCTCCTCCAGGCCCTGGCGGCACAGCTCCCGCAGCCACGTGGCCGGGCTGTGGCCGGGCGGGACCTGCTGCTTGGGCAGCCGCGGCTTGGCCTGCTGCAGGTTGAAGGCGCACTCGGTCGCCAGCCGGACCGACGTGGGGACAGCACCCGGGAAGCGGGCGAAGCGCTGCGCCATCTCGTGGCCCGAGCGCAGGTGCGCGCCGGGCGGCGGCAGCCAGCCGTCCATCTCGGTCAGGCTGCGACGGGCCCGGACCGCCGCCATCGCGGCGGCCAGGCGACGTTCCTCGGGGGTCGCGAAGTGCACGTTCTGCGTGGCGACCAGCGGCAGGTGCTGCTCGGCGGCGAGAGCCGCGAGCACGTCGTGGGTCGTCGAGTCGGTGGGCAGGCCGGCGTCGCTGATCTCCACCGCCACGTGGTCACGGCCGAAGAGCCCGACCAGGTCGTCCAGCGCCCGCGCCGCGGCGGCGGTGCCCACCCGGGTCGGCCGACCGGCCTCGCTGTGCCGGGTGAGCGCGGCGCGCAACGGACCCTTTCGACAGCCGGTGAGCACCAGCCAGTGACCCTCCGAGCGCTGCGCCAGCTCGTCGAGGTCGTAGACGGGGCGGCCCTTCTCGTCGCCGCGCAGCTGGGCGTCGGTGATGGCGGCGGACAGGCGGTGGTAGCCCTCGACCCCGCGGGCCAGCACCAGCAGGTGCTCCCCCTCCGGGTCGGCGACCCCGTTCTGCGGCACGGTCAGGCCCAGCGACAGCTCCGCGCCGTAGACGGTGGGCAGGTCGTACGCCTTGGCCGCCTCGGCGAACCGCGCGGCGGCGTAGAAGCCGTCGTGGTCGGTGAGGGCCAGGCCCGCCAGCCGCAGCCGGGCGGCCTCCTCGATCAGCGACTCGGGGTCGCTCGCGCCGTCGAGAAAGCTGAAGTCGCTGTGCACGTGCAGCTCGGCGTAGGGGACGTACGGCTCGTCGGGCGAGCCCGGCCGCCCCTCCGGCACGCGGTAGGCCGGCCGCTTGTGCGAGTACCCCGGCGCGCTGTCGTCGCCCGGGTGGTCCAGGCTCGGCCGACGCTCCGGCGGGGCCGGCTCCGCCTCCGGCGCCGCCCGACGCCCGGACAGCGCCCGCTCGAGCTCGCCCCACGACTGCGGCGGGTTGCTCCACCCCATCTAGCGGCCCACCGCTCGCGGCCAGACCGTCGGGGTCGGGGTCAGGATCGGGATCGGTGTCGCCCTACTCATAGCGCGCCTCGACCCACCACTGGCCGCCCTCGACCATCAGCAGCCACGCGGAGCCGTCGACCGCGACGACCTGGAAGCGGGCGACCGCGCGGGCGACCTCCGGGTCCCACCAGAGCTCGTCGATCGGCCAGGGACCGGCCCAGGCGTCGACGACCAGGTCGGCGGACCAGTCCGCGGCCCACCGTGCCCCGGCGGGCTGGTCCGAGGAGGGCCGGACCCGCACCCGGACGGGCTCGGCGGAGACGGCACCGCGGCCGGTGAGCCGGACGGGCATCCCCTCCGCGGACAGGACCGTGGCGGGGACCGGCTGGGCCAGCACCCGCGCCGGGGCCGGCGGCGGGATGCTGCCCGGCCAGGGCAGGCCAGCCGGACGCCGGTCGCCGGCGCGCTCGCCCCAGGGGGTGAGCGCCTGCCGGTCGCGCGGGCTGCGACCGCCCTGCAGCGAGGGGACGAGCACCTGCTCGGGGCCGAGCATCCCCTGCAGCCGGGCCACCCCGCGCACGATCCGCTCGTCCGGCGCGGTGCCCCACAGCCCCTCGCCGTGGTCGGCCAGCGACTCGACCGCCTCCGGGATCAGCCGCACCGTCTCCACCGGCTCGGGCGCTGGGTCGCCCTGGAGCTGCCAGTAGAGCCGGTCGACGAGGTCGGCCGCGCTGAACCAGCGGGGGTGCGCCCACACCCGGGAGCCGAGCCAGCCGCGCTCGCCGCTGACCTCGATACGCACCTCGCCGCAGACCAGCCCGTGACGGGACAGCTCGGCGACGAACGCCTCCGCCGTACGGCGGGTGCTGAAGGCGATCGGCTCGATGGTCTCCAGGCCGGGCGAGAAGGTCACCTGCGCGTCGAGCTCGCGGGGCGGCCGCCGGGCCACCGCCGGGCGCGCGTCCGCGCCCCGGGCCAGCCGGTGCAGCCAGGCACCCGAGGCGCCGAAGCGGGTGGCGACGTCCCGCACCGGCAACGCCGCCAGGTCACCTAGGGTCCGCAGCCCGAGCCGGCGGAACAGGCTCACCTGCTCGAGGTCGTCGAGGACCGCGACGGGCAGCCGGGACAGGAAGCGCCGGGAGCCGCCCACCTCCACGACGACGCTGTCCTGCGGCGCGGCCTGCTTGGCCGCCTGCTCCGCGGTGAACATGCCGTCGGCGATCCCGGTGCGGCAGTCCCACACCCCGGTGGCGACGAGGTGCTCGGCGACGACCGCCGCGGCCTCGGTCTCCCCGCCGTAGAAGCGGCGCGGCACCGCGAGGGCGCAGAGACCCGGCCGGATCGGGGTCACCGTGGCGCTGACGTGCTCGATCGCGGACAGCACCGCCTCGAACGCCCGGACGTCGCGCTCGGGGCTGTGGTCGGTCAGCACGAGCTCCGGGCAGCGGGCGGTGGCGTCGCGGCGCCGCATTCCCCGGCGCACCCCGTCGCGACGGGCCTCCTCGGAGCAGGCGAAGACCTCGCCGCCCTCGATCACCGCCACCGGGTCGGTGACGGCCAGCCCGAGCTCGGCGGCCGCCGCCACGACCGGCCAGTCGGGGCACCAGACCACCATCACCCGGGGCGCACCGCCCCGGTCCTCATCGGTCCGGTCGGCGCCGGTCGGGTCGGCGCCCGCCCGGTCGGGCACGAGCAGCGCGCTCACCAGGAACCTCCGACGGCCGCCGCCGTACGCCCGTCGACCGGCTGGGGGGACGACGTGCGCACGGGCTCCGCCCCGCCGCGACCGGGCAGGTCGAGGCCGAACGTCTGCCGCGGCGACCCCGTACGACCCACCTCCACGACCATCCGACGGCCCGAGAGGTGGCCGTGGCCCCGGCCCAGGCCGGACCACACCGACTCGCGCACCCGGAACCTCGCCTGGCAGCGGGGCCACTCGCCCCAGCACACCAGCGCCGCGTCCTTGGTCCGCAGCCGTGCCCGGAGCCGCTCGGCCGGGTACTCGCCCACGGCGACCGACGGTCGCACCAGCACCACGGAGGCGACGTCGACCAGCGCCGCGACGACGCTCATCCAGTGCTCCCCGGGGTGCGGGACGACGATCGTGCGCTCGAGGTCGACCCCCAGCGCAGCCGCCGCCTCGTAGCCCAGGTCGGGCGCCCCCACGACGCCGACCCACTCCCCCGCCGCCGAGGGTCCGGCCAGGAGGGCGAGGGCCAGCCCGGCGCTGTCGGTGGCGTACGCCGCCCCGGTCGCCAGGTCGAGGTCGGGGGTCAGCCCGGGGAGCCGCCGGCCGCTGGCGCCACCCTGCATGCGGTGCACCCGCTGCCGCAGCTCGTCGAGGGTGCTCGCGCTCGTCGAGCCCCGCCCGCTGGGGAGACCGCGGACCGGCAGGTCGGGGACCTCGTCGAGGACGGCTGCGACTGACACCGGTCTATATTCGAACACGTGTTCGAGATCGTCAAGCGGGTCCCTCGGACTGGCCTCGACCCGAGGTCGAGGCCCGGCGCCCCACCAGGACCGGGCTCCCGCACGTCACGACGTGGTGTCGGAGTGCCCGGCCTCCTTCTCGCACGGGCCCGCCCGGGCCATAATCCTGCTGACAGCCAAGACGTCCCTCGTGCACCCTGTTCGAGCCCCGTGACCAGCCAGGCCACGTCTCGCCCGGCGCGTACGGGGCGGAGGGGAGGTGGTCGTGTCCACGGTCGTCGTGCTGAACACGGACAACACCGCGCTGCACACCGTCTCGGTCAAGCACGCCATCAAGATGCTCGTGCGCGAGGTCGCCGTGGTCGAGGAGTCCCGGGTCGGCGCCTCGATCGGGCCCTACCCGTGGCCCGTGGTGCTGCGGCTGATCCGTTACGTCAAGACCACATTCCTCTACGCGGCGGCCCCGGCGTGGTCGAAGCGGGGCGTGCTGCGTCGCGACGCGCACCGCTGCGCCTTCTGCGGGTCGACCGCCGACACCGTCGACCACCTGGTCCCGCAGTCGCGCGGGGGCGGCAACACCTGGCAGAACACCGTCGCCGCCTGCACGCGCTGCAACAACGTCAAGGCCGACCGCACCCCCGTCGAGGCCGGGATGCCGCTGCGCCGGCTGCCGCACGTGCCGACCTGGCGCGAGGCCTACCACCGACGCACCTGAGACCGGACGCCCTCGAACGAACGAGGGCGTCCGGCCTGCCGTGGCCCTAGGCCTGGACCGTGAGCCCGCCCGTGGGGACGAGGCCCGGGCGCCCGACGCCGGTCTGCCGCTCGTGCCGCTCGGTGTGGCGCGCCCTCAGCACGGACCGGGCGGCGTCCAGCGCGGACACCGAGCGGTCGTACGACCGCATCGCGACCCCGGTGAAGAGGCAGTCGACCAGCACCAGCTGCGAGACGCGGCTGGACATCGACCCCGTCCGGAACGTCGTCTCCCGGGCGGCCGTGGTGAGCACGATGTCGCTCTGGCCCACGATCGGCGCGCGGTCGAAGTTGGTGATCGCGATCGTGGTGGCCCCCCGCGTCCGGGCGACGCGGAGCGCGTCGATCACGTCGATCGTCGTCCCCGTGTGGGAGATGCCGACCGCCACGTCGCCGGAGACCAGGCCCGCGGCCGACGACAGCGCCGCGTGCGGGTCGGCCCAGACGCCGCTCGCCAGCCCGAGCCGGTGCAGGCGCCCGTGGAGCTCCTGGGCGACGAGAGCGCTCGCCCCCACCCCGTAGACGTCGACCCGCCGGGCCTTGGCCAGCGCGTCGACCGCGGCCTGGAGCGCCACGACGTCGACGGCCGCACCAGTGTCCGCGATCGAGCGCTGGTCGGCGTAGGTGATCTTGGCGACCATCTCGGCCATCGAGTCGGTCTGGACGATCACGCCGTCCGACGCCGTCCCCGAGGCCCGGTCGTCCTCCTCGCCCTGCGCCGCCCGGGCGAGCGCGATGCGCAGCTCCGGGTAGCCGGCCAGGCCGAGGGCCCGGCAGAAGCGCAGCACGGTCGTCTCCGACGTGCGGCACAACCGTGCCAACGAGGTGATGGAACGTTCGCTGACCCCCGCCGGGTCCGCGAGCACGGCCTCGGCGACCCGTTGCTCGGCCGGCCGCAGGCTGGGCAGAGCCCCCCGGACGCGGATCAGGACCGACAGCGACGAACGGCTCTGGCCGGAAGCAGGCGTGTTCGGAGAAGAAGCTGTGGCCGGGCGGGACGGCTTCGAGCCGTCCGTCCGTGGGATGTGACCCACCCCAGCCGCCGGACGAACCGGCGGTCTGCGCATGCCGAAATCAGTTGTTGACACATCGCCCCCCTGACTGTGTGTCTTGGTCGGATCATAGGGGTCGGCACGGGTCCCCGTCCGCCGTTCGCGCAGAATTCCGCGGCCGTCCCGAAGCCGCCGCCGCCCGGGTCGGCGTCGGCTCCGGACAAGGTTCCGGACGGCCCTCCACCACCGGCGTCGCCGTCGCTAGGTTGGCCCTGTCACCCGGCCTCGAGACGCCGCCGGGGCGAGGCGAGAGGGGCGACCGTGCCCACCTGGGACGCTCAGGCCTACGCGGCCTTCACCGACGAGCGGGCCCGCCCGTTCGTCGACCTGACGGCCCGGATCGGGGCCGCGTCGCCGAGGACGGTGGTCGACCTCGGCTGCGGGTCCGGCGCGCTCACGGCGGGCCTCGCGGAACGCTGGCCAACCGCGCACGTCACCGGCGTGGACTCCTCGCCCGCCATGATCGAGGCCGCCGAGCCGTACGCCGGGCCGCGCGTCTCCTTCGTCCAGGCCGACCTCGTCGGCTGGCGCCCGGCAGAGCCCGTCGACGTCCTCGTCAGCAACGCCGCCCTGCAGTGGGTGCCCGACCACCGCGCCCTGCTGCCAGCCCTGGTCGACGCCCTCGCCCCCGACGGGTGGCTGGCCTTCCAGGTCCCCGGGAACTTCGACGCCCCCAGCCACCAGGCCCTGCGGGCGGCCGCGGCCGGACCGGCGTACGTCGCGCACACCAGCGAGGTCGTCCGGCCAGCGGTCGCCGAGCCGGCCGACTACCTCGCCGAGCTGACCCGCCTGGGGTGCCGGGTCGACGCGTGGGAGACGACCTACCTGCACGTGCTGCAGGGGCCGGACCCCGTCCTGCACTGGCTCGAGGGGACCGGGGCGCGCCCCTACCTCGACGTGCTGCCCGAGACGTTGCGGCCGTCCTTCACCGAGGCGCTGCGGCAACGGCTGGCCCAGGCCTACCCCGCGCAGCCGTGGGGCACGGTGCTGCCGTTCCGGCGCCTCTTCGTCGTCGCCCAGCGGCAGGCGGGGTGAGCACGGACGACTGGTTCGCCGCGCCACCGCTGCGGACCGCCCGGCTGCGGCTCGACGCGCTGCGCCTGGCCGACGCCCCGGCGTTCCTGGCCGCGCTCGGCAGCCCCGAGGAGCGGGACGAGGTGGTGGCCCACCTGCGGGTGCCGCGGGTGAGCGACGTCCGCGGCGCCGGAGCGGTGATTGCGGCCGCGCTGACCGACGCCGACCGGGTCGCCTACGCCCAGCGGCTGGCGGACGGGACGTTCGTCGGGACGACCTCCTTCTACGAGATCGCGCCGGGCGTCCGGGCGCTGGCGATCGGGCACACCTGGGTCGGCCGGCCGTGGTGGCGGACGTTCGTCAACACCGAGTCCAAGCTAGCGATGCTGACCCGGGCCTTCGAGGGGGTGGGCGCGGAGCGGGTCGTCTGGCACACCGACATCCGCAACGTCCGCTCGCAGGAGGCCATCGCCCGGCTCGGGGCACAGCGCGAGGGCGTCCTGGCGCACCACCGGATCCGGATGGACGGGAGCTGGCGCGACACGGTCCAGCTCGCCATGCTCGCCGACGACTGGCCCGCGGCCCGGGCCCGGCTGACGGACCGGCTCGCCGCTCACGGGTGAGAACGGGAAGGATGAGCCGCATGCGCAGCCTGCGAGCCGCTCGATGAGCGCCGACGTCCAGACGGTCCGCGCCGATGACCGCTCCCGCTACGAGGGGCGCGTCGACGGCGAGCTCGTCACCGTGCTCGCCTTCGTCCGCCGCGGCGACGTCCTCGACCTCACCCACACCGCCACCGAGCCCGCGTTCCGCAACCGGGGCCTGGCGGGCGCCGTCACGGCGGCGGCGCTCGACGACGTCCGGCAGCGCGGCGAGAAGGTGCACCCGTCCTGCCCCTTCGCGGTCGCGTTCCTGGACGACCACCCGGAGTACGCCGACCTGCGCGTCTGACCCCGGCCAGGACCCGTCGGCGGCTCGCCCGGCTAGCCGGTCCGCCGGGGCAGCAGCAGCCCCGCCTCGCGCAGCTCCGCCTCCGCCAGGGCGTCGATCACCCGCCGGTCGCCCGAGCGCCATGCCCGGACCGGGTCGTCGCTGATGGCCGCGAGCACGTGCATGGGCTGGTTGGCCATGGCCCGCAGCGCAAACAGGTCGAGGTCGGCGGCACCGTCGATGTAGCGCTGCGCGGCCCGGGCCCGCCGGACGAAGCGGACCCGCCGGGGCACCCACAGGGCGAGCACCGTCGTCACCGGGATGAGGAACACCAGCCACCCGGTCGCCGTCGCGAGCCGCTCGATGAGGACCACCTGCCGGTCGGCGGTCGCGACGAGGTCGCCGAGGCTGCCGCTCGCCGCGTCGAACGGGCGGCGCAGCTGGTCGCCCAGCCCCGGCACCTGCGCGGCCGACGTCGCCGCGTCGCCGAACTGGCCCGCGAGGTCGCGGGCGGTGCGGGCGGTCTCGCGCGCCGGGCCCGCCAGCGCGCCGACGGCGCCGGACACCGCGAGGCCGACCGCAGCCCACAGCACCGTCCACACGAGCACGGCGACGTCGCCAGCGAGCTGGCCCGCCAGCTGGCCGCGCCGCTGCGCGTAGATCCTCATCCGGCCCACCTCCGGGTGGCAGGATAAAACGATGCGTGCCAGAGCAGGGTTGCTCGTGCTGGCGCTGGTCACGGCCGGCTGCAGCAGTGGTCCGACGCCGTCGCCGCCCCCGGACACCGACGGGGCCCGTCAGGTGGCCACCCAACTCGCCGCCGCCCTGGAGAAGAAGGACCTCACGTCGGTCACCTTCGCCGGCTCGACCGGCGCCCAGGCGGACGCCCTCTTCCAACCCCTCGTCCGCGGCATGGGACCCGTGAGCCCCCAGGTCGAGGTCACCGACGTGACCACGACCCAGGCCACGCTCGCCTACCGCTGGACGTTTCCGGGCGTGCCGCAGCCCTGGACATACGACGCGACGGTCGGTCTCGAGCGCCAGGCCGGCGCGTGGCGTCCGACCTGGGCGCCGACCCTCCTGCAGCCGGGGCTGGACGGCTCGCACCGGCTCTCGCAGCACCGGCTCTACCCCGAGCGCGGCGAGGTGCTCGGCGCGGACGGCGACGCGATCGTGCGCAGCCGCTCGGTGGTGCGGATCGGGATCGACAAGGCCAACCTCGCGGCTGGGCGCCAGAAGGCCTCCGCGACCCGGCTCGCGAAGCTCGTCGACATCGACGCCGAGACGTACGCCCGCCTGGTCGCCCGGGCCGGGGCCCAGGCCTTCGTGCCGGCGATCGTCTACCGCGCGAAAGACTCTGACCGACCGGCCAATCGCGAGGTCTTCGCCATCCCCGGTGCGCTGCCGATCCAGGACGACGCGATGCTCGCCCCGTCGCGCGACTTCGCCGCCGCGCTCCTCGGCCGGGTCGGTCCGGCCACCGCCGAGATCGTGAAGGCCTCGGACGGCGCGGTCACCGACGGCGACGAGGTCGGCCTGAGCGGGCTGCAGAAGCGCTACGACGAGCAGCTGCGCGGCACGCCGGGCGTGGTCGTCGAGCTGGTCGCGAGCAGCGACGCCTCCCCCGGCGCGAGCCCCGCGGCCCCCACGCCCAGCGACACCCCGTCGTCCCCGGACCCGTCGGACCCGCCGAAGGCCACCACCGCGTACGAGGTCAAGGCCGTCGAGGGCAAGCCGCTCGAGACGACGCTGAACGTCGGGCTGCAGCAGCTCGCGGAGAAGTCGGTCGGCCGGAGCTCCAGCGGCGCCTCGCTCGTCGCGGTCCGACCCTCGACCGGCGAGGTGCTCGCGGCGGCCAACAACGACGACAGCGACGGCCAGGCGGTCGCGACGGCCGGGCAGGTCCAGCCCGGGTCCACGTTCAAGGTCGTCTCGGCCCTCGCCCTCCTCCGCGCGGGGCTCGAGCCCGGGTCCCGGGTCGAGTGCCCGCGCACCATCAGGGTGGGCGGGCGCACGTACGAGAACTACGACGACTACCCCGGCGCCTACCTGGGACGCATCGACCTGAGGACCGCCTTCGCGCAGTCGTGCAACACCGCCTTCATCGGGCAGCGCGGCAAGCTCGGTGCCTCCGACCTCGCGGCCGCAGCGGGCTCGCTGGGCGTTGGGACCGACTTCGACGTCGGCTTCCCGGCCTACTTCGGCTCCGTCCCGACCGGCGGCAACGACAACGCCCGGGCCGAGGCCGTGTTTGGCCAGGGCAAGGACCAGGTCTCCCCGCTCTCCATGGCGCTGGTCGCGGCGAGCGTCGAGGCCGGCCGCACGGTGCTGCCGACCCTCCTCGAGGGCCAGCGGCCGACGTCGACGGCCGCCCCTCTCACCAGGGCGGAGGCGGCCGAGCTGAAGCAGCTCATGCGCGGCGTGGTGACGCAGGGCAGCGGGCGTCGCCTGCTCGGTCTCGACGGCCCGGACGTCATCGCCAAGACCGGGACCGCCGAGTACGGCGGCAGGACGCCCCCGAAGACGCACGCCTGGATGATCGCCGCGCAGGGCGACCTGGCGGTGGCCGTCTACGTGCAGGACGGCGAGTCCGGATCCGGTTCGGCCGGTCCGCTGCTCGAGGCGTTCCTGCGCGCAGCCCGCTGAGCGCTCCTGACCTCTCATGGCCCTCACCTCCCCGGCACGGGCGTCGCCCGCCAGCCGCGGGCGTCGCCGGTGGCGAGGCCGAGGGACTCCAGCTCGGACAGCGCGGCCAGGCAGACGGGCACCCGGACACCGGCGGCCGTCGCCACCTCTCCGGGCGTACGCCACCGCCGTGCGGAGAGCGCCTCGAAGACGCCCAGCCGGGTCGGGTCGAGCTCGTCCGTGCGCCGTTCGGGCCCCTGCTCGTACGGGAGCAGGTGCTGACCGGCGGCCGAGACCAGCTCGAGCACCTCGGCGGCGCGCGTCACCAGGACCGCCTGACCGCTCCGCACCATCAGGTGCGGCCCGACCGACGCCGCCGAGTGGACCGGGCCGGGCACGGCCATCAGCGGCCGGCTGAGCGCCGACGCCCAGCCGGCCGTGTTCCGCGCGCCGGACCGCAGCGCGGCCTCGACCACCACCGTCCCGCTGCTCAGCGCGGCGATCAGCCGGTTACGGGCCAGGAACCGCACCCGCGTCGGGTGCGAACCGGGCGGCAGCTCGGACACCACGAGGTGCCGCGCCGCGAGCGTCTCGAAGATCCGGGCGTTGCCGGGCGGGTAGGCCACGTCGACGCCGTTCGCCACCACCCCGACGCTCGCGCCACCGACCGCGAGAGCACCGCGGTGCGCAGCCGCGTCGATGCCGAACGCGCCGCCCGAGACCACGGTGAACCCAGCCTCCGTCAGGTCGGCCGAGAAGTCCGCGGCCACGCCGTTCCCGTACGCCGTGGCCGCCCGCGAGCCGACGACCGCCACGGATCGTTCCACGAGCTCGACCAGGTGACCCGGTCCGCGCAACCACAGACCGAGCGGGACCCCGCCGCGACGCTGCACCGGCTCGAGCCCGGCGAGGTCGTCGAGACGCTCCGGCCACTCCTCGTCCCCGGGCGTGACGAACCGCCCCCCGGCCTCCGCCGCCGCGGCCCGTCGCTCGTCGAGGTCCAGGGCCACGGCGCGGTCCGTCGTCAACTGCCCCAGGGCGCCCGCGCGGACGGCCGCCCAGGCCTCCTCGGCCCCGAGCCGCTCGACCAGCGCGGCGACCTCGGGGTCGCCGGCGTCGGTGACGCACCCGAGCGCCAGCCGTGCCGTCCGGTCGAGGGAGTCCGCTCCCGCCGTGCTCACCCGACCTCCCGCGTGAGGGTGCCGGGCTGCTCGCCGCGGCGCATGGCGAGAGCCAGGGCGGTGTCGTCGCGGCTGGGCCGGTCGCGGCCCGCCAGGTCGGCGACGGACCACGCCAGCCGGAACACCTTGTCCACGCCCCGCGCGCTGAGCCGTCCCCGGTCGAGCGCGTCCCACGCCAGCTGAGCCCCGTGAGGAGGCGGCAGCCCCCGGCGCAGGTACGGCCCCGGGACCTCCCCGTTCGTCCGCCAGGGCGTCCCCCGGAGCCGGTTCTGCTGCCGGCCCCGCGCCTCGACGACGCGCTCGGCGACGCGCGCCGAGGGCTCACTGTCCGAGCCGGCCGCCTTGAGGTGCGAACGCCGCAGCGGCAGGAACGCTTGGGCGATGTCCACCCGATCCCGCACAGGCCCGCTGATCTTGTCGGCGTAGCGCCGCACCGACGTCGGCGGGCACCGGCACTCCGCACCCGGCGTCGCGGCCATCCCGCACGGGCACGGGTTGGCCGCGAGGACCAGCTGGAACGCGGCCGGGAACCGGGTGTTCAGCTCGCTGCGCGCGATGCTCACCGTCCCCGCCTCCAGCGGCGTGCGCAGCGCGTCGAGCACCTGCGGCGCGAACTCGGGCGCCTCGTCCAGGAAGAGCACGCCACGGTGCGCGCGCGAGATCGCCCCGGGCCGGGCGATGCGCGGCCCTCCCCCGACGATGCTGGCCACGCTCGCCGAGTGGTGCGGGTCGACGTACGGCGGACGCGTCATGAGCCCGCCGGACAGGTCGAAGCCGGCGAGCGAGTGCACCGCCGACACCTCCAGCGCGTCGGCCGGCTCCAGGTCCGGCAGCAGCCCGGGCAGGCGTGACGCGAGCATCGTCTTGCCCGCGCCCGGTGGCCCGTGCAGGAACATGTGGTGACGGCCCGCTGCGGCGACCTCCAGCGCCCACTTGGCCTCCTCCTGACCGACCACGTCGGCCAGGTCGAGGACGCCCGCACGGTCGTCGGGCGACGTCGTCACGGTCAGCTCCACGGGGTCGACGAGCGGCACGGGGTCGCCCCGCAGCTCGGCGACCAGCTGGCTGAGCGAGGCGAAGCCGAGGACGTCGACGCCGTCGACCAGGCTCGCCTCCGGCGCCTGACGCAGGGGCACGATCACCCGGGTGAAGCCGGCCCGAGCCGCCGCGAGCGTCGCCGGGAGGACACCCGGTACCGGCCGCAGCCGCCCGTCCAGACCGAGCTCCCCGAGCAGCGCCGTACGTGAGAGCGCCTCGAGCGGCACGATCCCCGACGCGGCGAGCACCGCGGCGGCGATGGCCAAGTCGTAGTGGCTGCCCGTCTTCGGCAGCGCAGCCGGGGACAGGTTGATCGTCAGCAGGGCCACCGGCCAGGTGTGCCCCGAGTTGGAGACCGCCGCCTTGCACCGGTCACGGGACTGGTAGAGCGCCGCGTCGGGCAGCCCGATGAGGACCGTCTTCGGGAGACCACCGCCGATGTCCGCCTCGACCTGCACCATCCGTCCCTCGACGCCGACCAGCGCGACCGACCACGTGCTCGCGAGCATCAGCCCACCCCACGCGCGTGGGTCAGCTGCGGGTCCTGCCCGGCCAGCAGCACCACACCGATGGCGTCGATCCGCACGCGGACCGGCCCGGTCGGGTGGTCACGCACCCACTCGACGGCCAGCTGCCGCAACGTCCGCAGCTTGGCCCAGGTGATGGCCTCGAGCGGGTGGCCGAAGCCCAGGCCCGAACGGCACTTCACCTCGCACACCACGACCGTCGGCACCCCGGCCGACCGGTCCAGCGCCACCACGTCCACCTCGCCCAGCCGCCCGCAACGCCAGTTGCGGGCGAGGACCTCCATCCCCTGCCGCTGCAGCTCGGCGACCGCGAGATCCTCCCCGCGCCGCCCGATCGCCTGCTTGTCCGCCTTCATCGCTCACCTCCACCGGGAGGGTGGTCAGATCGAGCGATTCGTGCCGCGGTCCGCCGGGGCGGTGGACGACGAGGCCGGCCGAGCGCTCGTCCTGTGGACAAGCGACACAGCGGCTGCTCGGACTCGCGAAGTGGCTACGGCCAACGGGTCGCTGACCACGAGAAACTCCCGCTGACCACGGCAGATCTGGTGTGGTCAGCTCCGGACTTTCACGTGAACGTGAAAAATCAGTGACGCGCGGGACCCGTGAAACGCGATAGAAACCAGGGGCGGGCGTCAGCCCTCGGTGACGCTCTTGGGGACCTGGAGGTCGGAGTGGGCGATCTCCTCGATGGAGACGTCGCGGAACGTCAGGACCTTGGCGCTCTTGACGAAGCGGGCCGGGCGGTACATGTCCCACACCCAGGCGTCGCCCATGGAGACCTCGTAGTAGACGTCGCCGCCCTCGGTGCGGACCTTGAGGTCGACGGCGTTGCAGAGGTAGAAGCGCCGCTCGGTCTCCACGGCGTAGGTGAAGATGCCGACGACGTCCTTGTACTCGCGGTAGAGCTGGAGCTCCAGCTCGCTCTCGTACTGCTCGAGGTCTTCCGCGCTCATGACGCCCTGACTTCTCCCTGCTCGACGTGCTCGTCCTGCTCGTGCGCCCCACCATGCTCCGGCGCCCCGGCTCCGACGACCTTAGTGGCCCGACGCACGTTGACGAACCGGCGTCGGTGCGTGGGCGACGGCCCGTACGCGTCGAGCCGCTCCTGGTGCAGCGGGGTGCAGTAGCCCTTGTGGACGTCGAACGCGTACTCCGGGTAGACGAGGTGCTCGGCGGCCATGATGCGGTCCCGCGTGACCTTGGCGACGATCGAGGCGGCGGCGACGCAGGCCGCCACCCGATCGCCCTTCCAGACGGCCAGGCCCGGGACGCCGAGCCCGTCCACGCTGAAGCCGTCGGTGAGCACGTAGGTGGGCGGCAGGTCGAGGCGCAGCAGCGCGCGCCGCAGCGCGGCCAGGTTGGCGACGTGCATGCCGAGCCGGTCGCACTCCTCGGGCGGCACGGCGACCACCGACCAGGAAAGCGCCTTGCGGGTGATCTCGTCGTAGAGGCGATCCCGGGCGAGCGGGGTCAGCAGCTTGGAGTCGCGCAGACCCTCGATGCGGCGCGCCTTCGACTCGCCGAGGATGACCGCGCCCGCCACCAGGGGGCCCGCGCAGGCACCACGCCCGGCCTCGTCGGCACCGGCGACCGGGTCGAGCCCGGCCCGGTGCAGCGCGCGCTCGTAGCCGTACAGCCCGCTGTCCCGGCGCAACCGGATGCTCCCCGGAGCCGGGACCTCCGGGGCCGTGGGGACCGTCGTGCTCAACAGCTCACGCCGGCAGGCTTGATCTCGCCCCGTTCGGGTGCGGCCTTCGTCGGCGCCGGAACGTCGGCGAACGTCGCCGGCATCCGCAGCCGCTTGGCCCGGTCGAAGGGGGACGCGATGGCGAAGGCCGGTCCCACCACGTCGGAGACCGGGACGAAGGCGGTCTGCCCGCGCCCCTGGGTCGAGACGTCCGAGAGGTGGCAGCGCGAGTCGGCGCTGAGGTCGCGGTGGTCACCCATCACGAAGATGTGGTCGCGCGGGACGACCACGGTGAACTCGACGTCCGACGGGGCGACCTGCTCCCCCGACGGGCTCGTGTAGAGGTACGAGGTCTCGTCCAGCGCCGTGCCGTTCACGGTGAGCCGGCCGCTGTCGTCGCAGCAGACGACCGTGTCGCCGGGCATCCCGATCACGCGCTTGATGAGGTGGCCCGGAGAGCTCGCCGTCGGCACCCCGATGAACTCGAGGACCCGGTCCCCGAAGGTCGGGTCCTCGGTCGGCTCGTCGCCCAGCCAGTCGGCCGGGTCCTTGAACACGACGACGTCGCCGCGGTGGAAGTCGGTGATCTTCTGCACCACGACCCGGTCGCCGACGAGCAGCGTGCTCTCCATCGACTGGGACGGGATGATGAACATCTGCCCGACGAACGCCCGCAGCAGCGAGCTGACGATGATCGCGCCGACGACGACGAACACCAGCTCCCGCAGGAACGCCAGTCCCGCGTTCGGCCGCCGTCCGACCGGTCGCTCCACCGTCAGCTCTTCGCTCGCCATGGCTCCCGTTCGGTCACGCCCATCAGTGTGCCCGGCCGGGCGTCAGCGGTCGCGCTTCTCCTTGATCTTGGCAGCCTTGCCGCGCAGACCGCGGAGGTAGTAGAGCTTGGCGCGCCGCACGTCGCCGCGACGGTCGATCTCGATCTTGTCGATGATCGGGGAGTGCACCGGGAACGTGCGCTCGACGCCGACGCCGAAGCTGACCTTGCGGACCGTGAACGACTCGCGCAGGCCGTCACCCGCGCGGGAGATGACGATGCCCGCGAAGACCTGGATGCGGGAGCGGTTGCCCTCCACGACCTTCACGTGCACCTTGACGGAGTCGCCGGGGCGGAAGGTGGGGACGTCGTCGCGCAGCGAGGCGCGGTCCAGCTCGTCGATCAGTCTGCTCATGATGTGTTCCTCGCCGGTGCCACAGGTCACCATGCTCGTGTCGTGCTCGGATGAGGGAAGCCCGGTCGTTCCGCCTCGCTCCCCCTGTGGCAGGTGGGCGGGACGGGGGCAACAGCGAGCAAGTCTGCCACAACGCAGGAGGCCCAGCCGCATCCACGTGCGGGCTGGGCCTCCTGCTGCTGCAGAGCCGGTGAGGACTCAGTCGCCGCCGCGGGCGAGCGAGCCGAGCAGGTCGCGGTTGAGGCGGCTGATCGTCTCGAACGGGATGCCCTTGGGGCAGACCGCCGTGCAGTCGCCGATGTTCGTGCAGCCGCCGAAGCCCTCGGCGTCCTGCTGGTTGAGCATGTTCACGACGCGGCTCTTGCGCTCCGGCTGACCCTGCGGGAGCAGCCCGAGGTGGGTGACCTTGGCCGACGTGAACAGCATCGACGACCCGTTCGGGCACACCGCGACGCAGGCGCCGCAGCCGATGCAGGTCGCCGCGTCGAAGGCGTGGTCGGCGTCGTTCTTGGCCACCGGCGCCGCGTGGGCGTCGGGGGCGGTGCCGGTCGGGGCCGAGATGAAGCCGCCGGCCTGGATGATCCGGTCGAGCGCGCTCCGGTCGACCATCAGGTCCTTGATGATCGGGAACGGCCCGGCCCGGAACGGCTCCACGTCGATCGTGTCGCCGTCGTTGAAGCTGCGCATGTGCAGCTGGCACGTGGTCGTCTGCTGCGGGCCGTGCGGCACGCCGTCGATGACCAGGTCGCAGCTGCCGCAGATGCCCTCGCGGCAGTCGTGGTCGAAGGTGATCGGCTCCTCGCCGCGCATCGTCAACCGCTCGTTCAGCACGTCGAGCATCTCGAGGAAGCTCATGTGCTCGGAGACGTCTTCGACCTCGTACGGGACCATGCGGCCCTCGGCCTCGGGCCCGTCCTGGCGCCAGACCTTCACGGTGATGTTCACTACTTGTAAGACCTCGACTTCAGCTCGACGTACTCGTAGACCAGTGGTTCCTTGTGCAGGACCGGGCGTTCGCCCTCCCCGCCGAACTCCCACGCGGCGACGTAGGCGTACTCGTCGTCGTGGCGCAGGGCCTCGCCGTCCTCGGTCTGGGACTCGGCGCGGAAGTGCCCACCACATGATTCGCGGCGGTGGAGGGCATCGATGCACATGAGCTCGCCCAGCTCGATGAAGTCGGCGACCCGGCCGGCGCGCTCGAGGGCCTGGTTGAGACCCTCTCCCGTGCCGAGGATGCGGACGTCGGACCAGAACTCGGTCTTCAGCTCGCGGATCCGCGAGATGGCCTTGCGCAGGCCCTCCTCGCTCCGCTCCATGCCGCAGTAGTCCCACATGATGTGGCCGAGCTCCTTGTGGAAGGAGTCAACGGTCCGGCTGCCCTTGATCGACAGCAGCTTGTCGATCCGGCCCTTGACCGAACCCACGGCCTCGGCCACGGCCGGGTGGGAGGCCTCGACCTTCGGGAACGGACCGGCGGCCAGGTAGTCGTTGATCGTGTTCGGCAGGACGAAGTAGCCGTCGGCGAGACCCTGCATCAGCGCGCTGGCGCCGAGCCGGTTGGCACCGTGGTCGGAGAAGTTCGCCTCGCCGGTCACGAACAGGCCCGGGATCGAGCTCTGCAGGTCGTAGTCGACCCACAGCCCGCCCATCGTGTAGTGCACGGCGGGGTAGATCCGCATCGGCGTCTCGTACGGGTTCTCGCCCGTGATCTGGGCGTACATGTCGAAGAGGTTGCCGTACTTGGCCTCGACGCTCTTCTGCCCGAGCCGGTCGATCGCGTCGGCGAAGTCGAGGTAGACCCCGAGCCCGCCGGGACCGACACCGCGACCCTCGTCGCAGACGTTCTTGGCGGCCCGGGACGCGATGTCGCGCGGCACCAGGTTGCCGAACGCCGGGTAGATGCGCTCCAGGTAGTAGTCGCGCTCGTCCTCGGGGATCTCGCGCGGGTCACGCTTGTCCTCGCCGGACTTGGGGACCCAGATGCGGCCGTCGTTGCGCAGCGACTCGCTCATCAGCGTGAGCTTGGACTGGTAGTCCCCGCTCACCGGGATGCAGGTCGGGTGGATCTGGGTGTAGCAGGGGTTGGCGAAGTACGCGCCCTTGCGGTGGGCCCGCCAGGTGGCCGTGACGTTGCAGCCCATGGCGTTCGTCGAGAGGTAGAAGACGTTGCCGTAGCCGCCGCTCGCGAGCACCACGGCGTCGGCCATGTGCGTGTCGATCTCGCCGGTGACCATGTTCCGCACGACGATCCCGCGGGCCTTGCCGTCGACGACGACCAGCTCGAGCATCTCGTGCCGGGTGTGCATCTTGACCGTGCCGGCGGCGATCTGGCGCTCCAGCGCCTGGTACGCCCCCAGCAGCAGCTGCTGCCCGGTCTGGCCGCGCGCGTAGAAGGTGCGCGACACCTGCACGCCGCCGAACGAGCGGTTGTCGAGCAGGCCGCCGTACTCGCGGGCGAAGGGCACACCCTGCGCGACGCACTGGTCGATGATGTTGGTGCTGACCTGGGCGAGGCGGTAGACGTTCGACTCCCGCGAGCGGAAGTCCCCGCCCTTGACCGTGTCGTAGAACAGCCGGTAGGTCGAGTCGCCGTCGTTGCGGTAGTTCTTCGCGGCGTTGATGCCGCCCTGGGCGGCGATGGAGTGCGCCCGGCGGGGGCTGTCCTGGTAGCAGAAGCTCGTGACGTTGTAGCCGGCCTCGCCGAGCGTCGCGGCGGCCGAGGCGCCGGCCAGGCCGGTGCCGACGATGATCACGCTGAGCTTGCGGCGGTTGGCCGGGTTGACCAGCTTGGCGCTGAACTTGCGCTCGTCCCACCGCTGCGCGATGTCGACCTTCGGCGCCTTGGTGTCGGCGATGTCGTCGCCCTGGTCGTAGACGAGGTCTGCGTCGACCGAGTTGATCAGGTCACCGACCGAGTCCTTGGCCGAGTCGACCGCGTGCCGCCACGTGCCGACGACCCGGTCGCGCAGGCCGTGCTTCTCCTCGCCCTGGTCGCTCATCGCGTCACTCCTTCGCTCGGGGTCGCTCTCGTCATGGGCAGGGGGCACGGGGACGTCATCGGACGAGCCCGAACAGGATCGAGAAGGGGGGCAGCAGGAACCCGACCGTCACGACGCCGGCGACGGCGTACGCGATCAGGTTGAGCCGGTGCCGGGCCACGGTCGAGGTGTTGAGCCCGAGCGTGGTCAGCGCGCTCCAGGTGCCGTGGCGCAGGTGGAACCCGACCGCCAGCATCGCGACGGTGTAGGCCGCGACCAACCACCAGACGCTGAAGCCGTTGACGACACGCTCGTACGGGCTGGCCGAGGCCCCGCCCGGGGTGATCACCTGCCAGGTGAAGTTCAGCAGGTGGAAGACCACGAAGAGGGCGATGATGATGCCGCCCCAGCGCAGGGTGAAGGAGCTGTACGAACGCTGCACGCCACGTGCCGCCTTGGCCGAGTGGTAGCGCTTGGCGCCACCTCGACCCCGGTGGTTCCGACGCCAGAGCTTGACCGCGGCGTACGCGTGCGCCACGACGGCGGCGAGCAGGACCACGCGGATGATCCAGAGCAGACCGGTGTGCGGCAGGATCGGGTCGCCGATCGTGCGCAGGTGGTGCGCGTACTCGTCGAAGGCCGCCTGGCCGGCGAACACCTTCAGGTTCCCGTACATGTGCGCCAGCAGGTAGCCGATGAGGACGATCCCGCTCACGGCCATGAGGGCCTTGAGCGCGACGGTGGACCGCGCCGCGCGCTGCGACGTGGTCAGGGTCGTTGTTGCCACCCCGCAACGATAGAGCGAGGCCCTCCGGAGGCACGAATAAGGCCAGTCGAGGCACTGGTGTCATTGATCACGTCGGCGTCCGCATCCGGGTCTGCCACACAGGTCGGCTGCCTAGCCTCCGGTGGTGCGCACCTCCTGGACCGGTCGCGCGGTGGTCACCGCCGTCCTGCTCACCGCGGCCTGCGGAACGGTGCCGCCGACGTCGAACCCCTCCCCCACGGGCTCGCCCCCGGTGTCGCCGAGCCCGTCGCGCCCGTCCTCGCCCCCGACGACGCTGCACGTCGTCGGGCTCGGCGACTCGGTCACGTCCGGCGAGCACTGCGCCTGCGACGACTACGTCACGGGCTTCGGCCACCTCCTGGCCTCGCGGAGCGGCGCGAAGGTCCACACCACCGACGACGGCGAGAGCGGCTCCACCAGCGACGGCCTCGCCGACGAGCTGACCGGCCACGACGCGGACGACCGGCACCTGCAGGCCGACGTCGCGGACGCCGACGTCGTCGTCGTGACCATGGGCGCCAACGACCTCTCCCCCGCCCTGTCCGCCTGGCGCTCGGGCTCGTGCGGCCCGGCCTGCTACGACCCGGAGGTGACGCAGATGCGGTCGGACCTGGGACGCGTGCTCGACCGCGTCGCCACGCTGACGGCCGGGCGGGCCCGGGTCCTGGTCACCACCTACTGGAACGTCTTCACCGACGGCGACGTCGCCCGTCGGGCCGAGCGGGCGGGCTACCTCACCTGGAGCGACACCGTGACGCGGCGGGCGAACGCCGCCATCACCCAGGTCGCCGACGCGCACGCCGCGACCCTGGTCGACCTCTACGCCCCCTTCAAGGGCGACGGCAGCGCCGACCCGACCCGCCTGCTCGCGGCGGACGGCGACCACCCGGACCGCGCCGGCACCGCGCTGATCAGCCGTACGGTGCTGGCCGCCTACACGGGGTCCTGAACCTTCGACGTGGCTGGAGCCGCTCGCCTCACGGGGCGAAGGCCGCCTGACCCTGGCCGAGCCAGCGCAGCACGGCGGGGACCGAGCCGGCGTAGTTGCGGTAGTTGTGGCCGCCGGTGCTGAACACCAGCGAGGAGACGCCGGGGTCGCCCCGCGTGGCGGCCAGCATCTTCTCGGTCTCGCCGTAGCTGTCCGGGTCTCCCTGGCTGGTGATCAGCAGCAGCCGGTGGTCCGAGGCGAGCCCGGTCCGCCCGTAGAGCCAGAGCGGGGAGTTCTCGTCGTAGCGGATCCGGGAGCCGCCGAACAGGTTGCCGGTCGTGTGGTCGGTGATCGGCTGGTAGTAGCCCCCGAAGCCGGCCGCGTCGGTGAAGAGCTTCGGGTGGGCGAGCACCAGCTTGACCGCGCAGAAGGCGCCGGTGCTGTAGCCGGCGACGCTCCAGGACGAGGCCGACGTGTCGACGCGGGCGTGCTGCAGCACCGCGTCGCGGACGTCGTGCGACAGCCACGTCTCCGCCTTCGGCCCGCCGGGCACGTCGGTGCACTCGGTGTCGCGGGGCGGGTTGGTCATGAGCGGCGGGAACACCGCGACGAACGGCTTGACCAGGTGCGCGTCGATGGCCGCCGTGGCGGCCGCCCCGAAGCCGAAGTGCGCGAACATCACCGCCGGGCTCGAGGGCTGGCCGGGCAGGACCATCAGCACGGGGAACTTCGTGTGCGCGTACGCCGGCTGGTCGTACTGCGGCGGGCGCCAGACGAGGACGGGGGCGTCGACCCCGGACGCGGGGCCGTGCACCTGCACCACGTCGACGGTGCCCTGACCGGGCCGGACGAGGTTCTGGGTCTCGATCGCCGGGGTGGGGGCGGACGTCCCGAGCAGGTCGCCCCACGAGGAGTAGAAGACGAAGTCGCGGTTGACGGCCAGGAACGTGGTGGAGACGGCGAGGGCCTGGCAGCCGAGGACGGCGGCGACGCGGCCCAGGACCCCGAGCCGTCGGTGCCTCCCCGTGCGCCAGACGAGCCCGGTGACGACCGGGGCGACGAGGGTGGCTGCGCCGACGAGCAGCAGCAGCGGCAGGCCCGTGAGGCTCACCTTGAGCTCCTTCTGGCCCGCGACGACGCGAGCCCCACGCCATGAACTACGGGCGTGGGCGGCGAGTTCCGGCGGCTAGCGTGGCTCCGTGAGCAGCCGGTGAGCGACGAGGCGGGCGGCCGGGTCCGCGTCGGCCTGCTCGGGCCCCTGCTGGTGCTCCGCGACGGGGTCGACGTGACGCCGGCGGGCGTACGGCTGCGGGCGCTGCTGTGCCGGCTCGCGGTCGACGCGGGCCGCCGGGTCAGCCACGACGAGCTCGTCGACGCGGTCTGGCCGGACGGACCGCCGGCCGAGCCCACCAACGCGCTGCAGTCGCTCGTCTCGCGGCTGCGGCGCGCGCTCGGGGACGCCGCCCCGGTCGTGCAGGAGCCGTCGGGCTACCGGCTGGTGCTGGCGGCGAGCGACGTCGACACGGACCGGCTGCGGACCGCGGTCGTCCGGGGCGACGCCGCGCAGGCCGCCGGAGAGCTCGGACCCGCGGCACGGGCGTACGCCGAGGCCCTCGCCCTGGGACGTGGAGAGCCGCTGGTCGACGCCGGGCCCGCCGCGTACGCCGCCGCCCACGTCGCCCGCTGGGACGCCCTCCGCCTCGCCGCCGCCCGGGGTCGCGCCGCCTGCGCCCTGGCGTCCGGAGACCCGGCGGCCGTCGTCGACGACCTGGTCGAGCTGGTGGCCGCGCACCCCCTCGACGAACGTCTCCGGCTGCTCCTCATGCGCGCGCTCGCCGCGACCGGACGGTCGGCGGAGGCGCTGGCGGCGTACGAGGACGCGCGCCGGGTGCTCGCCGAGGAGCTCGGCACCGACCCCGGGCGCGAGCTGGCCGCGCTGCACCTGCGGCTGCTGCGCGGCGAGGTGCCGGCGGGCCCCGAGGTCGCCGCCGCGCGGCCGGCCGCGCCCCGGAGCAACCTGCCCGGCCCGCGCACCAGCTTCGTCGGGCGCGAGGACGACCTCGACCGGGTGCTGGGCGCCCTGGACACGTCGCGGCTCGTCACGGTCGTCGGGTCGGGCGGCGCGGGCAAGACCCGGCTCGCGGTGGAGGCGGCGGCGCGGTGGCTCGGCTCCGCGGACGGCTCGGCGTGGCTGGTCGAGCTGGCGCCGGTCACCGAGCCCGCCGGCGTGGCCGACGCGGCGCTCGCCGCCCTCGGGTTGCGCGACGCCCGGGTGACCGACCGCGCCGACCGGGCGCCGCAGGACGCGACCGAGCGGCTCGTCAACGCCCTGCGCGAGCGCCGCTGCCTGCTCGTGGTCGACAACTGCGAGCACCTGGTCGACGCTGCGGCCGAGCTGGTCGACCGGGTCCTGCGCGACGTCGGCGACCTGCGGGTGCTCGTGACCAGCCGGATGGCGCTGACCGTCGACGGCGAGGTCCTCGTCCCGCTCGCGCCGCTCCCCCTGCCGCCCGTGGACGTGGACCTCGGGACCGCAGCCGCCCACCCGGCCGTGCGCCTCTGGCTCGACCGGGCCGCCGCCGTGGCGCCCGGCTTCGTGCTCGACGCGCAGACCCTGGGTCCGGTCGTCGAGATCGTGCGCCGCCTGGACGGCCTGCCGCTGGCCATCGAGCTGGCCGCGGCGCGGCTCGGGGTGCTGCCCGTCGCCGACGTCGCGCAGCGGCTGTCCGACCGTTTCCGGCTGCTCACCGGCGGCAGCCGCGCCGGGCTCCCGCGCCACCGGACCCTCCGTGCCGTCGTGGGGTGGAGCTGGGACCTGCTCTCCCCCGCCGAGCGGCTGCTGGCCGAGCGGCTGGCGGTCTTCCCCGCCGGCACCGACGTGGAGACGGCGGTCGCGGTCTGCGCCGACGACCGCCTGCCCGCCGACGAGGTCGACGCGCTGCTGCTCGCGCTGGTCGAGAAGTCCCTGCTGCGGGCGACCGAGGCGGACGGCCGGTTGCGGCTGACGATGCTGGAGACGCTGCGCGAGTACGGGACGGAGCAGCTCCTGGGCCACGGCGAGCTGGACCGGGCGCGCGCCACGCACGCCGCGTACTTCACCGCCCTGGTCGAGCGGCCGGAGCCGGTGCTGCGGGGGCCGGACCAGCTGGGTGCGCTGGACCGGCTGGGGCGCGAGCGCGAGAACGTCGCCGCCGCGCTGCGCTACCTCGTCGACGCCGGCGAGGCCGCGGCCGCGCAGCGGATGTGCCTCGCCCTCGTCTGGTACTGGACCCTGGTGGACGGTGGCGACGAGGCCACCACGTGGCTGCGTGCCGTGGTGGAGGCGAGCAGGGGGCCTGGGCGGTCGGCGCCGCCCGAGATCGCCTACGCCGAGGCCGGGCTGGCCGTGTCCGAGGCCTTCGGGGCGCAGAACTTCGCCCTCGGCGGCTGGACGGAGGCGCGGACGCTGCTCGGGCGGTTGGCCGACCGGCTCGTCGGTGTGCCGGCACCCTTCCCCGGCCTCGCGGTGCTGCGGGCCACGGTCGCGTCCTTCGCCGCCCGGCCCGACCTGGTCGAGCGTTTCGTCGCGGAGGCCGAGGACGACCCCGACCCCTGGGTGCGGGCCGCGATCCAGAGCACCGTCGCGAGCATCGCGGAGAACTCCGGCGACGTCGACGGGATGCGGCGGGCGGCGGTCGCCGCGTACGACGGCTTCCGGGTGCTGGGCGACCGCTGGGGCCTGTCGTCGTCGTTGCTCGTCCTCGCCGCGCTCGCCGTCTTCGACTCCGACCTCGACGCGGCCGAGGCGGCGTACGCGGAGGCGCTGCGCCACATCGTGGCGCTCGGGTCGGCCGAGGACGACCTCTACCTGCGGATCCGGCTGGCCGACCTGCAGGCCCGGCAGGGTCAGGTCGACCGGGCTCGGGCGACCGTGACCGACTTCGTCGCGGACCCGGGCTCCCCGCGGATGACGGTGGAGCGCGAGCTCGTCGCCGAGGCGGTCCTGGTCGGCCTCGACCTGCAGGCCGGGCGGGCCGACGCGGCGCTGGCGGGCGCAGGTCGCCTCCGGCAGCGCCTGGCGGAGCGGCCGCTCACCGCACCGCTGGACGGGCACCTGAGCTCGATCTGCCTCGGGACGACGGCGACCGTCGAGGCGCTCGCCGGTGACCCGACCCGCGCGGCCGCCGACCTCGCCAGCGCGTACCCGACGGCGCTCGGAACCCACGACATGCCGATCATGGCCACGGTCGGGGTGGCGGTCGCCGCCCTGGCGCTGGCCCGCGCCGAGCCGGTCGAGGCGGCCACCGTCCTCGGCGCCGCCGCCCGGGTACGGGGCGCCGACGACCCGACAGAACCGACGGTCCTCCGCCTCACGACGGCGCTGCGCGACCGGCTCGGCGACGCCTTCGACCCCGCGTACGCCGCGGGCTGGACCCTCGGGAGCGCGGCGGCGGTGGCGCGGCTGGACCCTCAGGCCCGCCGGGCGTAGGCACGCAGGGCGAGCGGGACGAAGACGACCAGGAGCAGGGCCATCCAGCCCAGCGTCCAGACGAGGTCGTGCGCGTACGGGCCGCCGGTCATCAGCGCGCGCATCGTCGACACCAGGTGCGAGATCGGGTTGACGTGCACGAAGGCCTGCAGCCAGCCCGGCATGGTCTCGGTGGCGACGAAGGTGTTGCTGCCGAAGCTCAGCGGCAGCACCAGCAGGAAGCCGATCCCCTGCACCGCGCCCGACGTCCGGGCGATCATCCCGACGAAGACCGAGATCCAGCAGAAGCACAGCGCGAAGGCGATCGCGAGCAGCATCGCCGCCAGCGCGTGCAGCCCGTCGGTCTGGACGCGGAAGCCCATCAGGGTCCCCGTCCCCAGCGTGATCGCGCAGAGCACGACGTAGCGGGCCAGGTCGGCGAGGACCGCGCCGACCAGGGGGATCGAGCGGCCGATCGGCAACGAGCGGAACCGGTCGAAGACGCCCTTCTCGATGTCGGTGTTGAGGTTGGTCCCGAGCGCGATGCCGGCGAGGGCGATGGACTGGCCGAGGATCCCCGGCAGGAGGAACTGCAGGTACGCCCCGCGGTCGCCGCCCGCGATCGCGCCGCCGAAGATGAAGGTGAACAGCGCGAGGAAGATGATCGGCTGGACGGTGACGTCGATCAGGGCCTCGGGCGTCCGCCAGGTCTTGATCAGGCTGCGGCGCGCGAGGACCACGGCGTGCCGGACGTAGCGGGCGACGCCGCCCCGTGGTTCCGCGGGCAGCTCGGCGTCGGCCGAGGGTGAGCTGCGCGTGAGGGTCGGGGTGGCGGTCATGCTGCGTCCTCCTGGGACTCGGAGCCGGTGCTGGTGTCGTCGACCGGGCGTCCGGTCAGGGAGAGGAAGACCTCGTCGAGGCTCGGCAGGTGCAGGGAGAGCTCGGTGATGCCGATGCCGGCGGCGGCGAACCGTTCGACGGCCAGCGGCAGCACCGCCTCGCCGACCACGGGCACGGTCAGCCGGTGGCGGCCGGTGGCCTCGGGCTCCGCACCCGCCAGGCCGCCGAGGATCGCGGCCACGTCACCCAGCCGCGCCGGGTCGGTGGGCCGCACGGCGAGGCGGAAGCCGCCGAGGATCCGCTTGAGCCCGTCGGGGGTGTCGTCGGCGATCACGCGGCCGTGGTCGATGACGGTGATGGAGTCGGCCAGCGCGTCCGCCTCCTCGAGGTACTGCGTGGTCAGCAGGACCGTCGAGCCCTGCGTGACGAGGGTGCGGATGACGTCCCACATCTCCTCGCGCTTGGCCGGGTCGAGCCCGGTGGTGGGCTCGTCGAGGAAGATCACGGCGGGACGCCCGACCAGGCTGGCCGCGAGGTCGAGCCGGCGGCGCATGCCGCCCGAGTACTGCTTGGCCCGCTTGCCGGCCGCATCGGTGAGGTCGAACCAGGCCAGCAGCTCACGAGCCCGGGCGCGGGCCTCGCGCGGGCGCAGGTCGAGGAGCTCGCCGATCATGACGAGGTTCTGGGTGCCGGTCAGGTCCTCGTCGACGGAGGCGTACTGCCCGGTCAGCCCGATGCTGGCCCGGACCCGGCCGGCCGCGGTCGTGACGTCGTGGCCGGCGACCCGCGCGGAGCCGCTGTCGGGTCGCAGCAGCGTGGCGAGCACGCGTACGGCGGTGGTCTTGCCGGCCCCGTTCGGGCCGAGGACGCCGAGGACGGTGCCCTCCGGCGCGACGAGGTCGACGCCGTCGAGGGCCTGGGTGGTGCCGAACCGCTTGCGCAGCCCGGATGCTTCGATCGCGTTCATGCTGCCAGCGTGCGCGTGGTGCCTGACACGGCGCGCACACGGCGCTGGCACGGCGCGAGGCTGCGGTCAGCCCTTGCGGAGGGTCACCACGGGGACGCCGACCTCGTCGATGCCCTGCTCGACGACCCGGAAGCCGAAGCGGCGGTAGCGGGCGACGTTCTTGCGGCTGGCGACGCCGGTGAGCAGACCCGCGGGGGCACCGGGCGGGCCGGCGTCGAGGATCTGGCGCAGCAGGGCCGAGCCGAGGCCGCGGCGCTGCTGGTCGGGCGCCACCATCAGCCGGCCGATCCACCAGGTGCCGTCGTCGAGCAGAGTCCCACGGACCGCTCCGACGATCCGGCTCCCCGACCGGGCGACGAGCACGGTGGCCGAGGTCAGCAGGGACGCGGCCAGCTCGTCAAGGGTCTCGGTGAGCGGAGGGATCGTCAGCACCCTGTTGAGCTGGCCCTCCGCCAGGAACGCGGCCCGCTGCAGCGTGAGCAGCTCCCCCGCGTCGGCCGGCGTCGCCACGCCGACCACGACCCCCTCCACGCCGTCGAGCGGGCTCGGGGCGAGATCGGGGCGGACCCGTCGGGTGCGTTCCAGGGCCTGGTCGCGACGCCAGGCGGCGATCGCGCCGTGGTTGCCGGACAGCAGCACGGGCGGCACGTCGAGGCCGCGCCAGGAGGTGGGCTTGGTGTAGACGGGGCCCTCGAGGAGCCCGTCGTGCTCCGCCGCGTGCGACTCCTCGGTCAGCGACTCCGGGTTGCCGATCACCCCGGGGACCAGCCGGACGACGGCCTCCAGCATCACGAGCACGGCCGCCTCGCCGCCGTTGAGGACGTAGTCGCCGATGCTGATCTCGTCGACCCGCATCCGGGTGGCGGCGTCGGCCATGACGCGGGAGTCGATGCCCTCGTAGCGGCCGCAGGCGAAGACGAGGTGCTGCTCGGCGGCGAGCTCGGCGGCGACGGCCTGGGTGAAGCGGCGACCCGAGGGCGTGGGGACGACGAGCCGGGGCGTGGTGGCCGACCCGGCGGGAACGATCGCGTCGAGCGCCGCGCCCCACGGCTCGGGCTTCATCACCATGCCGGCGCCACCGCCGTACGGGGTGTCGTCGACGGTCCGGTGCCGGTCGTGGGTCCAGGTGCGCAGGTCGTGCACGCCCAGCTCGACCAGGCCGGTGTCGATCGCCTTGCCGATCAGGGACAGGCGGAGCGGAGCGAGGTAGTCGGGGAAGATCGAGACGACGTCGGCCCGGAGCAGCGCCGTCACGGAGCCAAGTCGGGCGCGTCGGGCTCGTCGAGGTCGTCCTCGGTGTCGCTCAGCAGGCCGGGCACGTCGGCCACGACCAGGCGACCGTTCACGAGGTCGACCTCGGGCACGAGCGCCTCGACGAAGGGGATCAGCCGTGGGCCGGTCCCGGTGCTGATCTCGAGGAGGTCCTGCCCCGCCGGGTGCAGCACGGCGAGCACCCGACCGACAGGGCGGCCGTCAGGGGTGACGGCCTCGAGTCCGACGAGCTGGCGGTCGTAGTACTCGCCCTCGTCCGACGGGAGCTCGCTCGCCGGGACGTCGGTCACGAGGACCAGGCCGCGGGCGGCCTCGGCGGCGTTGCGGTCCTCGAGCTCCTCGAAGCGGACGAGCAGGCGACCGGAGTGGTCACGCGCGGTCTCGACCGTCAGCACCCGCGGGGAACCCTCGACGCGCAGTCGCGCACCCGGGACGAAGCGTCGTTCCGGCTCGTCGGTGCGGACCCCGATCGCGACGTCGCCGCGGATGCCGTGGGCACCGCCGACGACGCCGACGACGACCTCGACCAGCTGGTCGGGGTCGTCGGACGGCGTCGGGGTCACGCGGCTGACGTCAGGGCGTCGGCGGTCAGGACCGCGGACGACGGGCGGGCCGGTCCACGTCGACGAAGTCGATGCGGACCGGGTCGCGCCCGGCCAGGGCGCCCACGACCGTGCGGAGCGCGGTCGCGGTGCGCCCCTGGCGCCCGATCACCTTGCCGATGTCCTCGGGGTTGACCCGCACCTCGAGCATCCGCCCGCGGCGCTGGTCCTTGTCCCGGACCACGACGTCGTCCGGGTTGTTCACGATCCCCCGGACGAGGTGCTCGAGCGCCTCGGTCAGCATCAGAAGGCTTTGCCCGGGGCGGGCGCCGCAGCGGCGACACCGGCGTCGGCGGCCTGCTCGGCCTCCGCCGGGGTGCCCTCGACCTCGGCGTCAGGCGTGGAGCGACCGGACTTGGTGGTCGCACCCCCGCGCGGCGCGTCGCCGGCCTCAGCCAGCGCGGCGTTGAAGAGGTCGAGCTTGTTCGGCTTCTCCTTCTGCGGCTGCACGCCGGAGGGCGTGGTGTCGCCGGAGAACTTCTGCCAGTCACCCGTGCGCTTGAGGATCGCGACGACGGCCTCGGACGGCTGCGCGCCGACGGAGAGCCAGTACTGCGCGCGCTCCGAGTCGACCTCGATGACCGAGGGGTCGTTCTTCGGGTGGTACTTGCCGATCTCCTCGATCGCCCGACCGTCGCGCTTGGTGCGCGAGTCGGCGACGACGATGCGGTAGTGCGGCGACCGGATCTTGCCCAGGCGCTTCAGACGGATCTTGACAGCCACGTGTGTGGATACTCCTGTTTTCGTACGCGGCCGGGCGCATGCACCGGCCACGAGGTTGGGTGAGCTCCGACGACACGGTGGGTGTCGAGACCGCCGGGGCTCGAGGGACCCGCGCACGACGGCGTTGAGAGGGCGCCGACCCGCACGGATGCGGCCCCCATCATGCCAGACCGGGCACGAGAGGCGCGCATCCGCGGACCGACCGGCTCAGGCCGTCGCGCACTCCTTCGTGCCCGAGCAGGTCCTCAGGTTCCGCACGGCCGACCTCAGCTCGGCCTTGCGGGTGGCCGAGAGGTCCTTCCATCGGTTGTCCAGCTGCTGCGGGTCCCGCGCGTTGTCGTAGTACTCGCGCTCGCCGTCGCCGTACTCGACGTAGGTCAACCGGTCGTTGGTGATGGCCTCGTAGGACGGCGGGTTCGCCCCGTTCTTCCCGGCGTAGTCGGGGTCGCTCGGGTCGAGGTTCGGCCCGTGGTGCTCGACCAGCCCGTACGCGCGCCAGTTCTTCGGCCGCTCGCCGCGCAGCAGCGGGAGCAGGGAGCGCCCGTCCGCCTTGGCCAGAGCCGGGGCTCCGGCGGCGTCGACGAAGGTCGGGGCGAGGTCGACGTTCTGCGCCGGTCGACCGATCGTGGCGTGCTTCACGCCGGGCCCCGTCACCACCAGCGGCACGACGAGGTCGGTCTTGTACGCCGTCTGCTTGCCCGCCGGCAGCCGGTGCTCACCGAGGTGGAAGCCGTTGTCGGAGCTGAAGACGACGTAGGTGTTGTCGAGCTGACCGGTCGCCCGGAGCGTCGAGCGCAGCCGGGAGAGCATCAGGTCGACCGAGCGGACGGACTGGGCACGCTTGCGGTAGACGGTGTCCAGCTTCGTGACCTGGGCCTTGGTCAGCTTCTTACGGTCCTTGATCCAGGCGGGCTTGTCGGCCATCGAGGCCTCGTTGAACGCCTTGCTGCGCGGGGCCTTCAGGCCCTTGTACTTCTTGGCGTCGCGCGGCGCGGGCGTGTAGGGCGCGTGCGGGGCGAAGGTCGCGATCTCCAGCGCGAACGGCTGCTTCGCGGCGCTGGCGTTCAGGATGAAGTTCTGGCCCTTCGTCGACACGACGTCGGTCAGGTAGGCCTGCGGGCGCTGGCCGTACGCGACCTCACGGCCGTTCTCGTTCATCGTGTAGCCGAGCTCGGGGTAGCCGTTGCCGGCCACGTCCCACTCGTCCCAGCCCTTCGGGACGTTCGACCCCGGGGTGCCGTCGCCGGCCTTGGGGTCGTAGCCGTTCAGGTACTTGCCCATGAACGCGGTCCGGTAGCCGGCCTTCTGCAGGGCGACGGCGTACGTCTGGTCGGCCAGCCCGTGGTGCTCGAACGCGCCGTAGCCGCCGTCGGCGCCGCTGTTGGTGAACACGCCGGAGGTGTGCGGGTACTGCCCGGTGAAGATCGACGTGCGCGACGGGCAGCAGAGCGAGTCCGAGACGGTGTAGTCGGAGAAGCTCGCCCCCTTCTCCTGCATCGACCGGACGGTCGGCATGTACCTCAGCAGGCTCGGCTCGAGGTCGTCGGTGAGGACGAAGACGAGGTTCGGCGGCTTCGGTGCCGCCGGCGCCGCCACGGACGGGGTGGGCGCGGGCGTCGCCCCGGCCTGGGCGGGCACGGCGAGCCCGGCGCCGGCCGCCGAGGCGACGGCGGACAGGCCGGCCAGTCCGACGACGAGCCGGACGAGGCCGGCGCGGGCCCGGGGACGAGGCCCGGACGGTCGTGCTCGGCGCTTGCTCTGGGACATGGGAACCCTTTCGGCGAGGTGAGGTCTACCGAGAGGGACGCTAGGGACGTTCGGAGAGCAGCAAGGGGTCCTGACCTCCTTCTTCAGGAACCCGACAGGTCAGCTCGTGACGTCGCGGCGCAGGAACCTCCACACGGCGACGCCCACGAGGACGACCGAGTAGCCGACCGACCAGAGCGCCCCCTGGGCCATGGCCGACCAGTCGACCGTCGGCGCGAGCGCGTCGGCCCAGGCGAAGGCGAAGTGCCCGGGCAGGGCCTGGCGCAGCCCGCCGAGCGCGGTGATCTGGTCGAGGATCGCGCAGACGATCCACAGCACGACGCCCCCGCCGACCGCGGCGAGCGGGGCGTCGGTCGTCGTACCGAGCAGGAACGCGAAGGCCCCGACCACGGCCAGCGAGAGGAACAGGTAGACCACGACCACCCCGAGCCGCGCGAGGAGGAGCGGGTAGCCGAGCTGGTCGCCGGTCGGCCCGACGTACGGGCCCCACCCGTACGCGATCCCGCCCACGAGGAGCGCCCAGGCCGGGAGGAAGACGAAGGCCGCGAGGCTGAACAGGCCGGCGGCGACCAGCTTCTGGCGCAGCAGGCGTTCCCGGCGGACGGGGGCGGTGAGCAGGTAGCGCAGGCTCGACCAGCTCGCCTCGCTGGGCACCGGGTCGCCGGCGAAGAGGGCGACGACCACCACCAGCAGGAAGCCGGTCGAGGCGAACAGCGCGAAGACGACGAGGTTGGCCCCGCTGTCCTGGGCCAGGTCCACGAACCCGCGCTGCGCCGTGCCGTCGTCGCGCCCGCCCAGGGCGAAGGCGCCCACCAGGACCAGCGGCAGGGCGACCAGCACGGCGAAGACGACGAGCGTGCGCCGCCGCGACAGCTGGCGGCGGATCTCGGCCCGCAGCGGAAGGCTGCCCCGGCTCACCGCGGCGTCGGCGTCCGGGGTGGTCACGGTGCTCATGAGGTCGCTCCCGCGCTCTCGGCGTCCAGCAGGTCGAGGAAGGCCTCCTCGAGGCGCCGTCGACCGTCCCCGGTGAGGGTGGCGGTCGACTCGGACAGCAGCACGTGCCCCCGGGCCATGACGACGACGTGGTCGCAGGTCTGCTCGACCTCGGCGAGCATGTGCGAGCTGACCACGACCGTGCGGCCGGCCGCGGCGTAGTCGGCCAGCACCTGCCGCATGGCGGTGATCTGGGGCGGGTCGAGCCCGTTGGTCGGCTCGTCGAGCAGCAGCAGCGGCGGCAGGCCGAGCATCGCCTGGGCGATGCCGAGCCGCTGCCGCATCCCCTGGCTGTAGCCGCGGACGCGGCGGTCGATCGCGCTGCCCAGGTCGGCGATGGCGAGCACCTCGTCGAGGTGCGACTCCTCGACGGGACGCCCGGTGGCCTCCCAGTACGCGTCGAGGTTGGCCCGGCCGCTCAGGTGCGGCAGGAAGCCCGGACCCTCGATCAGCGCGCCGACGGAGGCCAGGACGTCCGCGCCCGCGTGCACGCCGCGACCCTCCACCCAGACCTCGCCCTCGTCGGGCCGGATCAGCCCGACGACCATCCGCAGGGTGGTCGTCTTGCCCGCGCCGTTCGGTCCGAGCAGACCGACGACCTGACCGCGCTCGGCCCGGAACGAGACGCCGTCGACGGCACGGAGGCCGTCGGCGTACGTCTTGACCAGTCCGTCGACGACGAGCGGGACGTCGGCGAGGTCCGGGCGCTCGACCGCGGTGCGTCGCGACCGCCGCAGCAGGACCAGCCCGACCAGGGCGGCGAGCAGCACGACACCGAACCCGACGACCAGCGGCAGCGGCACGTCGAGCCGGCTGCCCCCGCTGGCGGCGAGCCCGCCGAGGTCGGGCAGCACGAGTGCGGGCGCGACGAGCGCGACCCGGTAGGTGGCGGGGTCGACGGGCCCGGCGTACGCGCTGTCGGTGGTCGCGAGGACCAGCTGCAGCCGGTGCCCGACCGGGACCGTGTGGGACACGACGGGCAGCGCGACCTCGACGGTCGTCGCCTCGCCCGGGGTCAGCCCGGTGACCCGGACGGGCGCGACGGCCCGGCCGGGCAGGACGGTCGACGTCGGGCGCTGCGTCTGCGGGTCGTCGGGACCGAGGTCCCACACGCTCGCGAACAGCACGGCCTCGGTCGACGACGACGTGACCCGCACCTGGACCCGGCCGCTGCCGACCAGGTCGTACGGGCGGGTGACGGGGGCACTGGTGAACACGGCCGCCTGCCCGGGCAGGACGGCCAGCGGGTAGCCCGCCGCGGCGGCCGCAGCTCCGAGGGCGCCGCTGCCGGGCAGGTTCGTGAGGGCGCCGGGGCGTGCGCCGGCCGGGTTCACCACCGTCTGCTCGCCGCCGTCGAGCGGGAGCGTGCGGGTCGCCGGGGCCGCGCTCCCCCGGCCCGGGTAGGTGTCGGAGGTGAGGACGCGAGGCGCGGTGCCGTCCCCGGCGTCGCCCTGGCCGACGAGCGACGTCTCGGGCACCGTCACCGAGAGGGCCGGGACGGCCGGCGCCGACGCGTCGCGCTTCAGGTAGCGGTCGAACCAGGCGGTCAGCCGGTCCAGCTGGGCATCGACGGAGACGTCGCCGTCGTGCCCGCCCGGAACCCACGCCGTCGCCGCCGGCGTGGCCGCGGGCAGCCCGCGCATGACGCGGTCGGCCTGGTCGAGGCCGAAGAGCGTGTCGTCCTCGCCCTGGATCATCAGCGTGGGCGCGGCGACGCGGCCCAGGTCGGGCGAGGAGCGCCGGGTCAGCGCGAGCAGGGCGTCGGTCGGGGTGCCGGTGCGGGCCGAGGCGAGGTAGGCGGCGCACACGTCGGGGGCGAACCGTCCGCACAGGCTCGGCGTCGGCTGCTCCCCCGCTGTGCCGCCGGTCGCCGACGGGTCCGTGGCGGTGCCGGCCGAGGCCGTCCCGGTGAACAGGGCGGCCGCCCACGCGGCCTTGAGCACGCCGGTCCCACCGGTCGCGGTGACGTCGCCCAGCGACCCCGCGCCCCCGGTCACCGCGTGCTGGGGGACGAGCGCGCTGGTCAGGTCGGCGTAGGTGAAGGCCGGGACGATCGCGTCGATGCGCGGGTCGAGCGCTGCGGCCTCGAGCGCGACCGCGCCGCCGTAGCTCGCGCCCGCGAAACCGACGACGGGGTCGTCGCCGACCTTCTCGACCTCGGGCCGGGCGGCCGCGGCGTCGACCATCGCCACCGCGTCACGCCCCTCGTACGCGGGGTCGTCCAGGTGGACCAGGCCGCCGGATGCGCCGAAGCCGCGGGCGGTGTAGACGAGGACCGCGTAGCCGTCACGGGCCAGGGAACGCGCGGTCGGCAGGCTGTCGGCCTTGGTGCCGCCCAGGCCGTGGGCCAGGACGATCGCCGGGCGCGCGACGCCGGGGTCGGTGGTGAGCAGGGTCGCGTCGAGGGCGACGGCCTGCCCGCCCTCCTCCGGCGTGCCGGGGACGCTGAGCACGGTCTCCACCACGCGCTCGTCCGCCGCCTGCGCCGGGACGGAACCCAGCAGCGGCAGGAGCCCGAGGGCTGCGGCGGCCGCCAGCGCGGCCGGTCGTCTAGACAACCCGGCGTCCACGCAGGACGACGGCGGCGGGGGTGCTGAGCACGGTGAGGTCGACGCGAGGATCCTCGTCGAAGGTGACCAGGTCGGCCGGGGAGCCCTCTGTGAGCGCGTCGGGGCGGCTCAGCCAGGCCCGGGCCCGCCAGGACCCGGCCCCGAGCGCCTGCTCCGGCGACAGGAACGCGCCCATCGCGGCGATCTCGCGCCCGACGATCCCGTGCGGCAGGTAGCCGCCGGCGTCCGTGCCCGCGTACACCGGGACACCCGCGTCGATCGCGGCGCCGAACGTGGCCACCCGACGGTCGTAGAGCGCGCGAACGCGCCGGGCGTACGCGGGGAACTTCGCCTGCGCGGCGTCGGCGAAGCCCGGGAAGTTCTCGAGCTGGATCATCGTCGGCACGAGCGCGACCTGACGTTCGGCCATGAGGGCGATGGTGGGCTCGTCGAGCCCCGTGCCGTGCTCGATCCCGTCGATGCCCGCCCCGACGAGCTCGGCGACGGCCTGCTCGCCGAACACGTGCGCCGTGACCCGGCAGCCGAGCTCGTGGGCGCGGTCGATGCCGGCCCTCGCGACCTCGACCGGCCACAGCGGCGTCAGGTCCCCGACCTCGCGGTCGATCCAGTCCCCCACCAGCTTGATCCAGCCGTCCCCGCGGGCGGCCTGCCGCTCGACCGCGGTCACCAACGCGTCCGGCTCGACCTCGTCGGCGTAGTTGCGCAGGTAGCGCTTCGGCCGCGCGATGTGCCGGCCGGCGCGGATGATCTCGGGCAGGTCCTCGCGGTCGTCCATCCAGCGGGTGTCGGCCGGGCTGCCGGCGTCACGGAGGAGGAGAGCCCCCGCGGAACGTTCCGCCAGTGCGTGCTGCTCGGCGACGTCGTCGGGGACCGCGCCGTCGCTCTCGAGGCCCACGTGGCAGTGCGCGTCGACCAGGCCGGGCATGGCGTACGCCCCCGGCACGGTCACCGCGTAGCGCACCGGCTCGTACGTCACCCGCCCCTCGACCACCCACAGCTCCCGCCGCTCGCCCTCGGGGAGGACGACGGCGGACAGGTGCAGGCGCTCGGTCGTGGCGGGGCTAGCGGCCGAGACGGTCACGCAGGTTGGAGGGCAGCTGGAAGTTCTGCATGGCCTCCTGCAGGGCCTTCTCGTCCATCGCCGGGTCAGCGCCGAAGGCGGCACCCGCGTCGACGGCCGGTGCAGCGGCCGGGGCGCCGTTCCGCTTGGCCGGGTTGCCGGAGACCTTGTGGCCCTTCTTCTTGGGGGCCGCCTTGGCCGGGGCCTTCTTGGCCGAGCCGGGCAGGCCCGGCATCCCGGGCATCTTGCCGCCGGCCAGCGAGCTCATCATCTTGCGCGCCTCGAAGAAGCGGTTGACCAGCCCGTTCACGTCGGAGACCTGGACGCCCGCGCCCTTGGCGATGCGTGCCCGGCGCGACCCGTCGATGATCTTGGGGTCGTCGCGCTCGGCCGGGGTCATCGAGTGGATGATCGCCTCGAGGCGGTCGACCTCGCGCTCGTCGATGTTGTTGATCTGGTCCTTGAACTCGCCCATCCCCGGCAGCATCCCGAAGATCTTGGACAGCGGACCCATCTTGCGGACCATCTGCATCTGCTGCAGGAAGTCGGCGAGGGAGAAGTCGCGCCCCTCCTTGGAGGTGAGCTTGGCCGCCGCCTTGGCCGACTGCTCGGCGTCGAAGGTCTTCTCGGCCTGCTCGATCAGGGTGAGGACGTCGCCCATGCCGAGGATGCGGCTGGCCATCCGGTCGGGGTGGAAGACGTCGAACTCGGTGAGCGCCTCGCCGTTCGAGGCGAACATGATCGGCTTGCCGGTCGCCCGCGCGATGGACAGCGCCGCACCGCCGCGGGCGTCGCCGTCGAGCTTGGTGAGGACGACGCCGTCGAAGCCGACGCCCTCGGCGAAGGCGTTGGCCGTGTTGACCGCGTCCTGGCCGATCATGGCGTCGACGACGAAGAGGACCTCGTCGGGCGAGACCGCGTCGCGGATGTCGGCGGCCTGCTGCATGAGGTCGGCGTCGATGCCGAGGCGGCCCGCGGTGTCGACGACGACCACGTCGAAGAGGCGGCGCTGCGCCTCGAGGATCGAGGCCTTGGCCACGGCGACCGGGTCCCCGACGCCGTTGCCCGGCTCGGGGGCGAAGACCTGCACCCCGGCGCGCTGCCCCACGACCTGGAGCTGGTTGACCGCGTTCGGGCGCTGGAGGTCGGCCGCGACGAGCAGCGGCGAGCGTCCCTGCGACTTGAGCCAGAGCGCGAGCTTGCCGGCCAGGGTCGTCTTGCCGGCGCCCTGGAGGCCGGCGAGCATGATCACCGTCGGCGGGTTCTTGGCGAACCGGATGGTGCGGGTGTCGCCGCCGAGGATCGCGACGAGCTCCTCGTCGACGATCTTGACGATCGCCTGCGACGGGTTGAGCGCGCCGGTGAGCTCCGCGCCCTTGGCCCGCTCGCGCACCTTGGCCACGAAGTCACGGACGACCGCGAGGTTGACGTCGGCCTCGAGCAGGGCGACGCGGATCTCCCGCGCGGTGGCGTCGATGTCGGCCTCGCTCAGCCGCGTCTTGCCGCGCAGGTTCTTGAACGTCGCGGCCAGGCGGTCGGAGAGGGTGTCGAACACGGAGTCAGCCTACCCAGCGCGTCCCTCCGCACGTCCCTCGTCGCCCGCCGCCGGTCGATAGTCTGGCGTCGTGCGCCTGGTGACGTTCAACGTCCTGCACGGAGCGAGTGCCGACGACGGCGAGGTGGACCTCGACCGCTTCGCCCGGGCGGTCGTGGCCCTCGACCCCGATGTCCTGGCCCTCCAGGAGGTCGACCGCGGTCAGGAACGGTCCCACGGGGCCGACCTCGCCGCCGTCGCCGCCGAGGCCATGGGTGCGGCCACCACCCGGTTCGTCGCGGCGATGACCGGGGACCCGCGCCACCGCTGGCAGCCGGCCCCGCGCTCGCCCGACCCGGAGGCGTCCGCGTACGGGGTGGCCCTGCTCTCGCGTTACCCGCTCGTCGGCTGGCGCGACCTCCACCTGCCACGGGTCGCGACCCCGGTCCCCCGGGTCAGGCGCCACCCGCGCCGCGTGGAGCTCGCCCACGAGGAACGGCGCGCCGCGGTGATCGCCCGGCTCGAGACGCCCGAGGGGCCGCTGCTCGTGGCGAGCGCGCACCTGTCCTTCCTCCCGGGCTGGAACCTGCTGCAGCTCTACGCCCTGCGCCGGGCCCTGACCTCGGTGGGCGGGCCCGCCGTCCTCATGGGCGACCTCAACATGACGCCGCGCCCGGCCCGGGCGGTCACGCGCTTCCGGCCGCTGGCGCGGTTCGACACGTTCCCGCACGACTCGCCGCGCGAGCAGATCGACCACGTCCTGGCCCACGGGGACGTCGGGGTCGTGACCGACGCCCGGGCCGTGCAGCTCCCGATGTCCGACCACCGCGCGGTGGTCGTGGAGCTCGACCGGTCCCGTCTGCGGTGACCGTGACCCCGGAGCCCGCCGGGCTGACGCTCGAGCGCGTCGCGTACGCCGACCCCGCCGTGGTGGCGCTGACCGCGCAGGTGCAGGACTACTACCGCTCGATCTACGGCGGGCCGGACGACGCGCCGCTCGCCGACGAGGAGCTGACGCCGCCGGCGGGGACGTTCCTGCTCGCGCGGCTCGAGGGCGAGCCGGCGGGGATGGGGGGCTGGCGGACCGCGCCGGGCGTGCCCGCGCTGGGCGGCGCGCACCCGGCCGAGCTGCGGCGGATGTACACGGTCCCGGCCGCTCGCCACCGCGGCGTCGCCCGGGCCCTGCTGACGGAGCTCGAGCGCACGGCGGGCGCGTACGGGTCGGACGTGATGGTGCTGTCGACCGGCGGGGTCCAGGCCGACGCGGTCGCCTTCTACCGGGCCTGCGGCTACGTCGACATCGCGCCCTTCGGGCACTGGGCGGGCTCTCCGGGCATCGTCTGCCTCGGTCGCCGCTTGGTGGGCTGATTCTTACCGGGCTCGGGGAAGCGTGACCCGCCTTCGACGGTTGAAGGCTGTATGACCACGACACCGGACAAGATCGTCTACACCGCCACCGCCACGACCGTCGGAGGCCGCCGCGGCGGTCGCGCCACCTCGAGCGACGGCATCCTCGACCTCACGCTCACCGCTCCCAAGGAGGTCGGCGGTCCGGGCACCGGCACCAACCCCGAGCAGCTGTTCGCCGCCGGCTACTCGGCGTGCTTCAACTCCGCGTTCGTGGGCGTGGCCAAGCAGGCCGGCGTCAAGGCCGACGACGCGCACGTCACCGCCAACGTCGGCTTCGGGCCGGCCGGGCAGGGCTACGCGCTGACCGTCGACCTGGAGATCTCCGTCGCCGGGCTGGACCTGGCGAAGGTCCAGGAGCTGGCCGAGGTCGCTCACCAGGTCTGCCCCTACAGCAACGCGATTCGCGGCAACGTGCCCACGACGGTGACCGCCGTCGAGGCCGCCTGACCCGAGAAGGCCTCTCTCCCGCCGGTTTTCTGACGCTCGTTCACCGAAATGCCGCTTCGACGGCCCATCTGCGACGACGAGGGGCAGGAAACCGGCGAGCAGGCGTCAGCCCAGGCGCCGGACGCCGACCTCGACGCCGTGCGCCCGGAGCCGGTGGGCGAGCCCCAGCCCGATCCCGGTCATCGGCGTGAGCACCCCGGCGGCGTCCGGCAGGTCGTCGAGGGCCAGCGCGAGGGCGCTCTCGCCGAGCAGCACCGCCGTCCCCTCGTAGCCCGGGTCGTACGGGGCCGCCACCCGCGCCGCGTACCGGGCGCCGGTGGTGGTGGTCGTCTCGACCTCGACCGCGAACCGGCCCCGCCGCCGGGCCGCCTCGCTCGGGCCGTCACCGGGGTCGGGGAGCACCCGGTCGGCGACGACGCGGGTGACCCGGTTGGTGAGCGAGCCGACCAAAGCGCCTTGGACCCCGGCCACGACGACCGCCGCCGCGACGCCCAACGGACCCCGGGCCGTGTCGACGACCTCGCGGTAGTCGAAGTCCGGTCCGTACGCACCGTCCAGCAGGGCGTCGGTCCGCATGACCACCTGCCGGTTGTAGACGCTCATGACGAACGGGGCGGACCAGACCCCGCTGCCTTCGTCGCGCGTGAGGGTCGCGTGCCCCCGCCGGCCGCGGCCGGGTGACGTGCCCCCGGTCAGTGCGTCCGGGTCGCTGAGGAACCGGCGCAGGTCCGGCTGCCCCTCGACGGTGATCAGCTGCTGGCGCAGGGAGTCGACCGTCCCGCCGCTCAGCCCCCCACGCATCTCACGGACGTGGAGCGTCGTCGCGCCCGGCGTGCCCTCGCCGTCCGCGGCCGCCTGGTCGGCGACGAGGCGGACCCCCAGGTCGGAGGGCACCGAGTCGAAGCCGCAGGAGTGCACGATCCGCGCGCCGGACGCCCGCGCGGCCTCGTGCGACCGGGCCACGCTGTCGCGGGCGAAGAGGGTCTCCCCGGTGAGGTCGGCGTAGTGGGTCCCGTGCTGCGCGCAGGCCGCCACGACCGGGAGCCCCGCGCGGGCGTACGGGCCAACGGTCGTGACCAGCACCCGGGTCCGGGCCGCCAGCCGGTCGAGCGCCCGGCGGTCGGTGACGTCGACGGTGACGAGCTCCCACGCGGCGGCGCCCGCACCGAGGTCGTCCCGGAGCGCCGTGAGGCGTTCCGCGGAACGACCCGCCAGGGCGATCCGTACGCCGGTCGGTGCCGAGCGCAGCAGGTGCGCCGCCGTCAGCCGCCCGACGAAGCCGGTGGCCCCGAGCAGGACGAGGTCGAGGTCACGGTCGCCGTCGTCGGTCATCGCCCCAGCGAAGCACAGGCGACCCCGGCGCCCCGGGTCAGCGCGTCAGGACGCGGACTCGAGCAGGGCGTCGACGAACACCTCGGCGTCGAAGGGCGCCAGGTCGTCCACGCCCTCGCCGATGCCGACGAGCTTGACCGGGACGCCGAGCTCGCGCTGCACCTGCACGACGATGCCGCCCTTGGCGCTGCCGTCGAGCTTGGTCAGCACGATCCCGGTGACCTGGACGACCTCGCGGAAGATGCGGGCCTGGACGAGCCCGTTCTGGCCGGTGGTGGCGTCGAGGACGAGCAGCACCTCCCCGACCGGGGCCTGCTTCTCGACGACGCGCTTGACCTTGCCGAGCTCGTCCATCAGGCCGGTCTTGGTGTGCAGCCGGCCGGCGGTGTCGACGATGACGACGTCGACCTCCTGCTCGATGCCGGCGCGCACCGCCTCGTACGCGACGCTCGCCGGGTCCGCGCCCTCCGCGCCCCGGATCGTCGGCACGCCGACCCGGTCGCCCCAGGTCTCGAGCTGGTCGGCGGCGGCCGCGCGGAACGTGTCCGCGGCGCCGAGCACGACGTCCTTGTCCTCGGCGACCAGGACACGGGCGAGCTTGCCGACCGTGGTCGTCTTGCCGGTGCCATTGACGCCCACGACCATGACGACGGCCGGGACCTCCGTCCGGGTGGTCGCGATCGACCGGTCCATCGTCGGGTCGACCAGCGCCAGCAGCTCCTCGCGCAGGATCGTCCGCGCCTGCCCGGGCTGAGCGACACCCTCGACGCGGAAGCGGGTCCGGAGACGTTCCACGAGCTCGGTGGTCGGGCCCACGCCGAGGTCGGAGGTGATGAGGACGTCCTCGAAGTCCTCCCACGTCTGCTCGTCGATGCGGTCACGGCTGAGCAGCATGAGCAGGCCGCGGCTCAGGCCGCTGTCCCGCCCGGCCAGCCGGCGACGCAGGCGCGCGAGACGGCTCTCCGCCGTCTCCGGCCGCTCGTGGACGAGCGGCGGGACCATCGGCTCGACCTCGACGGACTCCGGGGCCTCGGTCCCGGGCCGGTCCAGCAGGCCGACCGCACCGGCCCGTTCGTCGGCGCCGTCCTGCGCGCCCGGATGCCCCGGGGCGCCCGTGAGCGAGCGCGTGTCGCTCCCCCGCCGCAGCGCACGGCGGCGCGTACCGGCGACCAGGCCGACGACGACGAACGCCGCGACCAGGATGCCGCCGATGAGGTACCAGAGCTCGGTGCCGTTCACCGGCTCATCTTAGGGGCGCATGGGCGGGCCGCCCCCGGCGTCGAGCCGCCGCGGGCGGTGCCCGAAGGTCAGCCGACGTGCAGGTGCAGCACGCGCATCAGGCGCAGGAACGCGGGCGGCGGCGCGCCGTCGCCGTTGAGGTGCCGCGCCGCCTTGGCGAGCTTGACCCGCAGGCGGGGCAGGCGGTCGGCGCCGCGGCCCTCGAGCCCGACGACGACCACGCCGACGATCCCGAGGATGAGGGCGAGGAGCAGGAGGCTGGCCACGATGATCGCGGTCACGGCAGGAGCTCGGTCATGAGGTGCTTCTTTCGACAGTCGGGGGTTCCGGGGAAGGAACTGCCTACGCCGGCCCGGTCACCCGGGACGACGCCAGAATCGTCCGTCCCTCCCCACCGCCACCTGGTCCGGACACGCGCGCGTCTTCCTACCGATCCGGTAACGGCGCGGGCACCCACCCCAGCTGACCAGTGGTCGCTCAGCCCTCGACTGCAGCGACCAGTGGTCACTCCGTGCCCTTGGGAGGGCAGGGAACCCCGACCTACTGACCAGTGGTCGATCGAGACGGGTCCGGGATCCGCCGTCGGAGATCCGGCTCCGGAGCCCCGGGGTTGCTCAGGCGACGGCCTCGGACTCGCGGAGGCGCTGGGAGATGACGGCCGACACGCCGTCGCCGCGCATGGTCACCCCGTACAGCGCGTCGGCGATCTCCATCGTGCGCTTCTGGTGCGTGATCACGAGCAGCTGGCTGCTCGCGCGGAGCTCGGTGTAGATGTCGAGGAGGCGGCCCAGGTTGGTGTCGTCCAGCGCCGCCTCGACCTCGTCGAGGATGTAGAAGGGGCTCGGCCGGGCGATGAAGAGCGACACCAGGAACGCGACCGCCACGAGCGAGCGCTCACCGCCCGACAGCAGCGACAGCCGCTTGACCTTCTTCCCCGCCGGGCGCGCCTCGACGTCGATGCCCGTGGTGAGCCAGTCGCCCGGCTCCGTCAGCACCAGCCGGCCCTCGCCACCCGGGAAGAGGCGCGAGAACACCCGCTCGAAGGCGACCTCCACGTCCGCGTACGCCTCGGCGAAGACCTGCTCCACGCGGGTGTCGACGTCCGCGATGATGTCGACGAGGTCCTTGCGGGTCCGCCGCAGGTCCTCGAGCTGCTCGGCGAGGAAGCGGTGCCGCTCCTCCATCGCGTCGAACTCCTCGAGCGCCAGCGGGTTGACCCGGCCCAGCACGGCGAGCGCACGCTCGGCCTTGCGCAGCCGCGCCGACTGCTCTTCGCGGACGTACGGGCGCGGCGACGGGAGCTCCTCGCCCTCCTCCAGGTCCTCGGCGGCGGGCAGCGCGCTCCCGTCGGGTCGCGACAGCACGGGCACGAGCTGGTCGGGGCCGAACTCGGCGACCAGCACCTCGGCGTCGAGGGACAGCTCGGTGACGGCCTTCTCCACGAGGACCTCCACGCGCAGGCGCTGCTCGGTCCGCGCCATCTCGTCGCGGTGGGCCTCGTTCACGAGGGTCTCCAGCTCCGCGGCGAGGCGGCGTACGCGCGACCGGCTCTCCCCCAGCGCGGCGTCGGCCTCGGCGCGGACGGCGTCGACCTCGGCGCGCTGGGCAGCGGCGGCGGTCAGCGACCGCTCGACCAGGGCGAGCAGGTGCTCGGCCCCGGTCCGGACGGCCGCCGCGGTCTGCGCCTCGCGACGCATCCGCTCCCGACGGGCGTGGGCCTGGGCGCGGGCATCGCGTTCCGCACGGGCGGCGCGGCGGAGCGTGTCGGCCCGACCGGACAGGGCGCGTACGCGTTCCTCGTGCGTCCGCAGGGCGAGCCGCGCGTCCATCTCGGCGCTGCGGGAGACCCGGGCCTCCTCTCCGAGCGCGTGCCGCGGGCCGGGGTCGGGCTCCTCGTCGCCGGTCGACTGCTCGGCGGCGGCGAGCCGCTCCTGCAGGGCGACGAGCCCGGCGGCGTCGGACTCCTTGGCCGCCCGGGCCTTGCCGATGGCGTCCCCGAGCCGGCCGGCCTCGGCCGCGGAGCTCCGCGCCTGGGCGCTGTGCTGACCGAGCTCCTCGGCCAGGGCGGACATCACGGCGTCGGACTCGTGGAGCTGCGCGAGCGCCACCTCGACCGTCTTGGCGGCGTCGCGGTGCTCCTCCTCGACGGCGGCCCGCGAGAACCGGAGCCGCTCGAGCGTGTGCTCGGCCTCGGCGAGGCGGTCCTTCGCCTCGTCGAGGGCCGCCTGGGCCTCGAGGAGGCTGGGCTGCGCGCTCGAGCCGCCGCTGACCAGGTGCGTCGCGACCAGGTCGCCGTCGCGCGTGACGGCGGTGACCTCGGGGTGGGCGGCGACCAGCGTCCGGGCCGTGTCGAGGTCCGGGACGAGGGCGACGAGGTGCAGGGCGCGGCGGACCGCGGGGCGGAGCGCGTCCGGGGCCTGGACGACGTCGACGGCCCAGCGGGCGCCGACCTCTTCGAGGCCCTTCGACAAGCTCAGGGAGCGTTCTTCTGCCCCTGCTCCTGCCTCGGCGTCACTCGCGACGAGCAGGGCGGCGCGGCCGAGATCCTCGGTCTTGAGGTGGTCGATCGCGGCGAAGGCCGCGTCGAGGCCGTCGACGGCGACCGCGTCGGCGACCGTGCCGAGCGCGGCGGCGATCGCGGTCTCGAGACCCGGCTCGACGCGCAGCAGGGACGAGAGGGAGCCGAGCAGACCCGTCGTCGGCGAACCGTCCGCCAGCAGCGCAGCGGCCGCGTCCTTGCGCTGCAGCCCGACGCCGAGGGCGTCGACCCGGGCGGCGAGGGCGGCCCGTTCCTGGGCGGCGGCGTTCTCGGCGTCGCGCAGCTCGCGGCGACGCACGGCCACGGCTTCGAACGCCTCCACCGCCTCCTCGTGCTGGCTGTCGAGCCCCAGCTCGCCGTCGTCCAGCCCGGCGATGCGCGACTCGAGCGCGGTGAAGGCGAGCGTGGCCTGCTCCGCCCGGCACTCGGCCTCGCCCTGGGCGACGGCGAGGCGCTCGAGCTCGGCGTCGGCGGCCTCGCCGCGGCTGCGCAGCGCCTCGAGCTGGCCGTTCAGCCGGACGAGGCCCTCCCTGCGGTCGGCCGCGGCCCGGACCAGGCCGGCGTAGCGCGCCTCCTCGGCGCGGTGGGCCTCCTCGGCGCCGGCCCGCAGCGCGGTCGCCTCGGCGAGCGCCGCCGTACGACGCCCTACCTCGTCCAGCAGCTCACGTTCCTGGGCGGCGACCGTCGCGGCCTCTGCCTCCAGGGCGTCGGGGTCGCGTCCCGTGCGGACGTCGGCGGGCTGGTCGCTCGCGTGGCGCACGCGCTCGGTCGCGATCGAGATCGTGCTGGTGACGCGCTCCTTCACCGCGGCGAGGGCGTACCAGGTCTCCTGCGCGGTCCGCTGGCGCGGCGACGCCTCGCGCAGGCGCTCCTCCGCCGCGGCCTCGGCCTCGCGGGCCTGGGTCAGCGTCGCCTCGACGGTGCCGCGGCGGGCGAGCAGCGCCTCGGCGCCGGCGACCTCCGACTCGAGGGCGAGCGTGGCCTGCACGAGGTCGTCGGCCAGCAGCCGGGCGCGGGCGTCGCGAGCCTCGGCCTGGACCACGGCGGCCTTGCGGGCGACCTCGGCCTGCCGGCCGAGCGGCTTGAGCTGGCGCCGGATCTCGTTGAGCAGGTCGGCCAGGCGCTCGAGGTTGCCCTCGCACGCCTCCAGCTTGCGGAGCGCCTTCTCCTTGCGCTTGCGGTGCTTGAGGACCCCGGCCGCCTCCTCGACGAAGCCGCGTCGGACCTCCGGCGTCGCCTGCAGGATCGTGTCGAGCTGGCCCTGGCCGACGATGACGTGCATCTCGCGGCCGATGCCCGAGTCGCTCAGCAGCTCCTGCACGTCGAGCAGGCGGGCGGACCGGCCGTTGATCGCGTACTCCGAGCCCCCGTTGCGGAACATGGTCCGCGAGATGGTGACCTCGGCGTACTCCACGGGGAGCGCGCCGTCGGAGTTGTCGATGGTGAGGGCGACCTCGGCCCGGCCGAGGGGCGCGCGGCCGGCGGTGCCGGCGAAGATGACGTCCTCCATCTTGCCGCCGCGCAGCGACTTCGCGCCCTGCTCGCCCATGACCCAGGCGAGGGCGTCGACCACGTTCGACTTGCCGGACCCGTTCGGGCCGACGACGCAGGTGATGCCGGGCTCGAAGGTCAGCGAGGTCGCCGAGGCGAACGACTTGAACCCCCGCAGGGTGAGGTTCTTCAGGTACACGTGACGCCTCTCCGCCCCCACGCGGCGGGGACGTCCGGGACGGCCGTGCGTGCAGGACGCGCGACCCGCGGGGCGGAGGGCCGCACGAGACGACCCGCCGGAGGAAGCCCCGGTCTGAGGCCGTCAGGTTAGCCGCGGAGCGGGTGTCGCCGCCGCCACCGCGTACGGCGTGGCGTCTCCCGGCTCAGGCGGCGCGGTCGGGCTCGGAGCCCGGGACCAGGGTCGGAGCGGGAGCGGTGCCGTCGCGCTCCTCGGCCACCTCTTCCTCCTCCAGGCTCGGGTGCACGCCGCCCCGCACCGACGAGAAGGTCCAGAGCTTGTTGAGCACGAAGGACAGCGGGACCGTCACGGCGATGACGATCAGGTTGGCCCAGTAGAGCTTCGTCCGGAGCCCCGTCGAGTTGTCCAGCACCGTGGACGGGAGCGAGATCGGCGAGCCGGGGTGCATGAGCAGCGTCGCCAGGCCGAGCCCGATCAGCTGGGCCACCAGCCCGACGGCGAGGAACGGCGCGTACTCGCGCCACCAGCCCGAGTGCTTCGAGCTGCGGAACGTGAAGTGCCGGTTGAGCTGGAAGTTCCAGAGGTTGGCCACGAGAAAGCTGACCATCAGGAACAGGTGGTACCAGCGGATGTTGAAGGCCGTGCCCGGGAGGTCGATGAAGACGTCCTCGAAGTGCGGACCGGTCCGCTTGAGCAGGATCAGCGCCAGGGTGTTGATGAGCACGCCCGAGCCGCCCACCAGGCCGAACCGGAACAGGAGGTTCCAGTTCTGACGGTGGCGCACGAACACGTAGTGGCCCAGGCTCTTCACAGTGTCAGAGACGATAGCGCCGCGCGGATCGTTCCGGGCAGAGGCGCTCGGGGCACGTTCAGACCGCGCGGGCCGACGCGACCGGCGTCCGCTGGCAGTGCGGGCAGCGGTAGGACGACCGGTTCATGAAGGGCTCACGCCGTACGAGGGCGCCGCACCGGGGGCACGGCCGGCCCTCCTGGCCGTACACCGCGAGCGCGCGGTCGAAGTAGCCGCTGGCGCCGTTGACGTTGACGTAGAGCGCGTCGAACGAGGTCCCACCGGCCGCGAGCGCGCGGCTCATCACCGCCGTCGCCGCCGTCAGGATCTCGGCCGCCTTGGCCGCCGACAGCGACCAGGTGCCGCGGGCGTAGTGGGTCTTGGCGAGCCAGAGCGCCTCGTCGGCGTAGATGTTCCCGATCCCGGAGACCAGCTGCTGGTCCAGCAGCGCGCGCTTGATCCCGGTGCGGCGCGCACGGAGCCGCCGGCTCGCGGCGGCGAGGTCGAACTGCGGGTCGAAGGGGTCGCGCCCGATGTGGGCGACCTCGGCCGGGAGCTCGGCCCCGCCGGGCGACAGCGACAGCCCGCCGAACATCCGCTGGTCCACGAAGCGCAGCTGCGCGCCGGAGTCGAGGTCGAAGAGGACCCGGGTGTTGGGCGCGAGCGGCCCGTCGGCGGCGTCCACCCGGAACTGCCCGCTCATGCCCAGGTGCGCCAGCAGGGCGTCGCCGTCGGCGAACGGCAGCCAGAGGTACTTCCCGCGCCGGGCGGGCTCGGTGAAGGTGCGCCCCGTCAGCGCGGCGGCGAAGTCGTCGGGGCCGGCGAGGTGGCGGCGTACGGGCCGGGGGTGCAGGACCTGGACCCGCTCGACGCGGGTGCCGGCCACGGCGTCGGTCAGCCCACGCCGGACGGTCTCGACCTCCGGAAGCTCAGGCAGGGGCCTGGGCCGCGTCGTGCTGGGCGGCGTCCTGGACGGTCTGGCGCTCCTTGAGGGCGGCGAACGCGAGGGCTGCCGCGTTCTGCTCGGCCTCCTTCTTGTTGCGCCCGGCGCCGGGACCGTAGTCGAGGGCGTCCACGGCGACGGTCGCGAGGAACGACTTCGCGTGGTCGGGGCCCGACTCGAGCACGTGGTAGACGGGCACGCCCAGCCCGGAGAGCGACGCGATCTCCTGCAGGCTCGTCTTCCAGTCCAGGCCCGCACCGCGGGTCGAGACGTCGGTGATGAGGCTGTCGAAGAGGTGGTGCACGAAGCGCCGGGCGGCGTCGATGCCGTGCTGCAGGAACACGGCCCCGATCAGCGCCTCCATCGTGTCGGCGAGGATCGAGGACTTGTCGCGCCCGCCGGTGGTCTCCTCGCCCCGCCCGAGGTGGACGAGCGCCCCGAGCTCGAGGCCGCGCGCGACCTCCGCGAGGGCGCGCGAGTTGACGACCGCAGCCCGCAGCTTGGCGAGCTGACCCTCCGACAGGTCCGGGAAGGTCGTGAAGAGGTGCTCGGTGACCACCAGTCCGAGGACGGAGTCACCGAGGAACTCGAGACGTTCGTTCGTGGGCAGCCCACCCTGCTCGTACGCGTACGAGCGGTGCGTGAGCGTCCGTTCGAGCAGCACGGGCTCGATGACGAGCCCGAGCTGGTCCAGCAGCGCGCCGGCGGGCAGCTGCACCACGATCGACGACGGCGTCAGGACTCGAGGACCTGGCGGCGGAAGGCCCGGGTGCCGTAGGTGCCGCAGTTCGGGCACACGGTGTGCGGCAGGTGCTTCTGCCGGCACGCCGGGTTCTCGCAGATCACGAGGGTCGGCGCGGTGGCCTTCCACTGCGCGCGACGGCTCCGCGTGTTGCTGCGCGACATCCGCCTCTTGGGGACAGCCATGATTTCTCTCTTCTCGCTCTGGGACCGCCCCGCGTCAGCGGGACGACTCCTCGCCCTGCGCAGGGCCGGATCGATTGTACGGATGGGAAGCGGGCTGCTCCACCACCTGGTCGGACGGCGCGCCCAGGTCCAGGGCGCCGAGCGCGGACCAGCGGGGGTCCACGGCGGCGTCGTGGTGGTGCCCCGGGTCGTCGTCGAGCCGTGCGCCGCAGACCGGGCACAGGCCCGAGCAGTCCGGGGTGCACAGCGGCTGGAAGGGCAGGTCGAGCACGACGTCGTCGCGCAGGACCGGCTCGAGGTCGATCAGGTCGCCCTGGACGAGGCTGACCTCGTCCTCCTCGTCGTAGCCCGCCTCGGTGCTCGCGTCGTAGACGAAGAGCTCCTGCACGTCGACCTCGACGGGCACGGTGACCTCGCGGAGGCAGCGGACGCACTCCCCGACCGCCTCCAGCCGGGCCGTGCCGGTGGCGAGGACGCCCTCGACGACCGACTCGAGGCGCAGGTCGAGCTCGATGGGTGCGCCCTCGGGCACGCCGATGACCTCGATGCCGAGGCCGGCCGGGGCGGGGACGGTCGTGTCGACCTTCGTCATCGCGCCCGCCCGTCGTCCGAGGAGCCGGACGTCGAAGACGAGCGGGGAACGACGGTCGGCGGAGTGACGGTCGGTGGAGCGCTGGGACGCACTCATGACAGCTCCTCGGTCGACCGGGCGGTGGGGAGGGGGTCGCGTACGCCGCCCTCACGGGTCCGGCCCCCACGCCACGCTGTGCTCAGCAGGAGGGCCGACCCTCGATCTTAGCCGGGTCGACCTACGTCGCAAACTCCCCGGACGTCCTCGGTGCGCTCAGGCCCCGTGGGTCCGGGCGACGTCGAGCCCGCTGCGCTCGGCCAGGCGGGCCCGGGCGGTGTGGACCTGGCTCGTCGTCTTGTGCAGGACGGACTCGAAGCCCGCCATCCGGGAGTCGATGAAGAGGTCGGTCTCGCGGCGCAGGGCCTCCGCCTCTGCCTCGGCGTCCGCCTTGACCTTGGCCGCGATCTCCTCCGCGACGCGCACGACCTCGCTGTCGCGGGCCAGCGCACCCGCCTCCTCGCGAGCCCGCTCGCGCAGGCGGGCGGCCTCGGCCTCCCCCGCGGCGATGGCGGACTGCTTCTCGTCGATGACCTGCTGCGCCCCGGCGATCTCGTCGGGGAGGTGGGCGATGACGTCGTCGATCGCGTCCAGCACCTCGCCGCGGTTGATGACGCACGAGGCCGACATCGGCATCGAGCGGGCGTTGAGGACGAGCTGGCGCAGCTGCGTCAGCTTCTCCTCCGCCGTGGTGGTGGTGGCGGCCATGTCGTACCTCAGTCTCCTCGGTGGTGCCGGCGCCTGATCCCGCTGCGAGGCGCCTCCGGCGAGGTCGGTGCGCGGCCCCGCGAAGCGTCCAGCATAGGCACGCGGGACGCCGTGCGCCGACGCGCAGAAGGCGTCAGCGACCGTCCTGCACCTTGGCGCGCGTCCGGGCCGCAACCGCGGGCGGGACGAGGTCCGACAGGTCCGCCCCGTACGCCGCCAGCTCGCGGACGCGCGTCGAGGAGACGAAGGACAGCTCCGGCGCCGTCGGCAGGAAGAGGGTCTCGACGCCGGTCAGCCGGCGGTTGAGCTGGGCCATCTGCACCTCGTAGTCGGTGTCGGAGGCGCCCCGCAGCCCCTTGCAGATCACCGTGGCGCCGCGGGCGGTGCAGAAGTCGACCAGCAGCCCGTCGAACTCCTCGACGCTCACGTTGCCGAAGGGGGCGCAGACCTCGACGAGCAGCTCGACCCGCTCGGCGGCGGTGAACAGCGACCGCTTGCCGGCGTTGCGCCCGACCGCGACCACCAGGTGCTCGAAGGCGGCGGCGGAGCGGCCGATCACGTCGAGGTGCCCCAGCGTCACCGGGTCGAAGGAGCCGGGGCAGACCGCGGTCGTCATGGCGCGACGCTAGCGGTGCCGCCGCCCTCGGGCGCGAGCTGGGCGAAGTGCAGGACGGTCTCCCCGTACGAGCGCACCCAGCTGTCGGCGACCGCCGCGGGCCAGGCCGGCGCGGGCGTCCGGCTCGAGCGCTCGAGCACCAGCAGCCCGTCCGGCACCAGCCACCCGTGCGCGACCAGGTCGGCGACGACGGCGTCCAGCCGCTCGGCGGCGAGCGCGTACGGCGGGTCGGCGAAGGCGACGTCGTACGCCTGGTCGGCCCGGAGCCGGGCCAGGGTCTCGACCGGGGTCGAGCGGACGGCGGCCCCGAGGTCGAGGGCGGCCACGTTCCGCCGGGCGAGGGTCGCGGTGCGGGCGTCGGACTCGACCAGCAGCACCGGTGCGGCACCCCGGCTCGCGGCCTCGAGCCCGATCGCGCCGGAGCCGGCGTAGAGGTCGACGAACGCCAGCCCCGCCAGCGCCTCGGCGGGCGGCTCGGCCGCCGTGCCCGCCCAGGAGGCCAGCGCGGAGAAGAGGGCCTCCCGGACGCGGTCGGACGTCGGCCGTGTCAGGTCCCCGGTGGGGGTCTCGAGCCGTCGGCCGCCGCGGCTGCCGGCCACGATGCGGCTCACCGCGGGCTCGCCCCGGTCTCACCCTCGGGCGTCACGTCCGCTCCAGCCAGTCGCCCGCCGCGCGACGCTCGACGTCGGTGACGATGTCGGAGAGCCCCGGGTCGTCCGCCAGGTCGGGGTCGGCGACGCAGCGGGCGGCCAGGTCGCGGGCGTGCGCGATGAGGTCGCCGTCGTCCAGGACGCGCAGCAGCCGCAGGCTGGAGCGGCGCCCGGACTGGCTGGAGCCCAGCACGTCGCCCTCCCGCCGCTGCTCGAGGTCGACCTCGGCGAGGGCGAAGCCGTCCCGGGTCCCGGCCACGGCGGCCAGCCGCTCGCGCGCCGGCGTCCCCGGCTCGGCCTGCGTGAGGAGCAGGCAGACCCCCGTGTGGCCGCCGCGCCCGATGCGACCGCGGAGCTGGTGGAGCTGGGAGATGCCGAAGCGGTCGGCGTCGCAGATGACCATGACGGTCGCGTTCGGGACGTCGACGCCCACCTCGATCACCGTGGTCGCCACGAGGACGTCGGTCTCCCCCGCCGCGAACCGGCCCATGACCGCGTCCTTCTCCTCGCTCGGCAGCTGGCCGTGGAGCATCTCCACGGCGACGCCGGACAGCGCGCCCGTCGACAGCTCCGCGTACAGGTCTTCGACCGCGGCGGCCGGCGGGGCGTCCTCGGGGGCGAAGTCGTCGCCGAGGACCTCGCTGCTCCCGCTGGCCGCGTCCTTCACCTTGTCCTTGGTCGAGGAGATCCGCGCGCAGACGACGTACGCCTGCCGGCCCGCCGCGACCTCCTCGCGGACCCGGTCCCAGGCCCGGTCCACCCACGTGGGCTGGCGGCGTACGTCCACCACCACGGTGCTCACGTCGGCGCGCCCCGCCGGCAGCTCGCGCAGGGTCGAGGTCTCCAGGTCGCCGAACACGGTCATCGCCACCGAGCGCGGGATGGGGGTCGCGGTCATGACCAGGACGTGGGGGCGTGCGCTCGCCTTGGCGCCCAGAGCGGCGCGCTGCTCGACGCCGAAGCGGTGCTGCTCGTCGACCACGACCAGGCCCAGGTCGGCGAAGGCGACGTCCTCGCTGAGCAGCGCGTGGGTCCCGACCACGAGGCCGGCCGCACCGGAGGCGACCTGGGCCAGCGCCTCCCGCCGACGGGCCGCGCCGAGCGACCCGGTGAGCAGGACGACGCCGGTCGCGTGCTCGGCGGCGCCGAGCGTCCCGGCCTCGGCCAGGTCGCCGAGCATCCGCGTGATCGTGTGCCGGTGCTGCGTGGCCAGGACCTCGGTGGGCGCGAGCAGCGCCGCCTGGCCCCCGGCGTCGACGACCGCGAGCATCGCCCGCAGGGCGACCAGGGTCTTGCCCGAGCCGACCTCGCCCTGCAGCAGCCGCTGCATGGGGACGGTGCGCGCGATCTCGGAGAACAGCAGCTCCCCGATCTCGACCTGACCGGCGGTCAGGACGAACGGCAGACGCGCGTCGAACGCCTCCAGGAGCCCGCCGGGACGCCGCGGTCGCGGGGTCGACCCATGCGTCGCCGCGTCGGCCCGGCGCCGCGCCATGGTCAGCTGCAGCGCGAAGGCCTCGTCGAAGCGCAGCCGCTCCAGGCCCTGCTCGGCCCGGTGGCGGTCGTCCGGCCGGTGCACGGCCCGGAACGCCTCGCCCTGCTCGACCACCTCGGCCTCGGCCCGGATCACCTCGGGCAGCGGGTCCGCCCGACCGGCCACCGCGTCCAGGGCCAGCCCGATGCAGGAACCGATCGTCCAGGTCCGGAGCTTGCCGGTCTGGGGGTAGATGGGCACCAGCGCGCTGCCGGTGATCTTGGCCATGTCCTCGTTGCGCGCCGCTCCCCCGACCACCGAGCCGTCGTCGCCGAGGATCACGAAGTCGGGGTGCGCCAGCTGGAGGGTCTGGTTGAAGATGCGCACCTTGCCCGCGAAAATGCCGCGGGCGCCCGGGGTGAGGTCGTTCTGCCAGTAGCGGATCAGGTGCGGGGTGCCGAAGAACGTCAGCGTGAGGTAGCCGCGGCGGTCGGTGACCACGACCTCGAGCCGGGGCTTACGACCCGTGTGCTGGCCCGCGCTGGGCAGGTTGTGGGCGCGCACGGTGCGGACCTCCGCCAGCACGGCCACCTCCTCGTCCGGCTCCAGCGTCGAGAGGTCGGACAGCTCCGTGCCGGAGAAGTACTTGCGGGGCACGAGGTGCAGCAGGTCGCCGACCGTCCGGAGGCGCAGGCCCTCGAGCTGCGTGGCGGTGCGTCCGCCGACGAGCGTGTCGAGGCGGGCGTCGAGCTGCCGGAACGTCGGGGTCCGCCACACCGCGTCCGCGGGACGCACCTCGGGCTGAGGCGCGGGCCGGGCCTTCGACGGCGTCTTCGGCGGGGTCTTGGGCTCTGTCTTGGACCCGGGCTGCACCAGCGGGACCACGTTCCCCGTACGACCGGCCACGCGACCACCGTAGAGGTCCGTTCCGACACCCCGCCCGCCGCAACGCCCGTCCTACGGCACCAGGACGAGGGCGAGGACCCCCAGGGCGATCCAGACGACGACGAACAGCACCGGCACCGCGCGGAAGAACAGCAGCGCGCGCCGCTGGTCCGCCCAGGACGAGGGGCGTCCCGCACCCCCGTGGTAGCCGGGCGCGGTCCCGCCGAGGCGACCGAACAGCTCGTCCTGCTGCGCGCTGAGGACCAGCAGGATGCGCGCGGCCCCGCGGACCGCGGGCAGGGTCAGCAGCGCGAGCAGCAGCCCGAGCACGGCCAGCACCGGGGCCGCGACGCCGGCGAAGACCCGGCCCCACGGGGCACCGTTGCTCATCGCCGCGGTGTACGCGATGGTCAGGAACGCCTCGGCGCCGAGCAGCGCGTTCACCCGCTCGTGCAGCAGCCCCAGCTCGTCGCGCGTCTCCTCCCGGACGGCGGCCAGCCTCGCGGCGTCCGCGGCCGGGTCCGGCGCCGGCACGCTCACCGGGGCGTCGGCACGAGGGAATGCCGCAGCTCGGCGACAGACGTGTCCGGTTCGGGCAGGCCGGGAGGTCGGACGTCTGTCGTCATCGGTCTACCTCTCGAGGGTGCGATCCTGCTCGACGGAGAGTCTCGCTGATTCGACCGGGTTCCACACCGTCAGGTACTCTCGTGAAGTTGCCCAGGGCGGACCGCGTACGCGTGCGTCGCCGGGGCGAGACCAGATCCGATCTTTCGTGGGAGTGAATCCAAGTGGCTGCGGTGTGCGACGTGTGCGGCAAGAGGCCTGGCTTCGGCCACAACAAGCCTTGGTCGAAGAAGAAGACCAACCGGCGGTGGGACCCGAACATCCAGACCGTCAGCGCGGCCCTGTCCGGCCGGGCCAAGCGGATCAACGCCTGCACCTCGTGCATCAAGGCCGGCAAGGTCGCCGTCGCGAGCTGAGCCCGCGGCTCTGACGTACCGAGACCCGCCCCTCCTCACGGAGGGGCGGGTCTTGTCGTCTCCGGACCTTCTGCACACCCTGGAGAAAGTTCTGTGCCGTTGACCACCTCAAAGGTGGTCAACGGCGCAGAACTTCGAGAGCGGGGGCTGCCGCTCAGGTCAGGACGACGACCGGCACGATCATCGGGCGGCGGCGGTGGGTGTCGTTGACCCAGCGGCCCAGCCGGCGCCGGATCACCTGCTGCAGCGCGTACGCGTCGTCGGTGCCGTCGGCGAGCGCGGCCTCGAGGGCCTCGGTGATCCGCGGGCGGACGGGGTCGAAGATCTTGTCGCCCTCCACGAAGCCCCGGGCGTGGATGTCGGGGCCGGTGATCACCTTGCGGCTGCGGGTGTCCACGACCGCGACGACGGAGATGAAGCCCTCCTCGCCGAGGATCTTGCGGTCGGTGAGCGCGGCCTCGGAGATGTCGCCGACCGTCGTCCCGTCCACGAAGATGTAGCCGGCGTCGACCTTGCCGACGACAGACGCCTTGCCCCGCTCCAGGTCGATGACCGCGCCGTCCTCGGCCAGGATCGTCCGCGTGCGCGGGATCCCGGTCTGGATGGCGAGCTCGGCGTTGGCCACCAGGTGGCGGGCCTCGCCGTGCACGGGCATCACGTTGCGGGGCTTGACGATGTTGTAGCAGTACAGGAGCTCGCCGGCGCTGGCGTGCCCGGACACGTGGACCATCGCGTTGCCCTTGTGCACCACCTTCGCGCCGAGGCGGGTGAGCCCGTTGATCACGCGGTAGACCGAGTTCTCGTTGCCCGGGATCAGGGAGCTGGCCAGGACGACCGTGTCACCCGGCTTCAGGTCGATCACCGGGTGCTCGCTGGCGGCCATCCGGGAGAGGGCCGACATCGGCTCGCCCTGCGACCCGGTGCAGACGATGACGACGTCCTCGGGCCTGAAGTTCTCGATGTCGCGCATCTCGATGAGCGTGTTCGCGGGGACCTTGAGGTAGCCGAGGTCGCGTGCGACGCCCATGTTCCGGACCATGGAGCGCCCGACGTAGACGACCTTGCGACCGTGGGCGACCGCGGAGTCGAGCACCTGCTGCACGCGGTGCACGTGGGAGGCGAAGCAGGCGACGATCACGCGCTGCTTGCTCTTGTCGAACACGCGGTCCAGCGCGGGGGCGATGTCCCGTTCGGGCGTCGTGAAGCCGGGGACCTCGGCGTTGGTCGAGTCGACCATGAACAGGTCCACCCCGGCCTCGCCCAGCCGCGCGAACGCGCGCAGGTCGGTCAGCCGGCCGTCGAGCGGGAGCTGGTCCATCTTGAAGTCACCGGTGTGCAGGATGCGGCCGGCCTCGGTGCTGATCGCCACGGCGAAGGCGTCGGGGATCGAGTGGTTGACGGCGACGAACTCGAGGTCGAAGGCGCCGACCTGGGTCTGCTCGCCGTCGGTCACGACGAGCTCGACGGTGTTGCGCAGGCGGTGCTCCTTGAACTTCTCGCGCAGCAGCGCGAGCGTCAGCTTGGAGCCGATGAGCGGGATGTCCGGGCGCTGCTTGAGCAGGTAGGGCACGGCACCGATGTGGTCCTCGTGCCCGTGCGTGAGCACCAGTCCGACGACGTCGCCCAGGCGGTCGGCGATTGCGCCGAAGCCGGGCAGGATCAGGTCGACCCCGGGGTGGTTGTCCTCGGGGAAGAGGACGCCGCAGTCCACGATCAGCAGCTGGCCGTGGTACTCGACGACCGTCATGTTGCGCCCGATGTCGCCGAGCCCGCCGAGCGGGGTGACGCGCATGGCGGACCGCGAGAGGGGCGGGGGGTTGTGCAGACGGGAGGCAGCCACGTCGACCGACCCTACCGGTGGCGGCAGACGCACCATTTCTCCGGAACTGCCGTGGCGCGCCGTCCGTTACGGAACAATAAGAGGGTCCGCAGGCTGGCTGCTCGGGGGTTCAGGCAGCCTGCGGACTTCTCTCTCCCGCCGCCGGTGCTTCCTCGTCCGCGGTCGGGGCCCGGTGCGTCAGCCCTTCGCCGCGAAGTCCTTCGGGGTGAACCGGCCCTCCCGCAGGCGGCCCTCGATGTCCTCCAGGCTGTGCCCGGTCAGCTCGGGCATGCGGAGCAGGACGAAGATCCAGGCCGCGACGTTGAAGCCCGCGTAGACCCACATGGTCGGCCCGACCCCGATCCCCTCGATCATGGTCAGCACGGTGAGCGTGATCAGCATGTTCGTGGTCCACAGCGTCATCGACTGCGCACTGGTCCCGGCGCTGCGCACGCCCAGCGGGTAGATCTCCGAGCCCGTCAGCCAGCCCATCAGCTGCAGCCCGCCGGCGTTGAAGAACATGAACACCACGAGGCAGGCGACGATCACCGGGATGTCGCCGCGCCCGTCGTGGCCGGTCACGAACAGCCCGCCCAGGACCGCGAGGGCCAGGGCCGCGCCCGGCACCATGATCAGCGTCAGCCGCCGACGTCCCACCTTGTCGACGATCGCGAGCCCGACGATCATCATCACCAGGTACGTGACGCCCAGGGCGAGGCTGACGCGCAGCGCGGCGCTCTCGGAGAACCCGTTGTCGGTGAGGATCGTCGGCGCGTAGTAGATGATCATCTCGATGCCGCTGAGCTGGGTGAAGAGGGCGATCCCGCAGCCGACGACGAGCGCCGGGCGGACCCACGGCTTGCGCAGGCCGCGCCAGCCCCGGTTGTCCCGGCCGGCCGAGCGCTCCTCCTTCTCGAGCCCGACGATCTCGTCGAGCTCGGCGTCCAGGTCGCTGCCCTCCTCGCGCACGCCGCGCAGCGCCTCCCGCGCGTCGTCGCGCCGGTCGGCCTTGACCAGCCAGCGCGGGCTCTCCGGGAGCCGCAGCATGAGCAGGAGCATGATCGCGGCCGGCACCGCCGCCGCCCCGACCGAGACCCGCCACGGCGAGGCCTCGGTCGCGCCGACCAGGGTGGCCAGGACGATGCCGACGCCGATGCCCAGCTGGAACGTCAGGACCAGGCGCCCGCGCTTGCGGGCCGGGGCCAGCTCCGCCACGTACATCGGCACGACCTGGGTCGCGCCGCCGACCGCGAACCCGAGCACGATCCGGGCCAGCGAGAGGGTCGGCGCGCTCGGCGCGACCGAGCAGAGCAGGGTGCCGACGACGAAGACGCCGGACACGATGAGGATCGTCGTCCGCCGCCCCCGCCGCTCGGACAGCTGGCTGCAGGCGAACGCCCCGAGCACCGCCCCGAAGAGGATGCTGGCCGCGATGACCTGCTCCATGCCGCTGCCGGTGGAGAAGTCGCGGCGGATCTGCAGCAGAGCGCCCGAGATGATGCCGGTGTCGTAGCCGTAGAGCAGGGCCGAGATGGCCGACACCACGGCGGCCATCAGCATCCGGCCGGTCAGCGCCTGGGAGACGCCCTGGGTGGCGTCGGGCGGGGACGAGCCCTCCCGACCCCGCGTGGTGGTCTCCGGCTCGGTGTCCGCGGCCATCGGTGCTCCTCGCGTACGGGCGCCCCTCGGTGGACGCGCAGGACAACCTATGACGGCGCCCCGGGTGCGGCCGGGGGCTCCCCCGGGTCCTGCTGGGTAGCATCAGCGCGTGCCGCAGCCCGCGCAGGTCGCCGACTCCGTCCGGCTGGCCTGGCCCACGGAGGCCCCCTCGATCTCGGCCGTGCAGCGGCGCGGATGGCTCGGCCTGCCGGCGCCGCTGGCCGACTCCCTGCTGACCGGGGTCGACGAGCCGGCCATGGTGCAGGCGTGGGAGCAGGTGATCGCCCGCCCGGCCGACGCACGTCAGCGCGTGCTGGTGGCGGTCGGGAGCGACCGGCTGGTCGGCTTCGCCACGACGGGACCCTCGGAGGACGTCGACGCCGAGACGGGCGTGGACGGGGAGGTGGACCAGTTCTGGGTCGACCCGCCGGCCCAGCGTCGCGGGCACGGGTCACGCCTGCTGAACGCCTGCGCCGACACGCTGCGGGCGGACGGCTTCGGCCACGCGCGCTGGTGGGTGCTGGCCGAGGACGTCGTGCTGCGCCGCTTCCTCGCCGACGCCGGCTGGGAGGCGGACGGCGCCACCCGGTCGATCGGCTCCGAGGACGGCACGGTCCGCATCGACCAGCTGCGCCTGCACACCAGCCTGGCCGCCGAGGACGGCGCCTGAGTCCTCGGCCCGAGGCTCAGCGCCGGATCGGGAGGTCCGTCCCGCTGAGCCCGACGTGGAGCCCGTCGTCCTGGGCGTCGACCGACGTCACCTGCAGGTCGAAGGGGACGCCCTCGAGCGGGATCGGCTGCACGACCGCCTTGATCAGCTGCTGCGCCACCACGTCGGGCAGCGTGTAGCCCGCGACCTCGACCGTCGGGTCGGCCAACGACACGGTCTGCTTGGCCTCGTCCAGCGCGAGGCGGCCGGTGATCTTGGCCTGGACCGTCAGCCCGTACAGCCGCTGGTTGCCCTCGAGGGTGAAGCGCCCGCCGCCCGCGTAGGTGAGGGGGACGCCCGCCGCCCGCTGGAGCGCGTCGTACGCGACCAGGGCGGTCCCGTCGGCGCGGGCGACGTTCATCGTCTTCCACCAGTCGGTGGTCGTGACGTCGCGCAGCGTCATGTCGACGTGGTCGATGGGCAGCACGCTGTCGTTGCCCTGCCCGACGTCGTCGGCCACGACGTGCACCTCGCCGAGCCGGCGGGCGGCGACCTGCGTGAGGAACGGGCGACCGAGCACCTCGACGGCCGGGGCCTGCGGCGTCCCCAGCTCGCTCTGCAGCTGCGTGGCGACCTCCCGCTCGACGCGGGAGTGGGCGTACGCGTCGACGCCGTAGAAGGCGACCGCGAGCACCGCGGCGAGGACGACGAAGACGATGGCGAAGCGGACGCCGGCCGCTCCCCGCTGGCCCCGGCCCGCCAGGTGCCCCGGGAGTGCGCCGCTCACGCGAGGCCCAGCACGGACTCGATGCCGACCGTCAGGCCGGGGGTGCCCGGCAGGGCGCGGACCGCGGCCAGCACCCCGGGCATGAAGGAGACCCGGTCGAGCGAGTCGTGCCGGATGGTCAGGGTCTCGCCCTCGGAGCCGAAGAGGACCTCCTGGTGGGCGACGAGCCCGCGGAGACGGACGCTGTGGACGGCGATGCCGTCCGCGCGGGCCCCGCGGGCGCCCTCGAGCCCCGAGGAGGTCGCGTCCGGGGGTGCGCCCAGGCCGGCGGCCACACGGGCGTCGGCGACGCGGGCCGCGGTGGCGGCGGCCGTGCCGGACGGGGCGTCGGCCTTGCCGGGGTGGTGGAGCTCGATGATCTCGACGCTCTCGTAGAACGCGGCCGCCTGCTCGGCGAAGTGCATCATCAGCACGGCCCCGACGGAGAAGTTCGCGGCGACGAGCACGCCGACGCCCGGGTGGTGGCCGAGGAGCTCGTTCACGCGGCCGAGACGTTCGGGGGTGAAGCCGGTCGTGCCGACCACGACCCCGATCCCCCGCTGGACGCACCAGGTGAGGTTGTCCATCACGGCGTCCGGGTGGGTGAAGTCCACGGCGACGTCCGCGGCCTCGGCCGGAGCCCGGTCGTCGTCGGCGTCGAGCGCGGCGACCAGCTCGAGGTCCTCGGCGGCCTCGACGGCCCGGCAGACCTCGGCGCCCATGCGCCCGCGGGCGCCGAGCACGGCGACCTTGATCGTCACGGGACTCCTCGGGTTCGGCGTCGGGCGGACGCCCAACCTAGTCGGTCGGGGGTCGCGGTCTATGTCTCAGCCGAACGAGGCGAGGTCTCGCGTCAGGAGCGCGTGCTGGGCGGCGTAGCCGTCGCCGTAGAAGCGCAGCGTCCGGTCGAGCGCGTCCTGCAGCCACTGCCTGCCCTGGGCATCGATCTGGCCCGTCAGCCGCAGCAACGCGAACCCGGCGGCGATGACGAACCCGTCGAGATCCGGCGACCCCTCCTCGATCTCGTCCACGAAGGCAGCGGCGTCCTCGGCCGCCGTCAGCTCGAGGACGTCGGAGACGGTCGCCGTCGGACCCAGCTCGGTCCGCTGCTCCTCGGCCTCGACGAAGAGGTCAGACCCCTCGTCGGAGCCGAAGGGCGCGAAGTCGTCCGCCGGGTCGTCGTAGATCGGGTCGGTGAAGTGCTCCGCGAACCTCGGGTGGGTGTAACCCGGCACGCCCTCGCTCGACATCGCTCCATCCTGCCGTCTGGCGGGGACTCGGGCGCCCGATCGCCCGGATCTGCCGGGAACGCCGGTACGAGGAGATCGGTGAGTGCGGATCAGGCCCAGGGACGGGTCGCGGCCGCGGGGACCTTGGGACCGACGAGGCCGAGGGTCGGGCGGGAGCCGAAGATGCGGCCCGCCTCCGCGCGCAGCTCGTCGGGGGTGACGGCGTCGTAGTGGGCGAGGACGTCGTCCAGGGAACGCTCGTCGCGCAGCAGGGCGGTCGTGCCGAGCCGGCCCATCCGGCTGGAGGGGCCCTCGTACGACAGCACCGTCTGGCCGCGCATCTGGGTCTTGGCGTCGGCGAGCTCGGTGGCGGTGACGCCGTGCTCGGCCACCGCGTCGAGCTGGCCGCGCACCACGTCGAGGATCGGCCCGAGCCGCTCCGGCGCGCAGGCGAACTCGACGCTCCACATCCCCGCGTCGGAGTAGGTGGTCTCCCCCGCGTCGATGCCGTACGTCAGCCCGCGCCGTTCCCGGACCTCGACGAACAGCCGCGACGCCATCCCCCCACCGAGGACGGTGGCCAGCAGGCCCGAGGCGTAGCGCCGGTCGTCGAAGAGGCCGCCGGAGCGGTAGGCGAGGACGGCCTGCACCTGCTCGACCTTGCGGCGCGTCACCACGAGCCCGGTGAGGCCCGTGTCGGGAGTGGGGACGTCGGGTCGTGGCCCCGCGCCGGGCTGCGGCATGGCGTCGAGCGCCGCGACCTGCTCGACGAGCCGGTCGTGGTCGACGTCCCCGGCCGCGGCGACGACGAGGTTGCCGGGCCGGTAGTGCTGACGCCAGTGGCGGACGACCGTGTCGCGCGACATCGCCTCGATGGAGGCGGGCGAGCCGATGACCATCTTGCCGAGCCCCGACCCCGCGAAGACGGCGTCGGCGACCTGCTCGGCCACGACCTCGCCGGGGTCGTCGGCGTGCATGGCGATCTCGTCGAGGATGACGGCGCGCTCGGCGTCGACGTCGGCCGTACGGACCCTCGACTCGCTGACCATGTCGGTCAGCACGTCGGTCGCGAGATCGGCGTCAGCGGCCAGCACACGCGCGTAAAAGCACGTGTACTCCTTCGTGGTGTACGCGTTCAGCTCGCCGCCGCGCGACTCCACGGCGGCCGAGATCTGCTCCGCCGTACGCCGTCGCGTGCCCTTGAACAGCACGTGCTCGAGGAAGTGCGAGGCCCCGTGGCGCGCGGCGGTCTCCTGCCGTGAGCCCACGCCGGCGTAGATCCCCACGCAGAAGGTGCGGCTGGACGCCATGCGCTCGCTGACCACGGTCAGCCCGTGCGGCAGCACGGTGCGCCGAACGGCGCCGTCCTGGTCAGGACGGCGCCGCGCGGTGGTGGATCGGTTGGTGCTCAGACGGCGACCGGCTCCTCGACCACGGGGATGAGCGAGAGCTTGCCCCGGTCGTCGATGTCGCTGATCTCGACCTGGAGCTTCTGGCCGACGTTCAGGACGTCCTCCACGCTCTCGACGCGCGCGCCACCGGCGAGCGGGCGGAGCTTGGAGATGTGCAGCAGGCCGTCCTTGCCCGGGAGCAGCGAGACGAAGGCGCCGAAGGCGGTGATCTTGACGACCGTGCCGAGGTAGCGCTCCCCCCGCTCGGGCATCGTCGGGTTGGCGATGGCGTTGATCAGCGAACGCGCGGCTTCGGCCTTCTCGCCGGAGTCGGCGCCGACGTAGATCGTGCCGTCGTCCTCGATGCTGATCTGCGCACCGGTGTCGTCCTGGATCTGGTTGATCACCTTGCCCTTCGGGCCGATGACCTCGCCGATCTTGTCCACGGGGATGTTGATCGTGATGATCCGCGGCGCGAAGAGGCTCATCTCGTCCGGGGTGTCGATCGCCTCGGCCATGACCTCGAGGAGCGTGGTGCGCGCCTCCTTGGCCTGGCTGAGCGCGCCGGCGAGCACGTCGGACGGGACACCGTCGAGCTTGGTGTCGAGCTGCAGGGCGGTGATGAACTCGCTCGTGCCGGCGACCTTGAAGTCCATGTCGCCGAACGCGTCCTCGGCACCCAGGATGTCGGTCAGCGCGACGTAGCGGGTCTCCCCGTCGACGGTGTCGCTGACCAGGCCCATGGCGATGCCGGCAACCGGCGCGCGCAGCGGCACGCCGGCGTTCAGCAGGGCCAGCGTCGAGGCGCAGACCGAGCCCATGGAGGTCGAGCCGTTGGAGCTGAGCGCCTCCGAGACCTGACGGATGGCGTACGGGAACTCCTCGCGCGTCGGCAGCACCGGCAGCAGGGCGCGCTCGGCGAGCGCTCCGTGGCCGATCTCGCGGCGCTTGGGCGAACCCACGCGGCCGGTCTCGCCCGTGCTGTACGGCGGGAAGTTGTAGTTGTGCATGTAGCGCTTCGTCTTCTCCGGCGCCAGCGTGTCGAGCTTCTGCTCCAGGCCCAGCATGTTCAGCGTGGTGACACCCAGGATCTGGGTCTCGCCCCGCTGGAACAGCGCGGAGCCGTGCACGCGCGGGACCACGGCGACCTCGGCGGACAGGGTGCGGATGTCCCGCACGCCGCGGCCGTCGATGCGGAAGCCGTCGGCCAGGATCTTCTGACGGACGAGCTTCTTGGTCAGCGCGCGGAAGGCGCCGCCGATCTCCTTCTCACGACCGCCGAAGCCGCCGTCGCTGAGCTGGCCGCGGACCTTGTCCTTGAGGGTGTCGGTGGCCTCCTCGCGCTGCTGCTTGTCGGCGATCGACATGACCTCGGACAGCTCGGCACCGGCCAGGTCGGAGACGGCCGCGTACACGTCGTCGTTGTAGTCGAGGAAGATCGGGAAGTCCGCGGTGTCCTTGGGGAACTGGGCCGCGAGCTCGGCCTGCGCGTCGCACAGGATCTTGATGAACGGCTTCGACGCCTCGAGCCCGGCCGCGACGACCTGCTCGGTCGGGGCGGTCTTGCCGGAGCGGACGAAGTCCCAGGTCTGCTGGGTGGACTCGGCCTCGACCATCGCGATGGCGACGTCACCGGAGGCGGTGACCCGCCCGGCGACGACCATGTCGAAGGTCGACTCGGCGAGCTGGCTGACGTCGGGGAACGCGACCCAGTCGTTGCCGATGAGAGCGACGCGGACGCCACCGACCGGGCCGGTGAACGGCAGGCCGGCGAGCTGGGTCGACAGCGACGCGGCGTTGATCGCCACGACGTCGTACGACTTGTCCGGGTTGAGCGCCATGACCGTCACGACGACCTGGACCTCGTTGCGCAGACCCTTGACGAAGCAGGGGCGCAGGGGCCGGTCGATGAGGCGACAGGTGAGGATCGCGCCCTCGCTGGGGCGGCCCTCGCGGCGGAAGAACGAGCCGGGGATCTTGCCCGCGGCGTACATGCGCTCCTCGACGTCCACCGTCAGGGGGAAGAAGTCGATGGCGTCGCGGGGCTTGCTCTGGGCCGTGGTGGCCGACAGCAGCATCGTGTCGTCGTCGAGGTAGACGGTCGCCGAACCGGCGGCCTGCTGGGCCAGCAGGCCCGTCTCGAAGCGCACGACGTGGCGCCCGTGGGCGCCGTTGTCGATGACGGCCTCGGTGAACCGAACGTTGGGTCCCTCCATGGGGGTCCTTTCTCGCTGGCACGCCCGCGCCTGCGGGTCGTGCCGGATGGGGACCACATCCACGCACCGGTGTGTCTGGTGAGGCGCGGCTCGCGACCCTCCGCACTGCTGCGAGAGGGACGGCGGGCACCGGCGCCGCACCCACGGGCTCGCATCGGGAGCCGGTCTTCGATCGAGGTCCGCGGGTCGGGGCCGGTTCTTGCGAACCGGCGCCTCCCGAGGGCCACTACCGGAGACCGGGCTTCTCGTGCCGACACGCTGGTCGGGGTGCTCGACGGGGTCGAGCGGTGCGGGATGCGGTCTGAAGTGGGTCTGGCTGGTGAGCCGTTATGAAGTTGTCAGCCCTGCCGCACGGGGCGGCAGGACCGGTGGAGCGGCAAGCGGTCCTGGCGGGCTCTCACCCGCAGGACCGCTCGGTCGTCAACGACGCAGACCGAGGCGCTCGATGAGCGAGCGGTACCGGTTGATGTCGGTCTTCGCGGCGTAGTTCAGGAGCCGGCGCCGCTGGCCGACCAGGAGCATCAGGCCACGACGCGTGTGGTGGTCGTGCTTGTGCTCCTTGAGGTGCTCGGTCAGCATCGCGATGCGCCGGCTGAGCAGGGCCACCTGGACCTCGGGAGACCCCGTGTCACCGGGGTGCGTGGCGTACTGCTCCATGATGGTCTTCTTCTCGGCAGCGTCGAGCGCCATGTGTCCCTCCAAGGGGTCTCGTTGCGCGGCGCTCCCCGGGACCATCTACGAAAGACGGGTCTGCACTCGGTGTGCGAGGGAGCTCTTGGGCGTCCGCGGCCGATCGAACGGCAGGTCCGAGCATACAAGGTGCGCTCCGCACAACCGTAATCCGGCCCTGACCAGGGCTGATCTCGCCGGCCTCGCTGCCGGGACGTCCCCGGCAGGCCTAGGAGGAGTGCAGGAGCTGCCGGGCGTGGTCGACGTCGCTGTGCATCTGGACGATGAGCGACTCCATGCCGGCGTACTTGACCTGCCCGCGCAGCCGCGCGTAGAAGTCCACGGCGATCTCGACGCCGTAGAGCTCGAGGTCGTCGCGGTCGAGGACGTACGACTCGACGCGGCGCTCGAGGCCGTCGAAGGTCGGGTTGGTGCCTACAGAGATCGCCGCGGGCCACCGCTCGGCGTCCGGGACGTCGAGGCGCGTCACCCAGCCGGCGTAGACCCCGTCCGCCGGGACCGCGAGCCCGGGCGGGACGGCGACGTTGGCCGTGGGGAAGCCCATCTCGCGTCCACGCTGGTCGCCCTTGACCACGACGCCGCAGAAGCGGAACCCGTGGTCGCTGAGCTCGCGGACCCGCCCGAAGTCGCCGTCGGCGACGGCCTGCCGGATGAGCGTCGACGAGCTCGGCTGCGTGCCGTCGGTGAGCAGCGGCACGCCCGACACGGCAAAGCCTCCGCCCGGGCGCGAGGGGTCGTCCTGCCCGAGCGCGGTCAGGGCGGCGACGTCCCCGGCGGCGCGGAAGCCGAAGTGGAAGTTCTCGCCCACCACGACGCGGACGGGGTGCAGCGGGCGGATGACCTCGTCGACGAAGCGGGCGGGGCTCCAGCCGGCCACCTCGGAGGTGAACTCCACGACGACCACGTCGGTCACGCCCTGGGCGCGGAGGAGCTCGACGCGACGTTCCAGGGAACCGAGCAGCAGCGGGGTCTGGTCGGGGCGGATGACCGACATGGGGTGCGGCCAGAAGGTGACGACGACCAGCGGGGCGCCCGGCTCGAGGGCCTGCGCGGCCCGGAGGAGCTCGACGTGACCGCGGTGCACGCCGTCGAAGTTGCCGATGACCACCACGGGCCGCTCGGGCGCACGCCCGGGTGCCTCGTCAACCACCCCCGGAGCGTACCTGCGTGGCGCCGCCAGAATGACGTCATGACCGACGACAAGGACCGTACGGACGCCGCGGACCTCGGCCTGGACCTCGGCGGCAACGACGACGCCGTCCTCTTCAGGTGGCTGGTCGCGTGCCTGCTCTTCGGCGCGCGGATCAGCCAGGACCGGGCGGCCGCCGCGTTCGCGGAGCTCGACGGAGACGGCGTCCTCACCCCCGACGCCCTGGCCGGTGCCTCGACGCGGCACCTGGTGGCGCTGCTCGACGCCGGCCGCTACACCCGCTTCGACGACTCGAAGGCGGCCGAGCTGAAGCAGCTGGGCCGCGACGTGCGGGAGCGCTACGACGGACGCCTGTCGTCGCTGCCGGAGGGGGCGCGGACCTCGAAGGAGGTGTCGGAGCGGCTGCAGGGGTTCAAGGGCATCGGCCCGGTCGCCGCCGACATCTTCCTGCGCGACGCCCCGGCGGCCTGGCACCCCTGACGCCACCTGGGCGACGAGCCAGGCGCCTCAGCCGACGAAGACGGCCTCGGGCCGTGCCCCGTCGGGGCCGGGGCGGTAGAGCGCGAGGAACGTCCCGTCCTGGTCGACCAGCGCGGTCAGGCCCTCGAGCGCCAGCTGGGGAAGCCGCCGGCCGACCCGCACGTCCGCGGACCGGTCCGCGTCGAGGACGACCACGGGGAAGGACCGGGCGGCCACCTGCGCGATCGGCTCGACCCGCGGCGGCGTGACGTCGTGGCCCGGCTCGGGCAGGACGACCGCCTCGTCCAGCGTGAACGGACCGACCCGGGTCCGCCGCAGCGCCGTCAGGTGGCCGGCGCTGCCGAGGGCGGAGCCGAGGTCCCGGGCCAGGGCCCGGATGTACGTGCCGGACGAGCAGTCGACCACCACGTCGAGGTCGATCACCGCCACGCCCTCCGCCTCGGCGTCACGACGGGCCAGCACGTCGAACCGGTGGACGGTGACGGGGCGCGGCACGAGCGCGACCTCCTCGCCGGCCCGGACGCGGGCGTACGAGCGGACGCCGTCGACCTTGATCGCCGACACCGCGGTCGGGACCTGCAGGATCGGACCGCGCAGGGCGTCGAGCGCCACCTCGAGCCGTATGGTGTCGAGCTCCGGTGCGCCCGGCGTGGCCACGACGTCACCCTCGGCGTCGTCCGTGACCGTGCCGACCCCGAGGCGGATCGTCGCCTCGTAGGTCTTGTCGGTCAGCGTGAGGTGCCCGAGCAGCCGGGTGGCCCGCTCGACGCCGACGACGAGCACGCCGGTGGCCATCGGGTCGAGCGTCCCGGCGTGACCGACCTTGCGCGTGCCCAGGAGTCGACGCACCCGCCCGACCACCCCGTGCGAGGTGAGTCCGGCGGCCTTGTCGACGACCACGACCCCCGAGGGAACCGGCGGACGTCCGTCAGCGGGCAGGGCGGTCGACCTCGGGCTCGTCGACCGCAGCCGGCGGCACGTCGACGTCCGCGTCCGCGTCGTCCTCGGAGTCGTCCTCCGGGTCGTCGTGCTTGTAGGGGTCGGCCTCCCCCGCGTACGTCTTGCCCTCGGCGACCGCCGCGACCCGGGCGTCGACCTCGCGGGCGGCGGCGAGCGCCTCGTCGAGCTGGCGTGCGCTCTCCGGCACGACGTCGGGGATGAAGACGAGCGTCGGGGTGAACTTCAGCCCCAGCTGCTTGCCGACCTGGGAGCGGATGAGCCCCGTCGCGGACTGCAGGGCGGCGGCCGACGACGCGTAGTCGGCGTTGCCGCCGAGGACGGTGTAGAAGATGCTGGCGTCGCGGCTGTCGCCGGTGAGCCGGACGTCGGTGATCGTCACGAAGCCGAGCCTCGGGTCCTTGATCCGACGCTCCAGCATCGCGGCGGCGATCTCCTTGATCTGATCGGCCAGCTTGAGCACTCTCGGCGACGGCATGCGTCCTCCTCGGTCGTCGGGTGGGGAACACCCAATGGTGCCTCAGGCGCGGGAAGCTCTCACCGGCAGTCGACCGCCGGACCGGCACCGGGCGCGTCCGCGTCTTCAGACCGGTGCGTGAGTTGGTGGCCGACGACGGCGTCGGCGTACGGCGTCCTCAGACCGGTGCGTGAGTTCGTGGCCGACGACGGCGTCGGCGTACGGCGTCTTCAGACCGGTGCGTGAGTTCGTGGCCGACGACGGCGTCGGCGTACGGCGTCTTCAGACCGGTGCGTGGGTTTGTGGGGCGGGACGACGCCGGCGTACGGCGTCTTCAGACCGGTACGTGAATTCGTCGCCGACGACGGGCTCGGGTCCCGCATCTGCGGCCCGGCGCGGGAGCCGTGGCGCGAGCTGGGTTGGTCCCGGGTACGGCTCGGACGGGACAGCAGAACGGGGAGGATCCCGCACCGTGGTGGTGCGGGATCCTCCCCGTTTCCGGGTCAGACCCTACGAACGCGCCTTCTCGCGCATCTCGAAGGTCTCGATGACGTCACCCGTGCGGATGTCGGAGTAGTTCGCGAGCGTGACACCGCACTCGAACCCCTCGCGCACCTCGGTGGCGTCGTCCTTCTCCCGGCGCAGCGACGAGATGCTCGTCTCCGTGATGACGACCCCCTCGCGCAGCAGCCGGGCCTTCGAGTTGCGTCGGAGGCTGCCGCTCGTGACCATGCAACCCGCGATGATGCCGGCCCGCGAGCTGCGGAAGATCTCGCGGATCTCCGCCTGCCCGAGGGTGGCCTCCTCGTAGATCGGCTTGAGCAGACCCTTGAGCGCGGCCTCGATCTCGTCGATCGCGGCGTAGATGACCGAGTAGTACCGGATGTCGACGCCCTCGCGGTCCGCCATCTCCGTCGCCTTGCCCTGAGGCCGGACGTTGAAGCCGACGATGACCGCGTTCGAGGCCGCCGCGAGGCTGACGTTGGTCTCGGTGATCGCACCGACACCGCGGTCGATGACCCGCAGGCTGACCTCGTCGCCGACGTCGATCTTGGCCAGCGCGTCCTCGAGCGCCTCGACCGAACCCGCACCGTCGCCCTTGAGGATGAGGCGCAGCTCCTGCTCCTCGCCCTTCTCGAGCGAGTCGAACAGCTGGTCCAGCGTCTTGCGCCGGGTGCCGGCCGCCTGGGCCGCCATCCGGAGCCGCGACGCACGCCGCTCGGCGATCTGACGGGCCATCCGGTCGTCGTCGACGACGATGAAGCTGTCGCCCGCGCCGGGGACGGCCGTGAGGCCGAGGACCTGGACCGGGAACGACGGCGGAGCCTCGTCCACGTTGTGCCCGTGGTCGTCGAGCAGCGCCCGGACCCGGCCGTAGCCGGTGCCGGCGACGATCGAGTCGCCGACGTGCAGGGTGCCGCGCTGGACCAGGACGGTCGCGACGGGGCCGCGGCCCTTGTCGAGGTGGGCCTCGATGGCCACACCCTGTCCGTCCATCTCCGGGTTGGCCCGCAGGTCGAGGGCCGCGTCGGCGGTCAGGACGACCGCCTCGAGCAGCTGCTCGAGCCCGACGCCGGTGATGGCGGAGACGTCGACGAACATCGTGTCGCCGCCGTACTCCTCGGGCACCAGGCCGTACTCGGCCAGCTGGCCGCGGACCTTGGTCGGGTCCGCACCCTCGCGGTCGATCTTGTTCACCGCGACCACGATCGGCACCTCGGCGGCCAGGGCGTGGTTGAGCGCCTCGATCGTCTGCGGCATCACGCCGTCGTCCGCCGCCACGACGAGCACGGCGATGTCGGTCGACTTCGCCCCGCGGGCACGCATGGCGGTGAACGCCTCGTGACCAGGGGTGTCGATGAAGGTGATCTTGCGCTCCTGGCCGTCCACCTCGGTGGCGACCTGGTAGGCGCCGATGGCCTGCGTGATGCCACCGGCCTCGCCGGCGACCACGTTGGTCTTGCGGATCGCGTCGAGGAGCTTCGTCTTGCCGTGGTCGACGTGACCCATGACGGTGACGACCGGCGGGCGGGCCTCGAGCTCGTCCTCGCCACCCTCGTTCTCGCCGAACTCGATGTCGAAGCTCTCGAGCAGCTCGCGGTCCTCGTCCTCGGGCGAGACGATCTCGATCTTGTAGTTGAGCTCGGTGGCCAGCACCGCCAGCGTGTCCTCGGCCACCGTCTGCGTGGCGGTGACCATCTCGCCCAGGTTGAACAGCACCTGGACCAGGTTCGACACGTCGACGTTGATCTTCTCGGACAGGTCGGTCAGCGACGCGCCACGGGCCAGGCGGACGGTGGAGCCGTCGCCCTGACGGACGCGGACGCCACCGATCTCCGGCGCCTGCATCTGGTCGAACTCTTGACGACGCTGACGCTTCGACTTGCGACCACGACGGACGGGACCGCCGGCGCGCCCGAAGGCACCCTGCGTACCGCCGCGACCACCGCGGCCACCGCGGCCGGCCGGAGGCCCACCGGGACCGCCGCCGGGACGCCCGGGAGCGCCGCCGCCACCGGGACCACCCGGACGACCACGACCCGCGGGTGCGCCGCGACCACGGGCACCGGGACCGGCGGGAGCGCCGAGCTGGCCGGAGGCCTGGCGCGGCATCATCGCCGGGTTCGGACGGGGCATACCGGGCACGCCGCCGGGACGGGCACCCGGAGCGCCGGGCGCACGGCTGGCCGGAGGACGCGGGCCGCCCGGACGAGCGGTGTCGGCCGGGGCCGCGGGTGCACCCGGACGGGGCGGACGGGCCGCGCCCATGCCCTGGGAGGGCGCGAACGGGTTGTTGCCCGGGCGGGCCGTGCCGGGGCGACGGTCACGCGGGGCGGGACCACCGGGGGTGCCGGTGCCGGCACCGGGCGTGCCCGGTCGGGCCGGCGGACGGCTGGGCGTGGGGCCCGCGCCGGTGCTGGTGCCACCGGGCCGGGGCGCAGAGGTCGAGGGACGCTCGTCCTGGCGCGCGGCCGGGGCCGGCGTGGCCGGGCGCGGCGCACCGGGGCGCGCCGAGGCCGGCGTGGCGCTCCGGGTCGTCGAGGCGCCCGGGTTGCCCGGCGCGGACGGCGTCGGGGGGTTCCGGGTGGACGGCGCCGTGCTCGGAGCCGGCGCCGGAGGCGTACGGGTGGAGGGTGCGGTCGACTCGGCCGACGTCCGGGCCGCCGGTGCGGCCGGAGCAGCAGGCGTACGGGTCGAGGGCGCTGACGGGGCCGCGGGGGTCCGCGTCGACGGGGAGGCACCGGGACGCGGCCCCGGGGTCGCCGACGAGGTGCCGGGGACGCTCGGGCGCGGCGCGGAGGGCGTCGCGGACGGGGCGCTGGGGCTGGAAGGTGCGGTCGGCGCGCTGGGAGCGGCCGGAGCAGCGCTGCGGGCGGCCGGCACAGCCGGGGTGGGCCGGGCCGCGGGGGCCTCGGCGGGAGCGAGCTTCTCACGGAGGCGCCGGATGACCGGCGCTTCCAGGGTGGACGAGGGGGACTTGACGAACTCCCCCATGTCCTTGGCCATCGAAAGGACGGCCTTGCTGTCGACTCCGAGCTCCTTGGCGAGCTCGTAGACACGGGTCTTGGGCACGAATCTCCTACGTAGTCGGCCCTCACCCTCGTGGCGCGGACCAGTTAGCCGAACATGCTCATTGAGCAGTCTTCATCGCGAGTTCATGAGCGAGCGCTCACTTCCTGGTGTCTGCGGACCTCGATCGAGGCCCGGGCGCGGATCGGAAACAGCCCGATCACAAGGACCAACTCTAGCCGCTGCCGACGGCTCTGCCCAACGGGGCTCCGGGACCCGCTTCCGCGAGGTACGCGGTGAGGACCGCGCCGGCCGCGGGAGCCTCGACCGGGGCCCGCAGCATCCGGCCGAAGGCCCGCTTCTTGACCGCCAGAGCGACGCATGCAGCGTCCGGGTGGACGTACGCCCCCCGCCCGGGGGCACGGCGCCGGGGGTCGACCACGACGGTCGTCCCCGCGGCCACCACGCGCAGCAGGTGGTCGACCTCGTCGCGCCGGCGGCAGCCAAGGCAGGTGCGGACCGGGCCGTCGTACGCCGGGGCGCCTTGGCGTTCAGTCACCCGACGGCTGGACCTCGGTGTCCGGGCGGATGTCGATCCGCCAGCCGGTCAGGCGGGCGGCGAGGCGGGCGTTCTGCCCCTCGCGCCCGATGGCCAGCGAGAGCTGGTAGTCGGGGACCACGACGCGGGCGGAGCGGAGCCCCTCGTCGACCACCGTCACCGAGGTGACCTTGGCCGGAGACAGCGCCTGCCCCACGAACGTGGCCGAGTCGGGCGACCAGTCGACGATGTCGATCTTCTCGTCGTTGAGCTCGTGCATGATCGCCCGCACCCGCGACCCCATCGGGCCGATGCAGGCGCCCTTGGCGCTCACGTCGGGGTTGTGGCTGATCACGGCGATCTTGCTGCGGTGGCCGGCCTCGCGGGCCACGGCCTTGATCTCGACCGTGCCGTCGGCGATCTCGGGCACCTCGAGCGCGAAGAGCCGCTCGACCAGCGCGGGGTGGGTCCGGCTCACGACGACCTGCAGCCCGCGCAGCTCCCGGCGCACCGCGACGACGTAGACGCGGAGCCGCGTGCCGTGGGTGTAGCGCTCGCCCGGCACCTGCTCGGCCAGCGGCATGATCGCCTCGGTCTTGCCGAGGTCGACGAGCACGGTCCGCGAGTCCCGTCCCTGCTGGACGACGCCGACGACGATGTCGCCCTCGACCGCCGCGAACTGCCCGTACTTCTTCTCGTCCTCGGCGTCGCGCAGCCGCTGGAAGATCACCTGGCGCGCCGTCGCCGCCGCGACCCGGCCGAAGCCGTCCGGGGTCCCGTCGTACTCCCCCACCGTCGCGCCGTCCTCGTCGCGCTCGGGGACCATGACGGCCACGTGGCCGTTGCGCCGGTTCAGCTCGACGCGGGCGCCCGCCACGGGCGCGTCGGTCTTCTCGTACGCGGAGAGCAGGGCCTCCTCGATCGCGCTGGCGAGCAGCTCGAAGGAGATCTCCTTCTCGCGCTCCATGAGCCGTAGCACGGAGATGTCGATGTCCATCAGCTGTCCTCGTCCTCGTCGTCGTCGATCTCGAGCTCGTCGTCGTCCTCGTCGTCGTCGCTCTGCCTGCGGTTGAGCTCGACCTGCACGAGGGCCTTGGTGATCTCGTCGTAGCGCAGCCGGCGCGCCGCGCCGTCGACGTCGAGCTCCACCGCGTCCTCGCCGGCCTCGGTGATGCGCCCGGTCAGCTGGCTGCCGTCGAGCAGGTCGACCCGCACCAGACGGGTGGCGTTCCGCCGCCAGTGCTTGGGTGCCGTCAGGGGGCGGCCGACGCCGCGCGAGGAGACCTCGAGGGTGTACGCCGCCTGGCCGGTCGCGTCCGAGGTGTCGAGCGCCTCGGACACCGCCCGGCTGGCCGAGGCGATGTCGTCGAGCAGGGGTCCGCGGCCCTTGGGCCCGTCGCCGTCGACGACGATCCGCACCACGCGGCGCTTGCCGGCGGGGACCACCTCGAGGGCGTCCAGCTCGAGCCCGAAGCTCTCCAGCACCGGGCTCACCACGGCCTCGATCGCTGCATCCCTCATCGCGTCGCGCCGCCCCTCATCCGGTTGTGTCCCGCAGTTGTCCGGTCAGACGTCGCCGACCGGGTTGCCCGACACGCTCACGCGGCCGGAACCCCCCGAGCATAGCGAGGTCCCGGCGGGCCTCGGGTACGTTCGGTCGGTGCCCGAAGCCCCGACGGCCCGCTGGCGACGGCGGGACCTCCTGCGCCTCGGCCTCGCGCTCCCGGTGCTCGCCGGCTGCTCGACCTCCCCCGCCGTGGCCCCGCTGCCCGGCGCGTCGGGGACGAGCGGCCCGAGCCTGACGCCGGGTGCCGCCTCGCCCGCCCCGGGTCCCTCCGTGCCCGCCACCGCGACCGCGGAGCAGACGCTGTCGGTGTACGCCGCCGCCGTCCTCACCGGTCCCCGGCGAGCGGACCTGAGCGGCGACCAGCGCCGGCTGCTGACCTTCCTGCGTGACGTGCACGCGGACCACGCCATGGCCCTCGCCGGGGCGGACCCCACCTCGCGACCCACGACCGCCACGCCCGCCCCCACCGCCGAGAAGCCGGACCTGGCCAAGGTGAGCCTGGGCGACGCGCTGAAGCGCCTGGCCAAGCAGGAGTCGGCGCAGGCCGCCCGGCACCGCCGGGCCGCCACCGCGGCCACCGGTCTCGCGGCGCTCGTCGCCGGGTCGCTCGCGGTCGCCGCCGACTCGTACGCCGCCGCGCTCGGTGCCTCCGACACGCCGTCGGTGAGCGCGAAGAAGGCCCGCAAGCCGGCCGCCCTGCTGAGCGACGTCGCCGCCACCCAGCAGCTCGTCGCGCAGCTGCACGCCGTCGTCTACGGCTACCAGCTGGCGATCGGCAAGCTCGGGTACTCCAGCTCCGCCCGCCGGCGGGCCGTCGCCGAGCTCGCGACGGCGCGCCGGCTCCTCGACGTCCAGATCGCCTTCCTGCTCGGCCGCAAGGCCGACGTCCCGGCCGCCGAGCCCGCGTACGCCCCCTCCTCGACCGTGCGGTCGGCCGACGACGCCCGTCGGCTGGTGCGCGGGATGCAGGCGCGGCTGGAGCCATTCGTGGGGCTGTCACTGGCGGCGGCCGCGACGCCGGAGGCCCGGACGCAGGCCCTCACGCTGCTGGCCGGCACCTGCCGCACGGCACGTTCCTGGGGTGCGCCGCTGCAGGCCTGGCCGGGCTGGCCCGACTAGTCAGGCGCTCGTTCAGCTCGCGAGCATGCGGACGGTGTCGTACGCCAGCTTGATCGCCAGCGCGGCGACGACGACGAGGAACACGCGCCGCACGAACCCGTTGCCCCGGGCGATCGCCGTCCGGGCGCCGAGGTAGCCGCCGAGCAGGTTCGCCGCGCCCATCGACAGGCCCAGGCCCCACAGGACCGTGCCGTGCGCCGCGAACACGCCGAGCGCGGCCACGTTGGTCACGAGGTTGGCGATCTTCGCCTTGCCGCTGGCCTCGAGGAAGCCGTAGCCGAGCACGCCGACCAGCGCGATGACGAAGAACGAGCCCGTCCCCGGACCGAGGAAGCCGTCGTACGCACCGACCACCAGCCCGATCACCGCCGTCCGGCCGTAGTGGGCGCCCCCCGTGTGGCGGACCGCGCTCACCAGCCCCAGCTGCGGGCGGCGCCAGGTGTAGAGGCCGACGCCGACCAGGGCCACCAGCACGATCGGGGTGAAGGCGTCCTTCGGCAGCAGCTTCGCCAGCTGGGCTCCGCCCGCCGAGCCCAGGCCCGCCCCGACCACGAGGGACAGGACGGTGCGCCAGTCGGGCCGGACGCGGCGGGCGTACGTGATCGCGCTCGTCGCCGTACCCCACATGGAGGAGAGCTTGTTCGTGCCGAGGATCGCCGCCGGCGGGGTGCCCGCCGGGAGACCGATGAGCAGCGCCGGCAGCTGGACGAGACCCCCGCCGCCGACCACCGCGTCGATCCAGCCCGCGGCGAACGCGACGACGACCAGGAGGACGAGGGTGGCGAGCGGCAGGTCGAGACCCGCGAGCACTCAGCCCTGCTCGGGCACCACGAGGCTCGGCCGCCCGTGCGCCTCGGCGACGACCTCACCGAGCGCGTCGTCCAGGGCCACCTCGCGACGCTCGCCGCTGCGGCGGTCGCGCACCTCGACGTTCCCGTCGGCGAAGCCCCGGCCCACCACGACGATCGTCGGCATCCCGAGGATCTCCGCGTCCGCGAACTTCACGCCCGGGCTGGCCTTGCGGTCGTCCAGGAGCACGCTCACGCCGGCCTCGTCCAGGGACGTGGCGAGCTCCGTCGCCCACGCCAGCGCGGCGGCGTCCTTGCCCGCGACGACGACGTGCACCAGGTAGGGCGCGAGCTCGCGCGGCCAGGCCAGGCCCTTGTCGTCGCAGGTGTTGTCGGCCACGGCCGCCACCGCGCGCGAGCACCCCAGCCCGTACGAGCCCATCGTGACGGTGACGAGCTTGCCGTTCTGGTCGAGCACCTTGAGCCCGAGCGCGTCGGCGTAGCGGGTGCCGAGCTGGAAGATGTGGCCCATCTCGATGCCGCGCGCGAGCTCGAGCGGACCCGAGCCGTCCGGCGCCGGGTCGCCCTCGCGCAGCTCGGCGGCCTCCAGGAAGCCGTCCGGGGTGAAGTCGCGCCCGCAGACCAGGTCGAAGACGTGCTGGCCGTTGACGTTGGCGCCGGTGATCCAGCGGGTGCCCACGCCGACGCGGGGGTCGACCAGGAAGCGGATGCCGCTGCCCGACTCCTCCCCCAGGACCTCCGGGCCGATGTAGCCCTTGACCAGCATCGGGTAGTCGGAGAAGGCGTCGAAGATCTCCACCTCGGCCGGCTCGAGCTGCGCCTGGACGCGCTTGAGGTCGACCTCGCGGTCGCCGGGCAGGCCGAGGACCAGCGGGGCCTGCTTGCCGTCGGGCTGGGTGACCATGAGGACGACGTTCTTGAGGGTGTCCGCGCCGGTCCAGGGCCGGTCGTCGCGCGGGTACCGCTCGTTGGCCACGGCGACCAGGCTCGCGATCGTCGGCGTGTCCGGGGTGTCCTCGACGTGCGCGGCGGGGACGTCGTCGAAGGGCAGGTCGTCGGGCGTGGGCGTCCGGACCGCCTCGACGTTGGCCGCGTAGCCGCCGGGCGAGCGGACGAACGTGTCCTCGCCGGTCGCCGAGAGCGCCAGGAACTCCTCGCTCGCCGAGCCGCCCATGGCCCCCGACATCGCGGAGACGACCGCGTACTCGAAGCCGAGCCGGTCGAAGATCCGGATGTAGGCGGCGCGGTGGGCCGCGTACTGCTCGCGGAACGCCTCCACGTCGATCGCGAACGTGTACGAGTCCTTCATGACGAACTCGCGCCCGCGCAGGATCCCGGCGCGGGGCCGCGGCTCGTCGCGGTACTTCGTCTGGATCTGGTAGAGCGTCAGCGGCAGGTCCTTGTACGAGGAGTACAGGTCCTTGACCGCGAGCGTGAACATCTCCTCGTGCGTCGGGCCGAGGAGGTAGTCGGCGCCCTTGCGGTCCTTGAGGCGGAAGATGTTGGGCCCGTAGTCGGTCCAGCGCCCGCTCGCGTCGTACGGCTCGCGCGGCAGCAGCGCAGGGAACCGCACCTCCTGGCCGCCGATGGCGTCCATCTCCTCGCGGACGATGCGCTCGACGTTCTGGAGGACCTTGAGCCCGAGCGGGAGCCAGGAGTAGATGCCGGGAGCCGCACGGCGGATGTACCCGGCGCGGACGAGCCAGGTGTGGCTCGGCACCTCGGCGTCGGCCGGGTCCTCCCTCAGCGTGCGCACGAACAGCTGGGACATCCGGGAGATCACCGGCTCACCCTAGGCGACGGGGCGGCCTGCGCCCGAGCCCGTTTCGGGTCGGCGGCGGGTCGCGGGACGCCCGGGGTCGCGGGCTACGGTTCGCCGTGACACCGGCGAGGGCGCCGGGAGGAAGGCGGTCGTCGTGGCCCTGCAGGAGATCACGTTCACCTCGGCGAACGGCCGAGACACCATCCAGGGGTGGGTCTACGAACCCGTCGGCCGGGCGACCGCGGTCGTCCAGGTCGTGCACGGGCTCGGGGAGCACTCACGGCGCTACCTGCACCTGGTCTCGACGCTGCTCGACGCCGGGTACGTCGTCGTGGCCGCCGACCACGCCGGGCACGGCCGGACGGCGATGGAGTCCGGCGTGTGGGCCGACGCGGGCGACGACGCGGCGCAGGTGGTCGTCGCCGACGCGCTGCGGCTGCAGGCGGAGGCCCGCGACCGGCTGGCCGGGGCGGCTGCGTCGACCGGAGCGCCCGCGCTCCCGTGGGTGGTCTACGGCCACAGCTGGGGGTCCCTGATCGCGCGAGCCATGACGTCCAACCCGGACGCCCGGCTCTCCGGGCTGGTGCTGGGCGGGATCGCCGCGCAGATGCGGGGCATCGAGCGGGTGCTCGACCGGCCCGCCCTCGCCGCGCTGGCGGCGGGCGACCAGGCCGCCGAGCCGGCCCCGCAGGAGCTCGTGGGCCAGCTGTTCGACGGCTTCCTCGAGCGGTTCGGACCCGGCGCGGGTCCCACCGCCTGGGTGGCCCTCGACGCCGACGTCGTCGCCGACCACGGGCGGGACCCCTTCAACAACTTCGGCGCCCCGCTGAGCGCCCGCTTCCTCCAGGGGTTCGTCGACCTCTACGACCAGGTGAACGGCGACGCCTGGTACGCGACGGTCCCCTCCGGGCTGCCGGTGCTGATCCTCGCCGGCGACCAGGATCCCGTGACGCACTACGGAGAGGGCGCGTACCACGTGGCGAACCGGCTGGTCGCGACCGGTCACGCGGACGTCCGGACCCGGGTGTTCCCCGGCGTCCGGCACGAGGTGCACAACGAACCCACCACCCGCGCCGAGGTCGAGCGCGAGATCACCGAGTTCGTGGCTCGCGTCTCCTGAGGGAGCACTCGGGACGAAGAACGCTCCCTAAGCCCGAGCACGCTCGAGCGACCGGGCCTCAGTCGGTGCCGGACTCCATCGCCGCGCGGTCGAGGGACTCGGGGTCGCTCGTGCTGTCGCCGCTCTCGAGCTCGGAGGCATCGCCGTACGCCGAGAGGTTGTCGGTCACGTCGCCCAGGTCGAGATGCAGCGTGATGTCGGAGCGCAGGTGGTCCTCCGACACGAGCTGGCCGCGGCCGGCGTAGCCGAGGAGCCGGGTCCGGGTGTCGGCGATGTCGAGGTTGCGCATCGTCAGCTGGCCGATCCGGTCGGTCGGACCGAACACGGCGTTGCCGTTGCGCTCCATCGAGAGCCGGTCGGGCTGGTAGGACAGCGCCGGGCCGGTCGTGTCGAGGATCGTGTAGTCGTTGCCGCGACGAAGCCGCAGCGTGACGGTCCCGGTGACGGGCGAGGCGATCCAGCGCTGCAGGCCCTCGCGGATCATCAGCGCCTGCGGGTCGAACCAGCGGCCCTCGTAGAGGAAGCGGCCGAGCTTGCGGCCCTGGGTGAAGTACGCGTCGAGCGTGTCCTCGTTGTGGATCGCCGACAGCAGCCGCTCGTAGCCGAGCACCAGCAGCGCCATCCCGGGCGCCTCGTACACGCCACGGCTCTTGGCCTCGATGATCCGGTTCTCGATCTGGTCGGACATGCCCAGCCCGTGGCGACCGCCGATCGTGTTCGCGGCGATCACCAGGTCGACGTCGGAGGCGAACGTCTCGCCGTTGATCGCCACCGGCTGGCCGCCCTCGAACGTCAGCGTGACGTCCTCGGTCTCGATCTCGACCGACGGGTCCCAGAAGCGGACGCCCATGATCGGCTCGACGATCTCCATCGAGGTGTCGAGCTGCTCGAGCTGCTTGGCCTCGTGGGTGGCGCCCCAGATGTTCGCGTCGGTCGAGTACGCCTTCTCGGTGCTGTCGCGGTAGGGCAGGTCGTGCGCGACGAGCCACTCCGACATCTCCTTGCGCCCGCCGAGCTCGGTGACGAAGCGCTCGTCCAGCCACGGCTTGTAGATGCGCAGCCCCGGGTTGGCCAGCAGTCCGTAGCGGTAGAACCGCTCGATGTCGTTGCCCTTGAACGTGGACCCGTCGCCCCAGATCGACACGCCGTCCTCGTGCATCGCGCGCACCAGCAGCGTGCCGGTCACGGCGCGGCCGAGCGGGGTGGTGTTGAAGTACGTCTGCGCGCCCGAGCGGATGTGGAACGCCCCGCAGGTCATGGCGGCGAGGCCCTCGTTCACCAGGGCCGAGCGGCAGTCGACGAGCCGCGCCTCCTCGGCGCCGTACAGCTTGGCCCGGCCGGGGACGCCGACGAGGTCGTCCTCGTCGTACTGGCCGAGGTCGGCGGTGTAGGTGAAGGGGACGGCGCCCGCGTCGCGCATCCACGCCACCGCGCAGGAGGTGTCGAGGCCGCCGGAGAAGGCGATCCCGACCCGTTGACCGACGGGGAGGCTGGTGAGGACCTTGGACATCCCCCCACGCTATCGGCCCGGCGCCTTGGAGCCCCGAGACGACCACGCCCGCCTAGTAGTGGATCGTCGCGAACTCGCCGACCTGGGTGAAGCCGACCCGGTCGTAGGTCGCCCGCGCCGCGTGGTTGTAGTCGTTCACGTAGAGCGAGACGGTCGGCACCACCGTCCGGGCCAGCTTGACCACCGCGGCCATCGCCGCCGGCGCCATGCCGCGCCCGCGCAGCTCGGGGTCGAGCCAGACGCCCTGCACCTGGCAGACCGATCCCGAGACCGAGCCCAGGTCGGCCTTGAAGAGCACCTTCTCGCCGTCGAACAGCGCGAACGCCCGGCCGCTGCTGATCAGCTGACGGACGTAGAAGCGATAGCCCGCCGAGTTCCCGGAGACCGGCGAGACGCCGATCTCCTCGGTGTACATCTTGATCGCCGCCTCGGTGTAGGCGTCCCAGTGCTCCAGGGTCACCCGCCGTACGCGGGGGTCCGGCTCGATCAGGGGGTCGCCGACGATCGTCATGACCGGCTGGTGCGGCCGGACGTCGCGCACCTCGGACCAGCTCGGGCCCCAGCGGTCGCCCAGCATCCGCCAGAACCGCGTGGCGGTCTCGGCGGGGCCGATGATCGAGGCGCACATGCGCTGGCGGCCGGCGTACTCGGTCCAGGCTTGCAGAGCCTCGTCGTCGGCGTTGACGGGGACGAGGTTGGAGCCGGCGTGGCAGAGCGCGGTCAGCGCGCCGTCGCGTTCGTAGCCCCACACCTGGCAGCCGAGCGTGGCCGGGTCGAGGCCGGCGGCACGGACGCGAGCGGCGACGAAGACGTTCTCGACGGGCCGTGCGGACAGCACCCGTACCGCGGCGGGGACGTCGTCCCGGCCGAGCACGCGGACCGAGCCGCGGTCGCGCAGGCCGATGCCCCCTCCCGCCCGGGTCGAGGTCACCGCGTCGTCACGTCCGTCAGACCCGGGCGGGCGCGCTGCCCGCGACCGAGACCAGGGGCGCACCGCTCTCCTCGCCCGCAGGCATCTCGTCGGCCAGGCGCATGGCCTCCTCGATGAGGGTCGCGACGATGTCGGCCTCCGGCACGGTCTTGATCACCTCGCCGCGGACGAAGATCTGACCCTTGCCGTTGCCCGACGCCACGCCCAGGTCGGCCTCGCGGGCCTCGCCCGGACCGTTCACGACGCAGCCCATGACCGCGACGCGGAGCGGGACGGTCATGCCCTCGAGCCCGGCCGTGACCTGCTCCGCCAGCGTGTAGACGTCGACCTGCGCGCGGCCGCACGAGGGGCAGGACACGATCTCGAGTTTGCGGGGCCGCAGGTTGAGCGACTGCAGGATCTGCAGCCCGACCTTGACCTCCTCGACCGGCGGGGCCGAGAGCGAGACGCGGATGGTGTCGCCGATGCCCCGGCTGAGCAGCGAGCCGAAGGCGACCGAGGACTTGATCGTCCCCTGGAACGCGGGGCCGGCCTCGGTGACGCCGAGGTGCAGCGGGTAGTCGCAGGACTCGCTGAGGAGCTCGTACGCCCGGACCATGATCACCGGGTCGTTGTGCTTGACGCTGATCTTGAACTCGCGGAAGTCGTGCTCCTCGAAGAGGCTGGCCTCCCACAGCGCGGACTCGACGAGCGCCTCCGGGGTGGCCTTGCCGTACTTGGCCATCAGGCGCTTGTCGAGCGAGCCGGCGTTGACGCCGATCCGGATCGAGGTGCCGTGGTCCTTCGCGGCCTTCGCGATCTCCTTGACCTGGTCGTCGAAGGCGCGGATGTTGCCCGGGTTGACCCGGACCGCCGCGCAGCCCGCCTCGATGGCGGCGAAGACGTACTTCGGCTGGAAGTGGATGTCCGCGATCACGGGGATCTGCGACTTGTGCGCGATGGCCGGGAGCGCGTCGGCGTCGTCCTGGCTCGGCACGGCCACGCGCACGATGTCGCAGCCGGTCGCGGTGAGCTCGGCGATCTGCTGGAGCGTGGCGTTGATGTTCGAGGTCAGCGTCGTCGTCATGGACTGGACGCTGACCGGCGCGTCACCACCGACGTCGACCTTGCCCACCTTGATCTTGCGGGTCTTGCGGCGCGGGGCGAGGGTGGGAGGCGGCAGCGAGGGCAGCCCGAGGTTGATAGTCATGGCGCTTTCAGCGTAGCCGCGCCCCCTCCACCGCGCGGGCGTGGCCGCGCGGTGGAGGAGGCGTCGTGCTGGTCGCGGGGTGGACCTCCCGCGCAGGGCCGTGTCTCACTCGGCTCAGGAGACGGTGCGGCCCTTGCTGGGACCGTCGGCCCAGGTGTTGCCCGAGACCGTGTAGGAGGGCATCAGGTCGGTGAGCGGGCCGAACGCCCCGGCCTTCGCGAAGTAGCGGGTGGAGAACTGGTTGTCCTTGACCGTGACGCCGGCCGCGGGCCCGTCGCCGCCGTTGCCTTCCTCCGAGCCCGCGTAGATCGTCCAGGCGCCTCCGGCGACGAGGTTCCGTTCGATGACGAGGTCGGAGATGGGACCGAAGTCGGCCTTGGCCAGGATGCCGGACGTCGCGGACTTCAGGCCGATGAGGATCGAGTTGTGGACGATCTTGATGTGCGAGCCGGCCAGCACCTGCAGGCCGTCGTTGTGCGAGTCGTTCGTCCCCACGAGGTCGTGGATGTAGGAGTCCTGGATGACGACGTTGCTACCCACCTTGAAGCCGTCGATCGTCCCGTGGACGTCGCAGCGGAGGCAGGTGTAGCCGGCACCGTTGACGGCGGAGTCCCCGTTGGTGTTGCCCTGGCCGTCGATCTCCACGTCGACGAGCTGCAGACCGGTGTTCCCGTTGGCCGCCAGCACGTTGAAGAAGCAGTTCTTCGACTGGATCAGGCTGTTGCGGATGGTGACGTCGTTCGCCTTGACCTCGATGCAGGTGGTGATGCGCTTGCCGTCGATCACGGTGCCGGCGGTCGTGATCGTGGCGGGCCCGGTGTAGGCCGACAGCGTCACGCCGGAGGGCACGCCGGTCGACGAGGCGGACGGGAAGTCGTCTCCGCCCGTGGGGTTCGGGCTCGCGGTGGCGGACGGGCTCGGCGTGCTGGACGGCGAGGGGGTGCTCGAAGGCGAAGGGCTCGCGCTCGGTGCCGGCGGCAAGCTCGTGCTCGGCGAGAGCGCAGCGACCTGGGCGTCCAGCTTGTCGAACCGGCACGCGGAGTACTTCAGAAGGTCGGCGTGGGAGGGGCTCTTCGTGCTCCCCACCACCTTCCGGCACGTGGTGTCGTTCGGTGTCGCGGCACCTGCGGCGAGGCTGCCCCCCAGCAGGGCGGCGAGGACGAGGAAGACGAGCACGGTCAGTGGTCGGCGCACGGGAGTGGCTCCTTGACGATCGGAGAGCCTCTCGGCTCGGTGGTTCCCCCGATCTGTCCCCGCCCGTTCATCGTCCGACGGGTCCCCGTCGTTACCTGCCCGCGACCCTGCGCTACTGGAACAGGCGGATCGGGTCGATCACGTCGGCGAGGATGAGCACGGCGCCGGACACCGCGATCAGCGAGCCGACGACGTACGCGACCGGCAGCATCTTCGCCGTGTCGACGAAGCCGGGGTCGGGCCGCTTGAAGAGGGCGGCCAGGCGGCGGCGGACCGCCTCGTACAGCGCGCCGGCGATGTGGCCGCCGTCGAGCGGGAGCAGCGGCACGAAGTTGAAGAGCGCGACGAAGAGGTTCACGGAGCCGAGCACGGTGACCAGCGCGGCGCCCTTGTCGGCCGCATCGATCTTGTTGGTCGACGCGATCTCCCCTGCCGCCCGGCTGGCGCCGAGGATGCTCATCGGCCCGTACAGGTCGCGCGGCTTGCCCGTCACGAGGTTGTAGCCGGTGTAGAAGACCTTGGCCGGGAAGTGCACCAGGGCGACAGCGGTCTGCTCCGTCATCGTCCACATGTCCCGAACCACCGCGACCGGCCCGCCGCGCACCCGCTCGACGGTCGGGACGACCCCGAGGAACCCGGCCGCCACGCGCTTCGACGGGTCGAGCGCGTCGGGGACGCCCTGGACGACAGTGCTGACGGTGGGCAGCGCGAGGTCCTGTCCCCCACGGACCACCGTCAGCTGGGCTGGACGGTCGAGGTTGCCGCGGATCGCGGTGGAGACGTCGGCCCAGGAGTCGACCGCCCGGCCGTTGAAGCTGACGATGCGATCTCCGGGCTGGAGGCCCATCTGGGCCGCCGGGGTCGGTGCCTTGCCGGTGCAGCTGGTGTCCGTCGCGTCACCCGGCACGATGCAGGGCTGGACCTCCGACACCGTGAGCTGGGGGCGTGAGACCCCGTAGACAGCGGTGACGCCCAGCAGGAGGAGGAACGCGAGCAGGATGTTCATGGTCGGGCCGCCGGCCATGATGATCACCTTCTGCCAGGACCGCTTCTGGTAGAAGAGCCGACCCTCGTCGGCGGGAGTGATGTCCTCCCACTCGACGGAACGGGCCTGGTCGGCCATGGTCTGGAACATGCCCGTGCGCGTCCTGCGGACCTGGTCGGGGTGCTCCTTGCTCGGCGGGTACATGCCGACGAAGCGGACGTAGCCACCCAGCGGGATCGCCTTCACCCCGTACTCGGTCTCCCCGCGCCGCGTGGACCAGAGGGTTCGCCCGAAGCCGACGAAGTACTGCGTGGTCTTGACGCCGAAGAGCTTGCCCGGCACGAGGTGGCCGATCTCGTGCAGCGCGATGGAGGCCATCACGAGCGCGAAGAAGACGACCGCACCGAGGACGTACACGACGATGTCCATCAGCGTCCGCCTCTCCTCTCTACCCCTGCCGACCGGCATCGAGCGTACGTCGGAGCCGGTGCGGCCGCCGGACCTCGTGAGGGCTGCCGGACGCGAACCAGACCCTCGCACGTCGTACCGGCCGACGGACCAGAACCGACGCGGCGCGATGAGTTCGGGGAAATCTCCGCCAAGAGCGGTCGCGCCACCTTGGGCGGGCTACCTTCCCCACGACCCGGTCGAGGCCTGCCGGTTCCTGAGACCTGGAGAGAGGCGCGACATGTCGAGCACGCTGGGACGCGCGGCCAATCGCGCGAAGCGTCAGGTCATCGCTCGGTTCGCTCCGGCGCACCGGCTCGTGCAGAGGGGCTACGAGGCCCGGTTGCACGAGCACCACGCGAACCTGCCCGCGATCAGCCCGGCGATGTCCGCACTGATCGAGCAGGTCGAGGCGACCGGAGTGGCCGTCAGCTCGCTCGACGAGCTGGGCATCCCGGGGACCGAACAGCTGAAGGTCGTCCTCGACGGGCTGAAGGCCTCGTTGGCCGCGCGCGACCCCGACGGTGCCAGCGCGCTCAAGCCGGCGCACCAGGAGCTCCTGGCCGACGCCGCCCTGTGGCGGTGGGGGCTCCAGCCGCAGCTGCTCGACCTCGTGGAGAACTACATCGGTCTCCCGATCACCTACTACGGTGCCGCGGTCTACCGCGAGGTGGCCGACGGACGCACCGAGGGAACCCGTCAGTGGCACCGCGACATCGAGGACCACAAGGTGTTCAAGATCCTGGTCTGGATCGACGACGTCAGTCCGCGCGGGGGCGCGTTGGAGTACGTCCCCAGACCGGTCTCCGACCCCGCGGTCGAGCAGCTCAAGTACGTCGCCGGGTTCGTGAGCGACGCCGACATGAGCAGCGTCGTATCGCCAGAGGAATGGGTGAAGGCCGCTGGACCGCGGTGGACGGCCGTGCTCGCCGACCCGGCCAGGATCCTCCACCGGGCCAGCCTGGCCGAGGACAAGGACCGGTACTCGGTCACCTTCACCTGGACGTCGCGCCACCCGATCAAGACGATGCCGCTGGCGGAGCCCTTCACGGCCGACGAGAGCGCCCGGTTGCACGCCGACCTGAGCGCGGCCCAGCTCGCCTGCCTGTCGGCCTAGCCCCGTCCGTCCGCCCGCGGTCCGGTGTCGTCGCGGCCCTCGGCGACCTGCACGAGCTCGGCGGCTCGCGACCGGGCCCAGGCGTCCGCGGCGAGCACCGAGTCCAGGGTGAGGCCCGCGCCGCTCACCAGTCCCGATCCTCCGACGGCGTCGGATCGGTTCCCAGGCCCGCCCACGTGCTCGTCGAGCACCCGCGCGATGACGTCGACGATGCCGAGGAACGGCAGCCGCCCCTCGTGGAACGCGTCGACGCACACCTCGTTCGCGGCGTTGTAGACCGCCGGCGCGCTGCCGCCGTGGCGACCGGCCATGCGAGCCAGCTCGACGGCAGGGAACGCCTCGGAGTCCAGGGGCTCGAACGTCCACTCCTGCGCCCGTGACCAGTCGCAGGCCGCCGCTGCGCCGGGGACCCGGTCCGGCCAACCGAGAGCGAGAGCGATCGGCAGCCGCATGTCCGGCGGAGAGGCTTGGGCGATGGTCGAGCCGTCGACGAACTGGACCATCGAGTGCACCAGCGACTGCGGGTGCACGACGACGTCGATCCGGTCGAGCGGGACCCCGAAGAGGAGGTGGGCCTCGAGCAGCTCGAGGCCCTTGTTGACCAGCGTGGCCGAGTTCGTGGTGATGACCCGACCCATGTCCCAGGTCGGGTGGGCCAGCGCCTGCGCGGGAGTCACGTCGGCCATCTCCGCCCGGCTCCGACCGCGGAACGGTCCCCCGCTCGCCGTCAGGACGAGCCGGTCGACCTCGACGTCGCGCCCGCCCCGCAGGCACTGGGCGATGGCGGAGTGCTCGGAGTCGACGGCGACGATCTGGCCGGGTGCGGCGGCCGCCAGCACGAGCGGCCCACCGACGACCAGGGACTCCTTGTTCGCCAGGGCGAGGACGGCCCCGGACGCCAGCGCGGCCAGCGTCGGAGCGAGCCCGGTCGATCCGGTGATGCCGTTGAGCACGACGTCGCAGGGGTACGCGGCCAGCTCCGTCGCCGCGTCCGGGCCGGCGATGATCCGGGGCAGCCTGGTGTCCCCGGTCGACCAGCCGCGCCGCTGCGCCTCGGCGTAGAAGGCCAGCTGCAGGTCCTGCACGGTGGTGGCGCGGGCGACCGCGACGACCTGCGCCCCCGTCTCCAGGGCCTGGCGCGCGAGCAAGGCGACGGACGCGCCCCCGGCGGCCAGCCCGACCACCCGGAACACCTCCGGACTGCGGGCCATGACCTCCAGCGCCTGCGTCCCGATCGAACCGGTGCTGCCCAGGACCACGACGTCACGCACCGGTTCAGTGTGGCAGGGGTGCCGGACGCCGGGCCGCGCGCCGCACGACTTCGACGAACTGGCCCCCCGGGTGCCGTCCGGTCACTACGTTCTCTAGCGTCAGGCGACCGAGCTGCGGGGGGACGAAGAATGGTTCGACGAGGGTTGGTCCGACGGCGGATGGTGGCGCCCGCTGTGGCGGCGATGGCGTTTCTCGCCGGCTGCTCCGCATCAGGACCCCAGATCGTGCCGCTGCCCGAGATGTCGACCGCCGCGACCAGCGAGGCGCAGACCACCGCGCCCGACGTCACGCCCAGCCCGGGATCGACGGACGAGCTCGCCAGCGGGTTGGCGCACCACGTCGTGCGGTCCGGTGGGCTGACGATCGACGTGACCTATTCGGTCGCCACCCCGACCCGCTGGGCCTCGGACGGCGGCACGCCCGTCCAGGTGGAGGTCGCCGTGCGCGATCGTGTGCGGAAGATCTACCTCACGCGGACGACGATGCGGTTCGTCGTGAACGACGGGACGTCGAACCTTCCCGGCCCTGACCCCCTCGTCGACACGACGAACCTGACGCCGGGCTACCTGGTGACCCCGCCGTACTCCTACGTCCAGTCGTTCTCGGTCCCGCCGGTCGACCGCACGGCGCAGGTCCTGACCATGAACGTCAAGCTGGAGCTGGTCTCCCTCGTCGACAAGAAGGCCAAGGACTACAGCAAGCAGACCGTGACCGACGTGCTGACGACCGTTGTCGCCGTCTGACCTGGGCGTCTCTCCCAGCGCTCCAGGTCAAGGACCAACGCACTCAGGATTTTGACGGGTAATTCTTGTAGTCGTCACACCGGCCCCCGCGCAGCCCATACGCTCACCGAGGCTGAGCTCGCAGCGTCGTCGAGGTTCCGTTTCCCCGACGCCCACCCTGTCACCAGGAGTGCGTGAGGCCTCTCTGCGGGGGCAGGGATCACCACCGCGGGGGGCGGTGGGGACACGAGGGGCCGACATGTTCGAGACTCGACCATCGCAGCAGGGCTCCGCATCGGTCGCTTGGCGGCTCTCGCGCTCGCGACTCCTGGTCCTGACCGGCCTCATGGCCGTTGTCGCGACGTTCCTGGTGCTGCCGGCGACCCCGGCCGCGGCCGCGTGCAGCGGGAACGCCATCGTGTGCGAGAACCAGCTCCCAGGCGAGAGCGCCGGCGACTGGGACGTGTTCGGTGCCGGTGACGACACGATCCAGGGCTTCGCCACGGCGACGAGCGTCAACGTGGGCGCGTCCATCAACTTCAAGATCAACACGGACGCTCGGGCCTACTCGGTCAAGATCTACCGGCTCGGCTGGTACCAGGGCACGGGCGCCCGGCTGATCACCACCATCGCCCCCTCGGCACCGCTCCCCCAGGTCCAGCCACCGTGCGCCACCGACGCCAGCACCGAGCTCACCGACTGCGGGACATGGGGCGTGTCGGCCTCGTGGAACGTCCCCTCCACCGCCGTCTCGGGGATCTACATCGCGCGCCTGACCCGGACCGACACCGGGGGCGACTCCCACATCCCGTTCGTGGTGCGCAACGACGGCAACACCTCCGCCGCGGTCTTCCAGACCTCCGACTCCACCTGGCAGGCCTACAACACCTACGGCGGCTCGGACTTCTACGAGGGCAAGGCGAACGGCCGGGCCTACAAGATCAGCTACAACCGGCCGTACCTGACGCGCGGCACGTCCTACGGCCGGGACTTCCTCTTCTCCAACGAGTACCCGATGCTGCGGTTCCTCGAGCAGAACGGGGTCGACGTGTCCTACGTGTCGGGCCTCGACGTGGCGACCGACCCGGCGCTCCTGCGCAAGCACAAGGTGTTCCTGTCGGTCGGGCACGACGAGTACTGGACGAAGGAGCAGCGGAAGAACGTCACCGACGCGCGCGACGCCGGGGTGAACCTCGCGTTCTTCGGCGGGAACGACGTCTACTGGAAGACGCGGCTGGAGCCCTCGCAGGACGGCACCAGCACGCCCAACCGGACCATCGTGGACTACAAGAACACGTGGGCGAACGCCGCGATCGACCCCGTCGAGCCGACCGCCACCTGGAGGGACCCGCGGTTCGGGGACCTCGGTTACGGCTACGGCCCCGAGAACGGTCTGATCGGCACGCTCTACCAGGCGAACTCCGACGACTTCCCGATGCAGGTGAGCTCCGAGGAGGGCAAGCTGCGGGTCTGGCGCGGCACCACGCTCGCATCGATGGCGAACGGCGCGAAGGCGACGCTCGCCGACCACATGGTCGGCTACGAGTCGAACGAGGACATCGACAACGGCTACCGGCCGGACGGGCTCATCGACATGTCGACCGCCGTCGGCAACACGCCCGAGTACCTGCGTGACTTCGGCAACCAGGTGAGCCCGGGCACGACCACCCACCACATCACGCTCTACCGCGCCTCGAGCGGCGCGCTCGTCTTCTCGGCCGGCACGATCCAGTGGTCCTGGGGTCTCGACTCGCGCGGTGACGGAGCCGACCGTCCGGCGGCCGACCCGCGCGTCCGGCAGGCGACGATCAACCTGCTCACCGACATGGCCGCACCCGCCACGACGCTGGCGTCGGACCTCACCCCGGTGACGGCGTCGACCGACACGGTGGCGCCCTCGGTCGTCGTGACCGCACCGGCCTCGGGCCAGTCGCTGACGCAGGGTTCGCTGCTGACCGTCAACGGCACGGCGACCGACACCGGCGGGCGGGTCGCCGGCGTCGAGGTCTCCGTCGACGGCGGCGCGAGCTTCCACCCGGCGAGCGGGACGACGAGCTGGTCCTACTCGGGGATCCTGACCGGCAACGGACCGTCCGCGGTCCAGGTGCGCGCCACCGACGACTCGGCCCGGACGTCCGCGCCGGTCCTGGTCGCCGTCACCTCGACCTGCCCGTGCTCGATCTTCGGGGTCGCTACCCCGTTGCAGGTCGACCCGGGTGACGGATCGCCGGTCACGGTCGGCACGAAGTTCACGTCCTCGCGCGACGGCTACGTCAGCGGCATCCGCTTCTACAAGGCCGCCGCGAACACCGGCACGCACACGGGCACGCTCTACTCGACGTCGGGCACGGTGCTGGCTACCGGGACGTTCACCAACGAGACCGCCAGCGGCTGGCAGACGCTGCAGTTCAGCCAGGCGGTCGCCATCAACGCGGGAACGACCTACGTCGCCGCGTACTACGCCCCGGTCGGCCACTACTCCGCCGACTCCTACTACTTCGGCAAGCCGTACAACGCCGGGGTCCTCACCGCCGCCGGCGGCAGCGGGGTCACCAACGGGGTCTACGCCGACCGGTCGGCCTTCCCGACCAACAGCATCCGGCAGACCAACTACTACGTGGACGCGGTGTTCTCGCCCGACGACACCATCCCGGCCACGGTCACGACCGTCAGCCCCAGGGCCGGGGCGAGCTCGGTGGCCACCTCCACGGTCGCCGCCGCGACCTTCTCGAAGGCCGTCGACCCGGCCACGATCTCGATGCAGCTGATCGATGCCGCCCAGAACGTCATCAACGGGACCGTCAGCTGGAACGCAGCGACCAGGACCGCCACGTTCAACCCGGTGCAGGGCCTCGCGAGCAGCACGGCCTACACCGCGACCGTCAACGCCGCGACGCTGGCGGCACCGGTCCAGTGGACCTTCAGCACGGTCGACCCGGACGCGACGCCGAACGAGTGCCCGTGCACGCTCTTCAACGACTCCGACCAGCCCGCCTCCGGACCGGCTGACGACTCCGGCGGCGTCAAGCTCGGAGTCGCCTTCAAGGCCTCGCAGGACGGTCAGATCACCGGAGCCCGGTTCTGGAAGCGTCCGGAGGAGACCGCGCCGCACACCGTCAACCTCTGGTCGGGCAGCACGAAGGTCGCAGAGGCGACCACGATCAACGAGACGACCTCCGGCTGGCAGGAAGCGACCTTCGCCGCTCCTCAGACGGTGACGAAGGGCACGACCTACGTCGTGTCGTACACGTCCTCGACCGGGAAGTACGGCTACACGAGCAACGGCCTCGCCGACCCCGTCACGAACGGTCCGCTGTCCACCTCGGCGACCGCCGGCCGCTACACGTACGGCGCCGGGGACGCCCCGACGAACTCGTCCAACGCCAACTACTTCGTGGACCCGGTCTTCGTCCCGAGCGCTGCGACGAAGCCGACCGTCCTGTCGACCTCGCCCGGCGACGGGGCCCGCTCCGTGCCGGTGGACGACCATCTCCAGATCCGGTTCAACACCGCGATCCAGCCCGGCTCGGCCACGGTCAAGGTCGTCCGGACCTCTGACGGCAACCCGGTCGCCGGGACCGTGGGTGCCGAGTCCCAGGGAACGACCGCGACGTTCGTGCCCTCGTCGGACCTCGCGCCGGGGACGAAGTACACGCTGACCGTGAGCGATGCCATCAGCACCGGTGGTCCGAAGATGTCCGGCTCGATCAGCTCCAGCTTCACGACCTCGGGTGCCGCGGCGTGCCCGTGCTCCTTGATGGAGACGACGACCCGGCCCGTGCAGTCCGACGGAGGCGACGGTGACGCCGTCACTCTGGGCCTCAAGTTCACCCCGACGACCACGGGGTTCGTGAAGGGTCTGCGGTACTGGCGGGACGCGAGCAACACCGGGACGCACACCGGCGCGCTCTACTCCGCGACGGGTCAGAAGCTCGCCGGCCTGACCTTCGACGACTCGGGCACCGGTTGGCAGACCGCGAGCTTCAGCACCAACGTGCCCGTGACCGCCGGCACCACCTACGTCGCGTCGTACTACGCGCCGAAGGGCCACTACGCCGCCGACCTCAACTACTTCACGAACCCCGTGGTCAACACCCCGCTCGCCAGCGCCGATCCCGGCAGCCTGTACGCCTACGGCGACACCTTCCCCGACCACTCGTACGCCAACACCAACTACTACGTCGACGTCGTGTTCGACACGAACGACGACGCGGCTCTGCAGGTGTCGTCGATCACGCCGCCAAAAGGGTCGACCGGCGTCGCGACCACGACGGCCGTCTCGGCGACCTTCAGCCGGGATGTCGACCCGAGCTCCGTCCAGCTGACGCTGGCTGACGCCGCCGGCAACCTCGTCGGCGGTCAGGTCGTCTACGACGCCGCCACCAAGAAGGTCACCTTCACCACGGCCGCACCACTCTCGGGGGCGACGACCTACACCGCCACCGCCACCGCGGCGAGCGCCTCCGGCGTGGCGATGACTGCACCGAGGACGTGGAGCTTCACCACGGCCGACACGCAGCCACCGAGCGTGACGACCGTGAGCCCCGCTGACGGATCCACGGGCGTCACGACCGCCGCGAAGGTGGTCGCGACCTTCGCCTCGCCGATAGATCCCGCCTCGGCGCTCTTCACCGTGGCCCGGTCCGACACCTCGGCGGTCGCCGCCGGGGCGACGACCTACGACGCCACCACGAGGACGGCCACGTTCACCCCGACGAGCGCCCTCGCCGACAACGCGGCGTACACGGTCTCGGTGTCGGCCCGGAACACGTCGGGCATCAGCATGGCGGCGCCCAGGACCTGGTCCTTCACCACGGCCGACACCCAGCCGCCCATGGTGTCGACGACGAGCCCGTCACCGGGAGCGACCGGCGTCGGCGCGTCGGCCAAGGTCACAGCCGTCTTCGTCCGCGCGGTGGACCCGGCCTCGGTCGTGGTGTCGGTGAAGAACACGAGCACCTCGGCCGCGGTCGCCGGGACGACCGCCTACGACGCCGGGAGCAGGACGGCGACGTTCACCCCGTCGGCCGCCTTCGCCGGCCTGACCGGCTACACGGCCTCCGTGACCGCGAAGAACGTCTCGGGTGTCGCGATGACCGCTCCGCAGACGTGGACCTTCACCACCGCCGACTCGGTCGCACCCACCGTCACCGCAGTGACGCCAGCGGCCGGAGCGACCAACGTCGGCGCCACCACCACAGTGACGGCGACCTTTGCCCGGGCGGTCGACCCGGCCACGGTTCAGCTCGTTCTCAAGACGGCCGGCGGCACCACGGTCGCCGGAGCGACGAGCCTCGACGCCGGTAACCTCAAGGCCACGTTCACACCCGGAGCCGCCCTGGCCGGCGTCACCGGGTACACGGCCAGCGTGACGGCGAAGAACGCGTCGGGCGTGGCCATGAGCGCCCCCCGGACGTGGTCCTTCACCACTGCGGACACCGACGCCCCGACCCTGTCGAGCAGGACCCCGGCCGCAGGCGCGGCGAACGTCGCCGCCGGCACCAACGTCACCGCCACCTTCGCCCGGCCGGTCACCACCAGCAGCATCACGGTCTCGCTCAAGACGGCGTCGGGCGCGATGGTCGCGGGGGCCGGTAGCTACAACACCAGCACCCGGGTGGTGACCTTCAACCCGACGGCCGACCTGACCAGCTCGACCACCTACACCGCCTCGGTGGGCGCCACCAGCTCGACCGGCGTCCCCATGACGTCGCCCGCCACCTGGACGTTCACCACGGCCGCGCAGAGCTTCAGCCTCTACACGACCACGCGCACGCCGTCGACGTCGGCCGTCTCCACGACCACCCCGACCACGGTGGGCGTGCGGTTCAGCTCGACACGGGCCGGTTCGGTGACGGCCATCCGTTACTACGCGAGCTCCGTCAACACCGGCCGGACCGTCAAGCTCTGGGCCGCCGACGGCTCGGTGCTGGGCACCGCGACCACGACCCAGACCACGACCGGGTGGCGGACCGCCACGTTCAGCACGCCGGTCGCGGTCGCCGCAGGCACGACGTACACCGCGTCGTACTACGCCCCGGTCGGCCGCTGGTCGACGACCACGGGCAGCTACGCCTCGGCGTTCACGTCGGGTCCGCTCACCGTCCCGGCCTCCGGCGGCGTCACCGGCAACGGCGACGTCCTCCCGACCATCGCGAGCACCACCAACTACTGGGTCGACGTCGTCGTCTCCATCTGATCCACACCTTGCCTGCACCATCCACTGACACCTCTGGGGGAGAGATGTACTCGATTGCCGTCATCGGCGCTGGTTACTGGGGTCCGAACCTCATCCGCAACTTCCGGGCCAACCCGGCCTGGGACCTCGTCGCGGTCTGCGACCTCGACGAGACCCGCGCCCGCAAGGTCGTGGGCGCCCGCTCGACCGTCGAGGTCGAGACCTCGGTCGAGCGGCTGCTCGCCCGCGACGACATCGACGCGGTCGCCATCGCGACGCCGGCCAAGACGCACGCGCCGCTCGCGCTCGCCGCCTTCCAGGCCGGCAAGCACGTGCTCGTGGAGAAGCCGCTCGCCGACAACGCCGAGACCGCGGCCGTGATGGTCAGTGCGGCCGAGGCAGCCGGCAAGGTGCTGATGATCGACCACACCTTCTGCTACACGCCCGCGGTGCAGTACATCCGCGACACGATCGCCTCCGGCGAGCTGGGCGACGTGCTCTACGTCGACTCGACCCGCATCAACCTCGGCCTCGTGCAGCCCGACGTCGACGTGTTCTGGGACCTCGCCCCGCACGACCTCTCGATCCTCGACTTCATCCTGCCGGGCGGTCTGCGGCCCACCGACGTGACCGCGCACGGGGCGGACCCGCTCGGGGCCGGCAAGGCCTGCGTCGGCTACCTGAACCTGCCGCTCGCCAACGGCGCGATCGCGCACGTCAACGTCAACTGGCTCTCCCCCACCAAGATCCGTCAGATGGTCATCGGCGGCAGCCGCCGGACCCTGGTGTGGGACGACATGAACCCCGCTCAGCGGATCTCCGTCCACGACCGCGGTGTGGACCTGCGCACGCAGGCGGCCGACGCCGCCGTCCAGCGCGAGGCCGTCACGGTCTCCTACCGGATGGGCGACGTCGTCGTCCCGGCCCTCAAGGAGGGCGAGGCCCTGGCCGGCGTCGCCACCGAGTTCGCCGCCGCGATCGAGGCCGGCCGCGCCCCGCAGACCGACGGTCGTTCGGGGCTCCGGGTCCTGTCCGTGCTCGAGGCCGCCAGCGCGAGCCTCGCCAGCGGTAGGCCCGTGCGCACGGTCGAGCAGCACGTCGCGCAGCCGGAGCTCGTGGCATGAGCGGCCCCGACCTGAAGGGCGCCACCACGCTCGTCACCGGCGGCGCCGGGACCATCGGCTCGACCATCGTCGACCAGCTGCTCGAGGCGGGGGTCGGCGAGGTCCGCATCCTCGACAACCTCGTGCGTGGTCGTCGGGGCAACCTGCGCGGTCCCCTCGAGGATCCGCGGGTCCGGCTCGTCGTCGGAGACCTGCGAGACCGCGACCTCGTGCACGACCTCGCCGCCGGTGCCGACGTGGTCTTCCACCAGGCGGCGATCCGGATCACGCAGTGCGCCGAGGAGCCACGGCTGGCGCTGGAGGTGCTGGTCGACGGCACGTTCAACGTCATCGAGGCGGCCGCGCAGCAAAAGGTGGGCAAGCTCGTGGCCGCGTCCTCGGCGTCGGTCTACGGGCTGGCGGAGGAGTTCCCGACCACGGAGCACCAGCACCCCTACGACAACGACACCTTCTACGGCGCGGCGAAGACCTTCAACGAGGGCATGCTGCGCAGCTTCCGAGCGATGTCCGGGCTCGACTACGTCGCCCTGCGCTACTTCAACGTCTACGGCCCGCGGATGGACATCCACGGCCTCTACACGGAGGTGCTCATCCGCTGGATGGAGCGCATCGTCGCCGGCAAGCCGCCGCTGATCTTCGGCAGCGGGGCTCAGACGATGGACTTCGTGTTCACCACCGACATCGCCCGCGCCAACCTGCTCGCGGCGACGAGCCCGGTCGTCGAGGGCGTCTACAACGTCGCCCGCGGCGAGGAGACGTCGCTGCTGCAGCTGGCCGAGCGCCTGCTGTCGGTGATGGGGTCCGACCTCGGCGTCGAGCACGGGCCGGACCGTCCGGTGAACGGCGTGACCCGTCGCCTCGCGAGCACGGAGGCCGCCCGTCAGGACCTCGGCTTCACCGCCGACATCGGCCTGGACGAGGGGCTCCGCCAACTCGTCGACTGGTGGCGCAGCGAGAAGGCCCTCGGGTTCGACCCGGGCCAGGACGAGCAGGACGACCAGAAGACCGAGCCGGCGGGAGCGATGGCATGAGCCGCGTCAACGTGATGCTCCCCTACCTGGGCGAGGAGGAGGTCGAGGCGGTCGCCGAGGTCCTCCGCTCCGGCTGGGTGGCCCAGGGCCCGCGCGTCGCGTCCTTCGAAGCGGCCTTCGCCACCGCGATGCAGGCCGAGCACGCGGTCGCCGTGTCCTCGTGCACCACCGGCCTGCACCTCGCCATGGTCGTGGTCGGGGTCGGTCCGGGCGACGAGGTCGTCGTCCCGTCGTTCTCGTTCATCGCGACCAGCAACGCTGTGCGCTACGTCGGGGCGACCCCGGTCTTCGCCGACGTCGACGTGACGACGGGCAACCTCACGCCGGCGGCGGTCGAGGCTGCACTCACCGAGCGCACCCGGGCGGTCGTCGTCGTGGACCAGGGTGGTGTCCCGGTCGACCTCGACGCCATCCGTGCCGTCTGCGACCCCCGCGGCGTCGCGGTGGTCGAGGACGCCGCGTGCGGTGCCGGCTCCACCTACCGTGGCCGGCCGGTCGGCGCGGGCGCGGAGATCTCGGCGTGGTCCTTCCACCCGCGCAAGATCCTCACCACCGGTGAGGGCGGGATGGTCACGACGTCCCGCCAAGACTGGGCCGACCGGGTCCGCAAGCTCCGCGAGCACGCGATGAGCGTGTCCGCGGCCGACCGGCACGCGTCGGTCCTCGCCCCGCCCGAGACGTACGACGAGGTGGGCTACAACTTCCGGATGACCGACCTCCAGGCTGCGGTCGGGCTGGTCCAGCTGGGCCGGCTGCCCGAGGTCGTGGCCCGTCGCCGCGAGCTCGCGGCGTCGTACCAGAAGTTCCTCGGCGAGGTCCCCGGCCTGCGCACAGTCACCGACCCGGCCTGGGGCGAGAGCAACTTCCAGTCCTTCTGGGTCGAGGTCGGCGAGGCCTACCCGCTCGGCCGCGACGGGCTGCTCGAGGCGCTGGCGCACGCCGACATCTCCGCGCGGCGAGGGATCATGTCGACGCACCGGCAGCCGCCGTACGTCGGCGTGGCCGCGCCCGGCTCGCTGCCGGTGACCGAGCACCTGACCGACACCACGCTGATCCTGCCGCTCTTCCACCAGATGGACGAGACCCAGCAGGCGCGGGTGGTCGACGTGCTGACCGAGGCCGGCCGGTCGGCGTGAGCGTGCCGCTGATCCTCGTGGCGGCGAGCGGGCTCGCCCGCGAGGTGCTCGCCGCCCTCGCGGAGGCGCCCTCCGGCTTCGAGGTCCGCGGGCTGCTCGACGACGCCCCGAACCTGGCCGGCACCACCGTCGGTGGCGCACCCGTGCTGGGCACGGTCGAGGCCGCCGCTGAGCACCCGGACGCGAGGTTCCTGGTCTGCGCGGGCCGCGGTGCGAGCCGCGCCGCGATCGTCGACCGGCTCGCCGCGCTGGGCATCGACGGCGACCGGTTCGCGACGTTCGTGCACCCGCGGGCGTCGGTGCCGCGGACCTGCCGGATCGGCTGCGGGAGCGTGCTCCTCGCCGGTACCGTCCTGACGACGGACGTGGGGGTCGGGAGGCATGTCGTGGTGATGCCGAACGTCACCCTCACCCACGACGACAAGGTCGGCGACTTCGCCACGCTCTGCGCCGGCGTCAGCCTCGGTGGGCACGTGGTCGTGGAGCCGTACGCGTACCTCGGGATGAGCAGCAGCGTCCGGGAGCACACCACGGTCGGGGCCCGCTCCGTGCTCGGCATGGGCGCGGTGCTCCTGTCCGACCTCCCGGCCGACCAGACCTGGACCGGCGTCCCGGCCCGACCCCGCCAGAGAACGACCCCTGACACCACGACCCCAGACACCACCACCTCGATCGGGAGCAGCTCGTGAACGCCATTCCGCTGGTCGACCTCGCCGCACAGCAGGCGGAGATCTCGGACGAGGTGATGGCCGGCCTGACCGAGGTGTTCGCGACCACCGCCTTCATCGGGGGCAAGCCCGTCGCCGAGTTCGAGCTCGCCTACGCCGAGGCGACGAACGTCGCGCACTGCGTGGGCGTCGCCAACGGCACCGACGCGCTGGAGCTCGCTCTGCGCGGCGTCGGCGTCACCGCCGGGGGCGAGGTGATCATCCCCGCGAACACCTTCATCGCGACGGCCGAGGCCGTCTCCCGGATCGGCGCCGTCCCGGTCCTGGTCGACGTCGACGACAAGCACCTGCTGATCGACCCAGACCTGATCGCCGCCGCCGTCACGCCGCGGACCCAGGCCATCGTGCCGGTCCACCTCTTCGGCCAGGTCGCCCCGGTCGAGCGGGTGCTCGCGGTCGCCGGCGACATCCCGGTCGTCGAGGACGCCGCGCAGTCCCAGGGAGCGACCCGCTTCGGCCGGTACGCCGGCAGCCTGGGTGCTGCAGCCGGCACCAGCTTCTACCCGGGCAAGAACCTCGGCGCCGCGGGCGACGCCGGTGCGGTCACGACGCAGGACGCCGATCTCGCCGCCCGCGTGCGGATCGTCGCCAGCCACGGGTCGGCGCGCAAGTACGACCACGAGGTCGTGGGCATGAACTCGCGCCTCGACACCGTGCAGGCCGTCGTGCTCAACGCCAAACTCAAGCGCCTGGCCGGGTGGAACGAGGCCCGACGGGTCGCCGCGGCGCGGTACTCGGAGCTGCTGGCCGACGTCGACGGCGTGCGCGCCCCGCGGTCCGCCGAGGGCAACGTCGACGCCTGGCACCTCTACGTCGTGCGCGTGCAGGACCGCGACGCGGTCCTGCGCAGCCTCAACGAGGCCGGCATCGGTGCGGGCATCCACTACCCCGTCCCGGTGCACCTGACCCGCGCGTACGCGTCCCTCGGTCTGGGCGTCGGTTCCTTCCCCGTGTCGGAGCGGGCCGCGACCGAGATCCTCTCGCTGCCGCTGTACCCGCACATCTCGTCCGAGCAGCAGGAGCGCGTGGTCGACGCGCTGCGCACAGCCGTGCGGCCCGCCCCCGTCCAGTGACCACGACAGCGCCGGCGCCGTCCTCGGGCGGCCTCAGCTCGGTCGCCTCGCGTGCGCTGCGCTGGAGCTTTCTCAACACGGTCGTCTCCAAGCTCGGGACGATGGCCGTGGGCATCGTCCTGGCGCGGTTGCTCGGCCCTGCCGAGTTCGGCACGTTCGCCGTGGCGACGGTCGCCCTGACGGCGATCCTGAGCTTCAACGAGCTCGGGGTCAGTCTGGCGATCGTGCGGTGGGCGGAGGACCCCGACCGCATCGCTCCCACGGTCGCCACGCTCTCCGTCGCCATGAGCGCCCTGCTGACCGGCTCCATGGTGCTGCTCGCCCCCTGGTTCTGCGCGGTGATGGGCTCGCCGAGTGCCACACCGGTCGTTCGGCTGATGGCGCTCTCCGTGCTGCTGAGCGGCCTGGTGGCCACCCCGGCAGCGCTGATGCAACGCGAGTTCCGCCAGCGCGAGCGCGTGGTGGTCGACCAGATCGGCATCTGGCTCGGCGCCGCCTGCTCGCTCGGCCTCGCGCTGGTCGGGCTCGGCGCGATGAGCCTCGCGGTCGGCCGCGTGGTCGGAGCCGGGGCGAGCGCGATCGCCTTCGGCCGGCTGTGCCCTCAGGGCTTCCGCCTCGGTCTGCGTCGCGACGCCCTGCCGGCCCTGCTCTCGTTCGGACTGCCCCTGGCCGGCACGAGCATCCTGGTCTTCGCAGTCGGGTACGTCGACCAGCTCGTGGCGGGCAGCAGGCTCGGCGCGACCGCTCTCGGCTTCTACGTCCTGGCCTTCAACCTGTCGAGCTGGCCGGTCTTCATCTTCTCCCTGCCGCTGCGCAGCGTCGGCCCGGCTCTGTTCGCCCGGCTCCGTGGTGACGTCCCCGCGACGCGCGTCGAGTTCCGTCGGCTGCTCGGCCTGCTCGCCTCCGCCAGCATCCCAATCTGCGCGCTGCTCGCGGGAGCGGCAGACCCGATCGTGCGTCTGGTCTACGGCTCGGCCTGGCAGCCCGCCGCCCAGGCCCTGCAGCTGCTCGGGCTCGGAGCCGCGGCTCGCATCTTCGGCGAGCTGGCGTACGACTACCTGGTGATCAACGGACGCTCCCGCTCTCTGCTGGCGGTCCAGGCAGTCTGGCTCGTCGTGCTGGTCCCCGCGCTGCTGGTCGGCAGCCGGGACGGGCTGCGTGGCGTCGCGACCGCCCAGCTGGTCGTGATGGCAGTGATCCTGCCGCTCTACGTCGCCCTGCTGCGCCTGCACGGGCTCGCTGTGGGCGACGTCCTCCGCCCGGTGGCGGTCCCGCTGACCGTCGGCGTGGTCGTCTTCTTCGGCACCGGTCTGGTCGCCGCGTCAGTCCCGGGTGCCTTGTCCGCGTGCCTGGTCTGCGGCGGGGTCGCCGCCGTCGGTGCGCTGCCGCTGCTGTGGCGCCATCGCGCGTCGCTGACCGGCCTGGCCAGAGGCGGCTCGTGAGCGCACCGATCCCGCTCGACCGTACGAACGGCCTTGATCAGGAGGACCCCGTCCGTGCCGAGGCCCGAGCGCGTCTGAGCAGGAACTTCACCGAGTTCAGCCGCCTGCGGGACCGCGCCGACCACGACGTCCGGGCCGGACGGCCGGACCGGGCCGCCGCCTGGGTGCAGACCGCGGCCGACTACGCCTGGCTCAACCCCGGGGGGCAGTTCGCGGACGCCGATCTCGAGAGCATGCTCCTGCCACTCGCCGCAGCGGTACCGGAACCGGACGGCCGACGGCCCACAACCACGGCGGGCCGGGTGCTGCACATCGTCACCCAGGCCTACCAGACCGGGGGGTCGACCCAGTTCGTCGCCTCCTGGGCCGACCAGGACCTCAGCCGTGAGCACCACGTGTGCCTGACCCGTCAGGGACCGGTCCCGCTTCCCCCCAAGCTGCTCGCCCGCGCGGAGTCGCAGCTCACCCTGAGCCGGGCCGACGAGGTCCGGGGACTGCTCAGGAGAGCGGGAGAGGTGCGCGCGCTGGCGCGAGGGAGCGATCTCGTCCTCGTGCACGCCCATCCCTACGACGTGGTACCGGGCCTGGCGTTCGCGGGCGTTCCGGACCTGCCTCCGATCGTGTACGTCAACCATGCCGACCACGTCTTCTGGCTCGGGACGCAGATCACCTCCCTCCTCCTCAACATGCGCAGGAGTGGATCCGAGCTCGCCGTCCGTCGACGCGGCATCGACCCGGAACGGTCCGCCATCCTGGCTCGGCCGTTGAACCCACGTGGTCGGACGATGAGTCGTGCCGCGGCGAAGGAGCGCCTGGGCCTCGACCCGCAGCAGGTCGTCGTCGTGACCGCCGCCGACCCGTCCAAGTACCGACCCGTGTCCGGCCCGAGCCTGCTCGACCTCGTCCTGCCGGCGATCGCCTCCCGTGCGGACGCCGTGCTGCTGGCCGCCGGGCCCGAGCCCGAGGGCGAGTGGGCCACGGCCCAGGCGTCCACCGGCGGCCGGGTGCGTGCCCTCGGGCTCCTGGACGACCCGGGCCTGGTCCAGCAAGCGGCCGATGTCTACCTCGACTCGTTCCCCTTCAGCTCCTTGACCTCGTTGCTCGAGGTGGGCAGCCTCGGGACTCCGGTGGTCACCTACGCGGGGCACCCGGACGGGTGCGACGTCTTCGGTGCCGACACCCCGGTCGTCGAGGACCACATGCACCGGCCGACCACCCCGGAGGACCTGACGTCGACGCTGGAGGCCCTCCTGGAGAGCGCGGCCCTGCGCGACAGCTCGGGAGCCGCCGTCGAGGCGAGCATCCTGTCGTCCCACACCGGACCCGGCTGGAGAGCGGCGCTCGACCTTCTGGTCGAGCGTGCGGAGAGTGCGGCCTCACCACCTCGGGTCGGGCGGACGGACCGCCGGGAGGAGGAGGTGGACCTGCTCCTGCTGGCGGTCATGGAACGGACGGCCTGGAGCCGGGGACCTGGAGAGGTGGTCCGGTCCAACCTCTCGGCCTTCCCGACATCCACACGGCTGCGGCTGACCGCGGAGCTCGTCAGGTCCGGCACCACCGTGTCCGCGAAGGATCTGCTGCCGGACCACGTCCGGCCGGGCCTGGCGCGAGCCAGGTCGACCGCCCGACGGCTGAGACGCCGCTGATCTCCTGCGACTGAGCGGGTCGCAGAGCGCCCCGGAGTCCTGATCAGCCCCTGGCGCCCAGGGGTACGGCGGCTGGCCTCGACCACGACTCGGGGAGCCGGTCCAGCGGAACACCGCAGAGGAGCCAGATCTCCTCGGAGTGCAGACCGAGCAGGCAGGACCTGCCGCCGGGCACGACCGTGCTCAGCGACGTCAGGTCGTCGAGCGTCAGTCCCCCGACCAGAAGGATCTCGTCGGCAGCCAGGGCCGCGATCAGCCCCGGCACGGCGTCGGCTGTCGGTAGAGCACTCATCAGGACCGGCCGACCGTGCCGAGAGAAGAGGAGGGGTGTGACGTTGTGGTCGGCGAAGGCTCCACCGTGGTCGATGTTGACGAGCCGGAGCGGCACGTCGGCGTGCAACGGGAGCAGGTCGACCTCCTCCCTCATGTCGCTGAGCACCACCGGGACGCCCAGACGGCGACGTGCGCGCAGCGCGAGCCAGGAGTGGCGCAACCAGCGCAACCGCCAGCCGTGCCGTCGCACGAGAGGCCGGGCGCGGAGCCGGGACTCGTGCCCGCCGATGACCCCGCAGGTCGTCTGGATGGGCAGCTGGGCGGGGTGCAGACGACCGACGGCGTGGTGCGCCTCGTCGAGCCGGGCCATGTTGACCGTCAGGCTGTTGTGCGTGATCGCCAGGTCGACGGCTCCCGCCCGCCGGCCCAGGCTCGCCATCCGCAGGCTATACTCGACGCCGTACGCGTGCCACGCCAGGTCAGGGGCCTCGGTCAGAGGGTGCTCGAGCACGAGGTCGCGGGGGATCATGAACAGGACCTCGTCGAGCGTCTGCACCGGCACCGGCCGGGGCGCGGACATCCCGATGAGCTGGGTCCGGTCGCGCATCAGGCCGACGCTCCGGCCGTCCGACGTCACGCCGTTCGCGCCGAGGACGCCCCAGTCCCCGCCGTCGAAGGCTCGAGCCGCCTCCGCGAGCCGTTCGACGGAGTGCAGGTAGACGTCCTGGTGGACGAAGACGACCACGCTGTGCCGGGCCTGACGCGCCGCGTGGTTGAGCGCCGCTCCGGCGCTGGAGAACGCGTGCTCGGTGTTGTCGACCGGGATGTAGTCGACGTCGAGCGGGCCGGCGTAGGCCTCCACCGACCGGTCCAGGCACTCGCGGCGCACCGCGGGGTCGTTGAAGACGCAGGCGATGGAGATGCCCCCGTCGGGATCGCGGTCGGTGGTCATCGAGCTCCCTCGCTCCTCGTCAGCAGCCGTGGTTCCAGCAGCCCTCTGGCCGCGGCACGGTTCTTGCTCCGGCCGAGTGCGGCTCGGCTGGCCTCCCGGAGCAGCGTCACGAGCCAGAAGGCGAGCGTGGCGGCCCTCCCGTTGCGTCGGCGGAAGAGCCGGACCCGGTTCACCTGCTGCAGACGCCACAGCCAGTCCACGGAGACCGAGGACCCGCCCTCGAGGTGCACGACCTCAGCAGTCGGGACGTAGAGGGTGCCGAGACCGGCGTCACGAGCCCGCAGGTCGAAGTCGGTCTCCTCGCAGTAGAGGAAGAAGGACTCGTCCCAGGGTCCGCAGACATCCCAGCACTCGCGGCTGACGAGCTGTGTCGACCCCTCTGCCCAGTCCACCCACTGCTCGACGCCGTACGCGGCGGGGTTGGTGACCGTCTCACCCAGCTCCAGGACACGGCCCGCGACCTTGGCGCTGAGCACCGCGTCCCAGAACGAGTGCGCCACGCTCGGCTCGCGTCGCATCGAGTCGATCAGGCGGCCCGAGGCATCCGTCAGGCGCGGGACCACGATACCCGCGTGCGTCGCCCGCATCCGACGAAGCAGCTCCGGCACGCACCCCGGGCGCAGGCGGACGTCCGAGTTGAGCAGCAGCACCGCCGTGTGCGGGCCGGCGGCCGCAACTCCCGCGTTGATCCCCGCGGCGTAGCCACCGTTGCGTCCGGTCCGGATCACGGTGGCGTCGGGGGCGAGCTCCTCCACGAGGTCAGGGCTGCCGTCCGAGGAGTCGTTGTCGACGGCGACGAGCTCGTGGTCGACCCCGGCCAGACCCGCAGGCAGGGACGACAGGAAGTCCGCCAGGTGCTCGGCGCTGTTGTAGAGGACCACGACCACGACGACCCGCTCCGGCTCGCCGGCCGCAGGCCCGGCGCATGAGCTCATGCTCCACCGCCCCGGAGCTCCGCAGCCGGGGAGGTCGCCGCCAGGCGCCGGAGCGCCCCGGCGAGGCCGAGCACGAGGAAGAAGCAACCGGCCGACTGGGGGAAGCCGAAGCTGTCGAAGAAGGCGAGGCCGGCCGCGCCGCTCACGATGGAGGCGAGAACGGCGTACGCCAGCTGCCGGTCGAGCTCGCCGGGCAGCGCACGTGCCGCCGTGAGTGCCGCCCTGCACGCGACGAGGGTGAGGGCCACCAGCCCGACGAGTCCGAGCAGACCACCCTCCACCAGCAGGCCCAGGTAGGCGTTGTCGAAGATCCAGTACTTGGGCAGGAACGTGCCGAAACCCCGCCCCAACCAGGGGCTGTGGCTGAAGAAGGCGCCGGCCAGGTCGTAGCTGCCGGTGCGCGACGCGATGCTGGAGTCGTTCCCGGCGCCCGTGAAGAGGCGGGTCGTGGCGCCGAGCGAGCCGGGGACCGCGACGTAGACGGCGACCGAGGCGAAGGCCGCCACGACGATCGCCTTGAGCCGGAGCGCCGCCGGCCAGCTGGCCGCGAGCACCAGCAACGACAGCACGGTGCAGACCAGGGCGGAGCGCGAGCTCGACAGGAACACGTCCAGCGCGATCACGGCGAGCAGCCCGCGGTACACCCAGCGACGGTTCGGCGCCCAGAGCGCGTGCACGACCGCCAGCGGAAGGCCGATCGAGAGCACCACCCCGTACTCGATCGGGTGGGTCGACGTCCCGTTGGGCCGCGGCAGCCCGTTGCGCATGGTGAGCTCGGTGGGCGGGATCGAGGCGAGCCCCGGGATGTGCAGCCGGTCGATGAGCATCTCGCGGGTCAGGAACTGCACCAGCCCGAGGACGGCGACGAGCCCGATCGCGACCACCAGCCGGGAGGTGAAGACCCGCAACCGAGCACGGTCGTGGATGCCGTCGGTGGTCACGAGCAGGACGCCGCAGAAGCCGATGAGCTTCAGCATGCCGAAGTCGGCCGGGCTGACCTCGTCGGGCGAGAGCGGACCCGCCATGGCGTGCGCGTAGACCGCGACCATGACGAGCAACCAGAGCAGCGTCGCCCGACGCACGTGAGGGTCGGCCCCCGGCCGTCGCCAGGACCGGTGCAGCTGGAACCACGCCCAGAGCAGGAACAGGCCGACGGCGACGACCGTGGAGGGCGAGCCGGCGCTGCCCAGGGGGGCGAGGACCATGACCGACGGGACCCCGAGCAGCAGCACGAGGTAGACCGTCAGGACGGTCACACCGTCCCACCGGGCGAAGAACCACGGACGGCTCCGCAGGGCAAGGGGGCTCCGCTCCCGCCCGAGCGTCTGCGACACCAGGCTCACTCCCAGCGGGGGGTGGCCGAGTCCCCGCCCACGCCCGCCAGCTCCTGGTCGGTGGGGGTGCCCCAGTCCGGGACAGGAGGAGGCCGTTTGGTCGGCTTCGCCGGGCGGGCAGGTCCGGAGGGTCGCTGACCCGGCCTGCGGGTGACAGGGGTCGACGGCTCAGCGCTGGACGGGGCGTCGGTGACCTCGTCGGCCTCGGGCGTGGACGCATCCGCCTCGACCGCGTCGTCGGGGTCGAGGTCGTCCGGGGCCGGGCGACGCCGCCGCGGGAACAGCCCGTCGACCAGCCCGATCACCAGTGCGCCCAGAGCCAGCACGCCGCCACCCACCAGGACCCCGGCCCGGATCTGGTCCTTGTGCTGCACGTCGGGGAGGGTGTCGGTGACGATCGGGGTGGAGGTGATGGCTGCCCTGGCTCGGAGGTTCAGCCCGCCCTGCAGCTCGCTCAGGGAGGTCGGCACCCGTCCCATCACCGTCGTCAGGGTCGTCACGGCGTTCTCGGCCGACCCGGCTTCCGCGGTCACCAGGATGACCGGAGCCGTGCTCTCGAAGTCCTCGGTGACCTCGAAGCTGATGCTGGGATGAGGGCGGCACAGGTCGCGACGCATCGACTCGTAACGGGCGTCACCGACGCTCTGGCAGATCTCGAGGTAGGTCGACTTGGCGCTGACCGCGCGGATGACGATGTCACGCGCCTGGCTGAGGGAGCCCAGCTCCAGATAGGGGTTGCCGGATGCCGCAGCGGCACCGGGACGCTGGTCGAGCGTCGTCCCGGGGGGAATGAGGAGGACCGCTCCCTGGGCCTCGTACGTCGGACCCACCAGGCTCACCGTGAGCAGGGTCCCCGCGACGGCGAGCACGATGGTGGCCACAGCGAGGTACCACCGGCGCCATACCGCCAGCAGGATGTCTTGGAACCTCAAGCTCGTGCCTTCCCCCTGAGGCCACCCGCTGACCCCGTCGCACCCCCGGAGGCGCCCGTGCGCGCTCCCCTGCGACGCGGCATCGGGACAACGCTGCCCGTTCCGTCGTCGCGGGCTGCTGCATGGTCCCCGCGCCCCGAGCACCGTCGCCGGCGCCCGGGACGATCCTAGGGCGATCGGGCTGGGGCCGCTGAGTTCGTCGCAATTCCCTCCGCCCCTGCCGGCGTCGTCCTGGTGCGAAGCCGAGCGCGGCCGGCGACGTCGTGGGAACATCTCCGGGGGGAAGGGGCTCCGGGGATGCCACTGCTGGTTCTGCTGCGCGTCTGCGTACGACGCTGGTACGTCGTGCTGCTCGGCCTCGCCCTGACCCTGGGCGGGACGTACGTGGCCTACGACCAACCCGGCGTCTACTACAGCGAGGTGCAGCTCGTGCTGGTGGCACCGACCGTCACCTACTACCCGAACACCATCGCCTCGCAGCCCTTCACGCTGGCACCGATGGCGAGCCTGCTGGTCAGCGACTGGAACGGCACGCACAAGCCGTTGCTCACCTCGTCCTCCGACACCACTCTCTACGGAGAGGGCGTGAGGAGCGGCACCCAGGTACGCCTGCCCAACCAGGGATCGCAGTTCCGCCCGCTCTTCACCGCGCCGTACGTCGACATCCAGGTCGTCGGAGCCTCCCAGGACGAGGTCACCGCGGAGGCGACCCGTGTCGTTGACGAGCTCCGGCGCATGCTCCAGCGGCGGCAGGACTTCGCCGGCGTAGCCCCCGGGCTGCGCATCACCACCCTGCTGTCCCCGGCCGACGTCAGCGCCTCCCACGTGACGGGGAGCAGCAGCCGGGCCGCCGGCGTCACCTTCCTGCTGGGGCTGGTCGTCACCGCCCTGATGGCGAGCGGCGCCGACCGGCTCCTCGGGAGGACCGGCCGCCGTCGTCGCCCTGCTCCCGTGCCGTCCGGCTGGCCCGCGACCTGAGCGCACCGCACCGGATCACCACGCCACGCAGGTGAGCTCGCTGTAGAGGTCGTCGATGTCGGCCGGGACCAGCTCGTCGCTCTTGTACATCTTCGGCCGGGGCTGCGCCAGCATCCGGCTCAGGACGGGTCCGACCACGGCCACCCGCTCTTCGACGAGCGTGCACAGCGCGCCGTGCCGCGTGAGCAGATGGCTCGACACGACCCCGAAAGCGGCGGCGAAGAGATCGGGATCGCTCACGTGCAGGACCGTGGCGAACAGGGGCAGGTTCTTGCGCCGGTCCTTGCGGAAGACCACGTAGCAGTAGGCGTCGCCGCGGGTGACGACGAGGTGGCGGGCCGCGGCGGCCGCACGATGATCCGCGTAGACCGTCGCGTCGACCCCTTCCACCCGGGCCGCGATGTCGTCCGGACGGGTGAGCAGACGGAACCGACGGTCGAGGCGGGGAAGGTTCACCACGACCGCCGTAGCGGTGGGGAGCGGCCGGAAGCCGAGGCGGCGGTCGAGCTCGACCACGTTGCCGCTGGGCGAGAGGTCGGTGAAGTGGAACCCCGGCTGTCTCAGGAGCGCACGGATCAGGCGGACGGCGTGCGGCCGCGCCTGCTCGTCCACGCAGAGCGCCGCCATGTTGCAGAAGTCGCGGCGCTCCCCCCGCACCACGCGCGACGAGTAGATCGCCGCGTTGACGCCGACGACGTCGTTGCCGGCCAGCAGCATGAACCCGTGGTTGGGAGCGTCGACCGGCCACGGGGGGACGATCGCCTCGGCCCAGGCCGAGGGCGAGAGCCGTCGGTTCAGGTTCCGGTGGAGGTAGTCGCCGACACGGTGAAGGTCCTCGCGTGCGATCGGCCGCACCAGGACCGCGGTCTCCGCGGGCACGGACCTCAGGGTACGGCCCAGCGCGCCGATCGGAGCGAACCTCGCATGGGCACCCCTTCGGACCGCTATCTTCGTGCGCGGGTCCGGCACGGCCGGACCCCTGGTGCGCAGCCACCGCTGCGCGAGCGACGACGGGGGACGCCGCATGATCAGCGTGGTCATCGCCGCCCACGACGAGGCAGCGGTCATCGGGCGCTGCCTCCAGGCACTCAGAGACCAGCGGGGAGCCGGCCCGGTTCAGGTCGTGGTGGTCGCCAACGGCTGCCACGACAACACCGCCGAGGTCGCTGAACGGGCCGGCGCGTCGGTCGTGATCTCGGTGCCCGAGCCCGGGAAGTCGGCAGCGCTCGTCGTCGGTGATGCCGCCGCCGTCGGGTTCCCCCGGGTCTACCTCGACGCCGACATCGAGCTGCCCGCGCACGCGCTGGCCGCGTGCGAGCAGGTCCTCGCCGCGGATCCGACGATCCTGGCGGCCGCGCCCCGCCGCCATGTGGTCAGCACCGGCAGCAGCCTGCTGGTGCGCGCGTACACGGCCGTCAGCAGCCGGCACCCGGCCTACGACAACAGTCTGTTCGGCCGAGGCATGATCGTGCTGAGCGAGGACGGACGACGCCGCTTCGACCAGTTCCCCGCCGTCGTCGCCGACGACCTCTACCTCGACTCGCTCTACGCGGAGACCGAGAAGGGGTCCATCGACGCGGTCGACCTGGCCATCGCGGCTCCTTCGACCACCCGGGCCCTCCTCCGCCGCCTGGTCCGGGTGCGGCGGGGCAACGCCGACCTCCGATCGTCGATCGAGGCACGCGGGGCGGGGGCGACGGCGAGCGGACCAGACGTCCGGCGGTCCGACCGGCTGGCGTGGTTGAGAGAGGTCGTCCTGCCGCAGCCTCGACTTCTCCCGGCCGGGCTGGTCTACGTGGGCCTCACCAGCGTCGCCGCTCTGCTGGCCCGACTAGGGTCGAGGCGGGACGTCGCCTGGGGCCAGGACCGGACGGCTCGGCGCAGTCCGGACGGCCCGACCGCGAGCTCGGGACCGATCTCGTGATCAACCTCTGCTTCCACGGCATCGGACGCCCCGGCCGTGAGCTCGAGCCGGGCGAAGCCGGCTACTGGATCACCGAGGACTTCTACCGCCTCGTGGTCGAGACCGTCGCCGGGCGCGACGACGTGCGCCTGAGCTTCGACGACAGCAACGCGTCCGACATCGAGATCGGGCTGGACGGGCTCGTGCGGCACGGGTTGACGGCCTCGTTCTTCGTCATCGCGGCGCGGCTCGACCGGCCGGGAAGCCTGTCGGCCGAGCAGGTCCGGGAGCTGCGCGACCACGGCATGGCCGTCGGCAGCCACGGCATGGACCACGTCCCGTGGCGCGCGCTGTCCGACGCGGCCCAGCAGCGCGAGCTCGAGCAGGCCAGGCAGGTGCTGGCCGAGGTCGTCGGGGCTCCGGTGACCGAGGCGGCGCTGCCGCTGGGGCAGTACGACCGGCGCACGCTGACCCGCCTCCAACAGCTCGGGTACACCCACGTCCACACCAGCGACCGCCGTTCCTCGAAGCCGTCGGCCTGGCTCCAGCACCGCTTCAGCCTCCGGTCGGACGACACGGTCGACAGCCTGCACGCCATCTTGCGGGGAGAACCGCTGGCGCGGCGACTCGTCGGGCGCCTGAAGGGCGGCGTCAAGCAGCTTCGTTGAGGACGGCGACCACCCTCGGACAGAGAAGAGCGGCACCGGACCGCTGGGGACCGGTGCCGCTCGAGGGTCTGACGGTCAGCTGACCGACCCGCCGGCGTTGGGGCCGTCGTACCAGGTGTTTCCGGTGACCACGACGGGCGCGTCGGCGGTCGTGATGGGCCCGAAGGCGCCCGACCTCGGGAAGATCACCGTGGTGAACCGGTTGTTGGTGATGGAGATGTTGGAGACCTTGCCCGCCACGGCCGGGCCGTCGTAGCCGCCGTAGACGGTGTAGGCGCCGCCGCCGAGCAGGTTGCCGTCGATCTGGACGTTGCGGATCTGGTCGGCTGCGTTGGTCGACAAGATGATGGCGGAGGTGGCGCTGCCGGCGATGACGATCTTGTTGTGCAGGATCTTCAGGTTCGTCGTGCCGAGGGTCTGGATGCCGTCGTTGTGGGCGTCGTTGCCGGTGGCGAGGTCGTGGATGTAGGAGTCGCGGATGACGACGTTCGTCTGGGCCTTGAACCCGTCAACGGTGCCGTGGACGTCGCAGCGCAGGCAGGTGTAGCCGCCGCCGTTGACGGCGGAGTCGCTGCCGTTGTTGCCCTGGCCGTCGATCTCGACGTCGGTGAGGGTGAGGCCGGTGTTCCCCTCGTCGGACAGCACGTTGAAGAAGCACCCGCCTGACTGCAGGAGCGAGTTCTTGATCGTGACGTCGTCGGCCTTGATCACCAGGCAGGTGGTGATCTTCTTGGCGTCGATGACCGTCCCGTCCTTGGTGATCGTGGACGGACCCGTGTACGCCGACAGCGCGGTCCCGGCCGGCACCCCCGTGGTGGCCTCGCTCGGGAACCCGGACGAGGGCGTGGTCGGAGCAGGCGTGGTCGGAGCAGGCGTCGTCGGAGCAGGCGTGGTCGGAGCAGGCGTCGTCGGAGCAGGCGTCGTCGGAGCAGGCGTCGTCGGGCCGGACCCGCCGGTGCTGTCGGACGCCTGGAAGATCACGTCGACGAAGTAGTTGGACCGGCCGTAGCTCGACGAGGGGAACTCCAGGTCGCTGCCGTAGTTGTAGGTCCCTGCGAGGCCCAGCACGGCCACGCCGGCGTCGGGCCACGCGTACGGGCTGGTTACGGCGTAGTGCCCCTCCGGCATGAAGGTCGCGACGGTGTAGCTGCCACCGCGCCGCACGTCGACCGGGTCGTCGAAGACGACGGACTGCCAGCCGCTGCCGGACTCCGAGGTGAAGGTCGCCCTGGCCAGCAGCTGGCCCCTCGAGGAGTAGAGCGCCCCGACGTGCCTGCCCGTGTTCTGCGAGCCCTTGTAGAACTTGACGCCGGTGACCGAACCGGTCGCCGTCGCCCTGAACTTCATCCCGACGGTCACCGAGTCACCGTCGCTGAAGGAGGCGGTGGCCGGCGTGATGTTCCCGAGAACCGTGCTTCTCGCCTCCGCCGAGGTGCTGCTCCAGGGCGAGAGCGCAGCCACCAGGCCAAGCAGGAGTGCGAGGGCCAGGACGATCGTCGTGCGTCTCGCCGCGACCTCGGACACCGGGGTCCGGGGTCGGTCGACCTGGTTCGGGGCGGGCGTGCGCCATGGAGACGTGGAGCTGGTCATGGAGAGTTCATTTCTGTCGAGATCGGGGTGCTGCCCGGTCGTGGGGTCGACTTCGGGAAAACTGCTGCATGTGCGGAATGACGGACCGTCGTCACGACATCGCCAGGATCTTGTTGCACGATCTGAATATTTCCCGGGAACTTCGCCGACTATAACAGTCTGATAACAGAGTGTCACCTTGCTCTCAGGCGGAGTGATGGCAAATAATTCACAAACCGTTTGAAGTCGCATTGCCCAACTCGGCCGCAGGCTTCCACAAAGCCTCGCCCCAAGCCCGACCTGACTGCGGATCACCTGGTCAGGGCGCAGAAGTCGACGACCGGAACCACCCATGGACGCCCGGTCCGGAGACCACGTGTGCCCAAGTGGGCATGAGGCCGGATGATCAAGCAGGAACCGCTGCTGAGAGGTCGTCTGATCGATCTACCCACGAGGTGTTCTGCATCACACCCGAAAGGGAGATCGAGATTGGTCCGTCCGACGTCGCCCCGAGGGTTGGGAACGACCTTCTGCGGGGAATGACGGCGTCGGGTGATTCTTCACCCACCGCACGCGCCCAACACCTACGATGTCTGGCGCGGGACAGGTGACAAGTCCCTGAATCTGGGGGAACAGATGGTGCCCGTCGCTCGTCGGACCGTATCCGTGCGGGCGCTCGTCGTCCTGGTCGCGCTGGCCCTTGTCGTGGGCGCGCTGGCCGGCTCCGCGCTCCAGAGGATGACGGCCGGTGCGGCATCGCCACCGCCCGGCACGACAGCGACACAGACGACGGCGGCGCCCGTACCCGAATCCCCGTCACCGGTCAGCACGCCCGCCAGCACACCCTCAGGGGCTGCCTGGGCCGTCCGCACCGGGGTGCCGGCCGGGACCGCGCTGTCGGCGTACACGGGTCCGTCCACGATCACCAAGGACGGGACGGTCATCGACGCCAAGAAGATCACCACCTGCCTGGTGATCAAGGCCGACGACGTCACGATCAAGAACTCGCTCCTGCAGTCAGGCGGGTGCTTCTTCAACGTGCTGTCCGACGAGGGGAACACCGGCCTCACCCTCACCGACGTCGAGATCGACGGCCAGGGCAACAACGGCAGCGACTCCGCCGTCAACGGCGGCGGCTACACCTGCCTGCGCTGCGACGTCCACGGCACCGTCGACGGGTTCAAGGCCCAGACGAACGTCGTCATCCGCGACTCCTACATCCACGACCTCGCCACCGGCAACGACGCCCACAACGACGGCATCCAGACCCTCGGCACGACGAACCTGAAGATCCTGCACAACAAGATCGTCATCGCCGGCAGCGCCACCTCCGCCATCATCTTGTCGACCAACGCAGCCGACCAGATCCGCAACGTCCAGATCGACGGCAACCTGCTCGGCGGCGGCGCCTACACCGTCTACGGCGGCTACGACACGTCGACCGACGACCCGTCCAAGATCTCGGACATCGCCATCACCAACAACGAGTTCACCACGGCGGTCTTCCCGAAGAGCGGCGCCTACGGACCGTTGACGTCCACCGCTCCGCCGGTGCGGGTCAGCGGCAACACCTGGTATGACGGCCCCGACGCGGGCAAGCCCGTCAGCTGACCACCCCGGGAACGACAGCGCTCGCCGCCCGGCACCGCACGAGGGCGGTCAGGCTCTCGCGGAACGGTCCTTCATCCGCAGGAACGGGCGCTCGACGAAGCGGTAGGAGAGCACCACGACGACGGCGGTGACGGCGAGGGCCAGGAACCGCGGGCCCCAGCTGTCCAGGCCGAGCGTGCCGTCCACGACCACGAAGACCGGGAAGTGCCACAGGTAGGCGCCGTAGGAGACCTTACCGACGGCCACCAGGGGGGCCCACCCGAGCACGGTCTTCGTCAGGTTCGGGCCGGCGACGCAGGCGACGATCAGCAGCACGGTCAACGCGACGACCACCGGCCACTGCACGAGCATCTCGACCCACGGGTTCCACGGGTCGTGGCTCGCGACGACGAGGAGAGCGAGCAGCCCCAGGAGCGACACGGGACCGGTCGCCCGGGAACCGATCCGGAGCGCCGGAGCACCGGCCACCCCGCGCCGCTGGAGGACGACCGCCAGCAGGCACCCGGCCAGCAGCTCGAACGCACGGGAGGTCGTGGCGTTCCAGGCCAGCTCCACCGATCCGCCGAGCAGGAGGCAGGCCACGACGCTGAGGTAGGAGGCGACGGCCAGGAGGAGCACGGACCGGGCCACGCGCCCGAGGTCTCCACGGGCGCGTCCGAGAAGTGCCACCAGCACCAGTGGCCAGAGGAGGTAGAACTGCTCCTCGATCGACAGCGACCACGTATGCGCGAGCAGCCCTGTACCGACCCCGGCGGCGGCGGCCCAGTTGGAGACGTAGAAGAAGGACGTCGCCGCGCCCTTGAGCGTGCCGCCGGAATCGTGCAGCAGGTCGGTGAGGACGCACACGATCAGGACCGTGAGGTACGCCGGAAGCAGCCTGAGCGCCCGCCGGCGGTAGAAGTCGGCATAGCTGACGCGACCGCGTCCCGCGGACCTCAGCAGGATCCCGCTGATCAGGAACCCGCTGAGGACGAAGAAGACGTCGACCCCCAGATCTCCGTTGGAGAACCCGGGGATGCGGGCGTGGAACAGCACGACCAGGAGCAGAGCGACCGCACGGAGGCCGTCGAGCGCAGGTACGTGGACCGAAGAGCTCCCTCCCCCGGCCGGCGCACCGGCCGGCGACGGGACGACGGCCACCCTGGCTTGCCGGCTGCGCGAGGCTGCTCCGCGCAGAGCAGGAGGGAGGGTCACGGTCTCGTCGGGTTCTCAGGCGCGCTTGCCGTCGACGAACGTGGCGAGCGAGCCGAGGGTCTCGAAGATCTCGCCGCCGAACTCCTCGTCCTCGACGACGATGCCGAAGCGGTCCTCGAGGGCCGAGACGAGCTCGAGCACGGCGAGCGAGTCGAGCTCGGGCATCTCGCCGAAGAGCGGGGTGCTGGCGTCGAGCGTGGCGGCGCGGTCCTGGATACCGAGGGTCTCGACGAGGACCTCGGCGACCTCGGGGAGCGAGCCGGTGGACGGGTCTGCGGTAGCGGTCATGATCATGTCCTTCTCGTGGTGGTCGAACAGGTCTAGACGAGGACCTCGGCCGGAGCCGGGTGCCCGAGGAACGCGGTGGGGCTGGCGGTGAGGCCGTACGCCCCCGCCTGGAACAGGACGACGAGGTCGCCGACCTCCGTGCGGGGCAGCTCGACGTCGTTGCCCAAGAGGTCGAGGGGGGTGCACAGGCATCCGACGACCGACGCGGTCTCGACCGTCTCCTCCTCCGCCCGGCTGCCCACGACGAGCGGGTAGTTCCGGCGGATGACCTGACCGAGGTTGCCCGAGGCCGCGAGCTGGTGGTGCATCCCGCCGTCGACGACGAGGTACGTCTTGCCGCGCGAGACCTTGCGGTCCACGACCTCGGTGACGTAGACGCCGCACTCGCCGACGATGTAGCGGCCGAGCTCGACCACGGTCCGCGCCTCCGGCAGGTACGCGGCGATCGGTCCGTCGAGCAGGGCGGCCAGGTTGTCGGCCACCACCCCGAGGTCGAGCGGCGTGTCCGCGGCGAAGTACGGGATACCGAAGCCGCCGCCCAGGTTGAGGTAGCGCACCGGGGTGGGCAGGAGGTCGGCGAGACCGACGACGAGGTCGACCGTCCGGCGCTGCGCCTCGGCGATGATCTCCGCCCGCAGGTTCTGCGAGCCGGCGAAGACGTGGAAGCCCAGCAGGTCCACGTCGGCGCCCACGAGCTCGGCGACGAGCCCGGGCACCTGCTCGGCGTCGGTGCCGAACTGCTGCGGCCCGCCGCCCATCCGCATGCCCGAGCCCTTGACCGCGAAGTCCGGGTTGACGCGTAGCGCGACGCGGGGCCGGACCCCGAGCTCGTTTCCGGCGGCGAGGACGCGGCGGGCCTCGGTCGACGACTCCAGCTCGACGACGATGCCTGCGGCCACGGCACGGCGCAGCTCGGCGGCGGTCTTGCCCGGACCGGCGAAGCTGACCCGCTCGGCCGGCATCCCCGTGTCGAGGGCGACGGCCATCTCCCCCGCCGACGCGACGTCGATGGAGTCGACGAGCCCGGCGAGGTGCTGCACCACGGCCGGCATCGGGTTGGCCTTCATCGCGTACGTCAGGTCGAGCCCGTCGGGCAGCACCGAGCGGAGCGTCGCGACGCGTTCGGTGAGCAGGCGGCGGTCGTACGCGAAGAAGGGCGTCGAGCCGACGCGCGCGGCGAGCAGGCTCAGCGGCATCCCGCCGACGGCGAGCTCGCCCTTGATCGTGCCGAAGTCGGCCAGCAGGTCGGCGGTGCTCATGCGAGCAGCTCCTCACGGACGAGCGGTCGGTCGTACTTGCCGTTGGGCGAGCGCGGCATGCTCGCCCGCACCACCACCCGGCTCGGTACCATGTAGAGCGGCAGCTCGCGGCGCAGCGCGGTGATCAGGGCCTTCGGCTCCAGTGCGGTGCCGACGGCGGGGGTGACGACCAGCGCGATCGCGTCGCCGAGCCGCTCGTCGGGCACGCCGAGCGCGACCGCGTCGGCGACCAGCCCGGTGCCGAAGGCCGCCTCCTCGACCTCGGTCGGGCTCACCCGGTAGCCCGACGTCTTGATCATCTCGTCGCTGCGGCCGACGAAGTAGAGGAAGCCCTCCTCGTCGGCGACCACGGTGTCGCCGGAGTAGACGGCCAGCTCGGGTGCGCGCCACCCGGGCCGTGCACCGGGGACCGGCTTGAACCGTTCCGCGGTCTTGGCCTCGTCCTCCCAGTAGCCGAGCGCGACGAGTGCCCCGCGGTGCACCAGCTCGCCGGGCTCCCCCGGTTCGCACAGCGTGCCGTCCGGGCGGACGACGAGGATCTCGGCGTCCGGGATCGCCTTGCCGATCGAGTCGGGCCGACGGTCCACCTCGGCCGGGTCGAGGTAGGTGGACCGGAACGACTCGGTGAGGCCGTACATCAGGTAGGGGGCGGCGCCCGGGAACAGCGCACGGAGCCGGTCGAGGGTGGTGCGCGGCATCCGCCCGCCGGTGTTGGCGAAGTAGCGCAGCGTGTCCGCCGCCCCGTCCGGCCAGGTGGTGCCGATGACCTGCAGCCAGAGCGGCGGGACCGCGGTCAGCCCGGTGACGCGGTGCTTCGCCACGAGCCGGGGGATGTCGGTCGCGACCAGGTGGTTGTGCAGCACGAGGTGCGCCCCGACCGCGAAGGCGGTGGTCACCTGGCTGAACCCCGCGTCGAAGCTCAGGGGCAGCGCCGAGAGGATCACGTCGTCGGCGGTGTTGTGGAGGTAGGTGCTGACGCTCTCCGCCCCGACGATCAGGTTCCGGTGGCTGAGGACCACGCCCTTGGGCCGCCCGGTGCTGCCGGAGGTGTAGAAGATCGCGGCCACGTCCAGGTCCAGCGGACGGGGACCGGTCGCCCCGACCCCCGGGACGAGCAGCTTCTCCCAGCGCGTGAGGGTCACGTTCGCGTCGATCACGGGGAGCTCGCGCTCGGGGTCGCCGACGACGACGACGTGCTCCAGCGCCGGGCAGCCCGCCAGCTCGCCGGCGACGGCGACCAGCCGGTCGGCGCTGGTCACCAGCACCCGCACGTCGCAGTTGCCGAGGATGTACGACACCTGGGCGGCCTTCAGCACCGGGTTCACCGGGACGAAGACCGCGCCCGCGGCCGAGGTGGCGAAGAAGGCCGCGACGGTCTCGACGCGCTTGTCGAGGAACACCGCCACGCGCTCGCCGCGGCGCAGCCCCAGGGCCTCGAGCCCGCCCGCGGCGGCCTCGCAGGTCTGCCACAGCTCGCCGTAGGTGACCGTGACGTCCTTGGAGGTGACGGCCGGCGCGTGGGGTCGCGCGGCGGCGGCCTCCTGGAGGAGGTGGTGGAGGTTCGTCCTCATGGTGCGTTCCTTGCTCGGCGGATCAGGGTGTGGACGGACCGGACGTCACTTGGCCAGGTCGAACGCGTCGCTGAGCTCCAGGTTCCCGGTCCCGGCGACCACCGGCGGGACGGGCGCCGCGACGACATCCCGCTTGAGGATGTACGCGTCCAGGGCCGCGTCGTGGAGCTCGACGAACGGGCGGCCCCGGTGGTCGCAGGTCGGGTCGGCCACGAGCTCGGGCGGCAGCACCGTCGACGGGTCGACGGTCAGCGCCTCGTCCTCGGTCAGGCCCGTGAAGCGGGCGAAGACCCCGCGGTAGGCCACGGCCTGGGCCTTCCAGTCGAGCTCCTCCGTCACGCGGCGCCGGGCGGCCCGGCCCATCTCGCAGCGCAGCTCGTCGTCGTCGAGCAGCCGCTCCACCTCGTCGGCGAACGCGGTGGTGTCGCCCGAGGGGACGTAGCGGACCGTGTCGCCGCCCGAGACCCGGGTCTCGACCAGGTCGAACGCGACCGACGGCAGGGCGTACGCCATGTACTCCATCGTCTTGTTCATGGTCGAGACGTCGTTGAGCGGCGACTTCAGGTCGGGGCAGAGCCCCACGTCGGCGGCGCTCAGCTCGTCGGCGATGGTGTCCAGGCCGGCGCGACCGGTGAAGGTGACGCAGTCGTCCAGCCCCAGCTCCGTGGTCATGGACCGCAGGTCCTCGTAGCAGTCGCCGAAACCCATCAGGACCGCGCGGACGTCGGTCCGGCCGCGGTGGTGGACGAGCTCGTCCATCACGACGAGGACCTGCTCGACGCCGTCCTGCGGACCCATGATCCCGAGGTAGACGAGCGTCTTGCGGGGGTCGCGCGCGGCCGACGGCTCGGGGTGCACGGGCCGCATGCGGTCCGTCTCCGGACCGCTCCGCACGACCACGACGTCCTCGGCCGCGCGCTGGCCCCGCCCCATCGCGATGGCGCGGTAGGACTCGTTGGTCGAGATGACCATGTCCGCGGTGCGGTAGGTCATCTGCTCCAGCCAGCGCAGCGCGTAGTACTGGAAGCGCGGCCCGAAGCCCTGCGGCTTGCCGAAGCGCGACTCGAAGAGCTCGGGGTTGAGGTCGTGCTGGTCGAAGACGAAGCGGACACCCCGCTTCTTCCAGATCCGCGCCAGCAGCCAGTAGGTGTCCGGCGGGTTGCACGCCTGCATGACGTCGAACGGCCGGTCGGCCCAGACGCGCGCCGACAGCGCGGCGGTGCGCAGCCAGGAGTAGCCGAACTCCCAGACGTAGCTGACGAACCCGGTCGTCTTCGGCGCCGGGCGGTACTTGTGGATCGTGATGCCGTCGATGACCTGGTAGCTCGGGTCACCGGGGCCCTTGGGGCAGATCACCGTGACCGCGTAGCCGGCCTTGGCCAGCGTGCGGCACTCCAGCCACACCCGGCGGTCGAGCGGGACGGGCAGGTTCTGCACGATCATCAGGACGTGCGGGCGCGAGTCGACGGGGCTCGCCTCGTCGGAAGGGAGCGGTCGGGCCGAGCCGGAGCGCGGCGTGAGCTTGAACAGGGTGGACACGTCAGCCCTCGTCCTGGATCAGGTGCAGCGAGCTCGCGAGGTTCGTCATCGGTGACTACTCCTTGGGTGTGAGGTGGTGCTGGGCTCGGGGGTCGGGTGGGTGGTCATGGCCGGGCGGCCGAGGCGGCCGCGGCGACGACCGCGGGTGAGGAGGCGTAGGGGACGAGCACCGACGGCGTGCCGGAGCCGTCGGACGGCACCCGCCAGACGTCGGACGTGGTGGCCTCGGTCCCCGAGCGGGGCAGGCTGTAGAGCAGCGAGGCGTCGTCGAGCCACTCGACCTGGTCGTCGACGTTCCGGGTCTCGGCCAGGAGCGTCTCGGCCCCGGTCGTGAGGTCGAGCGAGGCGAGGCGCCACACGCCGGGCGTCGGGTTGGCGAGCCGCTTCTTGTACGCGACGTGGCGCCCGTCCGGCGACAGCGACGGGCACTCGGCGTCGGTGCGCAGGGCGCGCATCGTGCGCTCCTTGACGCTGCCGCGCACGAGCCAGGTGGTGGTGCCCGAGGCCGCGGTGGCGTAGAAGGTGTCGTCGTCGGTCGCGAAGGTGACGCCCCAGAAGTTCCGGTTGGCCGCGACCAGCCGCTGGCCGTCGGGCAGGTAGGTCGTCCAGGTCTCGAGGTTGGGCAGGTCCCGCCCGCCGACCCGGATCACCGTGGCGGTCGAGAAGGAGGAGGCCGCGTACGAGTGGCCGGTGATGAAGGTCGTCGTCGAGACCAGGCGCCCGTCCACCGACATCCGCGCCCGGCTCGGCAGGCCGGCCAGCGGCGCGGACGAGGTCGGGGCGAGGTCCGGGCCGAGGGAGGCGACCGCGTACGTCGGCGCGATGCCGCCCGAGGCGGTCACGCAGACCCCCGCCGAGGCGGTGGCGTAGACGCGCTCGCAGCTCGTCGAGCCGAAGGCCCGGGCGCCGCCGGGGTCGCCCAGCGTGACGGCGGCGAGCTTGCCGTAGTCGGCGCCGAGGGTGGCGTTGCGGAACACGAGGTGCGGGCCGGCCAGCACGTCCGCCATCGGGACCGTGGAGACGGTCGGCGCCGCCGCCGCGCTGACGGAACCGGCGTGGCGGACCTGCAGGACGTAGACCACGACCAGGGCGAAGCACACGGCCACGACGGCGCCGAGCACGGCGATCCTCCCCCGGGTCACGCCGCCACCTCGGCGCCGGACGGGGTGGACGGGAGCTGGCGCAGCAGACGGGCCGCGACCGGGATGGCGATCGCCAGCGCGAGGCCGACGGCGAGCAGCGCGACCGAGCGGCCGGTGAGCTGCCACAGCAGGCCGAAGCAGACCGAGGAGGCGAAGCGGCTGAGCCCGACCGCGGTCTGCACCGACGCGATGCCGGTCGCCTTGGCGCCCTCGGGCACGCACTGGCTGGCCAGGGCGCTGATGACCCCGTCGGTCGCGGCGTAGAAGCAGCCCAGCAGGAGCAGCACGGCGATGACGCCGGCGAGGTGACCACCGGTGGTCGCGGCGACCGCGTAGGCGAGGACCAGGAGGACGTGCCCGCCCAGCAGCACCCGGGTCCGTCCGACCCGGTCGGCCAGCCGGCCGACGGGGACGGCGAGCGCGAAGTAGGCCGCGTTGGTCCCGACCATCAGCAGCGGGAACCAGGTGAGGCCGATGCCGCCGGCGTCGGCGAGCACGAGGTAGAGGAAGCCGTCGCCCACGGTCAGCAGGCCGAGGAGCGCGGCGGCGATCATCAGCGAGCGGATCCGGCGGTCGCCGAGGTCGCGCCAGCGCCAGCGGCGTACCGGCTGCTGCGCCGGCGGCAGCCCAGCGCTCCCCCGCACCCGGCTCGGCACCGCGAGCAGGAGGAACGCGAGCCCCACGACCGCGGCCGCGATGCTCAGCACGAACACCGCCCGGTAGCCGGCGAGCCCGGCCGGGACGACGGCGAGGACGCCGAAGGCGAGGAGCGGGCCGGCCATGGCGCCGGCGGTGTCGAGCGCGCGGTGCACGCCGAAGTTGCGCCCGAGCTGCTCGGGCGTGCTCGCGGCGGCGATCATCGCGTCGCGCGGCCCGGTCCGGAGCCCCTTGCCCAGCCGGTCGAGCGCGACCACCCCGGTGAGGGCGGCGATGCCGACGACCGGGAGCAGCAGCACCCGGGACAGGGCGGAGATGCCGTAGCCGAGCCCGGCGACGAGCTTGGGCCGCCCGCTGCGGTCGGACCACCAGCCCCCGAGGACCCGCACCAGCGAGGCGAAGCCCTGGTAGATGCCGTCCACGAACCCGTACGCCACGGGCCCGAGCCCGAGCACGGCGGTGAGGTAGAGGGGCAGGACGGCGGTGATCGCCTCGGACGAGATGTCGGTGAAGAGGCTCGTCAGGCCGAGGGCCAGCACGACCCCGGGGACGCGGCCGCCCTTGCGGCGCGTGCGGCGCTCGCGGTCGGGCGCGGGAGCCACGCCCGCGGCGGGGGCAGTGGCCGCGGGCGTGGGGCTGTTGCGCAGGCTCACGTACACGCGAGCTCCACGTCCTCGTGCAGCCCGTCGGCGCCGAGCGCGTACGCCCGGCCGCACGAGCAGCGGAGGTCGGCGTCGAGCCGGCGGCCGCAGCGGCAGGCCCAGCCGATCTGGCGCCCGGGGTTGCCCACGACGAAGGCGTGCGGGGCGACGTCGCGCGTGACGACCGCGCCGGCGCCGACGAAGGCGTTCGCCCCGATCGTGACGCCGCAGACCACGGTCACGCGGGCGCCGAGCGTGGCACCCTGCTCGACCCGGGTCGGGTCCAGGTCGTCGGGTCCCTTGCGGACGTGGGCGCGGGGCGTGAAGTCGTTGGTGAAGGTGACGCCCGGGCCGAGGAACACGTCGTCGGCGACGGTGACCCCGGCGAAGACCATGACCTGGTTCTTCACCGTGACGCGGTCGCCGAGGACGGCACCGCCCTCGACGTACGCGCCGTCGCAGACGTTGCAGCCCGCCCCGATGCGCGCACCCTCGAGCACGTGGGCGAAGGCCCAGACCCGCGTGCCGGCGCCGACGTCGGTCGAGTCGCACAGCCCCTGCGGGTGCACGAAGACGTCAGGCCGCAGCCCTTCAGCGCGCATGACCCATCCCCCCCGAGTGCGACGAGCGCGAACTCAGGAAGAGATTGGGCGAAGTGCCCTGGCAGCCCCCCCGAGCCGCGACCAGTGTGTCGGGCGTGTGACGGTCGGTTCAGGGAAACTGAGAAAGCAACGCAGATTTGCTGAGCAGGTAAATCTCTGACCTACGCGGCCCTCGACCGTCGCCCGGGGCGGGCCGGCCGCTCAGGCGCGCGGCAGGTGCTCGTGCGCCCAGACCTTGAGCTGGTCCATGGCCGGCAGCAGCGCCTGGCCGGCGGGGGTGAGCGCGTACGAGACCGAGACCGGCGGCCCGCTGTCGACGACCCGGGTGACGACGCCGGCGGCCGCCAGCCCGGAGAGCCGGTCGGAGAGCACCGAGTCGCTGATGCCGGTCACGCCGCGGGCGAGCCGGGAGAACGACGCCGGCCCGTTCGACAGGGCGCCGACGATGACGCCGTTCCAGCGCTTGCCGAGGATCTCGAAGACGTGCGACAGCGCCGCGTCGCAGCGCACGATCCCGGGCGCGACGTCCTCGCAGGTCGGCTCCTGGGCCGCCGGGTCCGCGTCCTGCTCTGCCTGCTGCACCTGCGCCGGGTCGATCGTGTCGGTCATCGTCCACACTCCTTGCGCCCCAGTCTAGTGGTGCTAGCATCGGGCTACCTGCTAGGAAATTCCTAGTTACTCAGATCACAGTAGTGGAGCATCTCCCATGACTCTCTTCCGACTGGACGCCAGCTTCCGCGTCGAGGGCTCGCACAGCCGGGCCGTCGCCGACGTCGTCGAGGCCGCCTGGACCGAGGCCAACCCGGGCGAGCGCGTCCTGCGCCGCCACGTCGGCACCGACCCGATCCCCGCCACCGCCTGGGGCGACGCCGTCACCGCCGCGTACGTCCCCGAGGACCAGCGCACCCCCGCCCAGCGCGAGGCCGTGGCCCTGGCCGCGACCCTCGTCGACGAGCTGCTCGAGGCCGACGCGCTGCTCTTCGCGGTCCCCCTCTTCAACTTCGGCGTCTCGCAGCACTTCAAGTCCTACGTCGACCTGGTCATCGCCGACCCGCGGATGGGCCCGGGCCAGACGCCGCTCGCCGGCAAGCCGGCCGAGCTCGTCGTCGTCCGCGGCGGCAACTACCGCGCGGGCACCCCGCGCGAGGGCTGGGACCACGCCACCCCGTGGATGCGTCGCGTCCTCGCCGACGTCTGGGGCCTGGACGTCACGGTCACCGAGACCGACTTCACCCTGGTCGGGGTCAACCCGGCGATGGACCAGTTCAAGGACATGGCCGCCGAGATGCGCGCCGAGTCCGAGGCGGTCGCCCGTCAGCACGGCGCCGAGCTCAGCCGTCGGCGCGCCGAGGTCGCGGCCTGAGCCGACGGGCCCAGGACTGCCCGCGCGGGGTCAGGACCGGGGGGACCGGCCTCGCGCGGGCGGCAGCACGTTGCTGCGCAGGTGCTCGTAGACCACCGACGTCCGGACGTCGCTGACCTCGGGCCGGCTGGTCAGGCGGTCGACGACGAAGGCGTACAGGGCGTCGGTGTCCGGGACGGCGAGGTGCAGCAGGAAGTCCTCGGCGCCGCTGGTGACGAACACCCCGACGGTCTCGGGCAGCGCGGCCGCCCACCCCCGGAACCGTTCGATGTTCACCCGGGTGGGCGGCCGGATCCGGATCGCCACGAGGGCCTGCATCGGGCGGCCGAGCGCCGCGAGGTCGACCTCGAGCCGCGCGCCGGTGATGACGCCCCGGTCCCGGAGCGCCCGCGTCCGGTCGAGCGCGGTGGTGGGAGCGACCCCGACCGCCGCAGCGACGTCACGGTTCGTCCGCCGTGCGTCGACCTGCAGCGCGGCCAGGATCGCCGTATCTAGTACGTCGAGGTCCGCCATGCGGGTGAGGCTAGCCGGACGTCGTACGGACTCGCTGGACCCAGCTGGTCGCGTAGGCGAGGTTGAGGCCTCCAGCACCGCACGACCGACGGCAGGACCCACTCGTGGACGAACGCACGGACGCACGCATCGGCTTCACCCCCGACGAGGTGCGGACCGACGCGCCCACCCGGGACGCCCGGCTCAAGTGGGTCGTCGTCGTCGACGCGGCCCTCCCGCCGGGCCGCGCGGTGAACGCCGCCGTCTGCCTCGCGGCGGCGACGCAGGCCGGGGTCGACGGTCTCCTGGGTCCCGCCGCCGTCGATGCCGACGGCTCGGTCCACCCGGGCCTGCCCTGGGCGGGGTGCTCGGTGCTCGCCGCGACGACCGAGCAGCTGGCCGCCATCCGGGCCAGGGCAATCACCCGGCCCGACCTCTTCGTGGCCGACATGCCGGCCGACGCGCAGGCGACCCGGGTCTACGACGGCTACCTCGAGCGTGTGGCCGAGCACCGCTCCGACGAGCTCGCGCTGCTCGCGGTCAGCCTGGTCGGCCCCCGGAACCGGGTCGACAAGGTCGTCGGCCGGCTCCCGCTGCTGCCCTGAGGGCAGCAGCGGGACGGGATCACCAGCGGTCGGCGACCAGCGGGGCGATCTCGCGGGCGTAGAGCTCCTCGACGGCGGCCATGAAGTCGTCGCCGAGCGGCGGCAGCTCGCCGGCAGCGGCGTTGGCCCGCGCCTGCTCCGGGGACCGGGCGCCCGGGATCACCGAGGTGACACCCGGCTGCTGGACCACCCAGGCGAGCGCGGCCTGGGCCGGGGTGGCCTCGAACGGCAGCGCCGCGACGAGGCGGGAGAACTCACGGGCGGCGCGGACGCCGGTCTCGTAGTCCACCCCCGAGAACGTCTCGCCGACGTCGAAGGCCTCGCCGTGGCGGTTGTAACTGCGGTGGTCGTTCTCCGCGAAGGTCGTCTGCTCGTCGTAGCGGCCGCTCAGCAGCCCGCTGGCCAGGGGCACGCGGGCGATGATCCCGACGCCGGCCGCCTGCGCGGCGGGCAGCACGAACTCGAGCGGCTTGCGCCGGAACACGTTGAGGATGATCTGCACCGACGCGGTCCCCCGGCGGCTGATCGCCGTCAGCGCCTCGTCGGACGTCTCGACGCTGACCCCGTACGCGGCGATCACGTGCTCGGACACCAGGGTGTCGAGGGCGTCGTACACCTCGTCGGCGGAGTAGACGGCGGTCGGCGGGCAGTGCAGCTGGACGAGGTCGAGGCGGTCGACCTCGAGGTTGCGGCGCGAGCGGTCGGTCCAGGCGCGGAAGTTCTCGAGGACGTAGTTCTCGGGCACCTGGTCCATCCGGCGGCCCATCTTGGTCGCCACCACGAGCTCGATGTCGTCGTGCTCGCCGAGGTAGCTGCCGATCAGCCGCTCGCTGCGGCCGTCGCCGTAGACGTCGGCGGTGTCGAAGAACGTGACCCCCGCCTCCACGGCCCCGTCGAGGACCGCGACCGCGTCACGCTCGTCGACCTCGCCCCAGTCGGCGCCCAGCTGCCAGGTCCCCAGACCGACGGTCGAGACGGGTCGTTCGGTCCGGCCGAGCACGCGCTGTTCCATCCGGCTGACGCTACCCGTGCGCCCGCGGGACCCAAGCCCCACCCTCAGGGGCGTATCAACCATCGCCCTTTCGTCTCCGGAGCGGTAGAACTGTCATCACTCCTCGTCCGAAGGCCCGCCGATGCCGTACGACCCCGCCGACAGCAACGCCCCGACCGCGCGCCCTCCGCTCGCGCCGACGCCTCGACGGCACGGCCCGCGGCGCGACCACCTGGACCCGCGGGGCGCCCGGTTCCTCGACCCGGGCACGGCGGTCCGCTTCGCCGGGCAGCGGCTGCAGCCGACCCCGTACGTCGGCGGCGGGCTGCTCGTGCGTCCCGGGCCTGACGGGGCGGTCGAGCCGGAGGTCCTGGACGCGCTGCGGTCGGCGGCCGACGCCGAGGGCTGGGCCCTCGAGGTCGACCCCACCGACACCGCGCTGGTCGACCTCGTCCGCCGCGCCGGCCTCCTCGGCGGACGCAGCCCGCTGGTCGTGCGGGTGTCGCTCGCTCGGCCCGTCGACGACACCCGGCCCCGGACGACGCCCGACGCGTGGCCGGTGCTGCAGCGCTACCGCGCGGACGTCGACGCCTCCTGGCGGGGCGCGGTCCAGCTGCAGCACCTCCTGACCACCTCGGCCGGGTCCGGCGAACGCACCGACGGTCACGGCATGCAGCCCAGCCCGTACGTCGCGCACGCCGCGACCCCGAACCCGTACGTCGCGCATGCCCCGCAGACCAACCCCTACGTCGCGCACGCCCCCACCCCGAACCCGTACGTCGCCCACCCCTACGTCGCCCACCCGGCCGGGTCGTCCTCCGCGGCGGCCACCGGGGAGTACGCCCAGCCCGGCTGGGGCGGGCGGGTGCCGGTGCGCTGGGTGGGCCCACGGCCGGCCCGGCTGACCGAGGCCCAGCTCGCCGGACGCCGCCGCCCCGTCGTGGCCGTGCTCGACACCGGGACGGGCCGGCACCCGTGGCTGGACGACGTCGTCGACCGCACCCCGACCTGCGGCCCGCTGCGGATCGGGCTGACCGACCCTGCGACCGACCTCGAGCGGTCCGGCGTCGTCACCGGGGGGCTCACCGGGTCGCTCGACGTGGAGGCGGGGCACGGCACGTTCGTCGCCGGGCTGGTGCACCAGCGCTGCCCGGACGCACGGATCCTGTCGGTCCGGGTCGTGCAGCCGGACGGCGTGATCGACGAGTACGACGTCCTCCAGGCGTTGAACATGCTCTGGGTGCGTCAGGTGCTGGCCCTGGCCGAAGACGAGCCGGACGCGCTGGTCGACGTCGTGTCGCTCTCGCTCGGCTACTACCACGAGGACCCGGCCGACGCCGCGTTCGACCCCCTGCTGCTCGCTCCCCTGCAGGCGCTCGCGCGGCTCGGCGTCCTCGTGGTGACCTCGGCCGGCAACGACGCCACGAGCCGGCCGATCTTCCCCGCGTCCTTCGCCCCGCACCCGGGTGGCGTCGTCACCGAGACGTCGGTCGACGAGGTGCCGCTCGTGGCCGTCGGCGCCCTCAACCCGGACGGGACCGCGGCCCTGTTCTCCAACGACGGTCCGTGGGTGCGCGCCTGGCGGCCCGGCGCCTCGATCGTCAGCACGGTGCCGACGACGTTCGACGGCGGGCAGCAGGCGAGCTCGCGGGTGACGGCCGACGGCGGGGTCCGGTCGACCATCGACCCGGACAACTTCTCCTCCGGCTTCGCGACCTGGAGCGGGACGTCCTTCGCGGCCCCGATCCTCGCCGGCGACCTGGCCCGGCGCCTGCTCGACGACGGCGCCACCCGGCTCGAGGACGCCCGCGACGTCGAGGCCCGCGTCGAGGCGGGCTGGCGGGCGGTCCGGGCCGAGGCGCCCGGTGTGGAGGAGCCCCGCTGACGCCGGCGCGCGCCCACCCGGACGTCGACCTCGTCGTCCGCGCGACCCGCCACCACGACGAGGCGCTCGCACACGCCTTCGCCGGCCGCTACGACCTCAGCCGGCGCCGCGCCGCCCGTGCGCTGGAGCTCGTCCGGCCCGCGCCGGGCACCGTCGAGGTGCAGCGGGTCCGCGTGCGGCTCCTGGTGCTGCTGTCGAACATGGAGTACGAGGTCGGCGGCCCGGCCCGGAGCCGGGCCCCGCTCGCGGCCGCGTCCGACCTGGCGGTCGCGGTCCGGGCCGACGACCTGGCCTTCGTCATCCACCAGACGCTCGGCCTGCAGTCGCTGCGCAGCGGCGCCTTCGACGAGGCGCTGACGCACTTCACCGCGGCCGAGCCCCTGCTGCGCAGCGCGACCGACCTGGACGCGGTGAAGATGCTGCTGAACCGGGGCGTGGTCAACCTCGAACGGCTCGACCTCGTCGCCGCGCGGCGCGACTTCGCCCGCTGCCTGGACCGCGCCGCGGGTCACCCCGAGCTGCTGACGCTGGCCATGATGGCCACCCACAATCTCGGCTGGGTGGAGCACCTGTCCGGCCACCAGCCGGCGGCGCTGCAGCGGATGAGCGACGCGGCCGACCTGGGCGGTGGTGCCGCACCGGCCGTCGCGCTGCTCGACCGGGCCCGGGTGCTGATCGAGGCCGGCCTGACCGACGACGCCGACGCCACGCTGCGCGAGGCCGCCGAGCAGTTCCGGCAGGGCCGGGCCTGGGCGTCGCTCGCCGAGACGGAGCTGTCGGGCGCCCAGGTCGCGCTGCTGACCGGGCGCTTCGACCTGGCCCGCCGTCTGGCCGGCTCCGCCCGGACGCGGTTCCGACGCCGCGGGAACGTGTCGTGGCGGCGGCGGGCCGAGCTGGTCCTGCTGGCGGGCGACCTGTCCGCCGGGCGGCCGCCCGGCCTGCTCGCCGCTCCCGCGCTGCGCCTGGCCGACGAGTTCGCGGCCGACGAGCTCACGACGTACGCGAAGTCGGCGCGCCTGCTCGGCTGCGAGGCGCTGCTGGCCGCCGGCCGTCGGTCGGAGGCGGCCGCGGTCTTCGCGACGATCGCCCCGCCGCGGCGGACGGACATCGTCGAGCTGCGGCTGCAGCAGCGCACGGTCGCCGCGCAGCTGGCCCGGGCGGCCGGCGACGCCGCGCTGGCCGCCCGCCAGGTGCGTCGCGGCCTCGACGAGCTGGTCCGGCACCAGGCGCAGTTCGGCAGCGTCGACCTGCAGACGGCGAGCGCGCTGCACGGCCGCCGCCTGGCCGCCCTCGACCTCGACCTCGCGCTCGAGCGGGGTCGGCCGGCGGACGTGTTCGCCGCGCTCGAGCGGGGTCGGGCCCAGTCCCGACGGCTGGTGCCGGTCACCCCGCCGGCCGACGCGTCCGCGTCCTCGCTCGTCGAGCTGCGCCGGCTGACGGCGACGCTGCACGAGATCGGCGCCGACCCGGGCCGCCGGGCGGAGGCGCAGGACGTCCGCGAGCGCATCAGCGAGGTCGAGGACCGGCTGCGGGGTCTCGCCTGGCGCAGCGCCGGCCTCGGCCCGGCCCACGCGGGTGCCGCCCTGGCCCGGGTGCGCGAGCGGCTCGCGCAGCGCGGCCGGCAGCTGGTCGTGCTCGGACGCCACCGCGGCGACCTCGTGGCCGTCGTCCTCGGGGCCGGGCGCCCGCGACTGGTCGGGCTCCCGGGGGCCGCCCGCGCGGGTGCTCTGGCCCGGACCGTGCGCGCCGACCTCGACGTCGTCGCCCGCTCCCGCGTCCCGGAACGGCTGCGGACCAGCGCGACCGCGTCCGCGACGCACAAGCTCGCCGCGCTGGAGCGCCTGCTGCTGGAGCCGCTCGGCCTGTCCGACGCGCCGCTCGTCGTCGTGCCCACCGCCGACCTCAGCACCCTTCCGTGGTCGTGCCTGCCGTCGCTCGTCGGTCGACCGGTCGAGGTCGCGCCCACCGCCGGGGCGTGGTGGCAGCGGGCCGGGTCCGGCGGAGGTCAGGCGGACGACGTCCTGCCGGCCCGGGTCGTCGCCCTCGCCGGGCCCGGGGTGCCGGCCGCCGTCGACGAGGTCGCGCGGGTGGCGGCGACCTGGCCGGGCACCCGGGTCTTCACCGGACCGGCGGCCACGGGCCAGGCCTTCGCGGAGCAGGGGTCGACGGCGACGATCGCCCACCTCGCCGCCCACGGGCACCACGTCGCGCAGAACCCGCTCTTCTCCTCCCTCGACCTCGCCGACGGGCCGCTGTTCGCGTACGAGCTCGACGCCGCGCAGGTCCCCGCGCACGTCGTCCTGTCGGCCTGCGAGCTGGGCCAGGCGACGGTGCGCCCCGGCGAGGAGTCGCTCGGGCTGACCAGCGTGCTGCTGCAGCTCGGCGCACGCTGCGTGGTCGCCGGGGTGGCGGAGGTCGGCGACGAGCTCGCGGCGGAGGTGATGGTCGGCTACCACCGGCGGCTGGCGGGCGGCGCGGACACCGCCGTCGCGCTCGCCGACGCGATCGCCGCGACCGGTCGGCCCGTGCCGTTCGTGTGCTTCGGCGCGGCGGTCCGCTTCGCGGCGCCCGCCTGACCAGGATGGCCGGGTGACGGCTCGGAGCGTGGAGATCGACAGCCTGGCCGACCTCGACGCGCAGGTCGCCCGCACGGGCGCGCTGAACGGCTGCTTCGTCTCCTCGCTCGACCTGCGGGACCGCACCGACGTCCTGCTCCGTGTCGACGTCACGGGCGCCGTGTTCCTGGGGTGCCGCTTCGCCGAACGGGCGGCGGCGAGCGGCGCCGACCCGGGTCCCGACGTCGCGGAACGGCTGCGGTCCGGCGGCGCCCTGCTCTTCCCGGCCCTGCCGGACGTGCCCTTCGACCCGTACCGCCCGCTCCTCTACTCCCCCGACGAGCTGTACGGCGTCCACGACGGCCGGCGGCCGCCGTACGCCCGCAGCCCCGACTCCGCCGTCTACGCCTGGACCCGCTCGCCGGCCGGGAACACCCTGACCGCCGACCTCGCCGCGACGCTCCACGACCACAGCGTCGACGGCGCGCTCGACGACGTCACCGACCGGCTGGACCCCACGCGGGTCGTCGGGGTGATGGGCGGCCACGCGCTGCGCCGCCAGGACCCCGCGTACGCGGCGACGGCCCGGCTGGGTGCCGGGCTCACCCGGGCGGGACGCACCGTGCTCACCGGCGGCGGGCCGGGCGCGATGGAGGCCGCGAACCTGGGGGCCTACCTCAGCGGCTGGGACGACGCGCTGCCCGTGGCGCTCGAGCAGCTGGCCACCTCGTCCGACTACGGCGACGACGCCGACGGCTGGGCCTCCGCCGCCTTCGCCGTCCGCGACCGCTGGCGGGGCGACCGGGTGGGGGCGAGCCTGAGCATCCCCACCTGGTTCTACGGCCACGAGCCCACCAACGTCTTCGGCACGTCGATCGCCAAGTACTTCGCCAACGCGCTGCGCGAGGACACCCTGCTGCACCGCTGCCGCGGCGGGATCGTCTTCGCCGCCGGCGCCGCCGGCACGGTCCAGGAGATCTTCCAGGCCGCCAACGACCGCTTCTATGGTCTGCGCGGCAGCTCCGGCGCCCCGCTCGTCCTCCTCGGCCGCGAGCACTGGACGACCACGCTGCCGGCCTGGCCGCTCCTGCAGGCCCTCGCCCACGACTCACCCATGGCCGGCGCCGTCCACGTCGTCGACGACCTCGACGAGGCCCTCGCCCTGGTCACGGCGGCCGTTGCCTGAGCGTTCACGCCCCTCGGCTCAGGCGAGGATCGACTCTTCCTCGGGCGTGCTGAGGGTGATGACGGCCTCCTCGATCACGTCCTGCTGCTCCAGCTCGCGCTCGACCTCGCGGAGGAGGTAGGCGACCTTCGTCTCGCTCGCCTCGCCGACGACGTCGATGGCGGCGACGCAGTAGTAGCGCGCCGGACCGACGAACTCCAGGTGCAGGTAGGTCACGCGATCGACCTCGGGCTGGGCGAGCAGGAAGCCGAGGACCAGCGCCCGGGCGTCGGCCGGGATCGCCTCGCCGATGAGGAACCGCCGGTTGCGGTTGATCAGGATCACCGCCACCACGCCGAGCAGCACGCCGACACCGATCGAGCCGAGCGCGTCGGGGACCGGCGAGCCGGTGACCTGGTGCAGGACGATGCCCGTCCCCGCGATGAGGATGCCCAGCAGCGCCGCCGAGTCCTCGAAGAAGACGGCGCGCAAGGTGGTGTTGGAGGTGTTGAGGACGAAGCCGAACGTCGTCCGCCCGTACGCCTTGGCGTCCTTGCGCGACTGACGGAAGGCCTGGGCGAAGCTCGTCCCCTCGAGCAGGAACGAGATGCCGAGCACGATGTATGCCACCAGGAAGTCCGAACCCGGCTCGGGGTCGCGCAGCTCGCTGATGCCGTGGCTGATCGAGACCACCGCGCCGGCGGTGAAGAGCCCGAAGGCCGCGAACATCGACCAGACGAAGGCCTCGCGCCCGTAGCCCAGCGGGTGCCGCTCGTCGCGGGTGCGATCCGAGCGCTTCTGCGCGATCAGCAGGAAGATCTCGTTGCCGGTGTCGGCCCAGGAGTGCGCCGCCTCGGCCAGCATCGAGGCGGAGCCGGTGAGGTAGGCCGCGATCGACTTCGCGACCGCGATGACGAGGTTCGCCGCGAAGGCCAGGATGACGGTGAAGAGGCTCTCGCCGCCGCCCTTGCCGTCCTCGTCCGGCCGGGACGAGGCCGGGGTCAGCGCGACGAGGTCGTCGGTGCTCCCCGTGGCGAGCGAGACGTCCGGCCGAGGGCCGTCGGGGACAGGCTCGGCAGAGGGCACGGGGACGACCGTAACCCCCCCAGGCGCAGACGTCCGGTCAGCCCGCGGCGAGCACGAGGGCCCGGAGATCGGCCAGCGTGTCCGCCTGCACGGCGGCCAGGGAACGTTCCTCGCCCTCGGCCATCCACCGTCGGTAGGAGACGGTGAAGACGGTGGTCCCGGTCTCCGCGGCGAGGACCGCGTGGGCCTCGTCCACGCCCCGCTCCTGCAGCGCACGGGCCATGGCGTCGGCGAGCGTCGCCATCTTCAGCAGCTCGCGCTCCTGCAGGCCCGGGTTGGCGGAGATGACCGCGTAGCGCACCCGGGAGTGCTGACGACGCTCGTCCGGGAAGTACGCGGACGCCGCCTCCAGGGCGGACGCGACCACGTCGAGCGCCGACGCCCCCGCGGGGGCCGCGGCCACGCCGTCGAGGAAGACCTGCTCGAAGTGCTCCTGCCCGGCGAACAGCACCTCGCGCTTGTCGGCGAAGTAGCGGAAGAACGTGCGCTCCGTCAGCCCCACCGACTGCGCGATGTCCGCGGTCGTCGTCTGCTCGAAGCCGCGCTCGGCGTAGAGGTTCAGCGCGGCCGCCTGCAGCCGCCCCTCCGCACCGGGCTCCCATCGGACCATGGCGCCAGTCTAGTGATGTCAGCGACTGATGACAGCCACTGAAATCGGGCGTACGCTGACAGCAGTGACCGACATCAGTCACTGACATCAGCAGGTCAGGTCGAAGGACCGACCTCGAAGGAGAACACCATGCACGTCTTCGTCACCGGCGCGTCCGGCTGGATCGGTTCCGCCACCGTCGACGAGCTGCTCGGCGCCGGCCACCGGGTCACCGGCCTCGTCCGTTCCGACGCCGCCGCGACGGCGCTCGAGGCCAAGGGGGCGACCGCGCTGCGCGGCGACCTCGACGACCTCGACGCCCTCCGCAGGGGCGCCGACGGCGCCGAGGCGACCATCCACCTCGCGAACAAGCACGACTGGTCGAACCCGGCCGAGTCGAACCGGGCCGAGCGGGCCGCGGTGCAGACCCTCGGCGACGTCCTCGTCGGGTCGGACCGCCCGTTCCTCCTCGCCTCCGGCGTGGCCGGCCTGGCCGCCGGCCGTCCGTCCACCGAGCAGGACCGGTCGCCGTTCAGCGGCCCGGACTCCATGCGCGGCGGCGCGGAGAACCTGGCGATGGACTTCGTCGAGCAGGGTGTGCGCTCGATCAGCCTCCGGTTCTCCCCGACGACCCACGGGACCGGCGACCACGGCTTCATCGCCCTGATCGTCGCGGCGGCCCGGGCCACCGGCGTCTCCGGCTACGTCGGCGACGGAATGAACGGCTGGGCCGCGGTGCACGTGTCCGACGCCGCCCGCATGATCCGGCTCGGGCTCGAGCTCGCTCCCGCCGGCAGCCTGCTGCACGCCGTCGGTGAGCCCGGCGTGCCCACCCGCACGATCGCCGAGGCCATCGGTCGCGGGCTCGGTCTCCCGGCGACCTCGGTCGCCCCGGAGGACGCGGTCGGGCACTTCGGCTTCATCGGCAACTTCTTCGCGATGGACATGTCCTCGTCGAGCACCCTCACCCAGGAGCTGCTGGGCTGGACCCCCACGGGTCCGACCCTGCTGGAGGACCTCGAGAGCGGCTCGTACTTCCGCGCCTGAGCCCGACGGGTCCGCGGCGTCATCGAGGCGCCGCGGGCCGCCGGCCCGCCGGGCACAGCGACACCCAGGGTCCTGACAGGTCCGTCCGAGCCGTCGCTCAGATACGGCCCGGATGCTTCGGCCCATGAAGAACCTGTCCACGAAGGCCAAGCGCACCGTCCTCGGTGCCTCCATGGGTGTCGTCGCCGTCGGCGCCGCCGCCGGGATCGCCGGCTTCGCCAGCGCCGCCCCCACCCCCACCCCTGCCGCCCCCAGCTCCGGCGCGTCCGCCCCCGCTCAGCCCGGCCCCGGCGGTCACGGCGGCCGCGGCCACGGCCAGAAGGACGGAGGCCAGCTGGCGACCGAGCTCGCCACCAAGCTCGGTCTCGACCAGGCCAAGGTCGCGACGGCGGTCCAGGAGGTGCGGGAGGCGAACCGGCCCACGACCAGGCCCACCCCGGGCACCGCGCCCACCCCGCGGGACCCGGCGGCCGACGACGCCGCGCTGGCGAAGGCGCTCGCGCCGAAGCTCGGCGTCGACGAGGCCAAGGTCAAGACCGCCCTCGACGAGATCCGCGCCGCGCGCGAGGCGGACCGGACCAAGGCGCTGGACGACCGGCTCGCCGCCGCGGTCAAGGCCGGCACGCTGACCCAGGCCGAGGCCGACGCCGTCAAGAAGGCGGCCGAGAAGGGCGTGATCGGTTTCGGCGGACCCCGCTGACGGCCACCCTGTTCGGGCGGCTCAGTCGAGCAGGTCGCGGACCACGCCGTCGGCGAGCAGGCGGCCGGCGCGGGTGAGCACGATCCGGTCGCCGGACGCGTCGGTGATCAGCGCGCGCCGGGCGAGGTCGGGAAGACGGCGGCGCTCGGTGGCCGTGAGGACGTCCACGCTCATGCCCTCGGCGAGCCGGACCTCGAGCAGCACGCGCTCGACCCGGCGCTGCTCGGCGTCCAGCCGCTCGCGACCGGCCGCCGGCGAGCGACCGGCGGCGAGGCGGGCGGCGTACGGGGCCGGGTGCTTGACGTTCCACCAGCGCAGGCCGGCGACGTGGCTGTGGGCGCCGGGACCGATCCCCCACCAGTCGTCGCCGCGCCAGTAGCCGAGGTTGTGGCGGCAGCGGGCGGCGTCGTCGCGGGCCCAGTTGCTGACCTCGTACGCGGCCAGCCGGGCGGCCGAGAACGCGTCGTCCGCCGCGACGTAGGCGTCGGCGAGCCCGTCGTCGTCCGGCATCGGCAGCTCGCCGCGCCGGACCCGGGCGGCCAGGCGGGTGCCCTCCTCGACGATCAGGGCGTACGCGCTGACGTGGTCGGGCCCGGCGGCCAGCGCCGCCTCGACGCTGGTCGCCCAGTCCGTCGACGACTCCCCCGGCGTGCCGTAGATGAGGTCGAGGCTGACGTGGTCGAAGCCCGCGGCCCACGCGTCCGCGACGGCCTGCTGCGCCCGGCCCGGCGTGTGCACCCGGTCCAGCGTGGCCAGCACGTGGGGCACCGCCGACTGCATGCCGAAGGAGACGCGGGTGAACCCGGCCTCGCGCAGCGTGGCCAGCCCGGCCGCGTCGATCGAGTCCGGGTTGGACTCGGTCGTCACCTCCGCGTCGGCGGCCAGGCCGAAGCGCGCGTCGACGGCGGCGAGGAAGCGCGCCAGGTCGGCCGGGGGCAGGAGCGTCGGCGTGCCCCCGCCGACGAAGACGGTCTGCACCGGGGGCGTGTCCGGGCCCAGCGACGCGACGGCGAGGTCGAGCTCGGTGATCGCGCGGTCGACGTAGCCGAGCCGGCTCGCGCCCGGGTCGGGCCCGAGCTCGGTCGCCGTGTACGTGTTGAAGTCGCAGTAGCCGCAGCGCGTCGTGCAGAACGGCACGTGCAGGTAGATCCCGAACGGACGCCGACCGACCTCGGCCACGACCTCGTCGGGGAGCCGGCCGTCCTCGGGGGCGGGGTCGCCCTCGGGCAGCGCGGAAGGCACCGGGAGAGGCTAGTCGCGCCGCGTCAGGGCAGCAGGACGAGCTTGCCGCGCACGTGACCGGACAGGCTGGTGGCGTACGCCTCCGCCGCCCGGTCGAGCGGGAACGTCTGGACCTTGATCACGATCTTGTTCTCCCGCAGCAGGTCGACCCCCTCCGCCAGGGCCTCGACCGGGTGCTGCTCGGCCGGGTTGCCGCCGGTCACGAGCCCGCCCTCGGCGGCCAGGTCGAAGTTGGCGATCGAGATGACCTTGTCGTGGCTCGGGGCGAGCGCGAAGAGATCGGCGGCCGGCGTCTTGCCCGCCACGTCCACGACCACGTCGACCCCGCCGGGAGCGGCGGCACGGACGCGCTCGACCAGGCCGTCCCCGTAGAGCACGGGGATCGCCCGGATCTCGGTCAGGTAGCCCTGGTTGTCGGCCCCGGCCGAGGCGACGACGGTGAGGCCCCGGGCCACGGCCAGCTGGACGAGGACCGCGCCCACCCCACCGGCGCCGCCAGCCACGAACAGGATCTGCCCGGGCTGCGCGCCGACGAGCCGCAGGACGCGCTCGCTCGTCTCCAGCGCGCTCGGCGCCGCGGCGGCGACGCTCCAGTCGAGCGAGGCCGGCTTCGGCGCCCAGGCCGTCAGCACGGCGAGCTCGGCTTGCGTCCCCGTCCCGAGCCCGAAGACGTCGTCGCCGACGGCCACACCGGCCACGCCGTCGCCGACCTCGTCGACCACGCCGGCCGCGTCGAAGCCGGGGACGGTCGCCTGCGTGGGGGCCTCGCTGCCCGGCATGAAGCCGCCGATGATCTTCCAGTCGATCGGGTTGACCCCGGCCGCCGCGACCTTGACCCGGATCCGGCCCGGTCCGGCGTGCGGCTCGGGCACCGCCGCCACGTGCAGGACCTCGGGGCCGCCGTTCTCGGTGTAGGTCAGGGCGCGCATCTGGAGTCTCCTCGGGTCGGTGTCGCCCGCGGTGGCGGCAACCCAAGTAACTAGAGTCCCGGACATGGGTATTCCCTCGTCGCTGCCCCGTCGCCGCTTCCTGTCCGGGGTGGGCGCCTCCGCGCTCGCCGTCGGCCTCGCCGGCTGCGGCGGCAACACCGGCCGTCCCCCGGCCGGCGCCTCCTCGAGCGGATCCGCCGGGGCGTCCGGCGGCCCGAAGCCGGCGCTGTCGCAGTGGTACCACGAGTACGGCGAGGACGGCGTCGAGGCGGCGGTGAAGCGCTACGCGGCCGCGTACGACCAGGCGAGCGTGACGGTGCGCTGGAACCCGGGCGACTACGACAAGCTCGCCTCGGCCTCGCTGCTCACGGCGGACGTGCCGGACGTCTTCGAGTACGGCAACGGACCGACTCTGGACATGATTCGGGCGGGCCAGGTCGTCGACCTCACCGACACCCTCGGCGACGCGGCGAGCCAGTTCTCCAAGCCCGTGCTCGACGCGATGACCTGGGAGGGCAAGGTCTACGCGATCCCCCAGACCGTCGACATGCAGCTGCTCTTCTACCGCAAGTCCGTGCTGGAGAAGGCGGGCGTCGCCCCGCCCACGACCCTGGCGGAGCTGACGGCGGCGGCCAAGGCCGTCGCGACCAAGGACATGGGCGGCTTCTTCGCCGGCAACGACGGCGGCGTCTCGACCCTGGCGCAGATGCTCGTGTGGTCGGCCGGGAGGGAGCAGCTCAACGCCGACTCCACCGGCATCGGCTTCGACGACGCGGACGGGTACGCCGCCTTCGCCGCCTACCGCGACCTCGCCACGTCCGGTGGTCTCGTCCGCAGCGCCTCGGCCGACTGGTTCGACGCGGCGCCGCTGACCAACGGCGAGACCGCCATGCAGTGGACCGGGCTCTGGACGTTGCCCGACGTGCAGGACAAGCTCGGCGACGACTTCGGCGTCCTGCCCTTCCCCGCAGTCGGGGCCGCCGGTCGGCCGAGCGTGCCCTTCGGCTCGTACGGGTCGATCGTCGCCGCCAAGGGCAAGGACCCGGAGGCGGCGAAGGCCTTCGTGCGCTGGCTCTGGGTCGACCAGGAGGCCGACCAGGTCGACTTCTCCAACTCCTACGGCGTCCACATCCCGGCCAAGCCCTCGCTCGTGCCGCAGGCGACCAAGATCGCCACGGGCCCGGGTGCCGAGGCGGCGAAGTTCGTCGACGAGCTCGGCCACGCCCCGAGCAAGCTGTGGACGCCGGCGACCTCCAACGCGCTCACCGCCGCCCTGACCCGGGTCCTGACCAAGAACGCCGACCCGCGCACGGAGATCGGCCAGGTCGCGGCCACCGCCAAGACCGAGATCGCCCGCGCCCGGGGGTGAGTCCCGCGTGAGCATCGCGGCACCCGCGCGGGCGCGCTCGGACCGCCTCTGGTTCTGGGTCTTCTGCGGCCCCTTCGTCCTCGGGCTGCTCGTCTTCGTCTACGTGCCGGTCGCGTGGAGCGTCTACCTGTCGTTCTTCGACGCCCGCAACACGGTGACGCCGACGCGCTTCGTCGGGCTGGGCAACTACGCCTACCTGCTGACGAACCGCGCGTTCCTGGTCAGCATGGGCACGTTCGTCGTCTTCGCCGTCCTCATCGTGCCGACGACGTTCGCGCTCTCGCTCGGCCTCGCGCTGCTCGTGGCCCGGGCCCGGTTCGCGCAGGCGTTCTTCCGGTCCGCCTTCTTCCTGCCCACGGCCTGCTCGTACGTCGTCGCCGCCCTCGTCTGGCGGCTTTCGATCTTCAACGGCGCCCGGTTCGGCCTGATCAACTCCGCGCTGCGGGCCCTGGGCCAGGACCCGGTGGCCTGGCTCAGCGGCGAGCACTACCTCTACTGGGTGGTGCTCGTGTCGCTGCGGCTGTGGCTGCAGGCCGGCTTCTACATGGTGCTGTTCCTCGCCGGGCTGCAGCGCATCCCGACCGACACGTACGAGGCCGCCGCGCTCGACGGCGCCACCGGCTGGCGGGTCGTCCGCTGGATCACGCTGCCGCAGCTCCGGGCGACGTCGGTCGCGGTGCTCCTGCTGCTGACCATCGGCGCGTTCCAGGCCTTCGACGAGTTCTACAACACCCTGATCTCGGTCGGCAGCTACCCGCCGTACGCGCGCCCGCCGCTGGTCTACCTCTACCTCGTCTCGCTCGGGCAGGGCACGCAGGACCTCGGGGTCGGCAGCGCCGGCACGGTCATCCTGACCCTCGTCGTCGCTGCCCTCGGGGTCGGGCAGCTGCGGCTGCTCCGCGAGCGGCGGGAGGCCGCATGATGATCGGCGGACGCGTCCGGCGGGGACCGGAGGTGGCGCGGCACGGGCTGCTCGCCCTGCTCGCGCTGGTCTTCCTGCTGCCGTTCTACGTCGTGGTGCGCAACGCGCTCGCCTCGCCCGCCGAGCTGGTCTCGGCGTCCTGGGTCTGGTGGCCGGCGAACCCGTCGCTGGAGAACCTGCGCCGCCTCTTCGCCGACGAGAACGTGCAGTTCGCCCGGAGCCTGCTCAACTCCGCCGTGGTCTCGGTCCTGCAGACCGTCCTCACCGTCGTGATCTCGGCCATGGCGGGCTACGGGCTCGCGCGCGTCCCCTCGCGGGCCAGCCGACTCGTGCTCGGGATGACCGTGCTGACGCTGATGGTGCCGACGACGGTGACCTTCGTGCCGACGTTCGTCATGGTGTCCAGCCTCGGCTGGATCTCCAGCCTGCGCGGGCTGGTCGTGCCGGTGCTCTTCTCGGCGTTCGCGACGTTCCTGTTCCGGCAGTTCTTCTCCGGCTTCCCCGTCGAGCTCGAGGAGGCGGCGTCGATCGACGGCGCGGGGCGCTGGCGCACCTTCACCCGCATCGTGCTGCCCAACGCGTGGGGCATCTGCGCCGCGGTCGGGACCATCACGTTCCTCAACGCCTGGAACTCGTTCCTCTGGCCGCTCCTCATCGGGCAGGACCCGGCCTACCGGACCGTCCAGGTGGCGCTGAGCGCGTACACGGCGTCGCAACGGGTGGACACCGCCCAGGTCTTCATGGGCTCGGCCGTCGCGATCCTGCCGGTCTTGATCGTCTTCCTCGTGCTGCAGCGCCAGCTCGTGCAGGGCGTGGAACGTTCCGGGATCGATTAGGAGACGAGCCCGACGACCAGGTTGATCACCGTCGCCGTGATCGCGGTGGCGAAGAAGTACGACAGCAGGCAGTGGCCCAGCACCAACCGCCGGATCGTCGGGCTCTTCACCGAGGTGTCGGACACCTGGAACGTCATGCCGAGGTTGAACGCGAAGTAGGTGAAGTCGCCGTACATCGGCCAGTAGCCGTCGACGTTGAAGTCGATGCCGCCGGCCACGGTGACGGTCCGGTCGGTGCCCGGCTCGGTGAGCACCAGGGGTGGGACGTCCGGCTCGGGCGGACCGTAGAAGATCCGGGCGTAGTGCGGGGCGTAGAGCGTGTGCAGCAGGAACCACGACAGCAGCACGCTGCCGACCGCGAGCCCGGCGTCGAGGTCGCGCCCCTCGCCCTGGTCCAGCACCAGGACCGCGACGACGGCGCCGAGGTTGCCGACGATGACCATCGTGATGCCGACCTGGCGGACGAGCCAGCTCGGGTCCTCCCGGCCGGCGTGCGCGTACGTGCCCTGGCCGTGAAACCGGCGCACCGAGAAGTAGGTCCAGACGACGTACGCGGCGGCGATGGTCATCAGCCCGCCGATGATCCCGTAGCGCAGCGCGGTGGCCAGCGACAGCACGACGCAGACGACGAGGCCCGCGCCGACCGACACGAGGAAGCGCAGCGTCCCCGAGCTGGACGGACGGGCCAGCAGCGCCTCCACCCGCGCACGGCGGGCCGCGACCTCGGCGCTGTCCGCCGCCGACGTCACTTCTTGGCCGGCTCCGTGGTGGAGAGCGCGGCGACGAACGCCTCCTGGGGGACCTCGACGCGGCCGACCATCTTCATCCGCTTCTTGCCCTCCTTCTGCTTCTCCAGCAGCTTGCGCTTGCGGGTGATGTCACCGCCGTAGCACTTCGCCAGGACGTCCTTGCGGATCGCGCTGATCGTCTCCCGGGCGATGACCCGGGCGCCGATCGCGGCCTGGATCGGCACCTCGAACTGCTGGCGCGGGATGAGCTCCTTGAGCTTGCCCGCCATCATCAGCCCGTACGCGTACGCCTTGTCCTTGTGCACGATGGCGGAGAAGGCGTCGACCGGCTCGCCCTGCAGCAGCACGTCGACCTTGACCAGGTCGGACTCCTGCTCGCCGCTCGGCTCGTAGTCCAGGCTCGCGTAGCCCTTGGTGCGCGACTTGAGGGCGTCGAAGAAGTCGAAGATGATCTCGGCGAGCGGCAGGGTGTAGCGGATCTCGACCCGGTCGGCGGAGAGGTACTCCATGCCGTGCTGGACGCCGCGGCGGGCCTGGCACAGCTCCAGGATCGTGCCGATGTAGTCGACCGGGGTGAGGACCGCCGCCTTGACCACGGGCTCGTAGACCTCGGCGATCTTGCCGCCCGTCGGGTACTCCGACGGGTTGGTCACCGTGACCTCGGAGCCGTCCTCCATGACCACGCGGTAGACCACGCTGGGCGCGGTGGAGATGAGGTCGAGGTTGAACTCGCGCTCCAGCCGCTCGCGGACGATCTCCATGTGCAGCAGGCCCAGGAAGCCGATCCGGAAGCCGAAGCCGAGGGCGCCCGAGGTCTCCGGCTCGTAGACCAGCGCGGCGTCGTTGAGCTGCAGCTTGTCGAGGGCCTCGCGGAGCTCGGGGTAGTCGGCGCCGTCGATCGGGTAGAGCCCGGCGTAGACCATCGGGTTCGGGGTCTTGTAGCCGCCGAGGTCCTGGGTCGCCGGCCGCGCCAGCGTCGTGACCGTGTCGCCGACGCGGGACTGCCGGACGTCCTTGACCCCGGTGATCAGGTAGCCGACCTCGCCGACCCCCAACGACGGCGACTTGGCCGGGTCGGGCGAGATGACCCCGACCTCCAGCGCCTCGTGCGTGGAGCGGGTCGACATCATCTGCACCTGCTCGCGGTGCTTGAGCTCGCCGTCGACCACGCGGACGTAGGTGACCACGCCGCGGTAGGTGTCGTACACGGAGTCGAAGATCAATGCCCGGGCCGGGGCCGTCGGGTCGCCGACCGGGTGCGGGACCTGGGCGACGATCGCGTCGAGCAGGTCCTCGACGCCCATCCCGGTCTTGGCCGACACCCGCAGCACGTCGGAGGGGTCGCAGCCGATGATCCCGGCCAGCTCGGCGGCGTACTTGTCCGGCTGCGCGCTGGGCAGGTCGATCTTGTTGAGCACCGGGATGATGTGCAGGTCCGCCTCGAGGGCGAGGTAGAGGTTCGCCAGCGTCTGCGCCTCGATGCCCTGCGCGGCGTCGACGAGCAGCACGGCCCCCTCGCACGCGGCGAGCGAGCGGGACACCTCGTACGTGAAGTCGACGTGGCCCGGGGTGTCGATCATGTTCAGGATGTACGTCGGGTCGTCGGCCGAGCTCCCCGAGAGGCGCCACGGCAGCCTGACCGCCTGGGACTTGATGGTGATGCCGCGCTCGCGCTCGATGTCCATGCGGTCGAGGTACTGCGCGCGGGCGGAGCGCGCGTCGACCACACCGGTCAGGCCGAGCATCCGGTCCGCCAGCGTCGACTTGCCGTGGTCGATGTGGGCGATGATGCAGAAGTTCCGGATGAGCGCAGGATCGGTGCGGCCGGGAGACGGGGCAGGGATCACAACGGACAACTATTCCACGCGTCCCGAAGACTCCCGACCGTTCGAGTTGGGCGGCCGTGCCGGGCGCTGGTAGTCTGAGCGATCGTGCCTGGGAACGGGCGCGTCATCTCGTCTCACTCACGCCAGCCTCGCAAGGATCAATTACCCCGTGGCCAACATCAAGTCTCAGATCAAGCGCATCAAGACGAACGAGAAGGCTCGTCAGCGCAACAAGGCCGTCAAGTCGGCGCTGCGCACCCAGGTGCGCAAGTTCCGCGACGCCGCCGAGTCCGGTGACGCCGAGAAGGCGACGATCGCCGCTCGCGCCGCCAACCGTGCGCTCGACAAGGCCGCCTCGCGGGGCGTCATCCACGCCAACCAGGCGGCGAACCGCAAGTCGGCCATCGCCAGCAAGGCCGCCAGCCTCGGCTGAGCACCACCCCCAGCACGTCCTCGACGTCCCGGTCACCTCGCGGTGACCGGGACGTCGTGCTGTCGGGACCCCGTGCTGTCGGAACTGCGCCCGACGACGACTAGGTGCGGCGCGCCGCTGCGACGGCCAGGACGGCACGCTCCAGGGAATACGCCGCGTCCTCGGCCGCGCCCTTGACGTCCGCGTCCGCGGTGGCGACGGCCCGCAGCGCGGTGGCGAGGCCGCGCGCGTCCCAGCCACGCGCCTGGGACCGCATCGACTTGAGCTTCCACGGCGGGACCCCCACCTCGCGGGCGAGGTCGACGTCGCGCTGCCCCGGGTCCGCGCCGACGAGCTTGCCGAGGCCCCGGACGCCGGAGGCCAGCGCGCTCGTCACCAGCACCGGCGCGACCCCGGTCGTGAGCGCCCAGCGCAGCTGCTCCATCGCCGCACCCGTACGCCCGGAGAGCACGGCGTCGGCGACCGCGAAGCTCGTCACGTCGGCCCGGCCGCCGAAGTAGCGCCGGACGTCCTCGGTCTCCACGTGGCCCTCGGTGTCGGAGACCAGCTGCGCGGCGCCGGCGGCGAGGGCGCGGAGGTCGTTGCCGACCGCGTCCACGAGCGCCTGGGCCGCGCCCGCCTCGACCGTCCCGCCGGCCTGGCGGACCTCGGCCGCGACGAACTGCGGCAGCTCCCACGTCTTGACCGGCGGGCAGTCGACGACCGTGACGTCGAGCGCCTTGAGCTTGTCGAGGACGCCCTTGCCCTTCTGTCCACCGCCGTGCACGAGCACCAGCGCGACGTCCGGCAGCCGCGCCGCCACCACCTCGAGCAGGTCGGGAGCGACCTCGGGCGACAGGTTGGCGAGGTCGGTGACGACGACCGCCTTGCGCGTGGCGAAGAGCGACGAGCCGCTCAGCTCGGTGAGCCGGCCGCCGTCGAGCAGCACCGCCTCGGTGCGGCTGACCTCGACCTCCGCCGACTCCTTGCGCGCCTGGGCGAGGAGCCCGGCGACGGCCCGGTCGGCGAGCAGCCCCTCCGGACCGCTCACCAGCGTCGTCCGCCCGAAGGGGGACGGAGTGCTCCGTCCCCGGGTCGCTGCAGCCACGGCGTCAGCATGCCAGGCCCCGCCGACACGTCTCCCGGCTCGGCGCGGGCTCGGCGGCGACCACCGGTGCCGGTGCCAGACTGACCCCGAGGTCGGGGCCCGTCCCGGCGAGGGGGTCGTCGTGGTCGCGCCGCTGGTCGAGGCCCTGCTGCTCCGCGCGGTCCGGCGCCGACCGGCCGGGACGCGCGCGCCCGAGCACCGGCCCACCCGCCTCGTCAGCCGGCCCCACCCGGTCGAGAGCGTCGCCTACGTGGCCGACCGGACCACCGCGCTGGTCCGCCGACCCGAGGGCGAGCTCGAGGTCCTGCCCGCCGGCAGCCTGGTCCTGCCCGCCCTGCTCGGGCTGGGCGCACCGACGTACGTGGTCGTGACGCACGAGCCCGTCGAGGTCTGGCTGCGCGTCGGGCCCTTCGACACCCACGACGACCGCGTCGTGCAGCAGGTCGAGCTGCGGCTGACGGTGGCGCTCGGGGACTCGGCGTCGGGCCTGCGCGAGCTCGCCGACGAGTCCGGGAGCGCCGGGTCGGACGGGCTCGAGGGGCTGGGCGACGCGATCCTGGACCGCCTGGCCCGCGAGGTCTCGGCGCGGACCACCGAAGCCGTACGCCGGCGCACGCTGCACGAGCTGGTCGACTCCAGCCTCGGCGTCCTGCTCGACGGGGCGCTGCCGGAGACGTTCCTGGGCGGCCTGGTCGAGCGGTCGGGCCTGGAGGTCGTCGACGTCGACTGGCCGACCGAGGGCCGCGGCTGGGTCGTGCCGGCGCCGCCGGCCACCGTGTCGCGATGACCCTCGTCCACGGCTACGTCAGCCGGCACGAGACCGAGCCCGAGCTCGGCTCGCCCTGGCCCGGCCGCGAGCTCGCCGTGCAGCGTCGGACCGTACGGACCGCCGCCACCCTCCCCCTCGCCGTGCTCCTGGCCGTGCAGTGGCTGTTCCTGGTCGCGGGCGGGCTGCCCGAGACCTCCGCCCTGCCGGCGCGGACCTGGTGGCTGGCCCAGCTGGGCGCGCTGTCGCTCTTCCGCCACCCGGTCAACGTGGGCCTGCTGCTGCTCTGCAGCGCCGGCCTCACGGTGCTGGTGCGCCGGGGCCAGCGGATCGGACGGGCCTGGCTGGCGGCGCCGGCCGCCGTCGGGACGCTGATGGCCCTCCTCGTCCTCGTGGAGCAGGCCGTGGCCGGCCTCAGCACTGGCGCGCTGTCCGTCATCGTCGTGCTGGTCTGGCTCGGCACGACGTGGTGGGCCGTCGGCCACGCTGTCCTGGCCGGCCTCGCGCCCCGGCCGCCGGTGACGACGCGGACGGGCGCCCTCCTCGTCGCCGCCTGGATCGTGCTCCTGCCGGGCCCGCTCGCGCTGGGCCGCTGGCTGCTGGCCTTCGACCTGCGCGCCGAGGCCGCCCTCCTGGCCGGCAACTCCGTCGCCCTCCGGTTCTCGGCGCTGCTCACGGGCGCCTCGGTGCGGCTCTACCTCTTCGGCGCCCTCCTGGTCCTCGTCACCTGGCTGGGCTACCAGTGCTGGCCGCGCTCGGGCGGGCGACGTTCCTGGTGGTGGTACGCGGCGCTCGCGGTCGGCTTCGTCGCCCTGCTCGAGCTCTGGTGGACGGCGCAGACCGTGGCCGGCCAGCGGGTGACCGAGCTCCGCTACGGCGACCCCGTCGCCGACCTGCACTTCACCTGCGCCACGTGGGTCTACCCGCCGACGCCCGAGCAGCCGGCCGACACCCCGACCCAGACCGTCGCCGTCAGCGGGTCGGGCTGCTCGACCGTGACGACGTACGTCGGCTACCGCCAGCTGGGCACGACGGACGCCGACGTCACGGTCTCCCCCGTCGCCCTGCGGGGGCCCGCCGTCGGCGCCTCTTCCGACGCGGAGTCGGACGGTCCGTTGCTCACCCGGCGGGTCGGCCCCGCCGGTGAACCGCGCCCGCTCGTCGGCGCCCGGTACGGCGACGTCGTCGTCCTCGCCGGCTCGAACCGCCTCGACCGCACGGCGGACCAGCTGGTCGCGGTCTCGGTTCACGGCGGACCCGCGCTGTGGCGCTTCGTGTGCGGGGACAAGCGCGAGGTGCGCGCCCGGTTCGCGGGCGGGCAGCGCGACCCGGCCTCGACGGCGACGGTTCCGGGGGATCCGGGTGACGCCGTCGTGCTGACGTGCGGCGGTCGACGTCTGCGGTTCGACCCGGTCACGGGGCTGACCGCTCCTCGCTGACCTCCTCAGCGCTCGGTCGCGACGGTCAGCCGGCCGCCGCGCTCCTCGACGGCCACACCGCCGTGCTCGTTCGTCGCGAGGACCTGCATGCCTAGGGCGCGGAGCCGGGCGACCGTGCTCGGCGCCGGGTGGCCGTAGTCGTTGTCGACCCCGGCGCTCGCGATCGCCAGCCGCGCGTGCGTCGCGGCCAGGAACGTCTGGTCCTGCCGCGCCGACCCGTGGTGCGGCACCTTCAGGACGTCGGCCCGCAGGTCGGCGCCGGCCGCGACGATCGCCTCCTGCCCCGGCGGCTCCACGTCGCCGCTCAGCAGCACCCGCATACCGTCGACGGTCATCATCACGACCAGGCTGGCGTCGTTCTGACGGCCAGACTCGTCCTCGGCCGCCACCTCGGCGGCCGGTCCCGTCCGTGGGCCGAGGACCTGCCAGGCGATCCCGCCGACCGTGCCCGAGGCACCCACGGCCGGCGTGAGCACGGGGACGCCGTGCGCAGCGGCCGCGGCCCGGACCTCGGCCACGCCGCCGGCGGGTGACGCCAGCGGGCACACCCAGACCTGACCGACCGGACGTACGCCGATGACGCCGTCCAGCCCGCCCACGTGGTCGTCGTGGAAGTGGGTGAGCACCAGCAGAACCACCCGGCGTACGCCGAGCTCGGCCAGGCAGCGGCGCATCGGGGCCGGGTCCGGGCCGGTGTCCACCACGACCGCGTCGTGACGGCCCGCCCGGAGCACCAGCCCGTCGCCCTGGCCGACGTCGCAGGCGACCAGCACCCAGTCGGACGGTGGCCAGCCCGGTCGGCGGGGCGAGCCGACCAGCGCGAGGACCATCACGAGGGCGACGACGAGGCACAGCCAGCGACGGGTCAGGACGGCCGGCACGAGGAACGCGGTCGCCAGGGACGCCGCCCCCAGCCACGCCACGGCGAACGGCGTGGCCGGCCAGTCCCGCGAGGAGCCAGGCAGCGCCGCGCCCGCGTGCGCGACCCAGAGGATCGGCTGCGCCGACCACGCCGCACCGAAGCCGAGGACGGCCGCCAGGTGGGCGCTGAGCAGCGAGGCCGCCGCCGCGGCGAAGCCGAGGACCGTGGCCGGCCCCACGAATGGCCCAGCAACGGCGTTGGTCAGCAGCCCGGAGACGCTGACCCGTCCGGAGATCGCCGCCACGACCGGCAGCGTGGCCAGGTGGGCGGCAAGCGGAACGGCGACGGACTCGGCCACGACCCGGGGCAGCCAACGGCGCAGCAGCCGGGTCCACGAGCGCGCCCACCACACGATCCCTCCGCTGGCCAGCACGGACAGCACGAACCCGACGGACCGCGCAAGGTACGGGTCCAGCAGCAGCAGCGCGGTGGCGGCCACCGCGAGGTGCCGCATCCCCGCCTGCCGACCCCCGGACCCGAGCGCGGCCAGGGCGACCAGCCCCATCGCGGCGGCTCGGAGCACGCTCGGCTCGGTCCGGCACAGCGCGACGAACACGACGACCGTGCCGAGACCGACGACGCGGAGCGCCCACCCCCGTACGCCGATCCAGCGGGCAAGGACGAGGCAGAAGGCGAGCAGCAGCGTCAGGTTCGCGCCGGACACCGCGGTGAGGTGGGAGAGGCCCGTCGTCCGGAAGTCGTCGACCACCGCCGGGGTCAGGGCCGAGGTGTCGCCCAGCACCAGCGCCGGCACGAGGGCCCGCGGCTCGGGCCGCCGGTGCGCGACGGAGGCGCGCAGGCCTGCCCGGACCCGTTCCACGAGCCGCAGCGACGCCGGTGGCGGGCGGACCAGGACGCCCCCCGACCGCACCCGCACCACGGCAGCGAACGCGTCACCCGCCTCCGCGCTCTCCAGCCGACCGCCGACGCGGAGCCGTGAGCCGACGGGCCAGTGGCTCCAGGCGGGGACGGCTCCCCCGGTCACGACGAGGAGCACCGGGGTGCGGGTGCGCCAGGCCTGGCCGCGTCCCTCGACCTGCACAGCGACCGCGTCGAGGCTCGCGTAAGGAGGACGTACGCCCTCCGCCGGATGGACCCGGGCGTCGCCGCGGACCTCGACCACGAGGTCGGCCACGGCCCGCTCCCGGGCAAGGGTCGCGACCGGACCGGTCGCCAGCGCCTCCGCCCGGACGGCCCCCGAGGCCCCGACGGCCAGGAGCACGCAGGCGACCGCCGTGAGCACCGCGGAACGTCGCCGCCACGCGAACATCGCCACCCCGACCGCGACGAGCACGACCGCACCCCACACCGGCCCGGAGCCTGCCGTCCCGAGCCACGCGCCCGCCCACGCCGCGAGCGTCACCGGAACCATCCGCAGGTCGCGCGGCGCCCGGACCCGCGCCCCCGTCACACGCGGACGTGCGGGGCGAGGCGGGCGTACGTCTTGGGCCCGATGCCGTCGACCTCCTGCAGCTCGTCGGCCCGGCTGAAGCGGCCGTGCTGCTGGCGCCAGTCGAGGATCTTCTGCGCCGTGACCGGCCCGACCCCGGGCAGGCTGTCCAGCTGGTCGACGGTCGCCGCGTTGAGGTCGACCACCGCACCCCCGGCCCCGGACGCCGACCCGTCGGAGCCACTCGAACTGCCCGAGCTCGAGCCGCCGCCGCTCGACGACGACCGGACCTCGCCTGCGGGGTGCTTGCGGGTGCCGACGACGACCTGCACGCCGTCGGTCAGCGGCTGCGCCAGGTTGAGCTCGTCCGGGTCGGCGTCGTCGCGCAGCCCACCGGCCGCCTTGATCGCGTCCGCCACGCGCGCCCCGGCCGGCAGCCGCACCAGGCCCGGTCGGCGTACGGCGCCGAGGACGTGCACGACCGGCCCGGCGGGCGAGGGCTCGGCGCTCGGCGTGGCCGCGCCCGGCGTCGTCCCCGCGGGCGCAGCCGACGCCTCGGGAACGTTCGCGGTCTGGACCGCCGTCGGGGCGGCCACCGCCTCCGGCCGGGTGCGCACCCACGACCAGCCGCCCCAGACCAGGCCGACGAGCAGCACCGCGACCACGACTCCCAGGTGCCAGCGCGTGAACCGGCGCGGGGGCTCCAGGTCCTCGACCCCGACCTCCACCCCGACCTCGTCCGCGGCTGCCGGGCCCGACCCGCCGCGGTCGACGTCGGTCAGGTCGAGCAGGTCGGGCTCCTCCACCGGCCGCGCGGCCCGCCGCGGCCGGACGCCCAGGCCGGCCGCGCCGTCGCCCAGGACCCGCGCGAGGCGTTCGCGCGCCAGGGCGGCGAGCTCGGGGTCGGGCGGTGCGTGTCGTCGGGCCACACCGGAGTTGTACGGAGACCGGGGAGGACGTGCCGGTCCGGCCGTGGCCTGTGGACGGCGCTTCCCGTCCCGGGCACGAGGTGTGGACGAGCGGCACCCCGGCGCCCGTCCACGACGTAGAGTCCCGTCGAACATCAGGTGGCAAGGGAGAGTCGGACCGGTGACGGATGGGTCGAGGCGCGTCTGGCGCGCGGCGCCCGGGACGCTCGCGGCGGTCGTGGTCTTCACCGTCCTGGCCGCCGGCGCCGTCGCCGGGCTGGCCTACCTCGTCTACCGCCGTCAGGGCACGCCCTGGATCCCGGGCGCGCTCGCGCTGCTGGCGGTCCTCGCGCTGCTCTACGCGTGGCGCTTCGGCCTCCACCCGCGCCTCGTCGCCGACGACGACGGGGTGCACGTGCGCAACCCGTTCTCCTCGCGGTCGTTCCCGTGGAGCGAGATCACGCTCGTGGCCCCCGGCGAGAACGGGCTGGTCATCGGCACCGACGACGAGGTCGCCGAGGCCTGGTGCGTCCAGAAGTCCAACGCCGCGATCGCCCAGGGACGCTTCACCCGGGCCGACGCCGTCGCCCACGACCTCATCGACGCCCTCGAGCTGCGGGACCCCCCGCTCGAGGACCGCGAGACGGGGCTGCGCATCCGGCGTGCGCGGCCGGACGAGGCACGCCTGCTGACCCGCATCGAGCGGGCCGCGAGCGAGGAGCGCCTGGAGCACCTCTTCCTGCCCGAGGAGTTCCCCTACCCGGTCCGGGAGGTCACGACGCTGTGGCGCCAGCTCCTGCACGACCCGGCCGCCCGGGTCTTCGTGCTCGTGCACGCCGACGACGACGAGGCACTCGGGCTCGTCGCCTTCGCCGGCGCGGAGGTGCTGCACCTCGCGGTCGTGCCCCACCGCACCCGGCTCGGCTACGGCTCGGCACTCCTGGAGTTCGCCGTTCGTCAGATCCATGACGGCGGCGAGCCCGAGGGCGGCCTGTGGGTCCTGGAGGGCGACGCGGGCACGCGGGCCTTCTACCGCCGTCACGGCTGGACCGACACCGGGCAGCGGCGACCGAGCCGCTACCCGCCGCACCCCGAGGAGCTCCGCATGGTCAAGCAGGTCCGCAGCAGGCCCCGCCGGGCCGCGTGAACGTCCCGGCCCCTCCGACGACGTCCGCCCGTCCGGCCTGGGACAGCACCCCCGACCACCGACGCCGCCCGCCCGTGGCCGTCGTGGTCGCCGCCGTCCTGCTGGTGCCGTCCGTCGCGGCGACGCTGCTCCGGGTCCTCGCCCCCACCGACGACATCGGGGCGATGCTCGCCTCGTTCGTGCCGTACGGGCTCCTCACCTACGTCCTCGCCCTCGTGCTGCTGCTCGTCGGGCTCGCCCGCGCGCGACGCCGGGCGGCGCTCGGGGCGGTGACGGTGGTCGTGGCCGCGCTGACCGCGCTGCACGTCAGCTGGCTGGCGCCGTTCTTCGTGCCGGACCACCGCCCGGTCGTCGGACCCACCTTCACCGTCTACGCGCAGAACGTCTACCTCGGCCAGGCCGACACCGACCGGCTCGCCGAGGTCGCCGCGGAGGCGGACGTGGTCGTCCTCAGCGAGACGACGCGGGCGTTCCTGCGCCGCCTCCAGACCCCCGCGTGGGGCGAGCGCTTCCCGTACGCGGTCGGCGACCTCTCGGGCTCGCCGAGCGACACCACCGTCTTCTCCCGCTTCCCCCTGGAGGACGCGCAGGTGCTGGCGGGTTCGCTGTCGACCCAGTGGGTGATGACGCTGGAGGTGCCCGACCGGACCCCCGTGCGGCTGGTGGGCACCCACCCGTGCAACCCGTACTGCGGCGGCGGGGCCTTCGCCCGCGACCACGCCGTCCTCGAGCAGACGGTGCTGGCCAACCGGTCCCAGCCGCTCGTCGTGGCCGGGGACCTGAACGCCATCGACGACCACGCACCCCTGCAGCGGCTGCGGGCGGACGGCATGCGCAGCGCGGCCGACCTCGTCGGCGCCGGCTGGGTCCCGACCTACCCGTCGAACCGGGCGTTCCCCCCACTGCTGCCGATCGACCACGTCCTGGTGGACGACCAGCTCACCGCGACGTCGCTCCGCACGGTCCGGATGCCCGGCAGCGACCACCTCGGCCTGCTGTCGACCCTCGCGGGCACGCGCTGAGCCCCGCGTCCGAGCCGCGTCCGAGCCGCGGTGGTCAGCGGGCCTTCCGGGCCCCGGAGCAGCTGCACGCGCGGAAGCCGCGCCCGATCAGGTAGTCGCAGGTCACCGCGTGGCGGGTCGCCCGCCGGTCCATCGGGGACCGCGTCCCCAGCTGGAGCGGTGCGCGGTCGGCGAACGTCGTCGGGCCGCTCATCAGTAGCGCTCGTTCAGGGCGCGGAGGTCGCCGGCGTCGGGCTTGGTCCGCCCGTGGGCGTACGCGTCCATGATGCTGGCCTTGCGCTTCACGTGGGGCAGCCCGACGGCGTGCCCGAGCTCGTGCTCGGCGATGTTCAGCCGGTCGGCGGACGAGGCGTGCTTGGCCCAGCGGTCGTTCAGCGTCGTGGTGGCCGTGGTCAGCTTGTTGGTGCTCTTGGCGAAGGTCCACCTCGTGGTGCCGGCGAGCGTGCCGCCGCCGAGGTCGCCCGACGTCACGCTGATGCACTGCACCGCCGGCTGGGACGCCGAGGTGCGCACCGGGCAGGTCTTGACGAGGACGAGCCGCAGCGGGGAGCCCTGGCTCAGCCGCTCCGTCGCGGTCTTCACCGGCCAGCGGCTCGTGGCGTCGCTCTGCACGTAGACCGTGTCCTCGGTCCAGCCGAGCTGGGGGCCGACGTTCGCGGTGGACGAGGGCGCCGGGTTCGTGGCGGCCTGGGCCGGCGCACCCTGGCCGAGGAGCACGGCCACCAGGGCGAGCGCCAGCAGGGTGAAGGTCAGGCGGAGGGTGGGCTGCAGGCGGCTCGGTCGGGTGACGGCGAGGTGCGCGGGGGTGACGCTCATCGGGTTCTCCTGGGGTTCAGGGGGCCCGGTCAGGCCCTCCCCAGAAGATTGATCGCTCAACCATCACGCGACGTCAGCGTCGTCCTCACGCCAGGGCAACGTTGTCAGAGTTCGTCCGGGCGACGCTGGAGGAGAAATTCAGTTGATGATTCAATCCCTCAGGGTCGGCCCTGTTCCTGCGCAGGTCCAGAGCGAGCGCTGCCCGCCGCCCTGAGGTTCCAGGACGGCGGGCAGGCGGACGGGCGAGCGGGACGAGCGGCGCTACTTCCCCGGGACGATGCTGACGAGCTTGGGCGCCCGGACGATGACCTTGGCGACCTCACGCCCGGCCAGCGCCCGCAGCACCCCCTCGTCGGCCAGCGCGGCCGCGCGCAGCTCGTCCTCCGTGACGTCGGGCGCCACCTCGATGCGGCCGCGGACCTTGCCCTGCACCTGGAACACGCAGGTCACGGTCTCGGCGACCAGCAGCGACGGGTCGACCTGGGGCCAGGGGGCGTGGGCGACCGACGGCGCGTGGCCGAGCCGCTCCCACATCTCCTCGGCGACGTACGGCGCCACCAGGCTCAGCGCGACCGTGATCACCTCGGCGGCCTCGCGGACCGCGGGGTCGGCCGGCCCGGCGCCCGTGTCGACGGCGCGACGGCCGGCGTTGACCATCTCCATCACGCGCGCGACCGCCACGTTGAAGCGCTGGGACTCCAGCGCCGCCGTCACGTCGGCCAGGAGCCGGTGGGTCTCGCGCCGCAGCGCCCGGTCACCGGTCGCCGGGTCGGTCCCCGGCGCGCTCGTGACGTCGGTGGCGAAGCGGTACGCCCGCTGGAGGAACTTCAGCGACCCGGCCGGCGACACGTCGGCCCAGTCGATGTCCTCCTCGGGCGGGCCGGCGAAGACGACGGTCAGCCGGACCGCGTCCACCCCGAACGCGTCGATCTGCGCGCCCAGGTCGACGCCGTTGCCCAGCGACTTGCTCATGGCCCGGCCCTGGTTGATGACCTGGCCCTGGTTGAGCAGCCGCCGCATCGGCTCGACGAAGTCGACCAGGCCCATGTCGAACAGCACCTTGGTGAAGAAGCGCATGTAGAGCAGGTGCAGGATCGCGTGCTCCACGCCGCCGACGTACTGCGCGACGGGCATCCAGCGGCGGACGTCGTCGGGGTCGAACGGCCCGCCCTCGTAGCCGGGGCTGCAGTAGCGGAAGAAGTACCACGACGAGTCGACGAACGTGTCCATCGTGTCGGTGTCCCGCTTGGCCGGCTCGCCGCACTGCGGGCAGGCGACGTTCACCCAGTCCGTGGCGCTGGCCAGCGGCGAGGTGCCCTTCGGGGCCAGCGCGGCACCCGAGAGGTGCGGCAGCTCGACGGGCAGCTGGTCGTCGGGGACCGCGACCTCGCCACAGCCTGGGCAGTGAATGATCGGGATCGGCGCGCCCCAGTAGCGCTGCCGGCTCAGCAGCCAGTCGCGCAGGCGGAACGTCACCGCCGTCTCGCCCACGCCGTCGTCCTGCAGCTGCTCGACGATGCGCGCGATGCCGGCCGTCTTGTCCGTCAGCCCGTCCAGCGGGCCCGAGGACACGTACGCGCCGTCGCCCGACGTCGCGACGCCGGTCTCGGCCGGGTCGGGCTGACCCGTGTCGACGACCATCTGCACGCGCAGGCCGTGGGCGCGGGCGAAGTCGAGGTCGCGCTGGTCGTGCGCCGGGACGCCCATGACGGCACCCGTGCCGTACTCGGCCAGCACGTAGTCGGCGGCGTAGACGGGGATCTGCGCGCCGTCGACCGGGTTGGTCGCGTGCACCCCCAGGAACACGCCGGTCTTGGGCCGGTCGGTGGCCTGGCGCTCGATCTCGGTGATCCGCTTGGTCTGCTCGAGGTAGGCCTCGAAGGCCGCGCGGTGCTTGTCGGTGACGAGCTCGGCGGCCAGCGGCGCCTCGGGGGCGATCACGAAGAACGTGGCCCCGTACAGCGTGTCGGGCCTGGTCGTGAAGACCCGGACGGGCTCCGCGCGGTGCGAGCCGTCGCCCAGGGTGACCGCGAAGTCGACGTAGGCGCCCTCGGACCGGCCGATCCAGTTGCGCTGCATGGCCAGCACGCGGTCGGGCCAGCCGCCCTCCAGCTCGCCCATGTCGTCCAGCAGGCGCTGCGCGTACTCGGTGACGCGGAAGTACCACTGGGTCAGCTGGCGCTTGGTCACCGTCGTGCCGCAGCGCTCGCAGGTGCCCTGCACGACCTGCTCGTTGGCCAGCACCGTCTGGTCCTTGGGGCACCAGTTGACGAAGCTCGCCTTGCGGTAGGCCAGGCCCCGCTCGCGGAAGCGCAGGAAGAGCCACTGCGTCCAGCGGTAGTACTCGGGGTCGGAGGTGTGCAGCCGGCGCGACCAGTCCAGGCTCAGCCCGTAGCGGCGGAACGAGGTGGCCTGGGTGTCGATGTTGGCGTACGTCCACTCGGCCGGGTGCGTCCCGCGCTGGATCGCCGCGTTCTCCGCGGGCAGGCCGAAGGAGTCCCAGCCGATCGGGTGCAGGACGTCGAGGCCCTTGAGCCGCAGGTAGCGCGAGACGATGTCGCCCATGACGAACGCCTCGGCGTGGCCCATGTGCAGGTCGCCGGAGGGGTACGGGAACATGTCGAGCACGTACGCGCGCTCGCTCGAGTCGTCGTCGCGCGGGACGAAGGTGCCGTTGGTCTCCCAGTACTCCTGCCAGCGCAGCTGCGCGGCGGCGGCGTCGTAGCGGTCGGGAGCCTCGTCGGAGCTCGGGTCGGCGGCGGCCTCGACGGCGGTCATGGGTGTCTCCTCGTTCACTTCTCCGGGCATGAAAAAGCCCCCGTGCCGGCAGGCACCAGGGGCAGCCGCGCAGCGTGCTGCGCGGCTAGGTAAGCAGGAACGTCCCGGACACGTCGTCCACTCTAGTCGAGAACGCCCCTGAGCCCTTCGACCGGCTCAGGGAGCGTCAGGCCAGGTACGCAGCCGTCGCCAGGTCGCGACCAGCAGCCCGGCCAGCAGGGAACCGCTCGTGCCCAGGGTCAGGTCACCGAGCGTGTCGGGGTAGACGAAGGCGTACGTCGGCAGCGTCCGCAGGAACGCGGCGTACTCCCCCAGCTCCCAGACGACCGCGGCGGTCGCGCCGAAGCCGAGCCCGACCATGACGACCACGCCGCCGCCGGTCCGCCGGTCCGGGTGCCACGCGAGGAGGACTCCGGCGGTCAGGAGCAGCCAGTGGGCGAAGTGGCTGACGTCGTCCCACCACGTCACCGTGTCGAAGAGGTTCAGCCGGTTGCCGAGCAGGTCCGACAGCCACGGCAGCGTGACCAGCAGGTCCGCCGCCCACGGGAACGTCCGGCCCGCGCGCCGCCGCCCCCGCAACCACCACCAGATCGGGACGGCGAGCGCCCCGAGCGGGTAGACGACCAGGCGCAGGCCCGCGCCCTTGGCCTTGAGGTTGGACAGGTCCGGGTACGCCAGCGCCACGACCAGCAGGACGACGAGCGCCAGCTTGGCCAGCAGGTCGAGGACCGGCAGCACCCGGCCCGTCGGCCGGTCGGAGGAGGTCAGCGGCGGCCGAGGCGACGCTCGCCGCTCGCGCCGCGCTCGTAGACCAGGCCGTAGTGCGCGTACAGGTCGGGCTCCTGCTCGGAGCTGAGCTCGCCGTCGGTCTCGATGGACGGGGCGTCCTTGGCCGTCTTCTTGTCGGCGGTCACGCGCACCTGCTTGGGGCTCACCGTGGCCCCGACCAGGGGGACGAAGACGAGCTTGGCCGGGACGCCGCGCTTGACGCTGGCGAAGGCGGGCTGGTCGGTCGAGGTGTCGAAGTAGACGCCCTCGAGCGAGCCGATCTTGGACCCGGACCCGTCGACCACGTTGAGGCCCTGCCACTCCCGGATGTCGCCGACCTCGACCACGTTGCCGCTCACGCTCGTTCTCCCTCGCACCGGCGGCCTCGTGGCCGCGCCCCGCGAGCCTAGTGGGCGCGACCGAGGTCCGGCGGGAGCGGTGGCGCTCAGCGCGAGTGGCGTTCCTGCGCCTCCCAGGCGCTCGCGACCATGTCGCGCAGCGAGTGCCGCATCTCCCACTCCAGGTCGCGCGCGGCGAGCTCGCCCGAGGCCACGATGCGGGCCGGGTCGCCGGGCCGGCGGGGGGCGACGGAGGGGGTGAAGTCGACGCCCGTGACCTCGGCGGCGACGTCCATGATCTGGCGCACCGAGACGCCGTCGCCGCTGCCGAGGTTGTAGACGGCCTCGAGCGCGGTGCCCGCCTCGAGGGCGTGCGCCGCCACGACGTGGCTGTGGGCCAGGTCGGCGACGTGGACGTAGTCGCGGACGCAGGTGCCGTCGGGGGTCGCGTAGTCGTCGCCGTTGATCCGGGGCGTCTCGCCGCGCGCCAGCATGCCGAGCACCAGCGGGAAGAGGTTGTGCGGGCTGGTGTCGTAGAGGTCCGGGGTCGCCGAGCCGACCACGTTGAAGTAGCGCAGCGACGTGTGGCGCAGGTCGGTGCCCGCCAGCTCCGCCGCCCGCGCCTGGTCGGCGATGAGCCACTCCCCGATCAGCTTGCTCTCCCCGTACGGCGACTCCGGGTGCGTCGGCGTGGCCTCGGTGACGAGGTCGACGTCGGGCGTCCCGTACGTCGCGGCGGAGCTGGAGAAGACGATCCGGCGCACGCCCGCCGCGTCCATCTGCTCGAGCAGGGTCGCGGTGGCGGTGACGTTCTGCTGGTAGGTCAGCAGCGGCTTGCTCACCGACACCCCGGCGTACTTGAAGCCCGCCAGGTGCACGACGCCGCTCACGTCGTGCTCGGCCAGGGTGTGCCGGACGAGGTCGCCGTCGAGCAGCGTGCCGCGGACGAAGGGGACGTCGGCCGGGACGAAGGACGCGTGCCCGCTGCTGAGGGAGTCGAGGACGACGACGCCCTCACCGGCCTCGCGGAACGCGCGGACCACGTGGGACCCGATGTACCCCGCACCGCCGGTGACCAGCCACGTCATCTGCATCTCCCTGTTCGGAAAGAAATCCTCACACGCGAAACCTCAGCGTCACGCACGCGTGAGAACTGTCATGCCGCCGTAACCGGCCGCACGTCCTGTGCAACACGAGTCCAGCAGAGTTCGGATCGCTATCCTCGCGCGCCGCCTCGACCGTGGCGCGGGCAGGTCCCCCGGACAGCTTCGTGTCGTCCAGCTCCAGTCCAGCTCCAGGAAGAAGCAGCATGACTCCACTCGACGTGAACTCGGGCGACACCGCCTGGATCCTCACCTCCGCCGCCCTCGTGCTCTTGATGACGCCCGGGCTCGCCCTGTTCTACGGCGGCATGGTCCGCGCCAAGACGGTGCTCAACATGATGATGATGAGCTTCGGGGCCCTGGCCTCGATCTCGGTCGTGTGGGTGCTGTGGGGCTACTCCATGGCCTTCGGCGACGACGTCGGCCTCGGGCTGCTCGGCAACCCCGGCCAGTACTTCGGGCTCAGGGGCCTGATGGAGGACACCGGCGCGAGCCTGCCGACGATGGCCTTCGTCGGCTTCCAGGCCGTGTTCGCGATCATCACCGTCGCCCTGATCTCCGGCGCCATCGCCGACCGCGCCAAGTGGGGCACCTGGATGATCTTCACGGTCGTCTGGGCGACGATCGTCTACTTCCCGGTCGCGCACTGGGTCTTCGACTTCACGGTCACCGAGGACGACGGGACGGTCTCCCACGTGGGTGGCTGGATCGCCAACAACCTCAAGGCCATCGACTTCGCCGGTGGCACCGCGGTCCACATCAACGCCGGTGTCGCGGGCCTCGCGCTGGCGATCGTGCTCGGCCGTCGTCACGGCTGGAAGCGCGACCCGATGCGGCCGCACAACCTGACCCTGGTCATGCTCGGCGCCGGTCTGCTCTGGTTCGGCTGGTTCGGCTTCAACGCCGGTTCCGCCCTGACCGCCGGTAACTCCGCCTCGGTCGTCTGGGTCAACACGATGGTCGCCACCGGCGCCGCCGCCCTGGCCTGGCTCATCACCGAGCGCATCCGTGACGGCCACGCCACCTCGCTCGGCGCCGCGTCCGGCGTCGTCGCGGGCCTGGTCGCCATCACCCCGTCCTGCTCCTCGGTGAGCCCCGTCGGCGCGATCCTCGTCGGCGCGATCGCCGGTGCCCTCTGCGCCCTGGCCGTCGGGCTGAAGTACAAGCTGAACGTCGACGACTCGCTCGACGTCGTCGGCGTGCACCTCGTCGGTGGCCTCTGGGGCACCATCGCCGTCGGCTTCTTCGCCACCGAGGCGGCCCCGGCCGGCGTGAACGGCCTGTTCTACGGTGGCGGCGTCGACCAGCTCTGGCGCCAGGTCGTCGGCGCGCTCGCGGTCCTGGTCTTCAGCTTCGTGCTCACCCTGGTCATCGGCCTCGTGCTCGAGAAGACCGTCGGCTTCCGGGTCGCCGAGGACATCGAGCTCGAGGGCGTCGACAGCGTCGAGCACGCCGAGACCGCGTACGACCTCGGCAACCTCGCCGGCACGCTCCGCTCGACCGGCGCACTGGGTGCCGCCGCTGCTCACCGCACCGATTCCGAGAAGGAGGTCCACGCGTGAAGCTCGTGACCGCGATCATCAAGCCCCACATGCTCGACGAGGTGAAGAGCGCCCTGGAGTCGTTCGGCGTCGAGGGCATGACCGTCAGCGAGGCCAGCGGCTTCGGCCGCCAGCGTGGCCACACCGAGGTCTACCGGGGGGCCGAGTACACGGTCGACCTGGTGCCGAAGGTGCGCCTCGAGGTCCTCGTCGGCGACGACGACGCGTCGGACATCATCGACGTCCTCGTCAAGAGCGCCCGGACCGGTCGCATCGGCGACGGCAAGGTCTGGTCGGTCCCGGTCGACGACGTCGTCCGGGTCCGCACCGGGGAGCGCGGGGCGGAAGCCCTCTGACGTCCGAGCCGACGACGGGCGACCTCACCGGTCGCCTGTCCCTCGGCCTCACCACCGCACGGCTCGACGTCGCGATCCGGTCCTCCTGGGCTCCCCAGGCAGGGCCGGATCGTCGGCGTTCGATGACCGCGTGCGTGGAGGAGGCCCTCGTCGACCTGTGGGACTCGGTCGACGCACCGCCCGCCGGGGTCGCCCTGGCCTGCGTCGGGAGCCTGGCCCGGCGCGAGCTCGGCCCCCGCTCCGACCTCGACCTCGTGCTGCTGCACGACGGCCGCCGACCGGGTGGGGTCGACGGGCTGAGCGAACGGCTCTGGTACCCGCTGTGGGACGCGCGGGTCAAGATGGACCACTCCGTCCGGACGCCGACCGAGTGCACGGCCGTGGCGGTCAAGGAGGTCAGCGCCGGCGTCGGGCTGCTCGACCTCCGCGTCGTCGCCGGTGACGCCGCTCTGGTCAGCAGCACCCGCACCGCGCTCCTGACGGCCTGGCGCACGAACGCCCGTCGCCGGCTGCCCGAGCTGCTCGACTCCCTCGACGAGCGGCTGGCCAAGTCCGGGGACGCCGCGTACCTGCTCGAGCCCGACCTCAAGGAGGCCCGCGGCGGTCTCCGCGACATGACGATGCTCCGCGCGCTGGCCGCGACGTGGCTCACCGACCGCCCGCACGCGACGGTCGAGGTCCCGTACGAGCGCCTCCTCGACGTGCGGGACGCCCTGCACCTCACGGCCGGCCGCGCGGTCGACCGGCTGCTCGCCGCCGAGGTGGACGAGGTCGCGACGCTGATGGGCTTCACCGACCCCGACGACCTGCGGCGCGAAGTCAGCCTCGGCGCCCGACGTATCGCCCACGCTGTCGACCTGACGGTCCGCGCCGCCCGCCAGTCGGTCCCCCAGCGGCGGGTCCTGAGCTTCGGGCGCCGGGAGCGCCGCCCGGAGTACCGCACCGCCGCGCACGGGCTGATCGTCTCCGGCAGCCAGGGCGCCGCCGAGGTGGGGCTGGCCCGCGTCGAGACGGCCGACGACCCGCTCGCCGGGCTCTGGGTCGGGGCGCTCGCCGCGAGCGAGGGCCTCACGATCTCCCCGGTCACCGCCGAGAACCTGGGCGCCCGGGTCAGCCCGCTGCCGGACCCCTGGCCCGAGGCGGGCCGGGACGCCTTCGTGACCATGCTCGCCTCCGGGCCGAACCTGCTGCCCGTGTGGGAGGCGCTCGACCTCGCCGGCTGCATCGCCTGCTGGCTGCCGGAGTGGACCCCGGTCCGCGCGCGCCCCCAGCACAACCCGCTGCACCGCCACACCGTCGACCGGCACTCCGTGCAGACCGTCGTCGAGGCGCACCGCTTCCTCACCCGCGTCGAGCGGCCGGACCTGCTCCTGCTCGCCGCCCTGCTGCACGACATCGGCAAGCTGCCGGGGGCCGGTGCGCAGCACCCGGCCGTGGGGGCCCCGATCGCCCGCGCGGCGGTCGACCGGATCGGGCTCTCGAGCGAGGACGCCGACCTCGTCGCCCTCCTCGTGCGCGAGCACCTCACGCTCGCCGAGCTCGCCACCCGCCGCGACCACGCCGACCCCAAGACGCAGGACGCGCTCGTGGCCGCGGTCGACGGGCGCAGCGAGGTGCTGACGCTGCTGCGGTTCCTGACCGAGGCCGACGCCAGGGCCGCGGGCCCGGCCGCGTGGTCGCCCTGGCGCGCCTCGCTGATCAGCTCGCTCGCCGACCAGGTCGAGGGGATGCTCGTCGACGGCGGGCCCGACGACCACGCGGTCGACCTCTCCCGCCTCGTCGACGTCGGCCTGGCCCGCTCGGTCGCCCTCGACGGCCGCCCTCGCGTCCGGGTAGAGCCGCGTCCCGGCGGGGCCGAGCTCCTCATCGCGGCGCCGGACCGGCTCGGGCTGTTCAGCGACACCGCCGGTCTCCTCGCGTCGGCCGGGGTCCCCGTCCGCGCCGCGGTGCTCCACACGGTCGACGGCGTCGCGGTCAACACCTGGCGGGTCGACCTCGAGCGCCTGGCCGACGTCCCCGACGCCGCGTTCCTCACCCAGCAGCTCGAACGCCTCGCCGCCGGCGACCGCGGCGCCCTCGAACCCGTACGCCGGCGCGAGTCCCGCGCCCGGCCGGAGCCCGCGCAGGTGCACGTCGAGGCGGTCCGCGGGGCGAGCGAGTCCGCGAGCGTGCTCGAAGTGCGCACGGGCGACCGCTCCGGCCTGCTCTGGGCGCTCGGCGCGGCGCTGAGCGGCGTCGGCCTGTCCATCCGGTCGGCGCACGTGGCGACGCTCGCCGGTCAGGCGATCGACACCTTCTACGTCACCGAGCCCGACGGGCGGCACCCCGACCCCGAGCGGGACCGTGAGGCCCTCGCCGCCCTGGTCGCCGCCGCGCGCGCCGAGGACGTCCCGGCGGTCTGACGTCCCCGCGGTCTGATGCCCCGGGAGCCAGACGTCCCGGAGACCTCAGGCGTGCGTGGCGCGGGCGATCAGCGCGTCGACCTCGGCCGCCGTCGGCGGCTGGGCGCCCTGCCGCGAGCACACGATGGACGCGGCGGCGGCACCGCGGCGCAGGCTCTCCTCCAGGGAGAGCTCCTGCTCCACCCGCGCCTCGAGGAACCCGGCCATGAAGGTGTCGCCCGCGCCCACGGTGTCGACCACCTCGGTGGGGAAGCCGGGCACCCGGGTGACGGCCCCGCCCGGCTCGACCGCGACCGAGCCGTCGGGGCCGAGCGTCACCACGGCCAGCCCGAGGCCGTACCGCTCCACCCACCCGGTGACGATCTCGACCGGGTCGGACCCGCCGGCCGCCTGGGCGAGGAACGCGATGTCCACGTCGCTGGCCTTGAGGATGCCGTCGCGCTCGCCGACCGCCCGCAGCCAGGGCTCGACGCGCGCCCAGTACTCCCCCGGGTCGGTGATGACCGTCGGCCGCACGTTGATGTCGTACGACACCCCGCTGCGCACCGAGGGCATCCAGTCGAGGAGGACCTGGTTGCCGGGGCTGACGACGCACGACAGGGAGGCGATGTGCAGCCAGTCGCCCGCGTCGAGCGCGGGCAGCTCCTCGGGCCGCCAGCCGAAGTTCGCGGTGTCGTGGAAGTGGAAGACGTAGCTCGCGACGCCGTCGTCGTCGAGGCTGACGACGGCGATGGACGTCGCCTGCGTCGACTCCGTGGCGAGGTCGAGACCGACGTCGGCCTTGACGACGTGCTCGCGCAGCTGACGGCCGAAGGAGTCGCCCGACAGCCGCCCCAGGAACTGCACCTCCGCACCCAACGTCCCCAGCGCGACGGCCGAGTTCATCGGCCCGCCCGCGGAGAGGGCCTCCCAGGTCGAGCGGAACGAGGTCGGCACGTCGGTCGACGACTCGACCAGGTCGATGAGGGTCTCCCCGCACACCACGAAGCGCGTCATGGCGGGCAATCTAGTGGCTCTCGACCCGCACTCAGCCCCCCAGCCCCAGGTCGCGCCGCAGGCCGTCGGCCATCGCGTCCCACCAGGCCGGCGGCAGCGCCCGACGGCTGACGTCGGACAGCAGCCGCCCCATCGGGTAGCGGGGGTCGAGCTCGGCCAGCCGCTCGCAGCAGGCGTTCAGCAGCGTCCCGTTGCCGCCGGCCCAGGCCGCCACCCCGACCAGGCAGAGCGGCGCCGACGCGAGGTCGGGCGGCGTGCGGGCGACGACCTGCTGCCACAGGGCCAGGTGGCGGGGCGCGTCCTCCCGCGTCACCAGCGCGCAGGCGACGTCGCGGACGAGGGTGTCGCGCACGAGCAGCGCGAGCTCCAGGCACGCCGCGTCGTCCAGCCGGGCGACCCGAGCCGCCCGTCCCTCCTCGTCCGCGCCCGCCGCCGGCCCTGCCTCGAGGTGCGGCAGCGCCGCCACCACCGCCCGCCCGAGCGCGTCCTGCCGCGCGGTCCGGCTCTCGCGGGCGAGCCGGCTGCGGATCGGACGGGCCAGCCGCCCGAGCGCCGCCCACTCCTCCTCGTCCGGCCCGCCCACGGTCGCGACGACGGCGGCACGGTCGGGGCGGGCGACCAGTCCGGCCCAGACCGCCTCGGCGCTCAGCGGGTGGTCCCCCGGCGCGTACGGGTTGCCCTCGGACGGGCAGCAGCCGGTCGAGCGGTCGAGCGACCACCACCGCTCGCCGTCCACCAGGAGGAGGTCGACGAGGTCGACGTCGGTCAACCGCTCGGCCTGGTCCCGCAGGGCGGCGCGGCCCCGGTCCGCGTCGGCGCAGTAGACGACGAGCACCAGACCGGTCGGGCGGTGCTGGTCGACGAGGTCCGCGACGTCGAGGTCGAGGTGGTCACCGAGGTCGTAGCGCGCGGTGAGCCGGACGCGGCCCGACTCGAGGAACAGCGCGACCAACGACTCCTGCGGGTGGAAGCCGAGCAGGAACGGGACGGCCGCGAGCAGGTCCGAGGGCCGCCGGGCCTTCAGCCGGACGGGTCCGTCGGGCTCGGACGGGGGGACGGCGGGTGAGTACGAGGTGGTCACGTCTGCACTGTGGTGACGGGGCCACCGTCCGGGTCGCCTCCCGCGGCCCGTCTGTGGACGACCCGCCACGACGTCGTGGCCCTGTGGACGACCGGCACGTCCGCACCGCGCACGACGCCGGGCTTGCGGGGGCCGGGCACCCTGGATGAAGCAACCCGACGGAGGAGCCCATGACGACCCAGCCGGTCCGCCCCCTGCACGCCGCCGTGGCCATGGCCGTGCTGCTCGCCGGCCTCTGGGTGGTCGAGGGCCTCGACCAGCTCAGCGGCAACGCGCTGGACACGTACGGGATCCACGCCCGCGAGCTCGACGGGCTGCCCGAGATCTTCACCGCCCCGCTGCTGCACGCCGGGTGGGACCACCTGGCGAGCAACTCGGTGCCGTTCTTCGCCTTCGGCGCCCTGGTCCTGCTGGGCGGCGTCGCGCGCTGGGTCGCCGCCTCCCTGGTCAGCGTCGTGTCGTCGGGGCTGACCGCGTGGCTGCTCACCCCGGCCGGGACGATCGTGCTCGGCGCGAGCGGGCTGATCTTCGGCTGGCTGACCTACCTGCTCGTCCGCGGCATCTGGTCGCGCCGCCCGGGCCAGGTGGTGCTGGCGCTGGCGATCCTCTTCGTCTACGGAGGCCTGCTCTGGGGCGTCCTGCCCACCACCGCCGGGGTCAGCTGGCAGGCCCACCTCGGTGGTGCCGTGGGTGGTGTGGTCGCGGCGTGGCTGCTGCACCGGCGTGACGTCCAGCGGCGCCCGACCGCACCGGCGACCGCGCTCTACGGCTGAGCCGCCGGGTCGGCCCGCTCAGTCCGGCCAGCCGAGCAGCGCGCTGACCTGGGCCGACAGCCGCATGGCGTCGAAGGGCTTGGCGATCACCCCGGCCAGCCCCTCGCCCGTCCAGCCGAGCGTGTTGTTCTTGGCCGTCAGGTAGATCACGGGGATGTCGTGGGTGGCCGCGTCGCGCCGCAGGGCGGCGAAGGTGCTCGGCCCGTCCTGGCCGGGCATCATCACGTCGAGCATGATCGCGTCGGGGTGCTCGACCCGGGCCTTCTCGTGCGCCTCCACCCCGGACGCGGCGGTGCTCACCGACCAGCCGGCCACGAGCTCCAGCGACGCCTTCGCGACCTCGCGCAGCAGCTCGTCGTCGTCGACCACGAGCACCCGCCGGACCGGTCCCGTCACGCTGGTCATCGTAGGGTGCCGCCGACCTGGGTGACAGGCTCGCCCCCGACCGGCAGAGCGCCGCGAGCACCTCGCGGACGGGGTGCCGGGTGGTATTTTTACGGGCATGGAGGTCCACCTCGACCCCCAGGACAGGGCGGTCCGTCGGCTCCGGCTCATGGGCCTGGCCGTCGCCCTCGTGCTCGCGGTGCTCGCCGTGGTCCTCGTCAGCGACCTCCCGCACCGCGTCCGGCAGACCGTCACCCTGACGACGCTGGCCCTGAGCGGGGTCGTCGCCGCCCTCGGCTTCCGCCGCCGGATCCTGGCCAGCACGGGTCGACGGCAGCGGGCGTACCTCCTCTTCGCCGGCGCGTGCCTGCTCGCCACGACGTCGAACCTGCTCCAGCTGGTCCTGCCGCGCGCGACCGCCCCCGGGCGGGTGATGCCCGGCGACGTCGTCCTGACGCTCGCCCTGGCCGTCGGCGTCGCCGGGATGGTCCACTTCCCCAGCCGGGCCCGGCGGACGACCGACGTGACGCGGATGATCCTCGACGGGATCGTGATCGGCGGCTCGATCCTGCTCGTCGCCGACGTCACGCTCTTCCCGGACCTGCTCGTCGACAACCCCGGGGGCTGGCCGCTGCTGGTCGTCCCGGTGACGGACGTGGTGCTGGCCACGCTCGCGACGCTGCTCTACCTGCGCTCGCGCCGCGACCACCTCATGCTGGGGCTCCTCGCCCTGAGCTTCTTCTGCTTCGCCGCCTCCGACTTCGGCTTCGCCTTCGTGGCGGCGTCGGGGCGGCAGTTCACGTACGGGTCGATCGTCGACGCCGGCTGGCTCTCGGGCTACCTGCTGCTGGTGCTGGCGATCTGGGTGCCGGCGCACGGTCCCGTCGAGCCGGACGTCGTCACCACCGAGAAGTCGCCGGTGCTGAGCACGGCGGTCATGTTCGTGCTCTTCCTGGTCGGGCTCGGCATCACGCTCGTCAAGTTCAGCAGCGAGGGCGTCAGCCTGCCGGCCGTCGTCCTGCTGCTGCTCGTGGTGCTCGCGGTGCTCGCCCGGCAGAGCCTGCTCGGGATCGACAACGACCGGCTGCGGCGCCGGCTCGAGGAGCGCGTCGCGGAACGCACCCGGTCCCTGCGCCAGATCACGGCGCGGACCGACCTGATGGTCGACTCGGTCGGCGAGGGCATCTACGGCGTGGACCCCGACGGGCTCATCACCTTCGTCAACCCGGCGGCCGCGCACGCGCTCGGCTACGCCGCCGAGGACCTGACCGGCTGCGACGCGCACACGACGTTCCACGCGCGGGGACCGGACGGAGAGCTGCTGCCCAAGGACCAGTGCTACATCGCCGAGGCCGTGCGCGAGGGTCTCGTCGCCACGTCGGAGGACGACAGCTACGTCCGCCGCGACGGCCGCCTGCTCCCCGTCGAGGTCACCACCACCCCGCTGACCGAGGACGACACGGTGGTCGGGGCGGTCGTCATCTTCCGCGACGTGACGCAGCGCCGGGAGGTGGAGCGACTGAAGTCCGAGTTCGTCTCCATGGTCAGCCACGAGCTCCGCACCCCGCTCACCGCGATCCAGGGGTCGCTGGGCCTCATCTCCGGCGGAGCGCTCGGTCCGCTGCCCGCCGGTGCCGCGCGGATGCTGGAGATCGCCTCGATCAGCGCGCACCGGCTCAACCGGCTGGTGGACGACATCCTCGACATCGAGCGCATCGAGTCCGGCGTCCTGGTGCTCCAGCCCGCGTGGCAGGACGCCCGCGTGCTCGTCGGCGCCGCGGCCGAGCAGATGCAGGTGCTGGCCGTCGAGGCCGGGGTCGAGCTGCGGGTCGGGACCGTGTCGGGCGCGGTGCACGCCGACCCGGACCGGGCGACGCAGACCCTGATCAACCTGCTCGGGAACGCCCTCAAGTTCTCCTACCCCGGCGGCCTCGTCGAGATCACCGCCTGGGCGGGCGACGACGTCGTCGAGTTCTGCGTCACCGACCAGGGCCGCGGGATCCCCGACGACCGGCTGGAGCGGATCTTCAACCGCTTCGAGCAGGTGGACTCCAGCGACGCGCGCGAGAAGGGCGGCTTCGGGCTGGGGCTCGCCATCAGCCGCAGCCTCGTGGAGCGTTCCGGGGGCCGCATCTGGGCCACCAACAACGCCGACCGCGGGGCGACCCTGCACTTCACCCTGCCGCGTGCGGCCGACCGCCCCGAACGAGATCCTTCGACGGTCGAAGCAGTTCCGGCCTCGGCGGGTGCCTGAGGGATGGCGGACATGATTTTCGGCCACTTCGTGGTGCTCGGATCTGCCCGCCGTGCACCGCGAACGGCAACGGTGTCGGTACGGTGACCAGCATGGCAGCCGAGCCGGAACGCGTCGCGGTCGTGATCGAGGACGACGCCGACATCCGGAACCTCCTCGCCGCCATCCTCGACCAGGCCGGTTTCACCTGCCACACGTGCGAGTCCGGGGCCGAGGGCATCGAGGCCGTCCGGACGTACGACCCGATCCTCACCACGCTCGACATCAGCCTGCCCGGCATCGACGGCTTCGAGGTCGCGCGCCAGATCCGGGCCTTCAGCTCGACGTACATCATCATGCTGTCGGCCCGCGACGAGGAGATCGACACCTTGATGGGCCTGGACGCTGGGGCCGACGACTACCTGACCAAGCCCTTCCGGCCGCGGGAGCTGCGCGCCCGGATCGAGGCCATGCTCCGGCGCTACGTGACCCCCGTGCAGGCCGCGGCCGCCTCGGGCACCGCGCCGGCGCCGGTGGCCGCCACGGCGCCGACGACCGCGGCACCGCCGCCCCAGCCCGAGGAGGACGAGACCGGGGGCTGGCTGAGCCACAACGGCCTGCGGATCAACTCGGACATGTGGCTCGTCGACCTCGACGGGGCTCCGTTGGAGCTCACGCGCAGCGAGTTCGACCTGCTGCTGGCGATCATGTCGGGCAACCGTCGGGTCATCTCCAAGGACACGCTGGCTCTGGAGCTGCGGGGCGACTACGCCAGCAGCGGCTACGTCAGCGACTCCGACCGGCGGGCGGTGGAGGTCCACATGGCCAACCTGCGGCGCAAGCTCAACGACCCCGTCGCCTCGCCGCGCTACATCGAGACGGTGCGCGGCGTCGGCTACCGCCTCGCCGACTCCCGCCGCTGAGCCCGTCCCGCCGCGCTCAGTCCGACGACGCGGGTGCCGGCTCGGGCACCCCGACGAGATCGTTCCGCGTCCGTTCCGCCTCGACGGTGACGTCGGCGAGCAGCGACGGCACCGTGTCGCGGTCGCCCTGCTCGACGGCTTCGCGGAGCCGCCCGGCCGCCTGCGCCAGGACGGTCGCCCCGACCATGACGCTGGTCGACTCCAGGCTCAGCAGCGCGACGTGCGCGGTCATGAAGTTCCGCTGCTCGAGGTGGCTCCGGATCGACGCGACCCGGTGGTCGAGCAGCTCGAGGTAGTCGTGGACGAAGCGCGCCATCATGGCGTCGTGCTCGGCCATCGGGCCTCCTGGTGAGCCGGCGTGAGCCGGCGCGAGCGGTGGGCGACCCTCCGAGACCGGTCCACGACCGGCTCCGTCCGGAGGTTCGCAGGACGTCTGCGACGCGAGCCCGGCATCTCCCCACCGCACTCGTCCGCCACCACCGGTTCTTCCCCTCGTCGATCCGGTCGGCCGCGGCCCCTGCGTTCCCCCGAACGCCCCTGCATCCCCCTTCACGTCGCATCCCCCCGCGACGCTTCCTGCGTGTGCACTTCCGACCCTCGGACGGCGTCGTACGTCACCGTCCACCCCCGTGCCGGTCGTTCCCCGATGAGACCTGAAGGACCTCCTCGTCCGTCAGCCGTGCTCCCCCCACAAGCCGGTGACCGCCTGACGGCGGGACTCCGGCCCAGACACGGTCGGTCCCTCCCCCGAGGCGACGACCTGGCCCTCGCGGGTCCTGCGTCGTCCCGGTGCCGTGGCCCCGGGCTCCCGCGTCGACCGACGAGATGCTGTCCTCTCCGGGGGCTCTCGTCCCCGGATGCGACCGATCCTCGTCGTGCTGTCTCTGCTCTGGGAACGGCTCCGGCTAAGGGTTCCTCAGGGTTTGCTCAAGTACCTGCGGAACCGCGTTCATTCCCCACCCGGCTGAATTGCCGGGTGCGGAAGGGGTCCCCACGGGGTCGGGAGGCCACCGCTCAGGCGGCGAGGAGCTCCCGGATGTCGTCGGCGCCCAGCTCGGCCCCGCCGAGAGCGTCGGCGTCGAAGACCGAGCCGAACAGCTCCGCCTTGCGGGCCTTGAGCGCCATCACCTTCTCCTCGATGGTGTCCTTGGCCACCATCCGGTAGACCATCACCTTGCGCGTCTGCCCGATCCGGTGCGCCCGGTCGACGGCCTGCGCCTCGGTCGCCGGGTTCCACCAGGGGTCGAGCACGAAGCAGTAGTCGGCCTCGGTGAGGTTGAGCCCGAACCCGCCCGCCTTGAGGCTGATCAGGAAGACCGGCGCCGCGCCGGTCCGGAACCGTTCCACGACCTGCTCGCGGTGGGTCGTCGAGCCGTCGAGGTAGGCGTGCTCGATCCCCGCCTGCTCGAGCCGCTCCCGGATCCGGCCCAGGAAGCTCGTGAACTGGCTGAAGACCAGCGCACGGTGGCCCTCGGCGACCAGCTCGGTCAGGTCGTCGAGGAGCATCTCGACCTTGGCCGCCGGGATGTCGGCGTGCGCCTCGTCGACCAGCGCCGGGTCCAGGCAGAGGCGGCGCAGCAGGGTCAGCGACCGCAGCACGGTGAACCGGTTGCGGTCGAGGTCGTCCAGCAGACCGAGCACCTTCTGGCGCTCGCGCTGCAGGTGGGTCTGGTAGACGCGCATGTGCCGCGGTGCGAGCTCGACCTCGACGACCTGCTCCTGCTTGGGCGGCAGGTCGGCGGCCACCGCCTGCTTCGTACGCCGCAGCAGGAACGGCCGGACCCGACGCTGCAGCTGCCGCAGCTTGTCGGTGTCGTGGTCCCGCTCGATCGCGCGGCGGTAGAACTGCGAGAACCGTTGCGGCGACGGGAACAGCCCCGGCGCGGTGACCGACAGCAGCGACCAGAGGTCCATCAGGCTGTTCTCGAGCGGCGTCCCGGTGATGGCGAGGGCGAACGGGGCGTCGACCCGTCGCGCCGCCTGGTACGTCTTCGCCCGGTGGTTCTTGACGAACTGGGCCTCGTCCAGCACGAGCCCCGACCACGCCAGCGCGGCGATCTCGTCGGCGTCGAGCCGCAGGAGCGCGTACGACGTCACCACCACGTCGGCGCCGGCGGCGAGCTCGGCCAGCGAGCCGCGGCGCCGCGCCCGCGAGTCGAGGGTCACCACCCGCAGCGACGGGACGAACCGGGCTGCCTCGCCGACCCAGCCCGGCACGACGCTGGTCGGCGCGACGACGAGGAACGGCGGCGCCGCGGGCTGCTCGAGCCGGGCCTGGGCCACCAGCGCGAGCGTCTGGACGGTCTTGCCCAGCCCCATGTCGTCGGCGAGGATCCCGCCGAGCCCGTTCGACCAGAGGGTGTGCAGCCAGGCGTAGCCCTCGCGCTGGTACGGCCGCAGGTCGGCCAGCAGCGTCGGCGGCAGCTCCGGCGCTCCGGTCGGCCCGCCGTCCGCCAGACCGCGGACGGCGCGGCTCCACCGCGCCGCCTGCGAGGCGACGACGCCGAGGTCGACGAGGTCCTCCCACAGCGACACCTGGAAGCGGTTGATCGTGAGCTCGCCGGAGTCGCGGTCGGCCAGCGAGCGGGACTCCTCGATGAGGTCGCGGAGCCGGTCGAGGCCGGGTCGCTGGAGGCTGAACCACACCCCGCTCTCGAGCACCAGGTGCTCCTCGCCCTGGCTGAGCGCCACGAAGAGCTGGTCGAAGGGCACCCGCTCGCCCTCGACGGACACCTCGACGTGCAGGTCGAACCAGTCGGCGGTGTCGGCACGCTCGGTCGCGCTCACCGCGATCGCCGGCTCGGCGACGGACTCGCGGTAGCCCGGCAGGTCCCCCACCAGCTCCACCAGGACCCCCGCGGCCTCGAGGCCGGGCAGGACGCGCTCGACGAAGAGCGCGGCGTCGAGCCCGTCCAGCAGCGCGTGCGCCGCCGGGGTCGCGGGTGAGCTGCCCGGCTCCTGCAGGACGGGCGTCGTCGCGTACGGCAGCGGGAGGTCGACGAGCAGCGCCCGCTCGGCGGCGGCGTCGCGCAGCCGACCGGCCCCCGGGTCGTCGAGGTCGTAGCTGGTGCCCGGGCCGGGCGACCCGGGGGCGACGTAGCGGAAGCACCAGTCGAGCCGGACCCGGTGCTCGTCGCGCGGGGTCACGGTCAGGGCGAGGCGCGGCGGGACGTCGAGCGGCAGCGCCACGCTGCCGTCGCGCGAGCCGACCGGGGCGTGGCGCCGCAGCCCGGGGACGTACTCGTCGAGGAAGCGCTCCTCGTCGGTCCGGGGCACCAGCAGCGGCCTTGCGCCGACGACCATCGAGCGCAGCTCGCGGGGCAGCAGGCGGTCGAGGCGCGCGACGGTGAGCTGCTGGTCGGCCCCCACCGTGTAGACGCCGTGCGCCGGCTCGCCCAGCACCCCGACCGACGTCAGCTCGACGCGGTCCTCGCCCACCCGGACCCGCGGCCCCACCAGCAGGCCGACCTGCTCCACGCGGCGGACGTCGATCGAGACCTCGGCGCTCGCCAGCACCTCGAGCGTGCGCAGCGGGTCCTCCACCACGACCTCGAGCCCGGCCGCACCGACCTGGTCGAGCAGCGACCAGAAGGCGCTGCTGACCGTCTGCAGGGAGAGCCACGGGTTGCGCGGCAGGGCGTTGCGAGCGCCGGCCCCGGCGGCGGCCCTGAACTGGAGCAGCAGCTCACGGTGGGCGGGCACGTACGAGCGGGCGACGAAGTCGAGGTCCTCCCAGGAGATGCCCGAGCGGACCCACCCTCCGCCCCGGCCACGCCGCACCGGACGTGCGCGCAGGTCGAGCCGGCCCGCGTAGCCGCGGTGGGCCGGGATGCGCTCGACGCCGAGCTCGAGCCCGAGGGGTGCCACCTCCACCGACGCGACGGGCGGAGCTGCGGCCACCAGCGGCCCGAGCACCCGCTCCCACTCGGCCCGCTCGACCCGCGGGCCGGGACCCTGCTGGTGGCGGGCGACGACCAGGACGGCGGCCGCGTGCTTGCAGTCCATGGCGACCGGGCAGCTGCACCGGCTGCGGTGGACGGTGGTGGACCCGGACGGGGACGACGCCAGGAACACGGTGACCTCGTAGTCGTCGCGGTGGTGGCCTCGGACCCGGCCCGACACCGTACGGGCCGCGTCGTCGACCTCCACGTGGCTCACGTGCCCGGACCGGACGGCGACCATCGCCCGGGCGAACGCCTCCGGTCCGACCAGGGCGTTGATCGCGGCGTCGCCGAGCGCGGCGGCCACGCCCCCGCCGGCCGCGCCGGAGGTCACCGCGGAGGGCGCCTCGGGGGCCGCGAGGAGCCCGGAGAGCGCCGCCTCCGCCTCCTCGAACACCTCGTCGCCCCGCATGCTCGCGATGCTAACCGGGGCCTCCGACAGAACCGGGTGGCGCGAGCGGGTGGGAAACCACCCCTCCCCACCACCGCGTGGACCGGGGTGGTTGCATGTGCCCAGGGCGCCGATCAGGCGCGTCACCGCGGTCCGTCAGCTCTGACGGGACCGCACACGAGCAGACGGAGGGCTTATGAGCGACAGCAGCCTCGAAGGACCGGCCGACGGCGGAGCCGAGGGCATCCCGGGCCACCAGGACGGCGGAGCTGACGGCGGGGCCGAGGGTCCCGCTGACGGTGGCGCCGAGGGCACCCCGGGCGTCCAGGACGGTGGAGCCGACGGCGGGGCCGAGGGTCCCGCCGACGGTGGCGCCGACGGCACCCCGGGCGTGAGCGACGGCGGAGCCGACGGCAGCGCCTAGCCACATCTGTGCGGACGGTGCCCGGCCTCCTGGCCGGGCACCGTCTGTCGTTCACCCCCGATCCACCCAGCCCCTCAGCACCACCGCACCCCACGTGAGGACCCCGTGCCCCTGCCCGACGACGCCACCCCGGCCCTCGACCGGCTGGTCGCGACCGACCCGGCCACGTTCGCCGGGCAGCACTGGGGCCGCCAGGCGCTGCTGAGCCGCGCGGGCGACCTGCCGCGGCCGTTCACCGACCTGCTGGACGAGCGCAGCGTCGACGAGCTCGTCTCCGAGCGCGGGCTGCGCGCACCGTTCCTCCGGGTGGCCAAGAGCGGCCAGACCCTCGGCGACCGCGCCTTCACCGCCCCCGGCGGCGTCGGGGCCGGCATCGCCGACCAGGTGAGTGACAGCAAGCTCGTCGCCCTGTTCGGCGGCGGCGCGACCCTCGTCCTCCAGGGCCTGCACCGCGTCTGGCCGCCGATCATCGACTTCGTCGGGGCGCTGGCCGAGGAGCTGGGGCACCCGGTCCAGGCCAACGCGTACGTCACCCCGCCGCAGAACCAGGGCTTCGACGACCACTACGACGTGCACGACGTCTTCGTGCTCCAGGTCTCCGGCGCCAAGCGCTGGCGCATCCACGCCCCGGTCTGGGAGTCGCCGCTGCGCGACCAGCCGTGGACCGACCGCCGCGCCGCCGTGCAGCGCGCCGCCGCCGAACCGCCGCTCATCGAGGCCGTCCTCGAGCCCGGCGACTGCCTCTACCTGCCGCGCGGCTTCCTCCACGCGGCCACCGCGCTCGGGGGCGTCAGCACGCACCTCACCCTCGGCGTCCACACCTGGACCCGGCTGAGCCTCGCCGAGCAGCTCACGGCCCAGGCCCTCCGCTCGCTGGCCGGCGACGCCGACCTGCGCGCGTCGCTCGCCCTCGGCACCGACCCCACCCGGCCGGACACGCTCGCCCCCGACGTCGAACGCGTCCGGGCCGCCCTGCTCGAGGCCGTGCGGACCGCTGACCTCGACACGGTGGTGGCGGCCCTGGCCCGGTCCGAGCGCGACTCCCGCCGCCCGGCCCCGGTGGGCCCGCTGCGCCAGCTCGACACCGCGGCCGCGCTCGAGCCGTCGACGAGCCTCCGCCTGCGCGAGCACCTCGCCGCGTCGCTCGACCAGACGGGTGGACGCAGCGTGCTGCGCAGCCGGGCGGGCGAGCTGGCGCTCGAGGAGTCCGACGTGGCGCCGGTCAAGACCCTGCTCGACGAGGGCCGTACGCGGGTGTCCGACCTCGGCGAGGACCTGGCCCGACGCCTCCTCCTCGGCGCGGTCGTCGTCGCGGGCTGACCTACAACTTCACCCGCAGGATCTTGTCGTCGTCCCGACCGGGCGTACGCCGTCCGTCGGTGTTGCTCGTGGTCATCCAGAGCGACCCGTCCCGCGCGACGGCGACGTTCCGGATGCGGCCGTGGTCGCGGGCGAAGTGCGCCTTCGGCTTCGCCGCGTCCGTGCCGTCCAGCGCCACCGAGAACAGGCACTGACCCTGCAGCGCGCCGACGAACGCGGTCGAGCGCGTGATGGCGAGCCCGGCGGGTGAGCAGCTGCTGGTGGGCGACCAGGTGGCGGCCGGGCTCGCGTACGCGTCGTTCGAGCTCCGGCCCTCGACGCGCGGCCAGCCGTAGTTGCGGCCCTTGACGATCCGGTTGAGCTCGTCCGCGCGCTTGTCGCCGAACTCGGTCGCCCACAGCCGCCCCGACGCGTCGAAGGCCAGGCCCTCGACGTTGCGATGGCCGTAGCTCCACGTCCGGTTGCCGTACGGGTTGCCCGACGCGGCCCGCCCGTCGGGCCGCAGCCGCAGGATCTTGCCGGCGAGCGACCCCTTCTGCTGGGCCAGCGCGGAGTCCTCGGCGTCGCCCACGCTGACGAAGAGGGTGCCGTCCGGGGCGAAGAGCAGCCGGCCGCCGTGGTGGTGGACGCTCGTCGGGATGCCGGTGAGGAGGGCCTTGGGCCGGCCCACCCTCCCGCCCCGGATGCTCAGCCGGACCAGCCGGTTGTCCGAGGCCGACGTGAGGTAGGCGAAGACGGTGTCCTCGTCGCCGGGCGCGAGGGCGATCCCGAGCAGCCCGCCCTCGCCGATCCCGGTGGCCGGCGCCACGCCCGCGACCTCGCCGAGCCGCGTCACCTTTCCCTTCGGCGTGATGCGGAGCAACCGGGCGCGGTCGCGCTCGGAGACGAGCGCGTCGCCGTTGGCGAAGAACGCCATCCCCCACGGCACGTCCAGGTCCTCGGCCACCGTCCCCGCGACGTCGGGGTCGGGCGGTCCGGTCGGCGTGGCCTTCGCCGTGGGCGTCGGGCTGGGGGTCGCGCTCGGGCTGGGGCTCGCGGAGGCCGTCGGCGTCACGCTCGGGGACGACGGCGCGACGCTGCCGGGGGCCGGCGGCACGGCCGGGGCCGGCGACCCGCTGCCGCACCCGGCGAGGCCGCCGACGGCGAGCCCGGCCACCCCGAGCAGGAGGTGTCGACGGTCGAGGTCGGCGGGACGGGACATCACCCGAGTGTGCCGCGGCCCGGCCGCGGCCGCACAGGTCGACCCGTCGGTCCCCGACCACCCACGGCCGCTCGGTTATCCTCGGGATGGCCGCGGGGGCGGCCTCCCGTCCGCAGCAGAGGTCCTGGAGTCCCCCGTGAAGCCCCCGTCGCGCCGAGCCGTACGCCGCAGCCGCTGGCTGGTCTGGCCGGTGTCGGCGCTCCTGGCCCTCGGGGTGGTGGGCCAGGCCTCGTACTCCGCGTTCAGCGCGAGGACGAGCATCCCGAGCAACAGCCTGGCCGCGGGAACCGTCGTGCTCGGGGACGACGACAGCGGCTCCGCCCTGTTCAGCGCGACCGGCCTGAAGCCGGGGGCGTCCGGCTCGCGGTGCGTCGCCGTCACCTCGACCGGCTCGCTGGCGTCCTCGGTCAAGCTCTACGCGACGGACGTCGCCGGCACGAAGAGCCTGGCGACCTATCTCGGCTGGACGGTCACGCAGGGCACGGGCGGCACCTACAGCACCTGCTCGGGCTTCACCGCGCTCTCCTCCGGGTCGTCGGTCTACTCCGGGACGCTCGCCGGGTTCACGGGCTCGGCCACGACCTACGGCAGCGGGCTCGGCACCTCGTCACCCACCGGCAGCGCCTCGGAGACCCGGACCTTCCAGTTCACGTACACCGTCAGCACGACCATCCCCGACTCCGCCCAGGGCGGGACCGCGACCTTCGGTCTCACCTGGGAGGCGCAGAACACCTGACGTGGAGGCCGCCACGCCGAGCCCCCGCCGGTGGACCTGGCCCCGCCTCGCCGCCGTGACCCTGGCGCGGTCCGTCCTGGTCGGGCTGCTCGGGCTCGCCGCGTGGGGCGCGCTGCCGGCCGTCGTCGGGTGGCACCCCACCACCGTCAGCAGCGGGTCGATGCTGCCGCGCCTGCACGTCGGCGACGTCGCCGTGTCCCGCCCGCTGGCGGCGCACGTGCCGACGCTGGGCAGCGTGCTGCTGTTCCACGACCCGGACCACCCCGGACGCCTCCGCATGCACCGCTTCGTCCGGATCGACGACGCGGGGCTCCTCGTCACCCGGGGCGACGCGAACGGCTCCGACGACTCCACCCCGGTCGCGCTCGGCACCGTCGTCGGGATCGGGACCCTGCGAGTGCCGTGGGTCGCCCTCCCGGTCGTCTGGGTGCGCCAGGGCCAGTGGCTCTTCCTGGCCCTGGTCGCGGCCTGCCTCGCCCTGCTGCTGGCGGTGGCGGCAAGCGGCCGCGACCGCACGTTCGACGACGACCCCGACAAGCCGGACGACCCGGCCGGGCCTCGCACCACTGAGTCCGGCCCCGCAGAATCCGCGCCCGGCACGCCCGCGACCTCACCGTCTCCAGACGTCCTCGCGCGCCGGGGCTCTCCGCGCCGGCGCGGTGCCACCCTGGTCGTCGCGCTCGTGCTGTCCGCCCTCGTCGCCGACCCGGCCGGAGCGGGCTTCAGCAGCCGGACCAGCACCACGGTCTCCCTGGCCACCAGCCCGGCCTCCACCTGCGCGAGCACGGTGGCGGCCCTCAACCCCTACTTCTACTACCGGATGGACGAGACGTCGGCCACGGCGACCGCGGCGACCGACAGCTCGGGCAACGCCCGCACCGGCGTCTACAGCACGGCCGGCCGGACGCCCACGACGGACCGACCCTGCGCCAACGACAGCGGGGGCTCGATGACCTTCGACGGGTCCCGCGGGTCCCTCGCCTCGCCCGGCCTGCCGAACGGGATGCCCACGGTGCTCACCCTGGCGGTCTGGTTCCGGACCACCACGCAGACCGGCGGCAAGCTGATCGGGTTCGGCAGCGGGCAGACCGGCTCCTCCGGCACCTACGACCGCCACATCTACCTGGCCAACTCCGGTCGGGTGTACTTCGGCGTGTACGCCAACGCGGTGAAGACGGTCTCGTCGTCGAAGGCGTACAACGACGGCGCCTGGCACCTCGCGGTCGCCTCGCTCTCGAGCGCGGGTCTCCGCCTCTACGTCGACGGCGCGCTCGTCGCCTCCGACACCTCCACGACCACGGGCGAGCCGGGGACGTCGGCGTACGTGCGGGTCGCCTACGACAACCTCAGCAACTGGGACGCCACCCCGACCAGCTTCTTCTTCGCCGGCACGCTGGACGACGCCACGTACTTCCCCTCCGCGCTCACCGCGAGCCAGGTGCAGGCGCTGTACGCGGCGGCCGCACGCTGACCCTCAGCGGCGTCCAGAGCAGTTCTTGAGGTTTGAACGATTGATACTTCAATCTTGCGGGACTCCTGAGACAACGGTGTCAGCGGCTTGAGGCTGACTGGAGGTCCCCCCGGCAGAGTTCTTCTCACCAGCCCAGAGAGGCCGGGGAGCAAGCGGGGGCTGGCTCGAAGGACCACCGTCCCAGCTCGAGGAGCCCCCCGCCATGTCGAACACCACCGCCGCTGTCGCCACCCGCCGCCCGTCGCGCAAGGTCGCCACGATCGTCTCGCTGGTCGCCGTCCCCGTCGCGCTCGCCGCCTCCGGCCTCGTCGTCGCGCAGTCGTCCTACTCCGCCTACTCGGCCACCACGGTCAACCCGACGAGCAACTGGGCGACCGGCACCGTCGCGCTGGCCGACGACGACAACAACACCGCGGCCTTCACTGCGACCAACCTCAAGCCCGGCTCCACCGGCACCCGCTGCATCGTGGTCTCCTCCACCGGCTCGCTGCCCTCGTCCGTCAAGCTCTACGGCACCGGCGCGGCGACGACGAAGGCGCTGGCCAGCGACATCAACCTCACCATCACCCAAGGCACCGGCGGGTCGTTCGGCTCCTGCACCGGCTACACCCCGCTGACCAGCGGCTCGAGCGTCTACTCCGGCACGCTCGCCGGCTTCGGCACGACCGCCACCGCCTTCAACAACGGCGTCGGCACCTGGAACACGGCCGGCGTCGCCACCGGCGCGGCCGCCGAGACCCGGACCTACCAGCTCACCTACAGCGTCAAGACCGAGACCACGAACGACACCCAGGGCGGCACCGCGGCGATCGGCTTCACCTGGGAGGCGCAGAACAGCTGACCTGCAGCACCCGGGCGAGCGCGGACGACCTCGCGCACCAGGGCCACGCACGCCGACGGCGTGCGTGGCCCTCGCGCGTCCCGGGGCGGTCAGGCCATCCGCTCGCCGGCCTCGACGCGGGCGGTGACGGAGTTCTCGGGCGGCGCGAGCGGGCAGAGCCAGGCGTCGTCGTAGCGGCAGGACGGGTGGTAGAGGAAGTTGAGGTCGATCACCATCCGGTCCCCCACCGCCCCGAGGTCGGCGCCCTTGGCCGTGTCGAGGAGGTAGCGCCCGCCGCCGTAGCTGGAGGTGGCCGGGTCGCCGCCGGCCGTGCCGTCGCGCATCGGGAGGAACAGCCCGCCCGCGTACTGCTCCAGCCACCAGACGGTGAGGCTCCCGCCGACCGGGTCGGGCAGCTCGAGCACGCCGACCGCGCGCAGCAGCGTGCTGCCCGTCTCGCCGCTGGGCAGCTCCAGGGTCCGCGTGCCCTCCGGGACCGGCCCGAGCGGCAGCTCGAAGCGCAGGTCCGGGTCGTACGGCCAGAACGGCAGCCCCGTCTCGCGCAGCGGGTCGTCGGCGCGCAGCGCGCTCTGCGGGTGCTCGCGGAACAGCGCGTCCCGGCCGGCGCGCCACAGGGCGTGGCCCACGGCCGGCTCCGCCTCCGCGCGGACGGCGGCGTAGAGCTGGGCCACCCGCCGCCGCCAGTCGGCGAGCTCGAGCTCCGTACGTCCGGTCATGTCGTCTCCTCAGGCACCGATGGGTCCTCGGGCGATCCCGCGCGCACCGCGCAGGTCGCCGCTCACGTCGGCCAGCAGCGGCGACGACGGCCCGGCGAGGTCCCGCGGCGCGCGGTGGCCGCGCAGGGCGGCGGCCAGGTCGTCGAAGGCGGCCACGAGCTGGGCGACGTCGGCCGCGGGCGGCCGTTCCGCAGGGTGGCGGGCACGGGCGGCCGCCTCGGTGAGGTCGTCCGCCGCCTTCTCCAGCTGGGCGATGAGCGGCCACCACGCGGCGGCCTGCCGCGACAGCGGCGGCGGCTCGGCCAGCGTGCTCTGCAGCTCGGAGCGGATGTCCGACATCGCCCCGTACGTCCGCCGCCGCGCCGGCCCGACCGGGCTCCGGTCGGCGCCGAACGCCACGCGTGCGTACCCGCCGAGGGCCTCGACGCCGGCGGCGATGTGCTCGCCCAGCCGGGGCCGCCACGTGCCCGGCCAGCACAGGTAGCCCACGACCAGGACGATCCCCGCCCCGATGGCGGTGTCGAGCAGCCGGTCGAGCGCGATCCGGCCGTCGACCCGCGCGCCGAAGTCGATCAGCAGCAGCACCAGCGGGGTGATGAAGGTCGAGAGCAGCCCGTAGTTGAGGTTGCGCCCGTACGGGAAGGCGAAGGCCAGCACCGCCATCGGCAGCAGCAGCCAGGCGCCGTGGGGCACGACGGCGACGACCGCGACGCCGAGCAGCACCCCGACCAGCGTGCCGAGCGTGCGCTGCACGCCGCGGGCGAAGACGGAGCCGAGGTCGGGCTTGAGGACGAGCGCGGCGGTCAGCACGATCCAGTAGGGCTTCTCGAGCGGGACGAGCTGGCGCACCGTCTCGGCGACCGCCATCGTGATCGCGAGCCGCGCGGCGAAGACCCACGCCTTCTGACCGGGCAGGTAGCCGGCCCACGACCGCCGGTCACCCCCCGTCGCCACGGACGGATGGCCCTCGACGGTCCGCAGCACGTGGAGGAGCGCGTCCCGGAGCCGCTGCACGTCGGCGTCGCCGCCGGACCCGTCGGTCTCGGCGGACCCGATCCGGGCGACCTCGTCCTCGAGCGCGGCGAGCTGCGCCCGGACCTCGCGGCGTCGGCGCTGCCCGACCAGCCCGGCGAGCCGGTCGACGAGGTCGGCGGCACCGGCTCGGACGGAGGCGAGGTCGTCCGACGCTGCGGGCAGGGCGAACACCGCCGTCACCAGCTCGAACGTCGCGGTCAGCGTGGACGCCAGCCGGCGCAGGTCGTCACGACGCCCGGCCGAGGTCGACCGCGCGGTCACGACCTCGTCGTACGCGGTGGACAGCTGCCGGACCAGGGCGACGCGGCGGACGTGGTCGGACCCGCCCGCGGGCTCGGCCCCGGCACCGTCGAGCGGCCGGCGGAGCTCGTCGGCCAGGCCGTGCAGCGCCGTCACCTCGCCGGCCAGGGCCGGGTTGCCCGGCGGCTGGAAACGGGTCTGCGCATAGGACAGCAGGAGCGCCCACGCGATCCCCGCGGCGTACGCGACGGCGATGAGGTGCAGCCCGACGTCGCGTGGCAGCGCCCCGGCGACCGCGATGTAGACGAGCAGCTGCAGCCCGGCGAAGGAGAGATTGGCGCTGAGCGAGCTGAGGAGGGCGGACACGGCGGCGAGGACGCCGATGGTCACCACGGCCGCGACCCCCTGCTCGGCGGCCGCACGCCCGACCACGAGCCCGAGCAGGCCCGCGCCCCCGCCCATCAGCACCCGGCGGAACCGGGCGCGGAAGCTGCCGCCGTTGTCGCCGAACGAGCCGACCAGCGCGCCCATGCCGGCGAACACCCCCAGCCCGGGCTGCCCGAGCAGCAGGCTCAGCGCCAGGACGACCGGCACGGTCAGGCCGGAGCGCACCATGTCGCCCCAGGGCACGTCGGCCTTCTTGGGCGCGAGGATCCGCACCACCCAGTCGGGCGCGATCGGGTCGAGCAGGCTCGGGTCGCGCCCGAAGGTCCGAGGCGAGCCCGACCGCCGCGCGGCCGCACGTCCCGGGGTCACCACCGGACGATCATCCCAGCCCGGAGCGCGCTCCGGGCGTGGGCGTCAGCGCTGCGACGTGGTCTCGTCCGCCTTGAGCCGGGCGAGCTCGTGGCGGCGGTCGGCCTGCGCGGCCGGGTCCGGCACGGGCAGGGAGGCGAGCAGCCGCTGCGTGTACGGGTGCTGCGGAGCGCCGAGCACCTGCTCGCCGGTGCCCTCCTCGACCAGCTCGCCGTGGTAGAGCACGGCGATGCGGTCGGCCAGCAGGTCGACGACCGCGAGGTCGTGGCTGATGAAGAGCGAGGCGAAGCCCAACCGGGCCTGCAGCTCGGAGAACAGCTCCAGCACCCGTGCCTGCACCGAGACGTCGAGGGCCGAGGTCGGCTCGTCGGCGATCAGCAGCTTCGGGTCGAGCGCCAGCGCCCGGGCGAGGCTCGCCCGCTGGCGCTGACCACCGCTCAGCTCGTGGGGGTAGCGGTCGCCGTACGCGCGCGGCAGCTGCACCGCCTCGAGCAGCTCGTCGACGCGGGCCCGCGCGGCCCGCGGGTCGGTTGCTCGCCCGTGCACGACCAGCGGCTCGGCGACGCAGTCGGCGATCGTGAGCAGCGGGTTGAAGCTCGAGGCCGGGTCCTGGAACACGAAGCCGATGTCGCCGCGCAGCGGGCGGAACGTGCGCTCCTTGACCCCGCGCATCTCCTGCCCCAGCACACGCAGCGACCCGCCGGTGACCTTGGTCAGCCCGGCGATGGCGCGCCCGATGGTGGTCTTGCCCGACCCGCTCTCCCCCACCAGGCCGAGCACCTCGCCCGACCGCAGCCGGAACGAGACCCCGTCGACGGCGGTGAAGCCGGCGCGGCCCAGCCGGCCGGGGTAGGTGATGCGCAGGCCGTCGGCCTCGACCACCGTCTCCGGCTCGGTGCCCGCGTCCTGCGCGGTGGCCTCGCGGGCGGAGGCGCGTACGGCGGCCCGCTCGCGGCCCTGCCCCACGAACGGGACGGCGGCGAGGAGCGTCCGGGTGTACTCCTGCTGCGGGTGCGCGAAGAGCTCCGCGGTGGTCGCCTGCTCGACGACCTTCCCGGCGTACATCACCGCGACCCGGTCGGCGAGGTCCGCGACCACGCCGAGGTTGTGCGTGATCAGCAGGATCGACGTGCCGAAGTCGTCCCGGCAACGCCGCAGCAGGTCCAGGATCTCGGCCTGCACGGTGACGTCGAGCGCGGTGGTCGGCTCGTCGGCGACGATCAGCCCGGGGTCGAGCACGAGCGCCATCGCGATGACGACCCGCTGCTTCTGGCCCCCCGAGAACTGGTGGGGGTAGTAGTCGACGCGCTCCTCGGGGTCGGGGATGCCGACCCGGCGCAGGACGTCGATCGCCTTGGCCCGCGCGTCGCCGCGGCTGATCGAGGTGTGGGCGCGCAGGCCCTCGGCGATCTGCCAGCCCACCGTGTAGACGGGGTTGAGCGCGGCGGACGGCTCCTGGAACACCATCGCCACGTCGGTCCCGCGCAGCTCGCGCAGGCGCGACTTCGGCACCGCGACGACGTCGGTCGCCGCGTGCCCGCGCTTCGACCCGAGCAGCACCATGCCCGAGGCGGTGGCGCTGGCCGGCAGCAGGCCGAGGATGCTCTTGGCCGTCACGGTCTTGCCGCTGCCGGACTCGCCGACGACGGCGAGGACCTCGCCAGGCGCGACCTGGAGGCTGACCCCGTCGACCGCCTTGACCGACCCGCGGTCGCTGGCGAACGAGACCTCGAGGTCGCGGATGTCCACCACCGGCCCGCCGGTGTCGTGCTCGGACTGACGTGCGGCGTCGTGCAGGCTCATCGGTCCTCCCCTCCGTCGACCCGGTCGTACGCGGCCCCGCCCGGGGTCTCCAGGCCGGCCGCCGAGTCGAGCGTCCCGCCGGGCACGACGGACGTCGCGGCCACGGTCCCGCCGGCCGCCGTCACCCGGCGACGTCCCCGCAGGCGGGGGTCGGCGAGGTCGTTCAGGCTCTCGCCGACCAGCGTGACGCCGAGGACGAAGAGCACGATCGCGAGCCCCGGGAAGAGCCCGGTCCACCACACGCCGCTCGTGACGTCGGAGATGGCGCGGTTGAGGTCGTAGCCCCACTCGGCGGCCGAGTTGGGCTCGATGCCGAAGCCGAGGAAGCCCAGCCCGGCCAGCGTCAGCAGGGCCTCGCTCGCGTTCAGCGTGAAGATCAGCGGCAGCGTGCGGGTGGCGTTGCGCAGCACGTGGCGGAACATGATCCGCCCGGTCGACGCACCGACGACCTTGGCCGACTCGACGTACGCCTCGGCCTTGATCCGGACGGTCTCGGACCGGATCACGCGGAAGTACTGCGGGATGTAGACCACGGTGATCGAGAAGGCGGCGGCGAGGATGCCGCCCCACTTGCTCGACTGCCCGCCGGAGATGGCGATGGAGACGACGATCGCCAGCAGCAGGGTCGGGAAGGCGTAGATCGCGTCGCCCACGACGACGAGGACGCGGTCCAGCCAGCCGCCGACGTAGCCGGAGACCAGACCCAGCGCGACGCCGACGAAGATCGACAGCACGACGGCGACGACCATCGTCTCGAGCGCGGTCTGGGCGCCCCAGACCACCCGGGAGAGCACGTCGTACCCGCCCTGGGTCGTGCCGAGCAGGTGGTCGCCGCCCGGCGGCTGCAGGGTGTCGAACGCCTGGCCGTCGGCCTCCCGCTGCGCCCAGCGGTACGGGGCGATCAGCGGGGCGAGGACGGCGACGAGGACGAAGACGGCCGTGAGCACCAGGCCGGCGACGAGCATCCCGCGCTGGACGCCCACGCTCTGGCGCAGCTGGTGCACCACCGGGAGGTCCCGCCAGGTACGACGGCGGCCGGACAGCGTGGCGTGGCTCGCGGGCGCCGCACCGGCGGGCGGGGTGGAGGTCGAGGTGGTCATCAGTAGCGCACCCGTGGGTCGATGAGGGCGGCCAGGACGTCGACGACGAAGTTGGTGACCGCGACGATCACCGCCAGCAGCGCGACGATGCCCTGGACGGCGACGAAGTCGCGCGCGGTCAGGTACTGCGCCAGCTGGAAGCCGAGGCCCTTCCACTCGAAGGTCGTCTCGGTCAGCACCGCACCGCCCAGGAGCAGCGCGATCTGGAGGCCGATGACGGTGATGATCGGGATCAGCGCGGGGCGGTAGGCGTGCTTGCGCACGAGCCGGTACTCGCTGACCCCGCGCGACCGGGCCGCGTCGACGTACTCGGTGCCGAGCGTGCCGATCACGTTGGTGCGGACGAGCCGCAGGAAGATGCCCGCGGTCAGCAGGCCCAGCGCCACGGCCGGGAGCACCGCGTGCTGCAGGACGTCGACCACCGCCGCCGGGTCGCCTAGCCGGATCGCGTCGATCAGGTAGATGCCGGTCTTGCCCTCCAGCAGCTGGAGGTTGAGCTCGGTCCCCGTGCTCGCGCGGCCCGAGACGGGCAGCACCCCGAGCTTGATCGCGAAGACCAGCTTGAGCAGCAGCCCGGCGAAGAACACCGGGGTGGCGTAGCAGAGGATCGCGAACACGCGCAGGAGCGCGTCGCCGAAGCGGTCGCGCAGGTAGGCCGCGACCATGCCGAGCGGGATGCCGACGACGAACGCGACGATCAGCGCGTACACCGCCAGCTCGAGCGTCGCGGTGCCGTACGTGACGAGCACCTCGGTCACGGGCCGGTTGTCGCTGAGCGTGGTGCCGAAGTCGCCGCGCAGCAGACCGCCCAGGTAGTCGCCGTACTGCACGAGCAGCGGGCGGTCGTAGCCGGCCGCGTGGATCCGCTCGGCCAGCTGCTCGGGGGGCAGCCGCCCGCCCTGGGCCGCTGTGATCGGGTCGCCGGTGGTCCGCATCAGCAGGAACACCAGCGTCACGAGGATGAACACCGTGGGGATGATCAGCAGGAAGCGGATGACGAGGTAGCGCCCGAGGCCGCCGCCCCCACGGGTCCTGCCCGTGGGAGCGACGGCCGCGACTCCTGCGTCCCCCGTGTCGAGGACGGTCAAGGTCAGCTCTTCGACAGCGCCGCGTAGCGGAACTTGAACGACGCGTCGAGCGTCTGGTCCGCGCCGGACACCGTGGAGCCGACGACCGCGACCTGCGAGCCCTGGAGCAGCGGCAGCGTGGAGATGTCCTTGGCCTCGGTGGTCTGGATCTGCTCGATCAGCTCCGTGCGCTTGGTCTTGTCCGTCTCGACCTGCTGCTCGGCGATCAGCTTCTGCACCGTCGGGCTGTCGTAGTGGTTGGCCACGAAGTTGTTCTTGACGAAGAACGGCGTCAGGTAGTTGTCGGCGTCGGAGTAGTCCGGGAACCAGCCGAGCTGGTAGACGGGGTAGGAGTCCTTGACCCGGTCCTTGGCGTACTGGACGTACTCGGTCGACTGCAGGTCGACCTTGAACACGCCCGAGGCCTCGAGCTGGCTCTTGATCAGGCCGTACTCGTCGGTCGAGCCGGGACCGTAGTGGTCGGTGTTGTACTGCAGCTTGAGGTCGACCGGGATGCTGACGCCGGCGTCGGCGAGCGTCTGCTTGGCCTTGTCGACGCTCGGGGCGCCGTTGCCGTCGCCGTAGAGCTCCTTGAACGCCTCGTTCGCCCCGGTGAGGCCCTTCGGGACCTGCGAGAAGAGCGGCGTGTAGGTGCCCTTGTAGACCGAGTCGGACAGCGCGCTGCGGTCCACGAGGTCGGCGACCGCGGAGCGGACGGCCAGCGACTTGGCCGGGTCGGCCTCGGAGGTCTTGGCGCCGAACGGCATGGTGTCGAAGTTGAAGACCATGTAGCGGATCTCGCCGCCGGGCCCGTCGATCACCTTGACCTTGTCGTTCGTCCGCAGGTCGGCGATGTCGTTGGCCGACAGGCTGCGGAGCGCGACGTCGATCGAGTTGTTGCTGACCTCGAGCTTCATGTTCGACGCGTCGGCGTAGTACTTGACGTTCACCGTGCCGGTCTTGGCCGGGCCGAGCAGCCCCTGGTAGCCGTCGTAGCTCTTGTACTGGATCAGGTTGTTCACGTCATAGCTGGCGATCGTGTACTGGCCGGCGAAGGCCTTGCCGTCGACGATCGTCTTGTCCGGGGTGACCGCGTCGGCCGAGAAGACCTCCTCGTCGACGATCGGGCCGGCCGGGGAGGACAGGACCTGGGCGAAGGTCTGGTCGTTCGCCGCCTTGAGCTTGAAGACCACCGTGGTGGCGTCCGGGGCGCTGACGCTGTCGAGGTTCGACAGCAGCGACGACGGCCCGTTCGGGTCGGCGATCTTGACGTCGCGGTCGAAGGTGAACTTCACGTCCGAGGAGGTGAGGTCGTGTCCGTTGGCCCACTTCAGGCCCGGCTTGAGCTTGACCGTGTACTCCGTCGGCGAGGTGAACTCGGCCGAGGTGGCGATGTCCGGCTGCACGTCGGGGCTGCCGTACGGGGTGTTGAGCAGGAAGGGGTAGACCTGGTTCATCACCGCGAAGGAGCCGTTGTCGTACGAGCCGGCCGGGTCGAGCGAGGTGATCTTGTCGGTCGTGCCGATGACGAGCGTGCCGCCGCTGGCGCCGGCGGAGCTGCCGGCGGTCGTGCCGCTGCCCCCGCCACCGCAGGCGGCGAGGAGCAGGGCCGAGGCGGCGAGGCCGGCGCCGAGCGCGAGGGCGCGCCCGCGGCGCGGGTGGACGTAGGACATGGGTTCTCCGATCCAGATGGGGAGGTCGGCAGGACTTGTGGTCCGCCAGACGCCGGACGCCGAAAGATCTCGCGTCCGGGCCGTAACGCGCCTCAGTGTTCCACGCGCGGCACTCAGGTGCCCACTCCACGGGCCCGGGTGGCGGCAGGCTTTACACATTCGTAGCCGGGCTCAGCTCCGGGCGCGCACCTCGGCGGCCGGGGCCGGCTCGGCGTCCTGCGCCGGGCCGTCGGCCGACGCCAGCTTGATGACGCCGGCGATGACGAGGGCCAGGCCCGCGACCTCGCCGGCGATGATCGACGGGCTCTGGCCGGGGTCCTCGCCCAGCACGAGCAGCCCGAAGACGATGGCGACGGCGACCTCGGCGACGTTGAGGATCGGCGTGGTGACCGAGAGCCGCGTCGCCTGGTAGGCCCGCTGGTTGAGCAGCACCGCCCAGACCCCCGTGACCACGAGGGCCCAGAGCGACCAGGACCCGAGGACGGCCCCGAGGCCCTCGCCGAAGCGCGCCAGCACCAGCTTGACCAGCCCCGCGACCAGCCCGAACAGCACGCCGGACACCCCGGCCAGGACCGCGCCGCGGCGCTGGGGCGTCGAGGTCCGCGACGCCACGAGCATGCCGACGAGGGCGAGGAGCACGCCCACGCCCACGAGCGCGGCGCCGAGACCGTTCTTGGGCGCCTCGTCCGCGGTCGGCGGCCGCACCGCCAGGAAGAGCGCGAGCCCGGCCCAGGTGATCACCAGCCAGACCAGCGTGCTGGCCGGCGGGAACCGGTGCTCCAGCGCCGCCCGGATGACGACGGCGAAGACGATGCCGCTGACGATGATCGGCTGCACGAGCGCCAGGTCGCCCCGGCTGAGCGCGAAGGCGTGCAGGGCGAAGGCCACCGCGCTCAGCAGCAGCCCCACCAGCCAGGACGGGTGGCCGGCGATCCGGACGAAGAAGGAGCCGTGGCTCTCCTCGTCGGGGGTCGTGCTGCCGGCGACCCGCTGCTGCAGCGCGGATCCGAGGGCGAAGGAGAACGCCGCCGCGAACGCGGCCACGGCGGCAAGTATCACGGGGCGGTCTCCTGAGCAGTCGTTCGCGCACGTGCGCCTGCCCACGGTAGTAGCCGATCACGGCTCCCCGACGATCTTCGTGATCACCTGCCCGCCGTGTCCGCCGCTGTTAATGTCCGGAGGCGGCTCCGGACGGGGCGGCACTCGTCAGACGTGAGGATCACCATGGGTCTCGGTACCGGCATCGCCCTGCTCGTCGTGGGCGGCATCCTCGCCTTCGGCGTCAAGGACTCGTTCGACGCCCTCGACCTCACCGCCATCGGCTACATCTGCATGGGCGCGGGCGTCCTGGCGATCATCCTCACCCTCGTGCTGCAGCAGCAGCGACGGAGCACCAGCCACGTCAGCGTGGTCGAGCGTCGCAACGTCGACGGTGGCGGGCCCCCCGTCGTCTGAGCCGCGGACGACCGGGGCCTCCGGGCCAGAGCGCTCGCGCCTGCTGCGCCGGGTCGACGGCCTGCTCTTCGGCTTCGCCGGCGTCGCCGCCGTCTGGCTCGCCTACCTGCTCGTCCGGATCGGCGTACGCCCCGGCTGGTCGCTGCTGCTCCTGCTGCCCTTCTGGCTGCTCGTCACCTACCTGACGCTGCCGCGGATCCACCGGATCCTCACGCTCGTCTACGTCCCCGGCTACTTCATCGGCCGGACGCGCACCAGCGACGGCCTGCTCGGCGACCCGGTCAACCTGGCGCTGCGCGGCAGCGAGGCCGAGGTCCACGCCGCCATGGCCGCGGCCGGCTGGACCCGCGCCGACGACCTCTCGCTGCGGACCGGCCTGCGGATCGTGGCGTCGACGCTGCGCCGGCAGAGCTACGCGGCCGCCCCGGTGAGCCCGTTGAACCTCTTCGACCGGCAGCAGGACTTCGCCTACCAGCAGCAGGTGGCCGGCAGCCCGTCGAAGCGGCACCACGTCCGCTTCTGGCGGTGCCCCGACGGGTGGTTCCTGCCCGGGGGCGCGGCCGTCGACTGGGTCGCGGCCGGGACGTACGACCGCAGCGTCGGGCTGTCGCTCTTCACCCTGCAGGTCACGCACAAGATCGAGGCGGACACCGACGTCGAGCGCGACTTCATCGTCGCCACCGTCACCCGCGCGACGCCGACGGTCCGGGTCGAGGTGATCCGGCACTTCTCGTCGGGCTTCCACGCCCGCAACGGGGGCGGAGACCGGATCGAGACCGACGGCGACCTGCCGGTCCTGGAGGTCGGCCCCTCCCCCGACCCGCCCGAGGCCGCCGCCGTCGGTCCGACCGACAGCCGCGACCGACGTCCCGTGCAGACCGTGTTCGGCGGCGGCGTCGCGCTCGTCCGCTGCCTGCTGTCGCTGCTCGCCGCGGTGGCGGTGTTCGTCGCGCCGGAGACGCTGCTCCGGCTCAGCCACGCCGAGTCGGACCTGCCCCAGCTGATCGCCGACCGCGTCTTCGGCGTCGTCCTGGCCGTGGTCCTGGTGCTCTTCGGGCTGGTCGAGCTCGGGCTCGGGCTGGCCACGCTCGCCGGGCGCAACTGGGCGCGGCTGTGGCTGATGCTCTCCGCGGTCGTGACGGTCGTCGGCGCCTTCGTGTCGAACCTGACCGGCTCGGAGCGGATCACGCTGCTCGGCCTCCCGGCCACGGCGACCTCGGTCCTGCTGCTCCTGGCGCTGACCAGCCACCGGGCGCGGGAGTACGCGGCCCGCGACCGACGCCGAGGTGGCCGCCGCGCGGCGACGCCGGTCAGGAACGTCGGCGGCTGAGCACCCGGACGACCTCGAGCAGCGAGCGGTCGTCGCCGACGTTGCCCGCGAACACGACGTACGGGATCCCCTCGGCCGGTCCGCCGACCGGCCGCCACAGCGACACGAGACCGGGCAGCATCGGCCCGCGGACGACGGCGCGCCGGACGCCGAGGCCGAGCGTCGCGACGTCGGATGAGGTGATCCCGCCCTTCGCGACCACGAACCGCGGCGGCCGCCGCGCCAGCGTCCGCCGGACCACCTCGACGACGGCGGCGGAGACCGTCCGCGCGATGCCCAGGCTCTCGGCCGGGTCGTCGCGCCGCACGAGCAGCCGGCTGGTGTGGACGACCACGTCCCCGTCGGCGAGGGCCCCGACCACCGACGCCACGACGCGGTCGACCTCGGCGGCTGCCTCCTCGGTCAGCAGCGGCCCGACCGCGATCTCCACCACGGTCGCGGGGTGCCCGTCGGTCAGAACCTCCAGCTGGCGGGTGGTCAGCCCGACGTGCGACCCCACGACGACCAGCCCGCCGCCGTCCGACGGACGCGTGCCCGCGTACGCCTCCGTGGCGGTCAGCGGGGCGCGCACCTCCTGGCCGATCCGGGCGCGGACGAAAGGCGGCCCGACGCGGTAGAGCAGCGTCCTGCCGCGCCGCTCGGACTCGGCGAGACCGAGCGCGAGGGCGCGCAGGTCGTTCTCGGTGACGGCGTCCACCACCACGGGGGTCGAGCCGGTGGTCCCCTCGAGCGCGGCGTCGAGGGCGTCGGCGATCCCCGTGGCCGGGCCACGGACCAGCGTGAGGTCCAGACCGATCACCTCCGCGGCCGGGTAGCGGCCGCCGGACTTCTCCTCGACGTACGCGGCCAGCGCGGACGAGGTGTAGCCGAACGTGGCGTCCCGGGCGAACTCGGTCTCCGCGACCGGCACGACCGTCCCGTCCGGGCCGCGGGTGTGGTGCACGCCGCCGACGGAGATCCGGCCCGCGTCGGGGAAGGCGGGCACGATCACCACCGCGTCGGTACGGACACCGGCACGTTCCTCGAGCACCTCCGCGATCACGTCCGTCTCCAGCGGGTGGTGCCCGCGCAGCGTGGAGTCGCTGCGGCTGACGAAGCCCACGCGGACCCCGAGCCCCTCGGCCGCGGCGAGCGCGTTCGTCACCACCTCGCGCGTACGCCGTGCCGCGTCCTCGGGGTCGAGGCTGCGGGTGTTGGTGAGGACGTAGCAGGCCGGCGCCCGCTGCTCCAGCGCCCAGCGCAGGCCCTCGACCTCCCACCGGGTGAGCACGGGGAGGTCGGCCACCGACTGCGTCCCCGTGGGGTCGTCGTCCAGCACGACCAGGACCCGGCCCGCCGCCGCGACCACGGCGGCGACCTCGGCGGCGGGCACCTCCACCTCGGGTGGGTAGCCGGCCAGCAGGTCCGCCTCGAGCATCGGGTGATCCTTCCGGTCCGGTTCGCCGTGTCGTCGCGTCGCCTCAGCCTGCCTCGTCGCCGGACACGCGCGCCGGGCGGGGCGAGGACACGGGTTCGCGCGCGTCCGCCTGCCTAGACTCCGGCCCGGGGCACGGTGCGTGCCCGCTGACGAACGCCGGCCCGACCACCGTCCGGGTCGGCTCGCGCGAGGGGAACGGCCACCATCGTCGGAGCAGGTCCCACCCGGTTCGCGCGGGCGCTCCTGGCGCCCGCCCTCGCGGCGGCGCTCCTGCTCAGCGGCTGCGGAACCGTCCCGACCCAGCCCTCGCCGACGACGACCACCACGGCCGCCCCCGCGCCGACGACACCGTCCGCCGGTCCGGCGACACCGTCCCCGTCGACCGGGTCCACGACGCCGGCTCACGCCGTCGAGAAGCCCGACCGGGGCTGGCGCATCAGGACGGACAAGAGCCCGGCGTTCGGGATCTCCCCCGCCTCACGCCCGGCCCCGCCGGTGGAGGGCTACGCAGACCAGAGCAGCGTGGCCGCCGGGCACGAGGTGCAGCTCTTCGTCTCGACCTCGGCCGGCCGGTGGCGGGCCACCGCCTACCGGATGGGCTGGTACGGCGGCAAGCAGGGCGCGTCGGTGTGGCACAGCGGGTGGCAGCGGGGCCGGGAGCAGGCCCGCCCCCGGACGTCGGGGAAGACCCTCACGGTGAAGGCGGGCTGGAAGAGGTCGCTCTCGGTCCCGACCGCCGGCTGGCGTCCCGGCAGCTACCTGATCCGGCTCGAGGTCGCCCACCACGCCAGCTACGTCCCGCTGACCGTCCGGTCGCCGAGCACGCGGGGCCGTCTCGTGCTGCTCGCCCCGGACACCACGTGGCAGGCGTACAACGACTGGGGCGGGCGCAACCTGTACTGGGGCCCGACGGGCAAGAGCGACAGCGCGCACCGCTCCCGCGCGGTCACCTTCGACCGCCCGTACGCGTACGGCCAGGGTGCGGGCGAGTTCCTCGCCCGGATGCTCCCCGTGGTGACGCTCGCCGAGCGGCTGAGGCTGCCGCTCGCCTACGCCGACGACATCGACCTGGAACGGGACCCGCACCTGCTCGACGGGGCCACCGGGGTCGTCTCGATGGGGCACGACGAGTACTACTCCGTGAAGATGCGCGCCAACCTGACCGCCGCCCGCGACGCGGGGACCAACCTCGCCTTCCTGGGGGCGAACGCCGTGTTCCGCAGGATCCGGCTCCAGTCGACGGACCTCGGCCGCTACCGCCTCGAGGTGAACTACAAGGACCCCGCCGAGGACCCGGTCAGCCGGAAGCACCCTAGGCAGACCACGGCGGACTGGCCGGCGAACCCCAGCCCCGACCCGGAGAGCAGCCTCGTGGGCGAGTCGTACGCCTGCTTCCCCGGTGCCGGCGCCCTGGTCGTGCTCGATCCGTCGAGCTGGCTGCTGGCCGGCACCGGTCTGAAGCAGGGCGACACGATCCCGGACGTGCTGGGCCCCGAGTTCGACACCGTCGTCCCGGGCATGCCCGCGCCGCACCCCCTCGACGTGGTGCTGCGGTCCCCCGTCTACTGCGGCCCGTACACCCACGCCGACGCCACCTACTACTCCGCGAAGTCAGGAGCCGGGGTGTTCGACGCCGGCACCATGAGCTGGGTCGTCGGTCTGACCGGGAGCCGCGGGGAGCGGACCCAGCACCTGGAGCAGGCGATCACCACGAACCTGCTGCGCGCGTTCGCCGGCTCGAGGGCGGGTTCGGCCCACCCCGCCGGGGGCTGATCTCCGCGCCGGCCCGGTGCTCCCGACCAGGGGCCGTCATCGCTTCAGCGCCCAGCGCTGGGCGTCCGAGCCGTTGCAGTCGTAGATCTGCAGCTGGACCCGCTTCTTCGAGACCCCCTTCGGAATGTCGAGGCAGCGGCCGGACCCTCCGTTCACGAGCGAGCCTGCGTCGCCGGCGGACCAGTCCTGCGCGGCACTGCCGTTGCAGCCCCACAGCTGGACCTTCGTCTTGTTCTTCGTCCCGCTCTTCTTCACGTCGAGGCACTTGCCGAGGGCCTGGAACGTCGTGCCGCTCCGCGCCCACGTCTGCCCCTCGCCCTCGTTGCAGGGGTAGAGCTGGACCGGCGTGCCGTTCCTGGTCTTGCTCCCGCGGACGTCGACGCACTTGCCCAGCCCGACGATCGCCTGGGTGACGGGCGTCGCGACGGCCTGGCCGTGCACCGTGATCAGGTGCGCGCCCTGACCGTCGTTGCCGGTGATCGAGTAGGTGCCGTCGAAGGCCCCCGGCTTCGTCGGGGTGAACGTGACCGACTGGTGCAGGACGTCACCGGGCTCGATCTGCTGACCCTCCGAGACCGGGTCCGGCACCAGGAACGGCGCCGTCGGCGGTGCGGCCTTCGTCAGCGTCAGCAGCAGGTTGCCCGTGTTCGTGATGTCGAACGTCTTCGTGACCGACTTCCCCACCGGCACCGACCCGAACTGGAGGGTGCCGGGCTTGATCGTCAGCTGCGCGTTGCCCTTGATCGACGTGCCCGTGACCGGCACCGTCACGTCCCCGGTCGAGGACCTGACCACCAGCGTGGTCGTGAACTTCCCCGCCTCGGTCGGCTCGAAGGACACCGGCACGGACACCGAGCTCCCGGCCTCCAGCTTGGTGCCCGCCTTCGGCAGGGCATCGCTGTCGAACGGTCCCGAGGGTCCGGTGGCCCCGGTGATCGTCGTCGTCGTCGCGCCGCTGTTGGTGATGCTCGCGTCGAGCGTGACCTTCCCCCCGGCCGGGACCTCGCCGAAGCTCAGCGTCGAGGGGTCGGACAGCAACCCGTCCTCGGTGCCCACCCCGTGCAGGTCGAAGGCGAACGTCCCGGTCGTGGTCACGAAGGCGAGCGCTCCCGACTCCGAGTCCGCGTCCTTCGGCTTGAACGTCACCGGCACGGTCAGGGAGGCGCCAGCCTTGAGGGTCTTGGGGAGCTTGACCTTGCCGGTCGTGAAGGGCGCGTCGGTCTTGATCTTCGTGATCTTGACCGTGCGCTTGGCGGTCACGGTGACCTGCTTGGTCACGCTCTTCTTCACCGCGACCATGCCGAAGTCGGTCGGCGTGCCGCCCAGGGCGATCGTGGTCGGCCGCCCGAAGCCGTAGACCGACCCGGACCGGTTCGCGACGTACACCCGGCCGTTGGTGGTGGCCGGCACGGCGAACTTGGTCGCCGTCCCGATCGGCGCCGAGTAGCGCAGCGCCAGCCGGCCCTTCTTCGGGACCGCGTCGTACGCCCGCAGCTGTCCGCCGTCGCCGTTCGGGCCCTTGCTGAAGACGACCCAGACGAGCGCCGACCCGGCCTTGGTGCCGTCCGAGGTGACCATGGGCGAGCCCGACGTGTAGCCGAAGCGCGCGGCGCTCGTCCCGGCCCGGCTCAGGGCGGGCTTGCCCGAGCCCGAGACCCCGACCTTGAACGCGGACAGGGGGCCGCGGTTGTTGGTCATGTAGACGTAGCCGCTGCCGCCGCCCCAGAACGACGGGTAGCCCCAGACGCCGTGCCAGGGCCCACCGGTCTGCAGCACGTCGTCCTTCTTGCCGGACTTCTGGGCGTTGCCGCCGAGGTCGTCGCGGTCGAGGAGGTAGACCCGGCCGTCCTTGCCCACCAAGACCATCAGGTGCGGGTGGTCCTTCGTGCCGTAGCCGTCGGGGATGGCCAGCGGCCCGCCCGAGCCGAGGTCGCTGTCGTCGGTGTCCAGGTTCGTGTTGTTCACCGGGGAGAAGAAGTCGGTCGCCTTCAGGTGGCCGTTCTTCTGCACCTCGACCCGGACGACCGACTCGGCCAGCTGGTCGGGCGGGTTCTTGCCCTTGTGCGGCGACGGAGAGACGCCGTTGCCGGTGGCGAAGATGATCTGGCCGGGACCGTCGGAGACCAGCCCGCCGCCGGACTGCCAGATGCCCGCCCCGGCCCGCGCGTTGCCCGTCTCGGTGGCGAACATCGCCGTCTGCTTGCCCGTGGTCGCGTTCACGCCCACGACGTAGCCGACGTACGGCGCCTTGTCGCAGTGGCTGGCGAAGCCGGCGTAGACGACGCCGTCGAGGAGCAGCAGCCCCGGCCGCTGCATGGCGGTCTTGGGGTTGAAGTCGATGTCCCCGTCGTTGTCCGCGTCGCCCTTGATCGTGGTCGGGAACCCGCTCCGTTCCTTGCCGTTGGTGATGTCGATGGCGTGCAGGTACCAGTGCGGGTGGTCACCGTCCTTGCCGTCGTCGACCTTGGCGGTGAAGTACGCGGTGCCGGTGGCCTGGTCGACGACCGGGGTGGACGTGATGCCGATGTCCGGGACGAGGTCGCCGCAGCCGATGTTCGACGCGGCCCACTCGGGCCCGACGTCACGCTTCCACCTGATCTTGCCGGTGACGGGATCGAGGCCGTACGCCTTGTCCTGCTCCGTGACCGCGAGCAGCACGCCCTTGGCCACGACGGGCTGGGCGTAGATCTGCCCGTCGAGCTTCGTCGCGAAGAGCTGGCCGAAGTCGGGGGCCGAGGCGTCCGACGGAGCCAGGCCGGGCTCGTTCCGGTCCCACCCGGTCCGGAGGTTGTCGACCGACACGGTCGTGACGTCGGCCACCGCCGGTGGTGCGGACACGAGCGCGGTCGAGCCGAGGACCGCGAGGAGGAGGCCGCTGAGCAGCCGGGTCGAGCGGCGGCGGGTGAAAGACACGACGAGACCCCATCACTGCCACGGCCGTCCGCACCGGGGGTGGTGCGTCCTCGTCGTCGCAGGGCCGAGGCAACCACACCGACGGCGTACGACGGGTGAGCGACGTGGCGAACCTCAGGTCACCACCGGGTGAACTCTTGGCGCGGCGGCCTCAGACGCCCAGGTCGACGTCGAGCCGGCCGCCGAGTGACCGGGGCAGGACGTCGGCATGGGCCTGGGTCATGCGGTCGCAGAGCTCCCAGATCTGGGCCGGGGTGAGGGTCGAGCTGGCGTTCGGGTCGGCCAGGACCGCCTGGCGGACGCGGCGGGGGTCGCCCGTCCGGGCGGCCTCGATCGTCAGGGCGGCGACCGACAGGTAGCTCCGGTTGAGGGCCGCGCCGGCCTCCGGGACCGAGCCGGCCGGGATCGGGTGCACCCCGTCGGCGTCCACGCTCGCGGCCACCTCGACCACGGCGCCGGTGGGGAGGTTGTCGATCAGCGGGGCGCCCACGGGGTTGACGACGTTCACGTGGATCTCCCGCTCGGCCCCGGTCAGCACGGAGTGGATGATCTGCGGCGCGTACTCGGCGGCGCCCTCCTCGAGCTCGAGCGGCCGCCCCTCGGCGAGCGCGACCTGGGCGCTCTCGAACTCGGCGACGTTGCCCCCGGAGATCTCGAGGTACTCCAGCGGCCGCAGCCGGAACCGCTCCACCTGCGCGTCCGAGCGGAGGAACCACGACACGTACTCCGAGGAGTGCTCGCTCGTCTCCGTGGGGTAGAAGCCGATCCGCCGGTACATCTCGACCCGGACGCGGCGCAGAAGCTCCGGGTCGCGCTCGATCGCCTCGTCGAGTCGCGGGTAGAGGCTCTGCCCGTCGCGGCTCCACTCGGAGAGCCAGGCCTGGTGGTTGACGCCGGCCGCGCGGAACCGGGTGCCCTCCATCGGGACGCCGACCAGCTCGCACAGCCCGTGCACCGTCCAGTGCACGCTGTGGCACAGCCCGACCGTCTTGATCTGCGGGGCGACCACGGACATCCACCACACGTTCATGGCCATCGGGTTGGTGTAGTTGCAGAGCAGCGCGTCAGGGCACAGCTGGGCCATGTCCGCGGCGATGCCGCTGAGCACCGGGAACGTCCGCAGCGCCCGGAACACGCCGCCGACGCCGGTCGTGTCCCCGATGGTCTGGCGCAGGCCGACCTCGGCGGGCAGCAGGAGGTCCACGCGGGTGGCGTCGATGCCGCCGACCTGGATCATGTCGACCACGAAGTCGGCCCCGTCGAGGGCCTGCCGCCGGTCGAGGGTCGCGACCACGTCGGCGTCGCGGCCGAAGCGTTCCGCGACCTGCAGCGCGGTGCCGCGCGCGACGTCGAGGCGGAGGGCGTCGATGTCGTGCAGGACGACCCGCAGCCCGGGCAGGTCATCGAAGCGGAACAGGTCGGCGAGCAGCTGCCGGGTGAACACGACGCTGCCGGCCCCGAGGAAGACGACGGTCGGACGAGTAGCCATGGCGGTCATCCTGGGCGCGACGAGCGAACCGCGCAACGGGGTGAGCGATCTCTGATTAAAGTGCTCACCACCAGCGAGCGATCAGGGCTGGCCGGAGGGAACGGGGTGGCGCGGTGGACGGAGGGCTGGAGTCACGGCTCCGGTCGTCGACGACCCAGCGGGCCCGGCGGCTGACCGCGGTCCTGGACCTGGTCGCGCAGCGACGGACCGTCACGCTCGCCGAGCTCACCGAGGGCCTCGGCATCTCGCCGGCCACCGCTCGTCGTGACCTCACCGAGCTGGCCGACCAGCGCCTCGTCATCCGCACCCACGGCGGGGCGACCGTCGCCGAGGGGCGTACGGAGCTGCCGGTCGCGCTTCGCGGCACGCAGTACGCCGACGCGAAGCGCGCGATCGCCCGGGCCATGGCCGTCCGGCTGCCCACCGGCCGGCACGTCGTCGCCCTGAGCGGTGGCACGACGACCGCCGCGGTCGCGCGGGAGCTCCAGTGGCGTCAGGACCTGACGGTCGTCACCAACTCGCTGACGATCGCCAACCTGCTCAGCGGGCGGGGTCGCGTCCGGGTCGTGGTCACGGGTGGGTTCCTGCGGCCCGAGTCGCTCGAGCTGGTCGGTGCCCTGGCCGAGCACACGTTCGCCTCCGTGAACCTCGGGACCGCCGTCCTCGGCGCCGACGGGGTCGGCGCCGCGGCGGGCGTGACCACGCACGACGAGACGGAGGCGCGCACCAACCACGCCATGGTGGCGCGGGCGCAGCGGACGGTCGTCGTGGCCGACGGCTCCAAGATCGGGCGCGTCGCGTTCGCGCAGATGGCCGACCTCGCGTCGGTGTCCATGATCATCACCGACGCGTCCGCGGACGCGGACGAGCTCGAGCTGGTCCGCGCGGCCGGCGTCGAGGTCGTCGTGGCGGACGCCTGAGGAGCACGTCTCCGGGTCAGCCGGACGCCTCGAGACGGGCCAGCGCGTCGGGGTCGAGCGGGGCGCCGACCTCGCGGGCCGCGTAGAGCGCGGCGCCGACGGCGGGGCTGAAGCGGGACGGCCGCAGGACGAGGCCGCCGACCGACCGGAGCCGGTCGGCGAAGGCGGCACGGACGAGTGGCGCGCCGAAGACGCCGCCGGAGCCGGTCACGGGCACCACCGCGCCGGCCGGGAAGCGCAGGCGGTCCGCCGCGACCAGCGCCAGGCGAGCGAGCTCGGCCACCGCGTCGTCGACGATCCGACGGGCGGCGGGGTCGCCCTCCTCGGCGGCCCGCACCACCAGCGGCGCGAGCCCGGCGATGGTGCGCCGGTCCCCCTGCCACCGCTCGTGCACGAGGCTGACCAGGTCGAGCGGGTCGTCGAGCCCGAGCCGTTCGCCCAGCAGCCCGTGGAGAGCCCCGACGGGCTCTCGGCCGTCGGTCATCTGCGTCCAGGCCTGCAGGCCGCGGATCCCCAGCCAGTAGGCCGAGCCCTCGTCGCCGAACAGCTCGCCCCAGCCGCCGACCCGGGCGCGGAGGTCCCCGCGCTCGCCGTAGCTCATCGACCCGGTCCCGCTCACCACGTTCACCCCGGCCGCCAGCGCGAGCGAGCCCGCCCACCCGCACACCATGTCGTTGTCGCAGCGGTACCGGTGGTGCCCGAGGACCTCCCCGGGGATCGCGTCGACCTCGGCCAGGTCGTCCGAGGCCTCCCCGTAGCCGGGCAGCCCGAAGAACGCCCCCTCGACAGCCGCGACCTCGATGCCGGCGTCGGCGCACACGGCGGGCACGGCGGCCGCGAGCACCTCCCTGACCAGGCCCGGGCCGCTCCCCTGCCCGGCGCCCAGGTAGTAGCAGCTCGGGGCGTCGCGCTCCGCCAGCAGCCGCCCGTCCGCCGACACCAGGCAGAGCGCGGTCTTCGTCCCTCCGCCGTCGACCCCGAGGAACACGGCCGGCGCGACGCTCACGCCGTGTACGGGTGCACGCTCACGCCGCGCACCACCCGGTTCACCTCGCCGGAGGGGAACGGGTTGTCCGGCGTCAGCCCCCGGACGATCGAGCTCCTCAGCGCGAACAGCTGGACGAACACGGCGTAGACCACCGCGGCCGGGACGTCGCCCAGCCCGTCCAGCCCGTCCACCCGCCACGTCCAGCCGGCCCCCTGCTGCACCGCCGCCGGCAGCGGACCGCCGCCGAGCACCGCGACCTGCCCGGGGTCGAGGTCGCGGACCAGCTCGGCGACGATGTCGTCGTCGTAGCGCGCGGTGTACGCGTCGGTGGAGCGGAGCACGACCACCATCGTGTCGTCGGTGAGCATCGCCTTGGGCCCGTGGCGGAAGCCGAGCGGGCTGTCGTGCTGACCGAGGACGCCGCCGGCCGTCAGCTCCAGCAGCTTGAGCGCCGCCTCCTGCGCCAGTCCGGCGAGCGGCCCGCTGCCGAGGTACGCCACCCGGCTGAAGCCGCGCTCGGCCAGGGCGGCGACCTCGCCGGCGGCGCTCAGTAGCTCGTCCGCCCCCCGGGCCAGCCGGTCGACGACCTCGGCGGCCGTCCCGGTCCCGGTCAGGGCGAACCAGCAGCCCAGCACCATCGTGGTGAAGCTCGACGTCATGGCGAAGCCGACGTCGTGCGTCGCGGGCGGCATCAGCAGCACGAGGGCGCGGTCGTCCGCGGCGTACGCGTGCGCGAGGTCGCTGTCGCCGTGGCAGCACACGACGAGGTGGTGGACCGAGGTCAGCAGCTGGTCGGCGAGGGCCGCGGCGGCCACGCTCTCGGGGCTGTTCCCGGACCGGGCGAAGGAGACGAGCAGCGTCGGGACGTCCTCGACGAAGACGGCACCGGGCCCGCCCACGATTGTGGTCGAGGCGACGGGGTCGACCCGCCGACGCATCGCCTGCGCGAGGGCAGGCGCCAACAGCTCGCCGGCGAAGGCCGACGTGCCGGCGCCGGTGAGCACGATCCGCAGGTGGGGCCGGGCCAGCAACGGCTCGAGGAAGGCCTCGATCTCGCCGGCTCGCTCCCCGAGGGTCACGGCCAGCTCGCGCCAGACCCGGGGCTGCTGGGCGATCTCGCGGGCGGTGGCCGACGTGCCCCAGCCCTCGCCGCCGGGTCCGGCCGGGGCGGCCGGGTTGGCGGGGTTGGCGAGGGCACCCTCGTGCGTGCTCACGCGGCCTCCGTCCGTACGGCGTCGGCCGGGCGGGCGAAGGCGCTCAGCGCAGCGCCGTGGGCACGCACCGCGTCGTCCAGGATCCGCCGGGCGACGTCCGGGCCGGGCACCAACGGGTCCAGCGCCAGGGCCTGGACGGCCAGCTCGCGGTCGCCCCGGAGCGCGGCCTGCACGGTCAGCTCCTGCTGGTACGCCCGGGCCGTCACGACCGCGGCGATGGCGGGCGGCAGCGGACCGACTGCGAGGGGTGTCACCCCGCGGGCGCCCACCACGGCCGGGACCTCCACCACGGCCTCGGGGGGCAGCCCGGTGATGGCGCCGGCGTTGGGCAGGTTCACGGCGAGCTCCATGTGGTCCCGGCCGGTGACGAGCGCCTCCACGATCGACACGAGCCGCTCGGCCTCCTGGTTGTCCCCGACCCGGACCGCGGGGGCCGTGCCGTCGGCCTGGTCGTGCAGCTGCTGCCAGAGGTCGGCCTTCTGGTCGATGTAGCGGATCGTGTCGTCGCGCCCGCCCTGCAGCCCCCACGGCAGCGCGTCCTCGTGCACCGGCGCACCGTCCGCGCTCCTCAGGTACCAGCCGAAGAACTCGGCGACGTGGCGGTCCCCGGGTGCCGGGTAGCGCCCGAACGTGCGGTAGAGGTCGGCCGAGACGGCGAGGTGGACGCCCTCGGTCGACGCGCTCGGCGCGTCCCGGCCGCCGGCGCGCTCGGCGACGAGCGCCGCGAGGCGGGGGTAGAGGTCCTCCGACCCGACGCGGTAGTCGAGCAGCCAGCACAGGTGGTTGAGCCCCGCGAACGTGGCGTGCACCTCCGACGCGCGGTCGGTCAGGCCGAGGTCCGCGTTCAACTTCGTGAGCGTGTGCGCGGTGCCGTGGCACAGCCCGATCGTCGGGACGCCGGTCTCGGCGGTGATCCCGCGGACGTTGGCGGTGAGCGGGTTGGAGTAGTTGACGAGCTGCGCCCCGGGCGCGAGGTCGGCCACGTCGCGCGCGATCGCCACCAGCTCGGGCACGTGCCGCAGCGCTCGCAGCACGCCGCCCGGCCCGACGCTGTCGCCCACGGTCTGGACGATCCCGTGGCGGCCGGGCACCTCGAGGTCCAGGCGCCACCCCTTCGCCGCCCCGACCGCGACCGTGGTCGTCACCACCCGCGCGCCCGGCAGCGCCTCGCGGCGGTCGGTGTGCGGGACGAACGTGAGGTCGGCTCCCCGGGCCTCCGCCATCCGGCGCCCGACGCGGGCCATCACCTCGGCGGCCTCGCCGTTCAGGTCGACCAGGTGCACCGTCCAGCCGGCGAAGGTCGGCGAACCGACGAGGTCGCTCATCAGGCCTGGGGTGAAGACGGTGCTGCCCGCCCCGATCAGCACGATCGACCGGCCCGTCATCACGCCACGTCTCTCGGGCTCGCGGCTGCGGTGCTGCGTGTGGAGGTCATGACGGTTCCGTCCCTGCTCACTTGGAGCTGCCCGCGAGCAGCCCGTTGACGATGTAGCGGTTGAAGGTCAGCGCGAGCGCGGCCGGCACGATGATCGCCAGCACGCCGGCCGCGTTCAGCAGCGTCGAGGGGACGACGTGCCGGCCCTGCAGCGCGGCGATCACCACGGTCAGCGGCTGCGTCGACAGGTCGCTGGACAGCACGAGCGGGAACAGGAACTGCCCCCACGCGAAGAGGAACGTGATCAGCGCGGTCGAGATGATCCCGGGCACGGCGAGCGGGAGCAGCAGGTGGCGGAGCACCTGCAGGCGGCTGGCGCCGTCGATCAGGCCCGCCTCCTCGATCCCTTGCGGGATGGAGGCGAAGTAGTTGTGCAGCACCCAGGTCGCCAGCGGCAGGAAGCCGGAGACGTACACGAGCACGATGCCGGTGTAGGTGTTGACCAGCCCGAAGAGGCTCATGATCCGGTAGAGCGGGATCAGCGTCGTGTACGGCGGGAAGGCCATCGTCGCGAGCACCGCGTAGAAGAAGACGTTGCGCCCGCGGAAGCGGAAGCGCGCGAAGGCGTACGCCGCCAGCGTCGCCAGCACCACCGTGACGATCGTGGCCAGACCGCACTCCACGACGATGTTCAGCGCGGACCGGCGGATCTGCCCCGGCACGTCGCTGTCCGCGGTGAGCAGGTTCGCGTAGTTCTTCAGCGTCGGGTGCAGCGGCACGTACTGCGTGTCCCGCGCCCGGGCGTCGGACTCCGTCTGCAGGCTCGTCTTCACCGCCCAGTAGATCGGGACGAGCGACCACAGCACGGCCAGCACGAGCCCCACCACGCGTCCGGGCGTCATCCGGGACTTGGGTCGGCGTCGCCGACGCGGCGGTGTCGCCGTGGCCGGGCGGGGTGCTGCCGTCAGCGTGGCGCTCACAGCTCGACCTTGCGGTAGACGGCCTTGACGATCAGCAGCGAGCCGACGAGGGTCACGACGGTGATGCCGAGGCTGAGGGCGTAGCCCTGCCCGAAGTCGAGGTTCTGGAAGCTGACGAAGTAGGTCTGCATGGTCACCGTCGACGCGGTCGCCGCCGCGCCGTTGAGGACGTACGGCTGGTCGAAGACGTTCAGGGTGGCGACCAGGGCCTGCACCATGCAGACCGCGATGCCCGGACGGGCGAGGGGGAGCGTGATCGAGCGGATGGCGCCCCAGCGGCCGCAGCCGTCGATCTCCGCGGCCTCGTAGAGCTCGTCGGGGATGAGTTGCAGCGCGGCGAGGACGAGCAGGACCGACAGCGGCGTGATCTGCCAGACCTGCACGAGCTCGATGAGGAAGATCGTCAGCAGGCGGTCCTGGCCGAGCAGCAGGTGCCCGCCGCCGAGCCCGAGGTCACCCATCAGGCTGGAGACCAGACCGGCGTTGGGGTCGAAGATGCCGCTCCAGAGGATGCCCTCGACGACGCCCGGCAGCGCCCACGGCAGGATCAGCACCGCGATGACCAGGCTCCGCCCGCGGAACGGTCGCTGCAGCAGGATCGCCATGGCGATCCCCAGGACGGTGGAGAGCGTCACGCCGATCACCACGTAGAGGGCGGTGTTGGCGATGCTGCTGCGGATCGCGGCGTCCTCCGCCAGCGCCCGGAAGTTGTCCAGGCCGGAGAAGCGCGTGGGCGGGTCGAGCGCGTTCACCGTGAAGAACGACTGCACGATCGTGAAGACCGCGGGCACCAGGGCGAGGCCGGCGATGAAGAGGATCACCGGCGCGATCAGGACGTACGGCAGCGGGCTCGTCCGGGCGCTGCTCCGGCGGGCGGTCGGGGACGGCTCGTCGCCGCCCCCGACTCCCCCGCGCGGGACCTCGGCGACCCCCGCCGGTCGGAGTGCGGTCACTGCCCGCCGGCCAGCTTGGTCGCGGTGTCACCGATGGTCTTGATGGCCGCGTCGACGGTCGTCGAGCCGGTGGCCGCGGCGTGCAGGTTCGTGTAGACGGCGTTGGAGAACTGCGGGTACCAGGTCGGGGCGCCACCCTCGAAGACCGGCTTGGACCCGGACAGCATCTGGGACAGCTCCTCGCCGTAGACCAGGTTGCCGCTGGCCGTCATCTTCTCGACGGCCGACAGCCGCGACGGGATCGGGAAGGCGGTGAAGGCCTTCTCCGGGCCGTTCACGCCCGCGAAGTCGACCTGCTGGGACTCGGAGGTGAACCAGTCGATGAACTTCGCCGCCGCCTGCGGGTACTTGGCCTCCTTGGGGATGCCGACGCCGTCGGGGTTGCTGAGGTTGGCCGTCGGCCCGTCGACGCCCGGGGTCCGGAGGTAGCGGACCTGGCCCTTGACCGACGACTGCTCGGGCACGTCGTAGAGCGTCCCGACCGTGCCGGAGTAGTCGGAGAAGATGCTCGCGACCTCGCCCTTGGCCATCAGCGTCTGCTGGCCCTGGCTGTCGCTGACGTTGATGTTGCCGGGCGGCACGAGCCCGTTCTTCATGGCGTCGACCATCCACTGCGCCGCCTGGTAGCCGCCGGACGCCGGGTCGGTGAACTGCGGCTTGCCGGCGCCGTCGAGCACGGTGCCGCCGAAGGCCGCCGTGGCCTCGTACCAGTAGGTCGACAGCCCCTCGGCCGCGGCGAAGGGGATGTTCAGGGGGTGCTCGACGTCGCCCTTCGCCTTCACCTTCTGCAGGGCCGCGGTGTACTCCGTCATCGTCGTCGGCATCGTCTCGACCCCGGCGTCGTCGAACATCTTCTTGTTCACCGTCGTGACCATGAAGGAGGCGTCGTACGGGATCCCCACGACCTTGCCGTCGCTGGTGAAAGACGCCAGCTGAGGCATGTCCGCCTTCATCGCCTCGACGTCGAGGTAGTCGCCCATCGGGTAGAACCAGCCGAGCTTGCCCAGCTGCCCGACCCGGGACCAGTCGACGTCGGTCGCGTCGGCGAAGTAGGTCTTCGCGGTCGCCGCGGCCGAGATCTTGGTCTGCAGGCTGTCCCAGTCGACGTTCACCCAGTTGACCGTGATCCCGGTCTGCTTCGTGAAGTCGTCGAGCGCGGCCTTCGGCGGCGGGTCGGCGGCCAGGGCCACCGTGATCGTCACGCCGCTGGTCTGCGTCGAGCCGCCGCCGGCCTGCCCGCCGCCCCCGCCGCCGCAGCCCGCGAGCAGCAGCACCGCTGAGCCCAGCCCTGCGGCGAGCCGCAGCGTCGCCCGTCCCGATCGGCCGGTGGTGGTCATGTCGCGCCTCCGTGTTCCTCCGGACGAGGTCACGCCCGGACGAGGTTGATCAGGGTGCGCACCAGTGAGCACTTTCGCCCGTGCTGCGCGTTCGTGCTCCTGAACCAAGCATTTCGGGCCTCGGAGGTCAACAGTTCGGTGCAGACGCGCAGAGAAGTGATCACTTGCGCAGAGCGTTCACCGCATGTCCGCGCGTCGGGTTGCTACAGTCCGGGCGTGCAGCGCGCCGAGCGGCTCAATGTGATCCTCGAGCGGGTCGGCGTCGAGGGCCGGGTCGACGTGGGCGGCCTGGCGGACCGGCTCGGGGTCTCCGGGGCCACGGTCCGGCGCGACCTGCAGGCGCTGAGCCGGAACCAGCTGCTGGTCCGGACCCACGGGGGCGCCGTCTCGCAGCGGGCGGACGCCGAGGTGCCCGCCAGGATCAAGGCCGTGCTTGCCCAGCCGGAGAAGCGCCGCATCGCCCGCGCCGCCGACGCCCTGGTCGGCGACGGTGCGGTGGTCGGCCTGACCGGCGGCTCGACCACCCTCGAGCTCGCCCGCGTGCTGCTGGGACGTCGCGGCCTCACCGTCGTCACCAACTCCCTCGACGTCGCCTCCGAGCTCGCCGGCCGGGCCGGCATCCACCTCGTGGTGATCGGCGGCATCGTGCGGCGTTCACGCGAGCTCGTCGGGCCGGCGGCGGAGACGATGCTGGCCAATTACCACCTCGACCTCGCCGTCATCGGCGTCGACGGGCTCTCGTCCGCGGGCTGCACCACGTACGACGAGATGGAGGCCACGACCGACGCGGCCTTCCTGCAGCAGGCGCGGCGGCGGGTGGTCGTCGCGGACAGCTCCAAGATCGGCAGGGTCACGTTCGCCCGGATCAGCCCGCTCTCGGGCATCACCGACCTCGTCACCGACCGCGGCGCCCCGGCCGAGGCGCTCGAGCCGATCCGGCAGGCCGGCGTCGCGGTCGTCACGGTCTGACGCCCGGCGACCGTGCCTCAGCGCTGCGGCAGGTGCGGCTTGCGGAACCGGCTGTGCCGGTCCTGCCCGGTCGCCCGTCGGTAGGTGTCGAACCCCGTGTACGTCGTCCCGAGCGACCCGAACGTCGCCCGGCCCGGACGTCCACCCGTCGTCCAGTAGGTGTTGTGGTCGGCCCGCAGCGGCGTGCTGAGTCCGTCGCTCTCCGCACCCGCGGTCGTCCCGATCAGCGCGCGGGCGTCGTTCGTCGCCCAGACGACGTTGTGCTCGAACGTGGTGCGGTAGACGGAGAACTGCACGAGGACCTCCGGCGACCCGTCGTCGAGCCGGTTGTTGCCGCGCAGGGTGTTGTGGACGAAGCGGTTGTCGTGGGCGATGCCGGTCCGCTCGCCGCCACAGGACTCGGCGCCGTTGCAGTACCCGCCGGTGGCGATGCCGACGTACGCGCTCTCGGTGATCAGGTTGCGCGAGACCAGGACGTGGTCGGCGCTCCCCCGGGCGTTCTCCGCCGCGACCTCGATGCCGATGTCGCTGCCCGTGACCGTGTTCCGCTCGATGCGGATTGAGGTGCCCCCGTCGACGTAGATCCCGTCCGCGCAGTTGCACCACTCCCCGTCCTCGAAGTAGGTGGGGTTGCCCTTGGAGACGATGTTGCGGACCGTGTTGTCGGCGATCACGCCGTTGCGGGCCCGGTTGCGGTCGGTGTAGCGGTACGGCGCGGGCAGGGTCGGCTCGTAGCCGATCGCGTCGATGCCGATGTTGTTGTTGTCGTGGACGTCGTTCCCGCTGACCCGCCAGCCGTCCACGTTCCCGTTGACGACGACCGACTCGCTCGCCCCGAGCACGAGGTGGTCGACCTCGTTGCCCTCGATCACCAGCCCGGTGATCGGGTGCTCGACGGAGTCGCCGTAGACGGCGATGCCGTGGGCGTTGAGGTCGTAGCTGCCGAGCGTGGGGTTGTCGTTGCCCATCGCGTGCACGTGGTTGCCGCGCAGCGTGACGTCGCGGGCGGCGCCGTGGACGTAGAGGCCGATCGGCATCGCGTCGAGCGCGGCGGTCCGGTAGCCCGTGATCTCGAGCCCCTCGATCGTGACCGAGCGGCTCCCGTCGAGGGCGACCATCGCGCTGCGGCCGTCCGGCACGGTCAGCCCGGACCCGTCGAGGACCGGGTGCTCCCCGCCGTACGGGCGCACCACCAGGTCGTGCACGGACGGGCCCAGGCTGATCCGCTCGTCGTACCGGCCGCCGCGCAGCAGCACGGTCCCGCCGGACCCCAACCGCGAGACCGCGGCCGCCACCGTCGCCAACGGGTGCCGGACGGTCCCGGCCGCCCGGTCGTCCCCGCGCGTGGACACCACGAGCACGTGCGCCTGCTCGCGCGGGGGGGCGGCGGCAGCGCCAACTCCGCCGGCGCTGATGCCCACGGCGACCAGGGCCGCCACGAGGAGGGCCCCGGCACGACGCCGACGTGACGCGCGTCCTGGTCGTGCAGCGGTCGGAAGGTTCATGGGCAGGTCCTCACCGTGCGACAGGTTCCCGGGCTCTCGCGTCATCCTGCTGCGTCGGACGCGATCTGCCCACGGTGAAGGTCGTAGTGCTCACCGCGGCTGAGCGCCGCTCGAGCTGCTCAAGTGAAGAAAGGTGGAGCTTAGGGGATTCGAACCCCTGACCTCTTCCATGCCATGGAAGCGCGCTACCAACTGCGCCAAAGCCCCTCGCTGTTCAGGCTGCCGAGCCTCGACCCCGCCGCACGAACCCCAGAAGACTACCAACCGTCCCGGGTGCTCACGAAATCGTCTCCTGGACGGACACGTCGTACGCGGCCACCCGCCAGTACCCGCCGCCGCGGTGCCGCTGCAGGACGGCCCACGCGCAGTTGTCCAGGCTGCCGAACGTGCGCCAGTGGGCGAACGGCAGCTCCAGCAGCCGGCACATGCCCGCCCGGCCGGCGAGACCGTGCGTGGTGACGACGACGGTCGCCCCGTCCACCGCGGACTCGCCGATCTCGGTCAGGGCCTGCGCGACGCGCTCCCCCACCTCCGACACCGTCTCGCCCGTCGCGGACCGTCGGACGTCCTCGCCACGCCGCAGGGCCGCGTACGCCTCGGGGTCGGACGCGTCGAGGTCAGAGCCCTGCAGCCCCTCCCAGGTCCCCACGTGGATCTCGCGGAGCCGGGGGTCGAGGCGCGCCTCGAGACCGGTCACCGAGGTCAGCGCGGCAGCGGTGGTCCGGGTGCGACCGAGGTCGCTCGCCCACAGCTCGGTCGGCTCGAGGGCGGCGAGGACGGGAGCGGCCGCGCGCGCCTGGGCGAGTCCCGTCGCGTTGAGGGGGATGTCGGCCTGCCCCTGGAACCGGGTGGCCACGTTCCAGTCGGTCTGACCGTGCCGCCACAGGACGAGGCGGTCCGCGGTCACCGCCGGATGTCCAGGTCGAGCCTGATCGGAGGGGTGTCCTGCCAGAGGCGCTCGAGGGCGTAGAAGCGGCGCTCCTCGGCGTGCTGCACGTGCACCACGAGGTCGAGGTAGTCCAGCAGGACCCAGCGCTGCTCGCGGTCGCCCTCGCGCCGTACGGGCTTGGCCCCCAGCTCGCGGAGCGCCTCCTCGACCCCGTCGACGACGGAGCCGACCTGGCGCTCGTTCGTCGCAGTGATGACGAGGAAGACGTCGGTGATGGCGAGCTGCTCGGAGACGTCGAAGGCGACGATCTCGGTGCCGAGCTTGTCGGCGGCGGCCTGGGCGGCGGCCTGCGTCAGCTCGAGCGCGTGCTCGGTGGCGGTCATGGTGTTCCTTACGTCCGGGGCGTGCCACGCCTCGGGCGCAGGCTCAACCTGTCAAGAGTGCCAGATCCGGCCAACCGGGTCGGCGGCGTCACGGGAGGTAGAGCCCCCGCTTGGCGATGTACTGGACCACGCCGTCCGGCACGAGGTACCAGACCGGCTCGGCCTCGGCCACCCGGCCGCGGCAGGCCGTCGACGAGATCGACAGGGCCGGGATCTCCAGGAGCGTGACGCGTTCCTGGGGCAGGGAGGCGATGGTCGGGGTGTCGATCTCCACGCCGGGCCGCGAGCAGCCGACGAAGTGGGCGAGGTCGAACAGCTTGTCCGAGTTCCGCCAGGTCAGGATCTGGTCGAGGGCGTCGGCGCCGGTGATGAAGAACAGCTCGGTGTCGTCGCCGCGCTCGTCGCGGATGTCGACCAGCGTGTCGTACGTGTACGTCGGCCCCGGGCGGTCGATGTCGACCCGGCTCACGCTGAAGCGGGGGTTCGAGGCCGTCGCGATGACGGTCATCAGGTAGCGGTCCTCGGCGGCCGACACCTCGCGGTCGGCCTTCTGCCAGGGCTCGCCGGTCGGGACGAAGACGACCTCGTCGAGCGCGAACCGGGTTGCGACCTCGCTCGCGGCCACGAGGTGGCCGTGGTGGATGGGGTCGAACGTCCCGCCCATCACTCCGAGGCGGTGCCGCTCCCCGTTCTTGCGGGGTTGACGGGCCAGCCCCGTCGAGACGACGTGGTCGTGCGGCGTACGGACGGTCACGGGCAGCCTCAGCTGTGCGGGCGACCCTTGCCGATGGAGATCGTGATCGCCAGCATCAGGTGCAGGATGATGAAAGCGATCAGCCCGAAGCCCCACGCCGGGATCGGCAGCTCACGCTCGGTCTCGAGCAGCGCCAGTCCGAAGTTCATGCGGGAACTCTAGCGGGTGCGCGCGACACCCGACCTCGCGCCCGCCCGCGCCCCTCCGAGGATGGCGAAGATGACCGTCTGAGAACCCTCGGAAGAAGTAGAGGCGATGACGGCCTTCGATCTCGACAACCCTGACGACGCGGAGGCCTACCGCCTCGTCGCCGGCGGGCCGGTCACTCTCTTCTACCGGCAAGAGGTACTGGGCCGCTCGACGGCCTGGCTGTCGGCGCACGGCTACGACGTCGTGCAGATCGACTGTCGAGAGGCCACCTGCAAGCTCGACCTTCTGGACCAGCTCGCCATCGCGCTGCGCTTCCCCGCCTACTTCGGCCGGAATCTCGATGCGCTCAACGACTGCCTCCGCGACGTCGCCGACCACAGCTATGGCTTCGCCCTCGATGCCGTCGGCTCGGTCCTGGTCCTGCTCCACTACGACGCCTTCACGCGGTGTGAACCGCACCAGGCGTGGGTGGTGCTCGACATCGTTGCCGACCGATGGCGAGAGGCCGCTCTGACCGGCCACCGCATGATGTGCCTCGTCCAGTCCGACGACCCCGGCCTCTCTTTCCGACCGGTCGGAGCGACGCCCGTGATGTGGAACGGCGAGGAGTGGTTGACGGCTCGCCGCCAGGACGACCACTGACCGTCTTTCCCTCATCCACCGGGTTGTCCACAGATGTGAACAAGTGTTCGATATTTGTCAGTGGCGGGTTCTAGCTTTGGTCCATGGCGTTGCGGGCGGTGGAACGGGTCGAGGAGGTCTCTCACCCCACGACTGCGCGCCTGAGCTTGCTGGTCGACGAGCTGGCCGGGCTGACGTCGGACGCGCTCGCCGGGGTGGACGACGACTCGTCCGAGGCGGACCTGGTCGACCAGGTCGGGGTGCTGGAACGGTTGCGGGGTGCGGTCGCGGCGGTGCAGGCCGCCGTGATGGTCCGGTTCGGGCGGGCGCGGGTGGAGCGTCAGCTGGCCGCCGACGTCCACCCGCGTGACATCGGCCGCGGGGTGGCCGAGGAGCTGGGCCTGGCGTGCCGCGTGTCGCCGACGGTCGCGGCCCGGCGGCTGAGTTCGGCGCGGGCGTGGTGGTTCGACCTGCCGCACACCTACGCCGCCCTCGCTAAGGGGTCGGTGAGCGAGCCGACCGCTGAGGCCGTGGTCACGGAGACGCGGCACCTCGACGCCGGCATCCGCCGGGAGGTGGACGCACGGCTCGCGGCGAAGGACCTCGCCGGGCTGGGCCTGCGCGAAGCGACCGCCCTTGCACGTCGATACGCCTACGAGGCCGACCGCGAGGCCTACATCGCCCGCGGCCGGCACGAGCGGAAGCACCGCCGGGTCGGGCTGCGGCCGGCGCCGGACACGATGAGCGTCCTGTCGGGCTACCTGCCCGTGGAGCAGGGCGTCGCCTGCCTCGCCGCACTCCGGCGTCACACCGACGGCGTCGTCGCCACCGGCGACGACCGAAGCCGCGACCAGATCATGGCCGACACCCTCGTCGAACGCCTCACCGGACAAGCCCGAGCCACCGACGTGGCCGTGGAGATCCAGCTCGTCGTGCCGGCCGACCTGCTGACCGACCCCGACAGCCACCGCACCGCGACCGTCACCGGCGTCGGCCCGCTCCCTGGAGCCCTGGCCCGAGAGATCGTCGACGCCAGCCGCGGCGCCAAGACAGTGCGCCGCCTGCACGCCACGCCCAACGGTCGGCTGTCCGGGATCGACCCGAGGCGCCGCTTCACCGGTGCTCTGGCCGACCTCGTCCGGGCCCGCGACCAGACCTGCCGGGTCCCCTTCTGCGGGGCGCCGGTCCGTCACCTCGACCACGTCCGGCGTCACACCGACGGCGGCCCGACCACCCTGGTCAACGGCCGCGGTCTGTGCGCCCGGCACAACCTCGTCCACGAACAGCCCGGCTGGACCGCCACCGTCGTCCACGACGGACTCGGCGACCAGCCCCACACCGTCCGGACCACCACCCCGACCGGCCACGACTACACCGCCCGAGCCCCGGACCCGCCGTGAAGCAGAGATCAGCGGGTCTGACCCGACCCCGTCACGACGTACTTGGTGGACGTCATCTCCGGTAGGCCCATCGGGCCGCGGGCGTGGAGCTTCTGCGTGGAGATGCCGATCTCCGCCCCGAAGCCGAACTCGCTACCGTCGACGAACCGGCTCGACGCGTTCACGAGGACGGCGGCGGCGTCGATCTCCGCGGTGAAGCGCTGCGCGGCGGCCTCGGAGTCGGTCACGATCGTCTCGCTGTGCCCGGTGGAGTAGGTGGCGATGTGCGCGAGCGCGTCATCGAGGGAGTCGACGACGCCGATCGCGAGGTCGAGGGAGAGGTACTCGGTCTCCCAGTCCTCCTGGGTCACCGCCCGCACGTCCGGCCCGTACGCGGCCGTCCGCGCGTCTCCGTGCACGGTGACGCCCGCTCGGGCGAGAGCCTCGAGGGCCGTCGGGAGGAAGCGCGGGGCGGCGTCAGCGTGCACGAGGAGCGTCTCGACGGCGTTGCAGACCGACGGCCGCTGGGTCTTGGCGTTGAGCAGGATGGCGAGGGCCATCTCCGGGTCGGCGCTGGCGTCGACGTAGAGGTGGCAGTTCCCGACCCCGGTCTCGATGACGGGGACGACGCTGTGACGAACGACGTGGTCGATGAGGCCGGCGCCACCGCGTGGGATCAGCACGTCGACCAGGCCACGGGCGCCCATCAGCTCGTCGGTCACCTCGCGGGGTCCGGGCACGAGCTGCACCGCGTCGACCGGCAGACCGACGTCGGCCAGGCCGAGACGCAGGGCGTCGACGACGGCGGCGTTCGAGGCCGCCGCGGACGAGGAGCCGCGCAGCAGCACGGCGTTGCCGGACTTGAGGCAGAGGCCGGCGGCATCGGCGGTGACGTTCGGTCTTGCCTCGTAGACGATCCCGACGACGCCGAACGGCACGCGCACCTGCCGGACCTGCACCCCGTTGGCGTTCGTCCACCCGCGGACGACGTCCCCGACCGGGTCCGGCAGCCCGGCCACGTCGCGCAACCCGTCGACCATGGCGCCGACCCGGTCGGGGGTCAGCCGCAACCGGTCGACGATCGCGGCGCTGGTGCCGGCCTCCTCGGCCCGCCGGACGTCGGTGGCGTTGGCCTCGAGCACGGCCGTCTCGGCCTTGGCCAGCGCGTCGGCCATGGCGTGGAGCGCGGCGTCCTTGCGGGACCGGGTCGCCGTCGCCAGCGTCTGCGCCGCACCCCGGGCGGCCAGGGCCTGCTGCTGCACCGTCATGCGCCCAAACTAGCGGAGCAGGCCGGCGGTCGACCCGGCCTCAGCACCGTCGAGCGGTCGCCAAGAGGTACTCCCACTCCATCGTCCCGTCGACGAGGGACCGCTCCCCCAGCGCGGCCAGGTCGGCGTCCAGCGCCGCGACCTCGTCGGGGTCCCCCGCGACCGCGGCGTAGACGGCGATGGTGGGCCCGTAGGTCGCCTTCATGAAGTCACGGAACTCGGCCCCCGTGGCGAAGCGGTCGACCCGCAGGGTCTGCTGCCGCGCGACCAGGTCGTCGACGCGGTCCCCGAGAAGCGTCCGCACGTGGTCGACGCGCCCCCACAGCGGCGCCGGCGAGGCCCCGGGCGGGGGCGGCGGGGCGTACGGCTTCATCGTCGCGAACAGCTGCCCGATGAAGCCGTCGGGTGTCCAGCTGAGCACCCCGAGGGCGCCGCTGGGCCGGCAGACCCGGACGAGCTCGTCCGCCGCGACCTGGTGGTGCGGCGCGAACATGACACCGATGCACGACATCACCACGTCGAAGGCGGCGTCGTCGTACGGCAGCGCCTCGACGTCGGCGACCTCCCAGGTCAGCGCCAGCCCCTCGGCCTGCGCCGCCGCACGCCCGACGTCAAGCAGCCGCGGCGTCAGGTCGGTAGCCGTGACGACGCCGCCTCGACGGGCAGCGGGGAGCGCGGAGCTGCCGGTGCCGGCGGCGACGTCGAGGACACGCTGCCCCGCCTGCACGTCGAGCGTGGCGACCAGGATCTCGCCGAGGCCGCCCACGACCTCGTCGGCCACCCGTGGGTAGTCACCGCTGGCCCACATCGCCGCTTGCCGGCCCTTGAGCGCGCGGTCCGCCTCCGCGGCGTCAGCGGTCGCACGGGGGACTTCGGTGGTGATCATGGTGCCTCCAGGTCGGGTGGTCGATGATCACGACGTTAGGGCGGCGAGGCGTCCGCACGCATCGGCGCCGGCACCCATCTCGTCGACCCGGGTCCCACCTCGCTGGCGGCTGACGCGTACGCGTCAGGTGCGCGCCAGCAGGCGCGCGACGGCGCCCGCCCGCGCGGACCTCCCGTGGAGGCCGAGCTTGGCGTACGCGTTCTGCAGGTGGCGCTCGACGGTTCGGACGGACAGCACCAGCTCGGCGCCGATCGCGTCGTTGTCGCAGCCGCTCGCGGCGAGGCGGAGGACATCCAGCTCGCGCGGCGAGAGGACGGTCGCGAGATCGGGCGACCCGGCGGCCTGCGCGGCAGCGATGGAAACGGCCAGCGCCTCGCGGTCCGGCTCGAGGAACGCGACCAGCTCGTGCAGCAGGACCGGCCAGGCCGGCTCGTCGGCCAGCACGATGTGGTTGTCGCTCTCCAGCGCCACGAGGCGGGCACCGCGGATGTGCGTGGCGAGGTGCCGGCTCTGGGCGAAGTCGTTCATCTGGTCGCCGAGACTGTGCAGCACCAGCACCGGCAGGTCGAGCTCGGGCAGCCGCGCGCTGGAGTCGGCCAGCTTGCGCTGCTCGCGGGCGACGACGGCGGTGTCGGCGTCGACCGCCGTCCGCTGCAGGTCGTCGATCCAGCGCATCTGCTCCTCGGTGCCGCCGGGGATCATCAGGTAGGTGAACACGCGGCGGAACTCGGGCGTCGGACGGTCCCAGCCGACCTTGATCAACGCCGTGAAGGCGGCGTCGAGCTCGAGCTCCTCCGCGGTGGCCTCGACCTGCGCCCCGGCGTAGCTGCCGTAGCAGGCGAGCCGGGTGACCCGCTCCGGGTGACGGGCCGCGTACTCGAGGGCGACGGGACCGCCCTGCGCCATGGCGAGGACCGCGAACCGTTCCAGCCCGGCGTCGTCGACCACGGCCTCCAGGTCGGCCACGCGCGCCTCGAGGCTGTGGTCGGTGACGCCCCGGTCGGACAGGCCGTGGCCCCGCTCGTCGAACCTGATCACCGTGGCGACCCGGCCGAGCTCGACCAGGTAGTGGCGCCAGACCGGGCTCTGCCAGTCGTGCTGCAGGTGGCTCAGCCAGCAGGAGTCAAGCAGCAGCGGTGGGCCCGACCCGTGCACCGCGTACGCGATCTGCACCCCGTCGGCCGAGCGCGCGAAACGGATGTCCTGCACCACGCCCGCGACAGCGCCCTCCATCTGCCGATGGTAGGCCCGATCAGCTGTTCTCCTTCACGTACTCCTCGGGGTCCTTGTCGACGATCGGCACGCCGTCCACGTGCTCGGCCTCGTACGCGGCGAAGGCGACGCCGATGCGGTGGCGGGTCTCGAGGTCGACGTGCTCGCGGAACTCCTTGAGCCCCTCGTGCTCCTCCTCGCCCATGTGCTCGTCGTTGGCCTCGCGGGCGTCGTTAACGCCCTTCCACCACGCGTCGCTGCCGACCTCGGCGGCCTGGCTGGCCAGGATCCCGTCACGGATGTCGTTGTGGTCGCCGATCGCGTCCTCGGTCTCCTCGATCTCGGCGTGGTCGTGCAGGCGCTCGCCGAGCTTGAGCAGCTCGGGGTAGAAGATCTCCTCCTCGCCCTGGGCGTGCACCTCGAGCATGGTCGAGAGCCGCTTCCACAGCGCGCCGAGCGCGTGGGTGTCGTCCTTGGCCACGTCGTCGAGCATGGCGAACATCCGGCGCTGCTCGTGGTGGTCGGAGAGGATCAGCTCGCAGATGTCCATGTGGGCAGCGTAGGAGATCGATCAGACGAGGACCGGGGGCAGGGCGCCCTCGTTCTCCAGGAGCCAGCGCTTGGTCTCGAGCTCGTGGCCCGGGTCGCCGCCCGAGAAGCCGCCGAGCCCGTCGGCGGCCACGACGCGGTGGCACGGGATGACGAGCGGCACCGGGTTGGCGGCCATGATCGAGCCGATCGCGCGGGCCGGCACCCCGGTCCCGCTGCGCCGGGCCAGCTCGCCGTACGTGACGGTCTCGCCGCAGCGCACGCCCTGCAGCGCGGTGAGGACGGTCAGGGTCGTCGGCTCGAGCGGCGGCAGGTCCAGCGGCAGGTCGAAGTCGCCGCGCTGCCCGCCGAAGTACTCCCGCAGCTGCCCGAGCACCAGCTGCACGGTCTCGTCGGGCTCGCGCGACGCCGTACCGGGGTCGAGGCCCCAGCCGATCCGGCGCAACCCGGCCGGACCGGCCAGCACGCCGACCAGCCCGACCTGCGTGTCGTACGCGTCATAGAACAGCTCGGGCTCGGCCACCCGGCCATCCTGGCGCACTGCCAGACTGCCGCCATGTCCGAGCCCGCCACCGCCCCCGAGCGCCTCGAGGTACGCCGCACCATCCACGCCCCGGCGTCCGCGATCTTCGCGCTGCTCCGCGACCCGCAGGGTCACGTGGCGATCGACGCCTCGGGGATGCTGCAGGACGCCGAAGGCGACCTCGTGTCCGCCGTCGGCGACACGTTCGTGGTCCACATGGACCGCGAGGCGCTCGGCGACCGCCCCGACCTCACGACGTACGACGTCACCGTGACCATCAGGTCCTACGAGGCCGACCGCGAGATCTCGTGGGTCGTCCGGGGTCCCTCACGCCCGCCGGTCGGCCAGGTCTACGGCTACCGGCTGGCCCCCGTCGACGCGGGCACGACCGAGGCGACGTCCTTCTACGACTGGTCCGACGCCCACCCGGAGTGGAAGGCCCGCGGCATCTTCCCCGTGATCTCCGAGACCGCCCTCAAGGGCACGCTCGGCATCCTCGACCGCACGGTCCGCCGCGGGTACGTCCGCCCCTGAGCCGCTAGTCCGCGAGGACCACCAGGGCGTCACGGTGCACGACCGTGCGCTCGTAGCTGGCCCCGAGCTCCTCGACCAGGTCGCGCGTCGTCCGGCCGAGGAGCGCGGGCAGCTCGTCCGAGTCGTACGCGACCAGCCCCCGCGCGACGACGACGCCGTCGGGCCCGACCAGGTCGACCGGCTCGCCGGACGCGAAGTGGCCCTCGACCTCGGTGATCCCCGCCGGAAGGAGGGACGCCTTGCGCTGCACGACCGCCCGTACGGCGCCGGCGTCGAGGACCAGACGGCCCTTGGCGTCGCTGGCGTGGCGCAGCCAGAGCAGCCGCGTCGGGCGCCGCTTGCCGGTGGGCGTGAAGAGGGTGCCGACCCGCTCCCCCGCCAGCGCCGCGGCGGCGTGGGGGGCGTCGGTGAGGACGACCGGGATACCGGCCGAGGTGGCGATGCCCGCGGCCTCGATCTTGGTCTGCATGCCCCCGGTGCCCACGGCGGAGCCGCGGCGGGTGACGTCCACGCCCGCGAGGTCGACCGGGCCGCCGACGACCTCGATGCGCTGCGCCCCCGGTGAGGCGGGGTGGGCGGTCCAGAGGGCGTCGACGTCGCTGAGCAGCACGAGCGCGTCGGCGTGCACGAGGTGCGCGACGAGGGCCGCCAGCCGGTCGTTGTCGCCGAAGCGGATCTCGTGGGTGGCGACGGTGTCGTTCTCGTTGACGACCGGCACGACGCCGAGCTCGAGGAGCCGGCCGAACGTGCGGAACGCGTTGCGGTAGTTGCCCCGCCGCGTGACGTCGTCGACGGTGAGCAGCACCTGCCCGACGCCGAGGCCCGCGCGGGCGAACAGCCGCCCGTAGTGCTCCATGAGCAGGCTCTGCCCCACGGAGGCCGCGGCCTGCTGGTTGGCCAGGTCGTGCGGCCGCGACCGCATGCCCAGCGGGGCCAGCCCGGCCGCGATGGCGCCCGACGACACCAGCACGACCTCACGGCCGGCCAGCCGGGCGGCGACCAGCGCGTCGACGAGCGCCCCGATGCGGTCCGGGTCGATGCCGCCGGCCGCCGAGGTGAGCGAGGAGGAACCGACCTTCACCACGACCCGGTGGGCGGTGGCGACGACGGCCCGGTCGCCCTCAGCGGCGGTGTCCACCGCGCGATCCGTCGTCGACCTCCGCCTCGCGGGCCGCGTGGTACTCGCGGTCGAGCTCGCGGCGGCGCGTGACGGCCGGGCGCTGGGGCTCCTCGAGCCGGACGTCCTCGCCGCGACGGCTCAGGATCTCGGCGCCGACGTCGATCTGCGGCGCGAAGTCGAAGACGACCGCGCCGTCCCCGTCCGCGTTCCCCCCGATCGCCACGCCGTCGCCGGCGCGGGCGCCGAGCTCGAGCAGCCGGTCCTCGATGCCGATCCGGTTGAACCGGTCGGCGAGGTAGCCGACGGCCTCCGGGTTGCCGAAGTCGGTCTGCCGCACCCAGCGCTCGGGCTTGTCCCCGCGGACGCGCCAGAGGTCGTTCTCGCGGGTGACCACGAACGGCTTGCCGCCGCCGCCGCGGACCGGCTCGGGCCGCAGCACGATGCGCTTCGGCTCGGGCGGGGGCATGGCGGCACGACGCTGGGCGACCAGGTCGGCCATCGCGAAGGTCAGCGACCGCAAGCCCTCGCCGGTCTTGGTCGAGATGGGGAACACGCGGTACCCCTGGGCCTCGATGTCGGCGCGGGCGATCTCGGCGAGCTCGGCGGCGTCGGGGACGTCGACCTTGTTGAGCGCGACGAGCCGCGGGCGGTCCTCGAGACCGCCGTGCGCGGTCAGCTCGGCCTCGATGACGGCGAGGTCGGTGACCGGGTCGCGGCCGGGCTCGAAGGTGGCGCAGTCGACCACGTGCACGAGGGCCGCGCAGCGCTCGACGTGACGCAGGAAGTCGAAGCCGAGCCCACGTCCCTCGCTCGCGCCCTCGATCAGCCCGGGCACGTCGGCCACGGTGAAGATGACGTCCCCGCCGACCACGACGCCGAGGTTGGGGATCAGGGTGGTGAAGGGGTAGTCGGCGACCTTGGGCCGGGCGCGGGAGATCGACGCGACCAGCGAGGACTTCCCGGCGCTGGGGTAGCCGACCAGCCCGACGTCGGCGACGACCTTGAGCTCGAGGAGGACCGTGCGCTCGAGCCCGTCCTCGCCGAGCAGGGCGAAGCCGGGTGCCTTGCGGGCGGAGGAGGCGAGCGCGGCGTTGCCGAGACCCCCACGACCGCCCTGCGCGACGACGAGCTCGGCCTCGGGGCCGGTGAGGTCGGCGAGCCGCTCGCCCGTGTCGGCGTCGGTGACCACGGTGCCGTCGGGGACCGGCAGCACGATGTCCTCGCCGTTGGACCCGTTCTGGTGGTCGCCGCGGCCGGGGGCGCCGCTGGTCGCGCGCCGGTAGGACTGCCGGTGGTAGTCGACGAGGGTCGTGACGTCGGGGTCGACGCGGAGGATCACGGAACCGCCGTGACCGCCGTTGCCGCCGTCGGGGCCACCGAGCGGCTTGAACTTCTCACGGTGGACGGAGGCGCAGCCGTGCCCGCCGTTCCCGCCGAAGGTGTGCAGCGTCACCTGGTCGACAAAGCTGGGGATGGCCATGCGGGGCGCCTCCTTTCAGGAGTGCGAGGCAGGAGGAACCTGCCGGTAAAGCGACGAGAGGGTGGCCCGGAAGGGCCACCCTCTCGACAAGACGTGCGTTGGTCGGGTCAGACCGCGACGGCCTCGGGAGCGACGGCCACCGGAGCCTCGGCGGCGACAGCCGCCGGGACCAGCGTGATGTTGACGACCCGGCGCCCGCGACGGGTGCCGAACTCGACCGCACCGGCGCGGAGGGCGAACAGGGTGTCGTCCTTGCCGCGGCCGACGCCCTCGCCCGGGTGGAAGTGGGTGCCGCGCTGGCGGACGATGATCTCGCCGGCGTTGACCTGCTGGCCGCCGAACCGCTTGACGCCGAGGCGCTGGGCGTTGGACTCGCGACCGTTACGAGTAGAGCTTGCGCCCTTCTTGTGTGCCATCTGCCTGCCTCAGCTCTCGATGCCCGTGATGCGGATCTGGGTGTGCTTCTGACGGTGACCCTGACGCTTGCGGTAACCCGTCTTGTTCTTGAACTTCATGATCCGGATCTTCGGACCCTTGGTCTCGGCCAGGACCTCGGCGGTGACCGAGGCCGACGCGAGCGCCGACACGTCCGAGGTCACCGAGGTGCCGTCCACCAGCAGCAGCGGCACGAGCGCCACCGATGCGCCGGCCGCCTGGTGGATGCGGTCGACCTCGAGAACGTCGCCGACCGTGACCTTGTGCTGGCGGCCGCCACTACGCACGACTGCGTACACGCCTGACCTACTTCCATAGTTTCTGGGTAACCGCACGGCCTCGCCGATCTGCTCGTCGCAGCGCGCGGTCCGTACGTGGGCGCACCGGAGCGCGCACCGAGGGTCCAGGTTACGTGCCGTTCTCAAGGTGGGTCAAACGCCGACCACTACCGTGTCCAGCATGCCCGACACGAACCGTACGACCACCCGGCGCCGCGTCGTCGTCACCGGGGCGGCGGGACGCATCGGACGGGCGCTGGCGGGCCCGCTGGACGAGCGCTGGGACGTCCTGCGCACCGACCTCCCCGAGGCGGCCGACGCGGCCGGGATCGCGCCCCTCGACGTCACCGACCTCGAGGCCTGCCGGGCCGCCTTCGCCGACGCGGACGCGGTCGTGCACCTGGCCGCCGACCCGGGGCCGGGCGTCTCCTTCGACGAGCTGCACGGCCCCAATCTCGTCGGCCCGTACGCCGTGGCCCAGGCCGCGGCGGACGTCAGGGTGCGGCGGCTGGTGCTCGCCAGCAGCCTGCACGCGATGTCGGCGCTCCCCGCCTCGGTCCAGCGCCGCACCTCCGACCAGCCCCGGCCGGGCAACCTCTACGGGGCGGCCAAGGCCTGGTCCGAGGGCCTCGGGGCCTGGATCGCCGCGACCACCGGCACGTCGGTGGTGGCGCTGCGGATCGGCTACTTCTCCGAGCAGCGTCCGGGGCCCGACACCCTGCCGCAGGACCGCACGGCCTGGCTGAGCACCCGGGACGCGGTCGAGCTGGTCCGCGCCTCCGTCGAGGCCGACCTCCCGGCGGGGGTCGACGGCTTCGTCGTCGCGCACGGGGTGTCGGCCAACCGGCACAACGTCGCCGAGCTCGGGGCGACCCGGCGCGACATCGGGTACGTGCCGGTCGACGACGCCTGGAGCGAGGAGTGAGCGCGCTCGACCCCGCGCTCGACGGGACGCCGGCGCCCGAGCTGCCGTACGTGCACGCGACCGCCTACCTGACCCCGCTGCGGGAGGGCGGGTCGCTGCCCGGGCTCGTCGAGGCCGACGACCTCGGCACGTACGTCGTGAAGTTCACCGCGGCCGGGCAGGGACCGAAGGCCCTGGTCGCCGAGATCGTCGTCGGCGAGCTCGGCCGGACGCTCGGGATCGACATCCCCGACCTCGCGCTGATCGACGTCGACGCCGAGCTGGGCCGGCGGGAGCCGGACGAGGAGGTCCAGGAGCTCGTCACCGCCAGCGCCGGGCTCAACCTGGCGGTCGACTTCCTGCCCGGTGCGGTGGGCTACGACGCCGGCTTCGACGTCGACCCCCGGCAGGCGGCGCGGATCGTCTGGCTCGACGCGTTCGTCGCCAACGTCGACCGCAGCGCCCGGAACACCAACCTCCTGGTCTGGCACAAGACGCTCTGGGCGATCGACCACGGCGCCTGCCTGCGGTTCCACCACGCGTGGGGACGTCCGGAGGCCTTCGCGACCTCGGCCTACCGCTACGACGACCACGTCCTCGCCGGCGTCGGCGACCCGCGCAGCGTCCATGAGGAGCTGGCCGCCCAGGTGAGCCGGGGCCTGCTGGACGACGTGCTGGGCCTCGTCCCCGAGGCGTGGCTGCTGCCGGACCCCCGACGGCCCGACCCGCAGGCCCCGCCTGACGCCGCGAGCGCGCGGGCGGCGTACGTCGACTACCTGCTGGCCCGCCTGGCGCAGGCCGAGCGGTGGCTGCCGTGAGCGGGCAGACCGAGAGCGCTACGTCTGGAAAGCGGCACGCCTTCGTCTACGCGACGCTGCGCGCGGTCCCCCGCGTCGACCGGGGCGAGTTCGTCAACGTCGGGGTCATCCTCTACTGCCAGGCGCTGGACTACCTGGCCGCGTCGGTGGTGCTGGACCCGGTGCGGCTTCGGGCCATCGCGCCCGACGTGGACCTCGACGCCGTCCGCACGTCCGCGGAGGCGGTGGTCGTCGCGTGTCGCACCCCCGTCGGCCTCGCCCGGGAGAACGAGGGGCAGGCCGTCCGCTTCGGCATGCTCACGGCTCCGCGCAGCACCGTCGTCCAGCCGTCGCCCGTGCACGCGGGCATGACGACCCACCCCGAGCGGACGCTCGGCCAGCTCCTCGACCGGCTGGTCGCACCACCGGTCTGATCGGCCCGTGCGACCGGGCAGACTCTGAGCCATGTCACACCCCTTGACCGGCGAAGAGATCCTGCTCCAGCACGGCCCGTACGCGGCCTCGGTCGTCACGCTCGGGGCGAGCCTGCGCTCGCTGGAGCACGACGGACGACCGCTCGTCGTGCCCTTCCACGTGGACCGGATACGGCCCGTGTTCCGCGGGGCGCTGCTCGCGCCGTGGCCGAACCGGGTCGTCGACGGGCGGTACACCTTCGACGGCGAGGAGCAGCAGCTGGCGCTCAGCGAACCCGACCGCGGCCACGCGCTGCACGGGCTGCTCGGCTGGGCCGACTGGTCGGTCTCCTCGCGCGCCGACGACACGGTCACCCTCACCGCCGAGCTCCCGCCCGGCTCCGGCTACCCGCACCGCATCGTCCTCGAGTGCGTCTACGCGCTGGCCGACGACGGCCTGACCACGACGGTCACGGCCCGGAGCCTGTCCGGCCGGGCCCCGTACGGCGTCTCCGCGCACCCCTACCTGACGGCCGGCGGCGCCGCTCTGGACGCCACGGTCCTCACGCTGCCGGCGGACCGCTACGTCGAGACCGAGGGCGAGCGGCTCCTGCCGGCCGGCGGGCGCGACGTCGTCGAGGCGCCGTGGCCGGACTTCCGGACGCCGACCGCGATCGGCGGCGCTCAGGTCGACCACGCGTTCACCGGTCTGCGCCGCGAGGCCGACGGGCAGGCGCGCGTCCGGCTCGAGGGCCCCGACGGCTTCGCGGTCGAGATGACCTGGGGTGCCGAGCTGGCCTGGGTGCAGGTCCACACCGCCGACCGCCCCGAGCCGGAGCTCGACCGCGCCGGCCTGGCCGTGGAGCCGATGACCTGCCCGCCCGACGCCTTCAGCACGGGCGAGGACGTCGTCGTGCTCGACGGCGACCAGCGCCACACGGCGAGCTGGCGGATCAGCGCGGCCTGACCTCCGCAAGGGCAGGCCGTCCGGGTCGGGGCTCAGTCCTCGCTGGCGAAGAGGGCGAGGAGCTCGAGGAACTTCTCGCTCTCCTGACCGTCCGGGCCCTGCACGGTGGTCAGCACGTCGTTGAAGCCGTCGACGTCGCCCAGCTCGCCGGCGACGTCGGCGAACCCCATCGTCCAGTCCGGGAAGCGGCGTTCGGACCGGTCCTCGGCGAGCACCGTGCTGACCGCGTGGTGCCGGGAGTCGCGCGCGATCGTGGCGTAGAGCGCCTCGACCCGGTCGCGCGGGCCCTCGAGGACCTGCAGGAAGGTGCCGTGGCGGTACAGCAGGATGCCGGTGACCCCCGCGCGGGCGTTGTTCGCCCGGCTGTGGTCCAGCAGGTCCAGCAGGTCGGGCGCCGTCAACGGGACCGAGGCCTGGCTCTCGTACGCGAGCGAGTAGAACACCGCCAGATCCTACGGTCCCGCTGGAGGACCCGGCGGGCGTGCCGTCAGCGCAGGGCGTCGACCGCCGCGCGCTGGACGGCGAGGCCGGCGACGTAGCGCTCGAGGAACGCGTCGAACCCGGCCGCGTCGTCGGCGTCGGGCTCGACCGTGACGAGCTCGACGTCGGCGAACACCCGGGTGTCGAGGTAGTCGGCCAGGGACTGGTCGGCCGTGCGGTGCTGACCGAACGCGGCCAGCACGGCGATGCCCCAGGCTCCGCCCTCGCCGGCCACGTCGCCCACCGACACCGGCACCCGGATGGAGGCCGCGAGGAAGCGCTGCGCGACGCCCTTGGTCTTGAACAGGCCGCCGTGCGCGAACATCGTGTCCAGCTCGACGCCCTCGTCCTTGAGCAGCACGTCCATGCCGATCTTCAGCGTCGCGAACGCGCTGTAGAGCTGGGTCCGCATGAACGTCCCCAGCTCCAGCGGGCTGCCGGGCGTGCGGACGACGAGGGGACGGCCCTCCTCGAGCTCGGTGATGGGCTCGCCGGACAGGTAGTTGTACGCAAGCAGCCCGCCGCCGTCGGGGGCGCCCTCGAGCGCGGCGCCGAACAGCGTGGCGAAGACCTTCTCGCTGCTGGCCTCGACGCCGAGCGCCGTGGCGAACTCGCCGAAGAGGTTCGCCCAGGCCTGCAGCTCGCTGGCCCCGTTGTTGCAGTGCACCATCGCCACCGGGTCGCCGGCGGGCGTGGTCACGAGGTCGAGCTCGCGGTGGGGCCGACTGAGCTCGCGCTCCAGCACGACCATCGCGAAGATGCTGGTGCCGGCGCTGACGTTGCCGGTGCGCGGGGCGACCGAGCCGGTCGCCACCATGCCGGTCCCCGCGTCGCCCTCGGGCGGGCAGAGCGGCGTGCCGACGGGGACCAGCCCGCCGAGGCGGGCAGCGCCGGCCTCGGTGAGCTCGCCGGCCGGGTCGCCCGCGAGGCGGACGGTCGGCAGCAGGTCGACCAGCGGGGTCTCCAGGCCCAGGCCGGAGGCCAGCTCGTCGAACCGGGCCAGCATCGCCTCGTCGTAGCCCCGGGTGACCGGGTCGATCGGGAACATCCCGCTCGCGTCCCCGACGCCGATGACCTTCTCCCCCGTGAGCTGCCAGTGCACGTAGCCCGCGAGCGTGGTCACGTACGCGACCCGCCCGACGTGCTCCTCGTGGTCGAGCAGCGCCTGGTAGAGGTGCGCGACGCTCCAGCGGTGCGGGATGTTCGTCCCGAGCATCTCGCTGAGCTGCCTCGACGCCGCGTCGGTGTTCGTGTTGCGCCACGTGCGGAACGGCACGAGCAGCTCGCCGTCCGCGTCGAAGGCGAGGTAGCCGTGCATCATCGCCGAGATCCCGACCGATCCGACGGCCCCGAGGTCCCCCAGCTCGGCGCACGACGCCCGCAGCCCGGCCCAGGCGTCGTCGAGCCCGTAGGTCCAGAGCCGGTCGACGAACTGGTTCTCCCAGTCGTGCCCCCCGGTCGCGAGCACCTCGTGCTCGCGACCGATCAGGACCGCCTTGATCCGGGTCGAGCCGAGCTCGATCCCGAGGGACGCGGTCTCGTCGACCGGCTCCGGGGTGCTCACTTGGACGCGTTCGCCGCGCGGCGCTTGTTGAAGATGTCGAACGCGACGGCGAGCAGCAGCACGAAGCCCTTGATGAAGGACTGGATCTCGGTGCCGAGGCCGAGCAGCGACATGCCGTTGTTCAGCACGCCCATGATCAGACCGCCGATGATGGCGCCAGTCACGGTGCCGACACCACCGGTGACGGCTGCGCCACCGATGAAGGCGGCGGCGATCGCGTCCAGCTCGAAGCCGGTGCCGGCCCCGGGCAGGGCCGAGTTGCTGCGCGCGGTGAAGGCGATGCCGGCGATGCCCGCGAGGACGCCCATGTTGACGAACAGCAGGAAGTCGACCTTCTTGGTGTCGACGCCGGACAGCTGGGCCGCGTGCAGGTTGCCGCCACGGGCGTAGATGTGGCGGCCGAAGACGAACTGGTGCATGACCGTGCTGTAGATCAGGATCAGCGCGGCCAGGATGACCAGGACGATCGGGGTCCCGCGGTAGCTGGCCAGCACGAAGGTGATCAGCAGGATGAACACCGCGGTGAAGATCGCCTGCGAGAGGAACCACGAGCGCGGCTCGTCCTCGAGCCCGAGCTTGACCCGCTTGGCGCGCTCCCGGACCTGCGTGCCCACCAGGCCGATCGTCGCCAGCACCCCGAGGATCACGGTCAGCGGCTCGAAGGTCGAGGTGCCGCCGCCGAGGTCGGGCAGGAAGCCGGAGCCGATGGCGACGTACGCGTCCGGGAACGGCGTGATCGGGACGTTGTGCAGGATCATCTGCGTGAGGCCGCGGAAGGTCAGCATGCCGGCCAGCGTCACGATGAAGGCCGGGATGCCGACGTAGGCGATCCAGAACCCCTGCCAGGCGCCGACCACCCCACCGACCAGGATCGCGGCGATGACGCCGAGCCACCAGGGCCAGCCCCACTGCACGATCATGATGCCGCTGACGGCACCCACGAAGGCGACCACCGAGCCCACGGACAGGTCGATGTGGCCGGCGATGATGATCATCACCATGCCGATGGCCAGGATCAGGACGTAGGCGTTCTGCCCGATGATGCTGGTGACGTTGCGCGGCGTGAGCAGCGTCCCGCCCGTCAGCACCTGGAACAGGATGACGATCGCGATCAGGGCGAGGAAGATCCCGACCTGGCGCAGGCGCCCGCTCAGGAAGGCGCCGAGACCGGCACCGCCCTGCTCGGGGGCCGGAGGGATGACGGGCGTGTCGTCCGTCAGAGTCTGCGTCGAGGCGGACATGCCGCTACTCCTTCTCCTGGGTCATGTACTGCATGAGCTTTTCGGGTTGGGCGGTGGCGACGTCGACCTCGCCGGTCACCCGGCCGGCCGACAGCGCGTAGATGCGGTCGCAGATCCCCAGCAGCTCGGGGAGCTCGGAGGAGATGACGATGATCGCCTTCCCCTGCGCCGCCATCGTGTTGATGATCGTGTAGATCTCGTACTTGGCGCCGACGTCGATGCCGCGGGTGGGCTCGTCGAGGATCAGCACGTCGGGGTCGGTGAACATCCACTTGCTCAGGACGACCTTCTGCTGGTTGCCGCCGGAGAGCTTGCCGGTGACGACCCCGACGTCGGGCGCCTTGATGCGCATGCTCTTGCGGTAGCCGTTGGCCACGACCGTCTCGGCGTTCGCGTCCACGTGACCCCAGCGGGCGAGCTTGCCCAGCGCGGAGCCGGAGATGTTCCGCTTGATGTCGTCGAGCAGGTTGAGGCCGTAGCGCTTGCGGTCCTCGGTCGCGTACGCGATGCCGTGGGCGATCGCCGCCTTGACCGTGGGCGCCTGGATCGGCTGGCCGTTCTTGTAGAGGTTGCCGCTGATGTCGCGGCCGTACGAGCGGCCGAAGACGCTCATGGCCAGCTCGGTGCGGCCCGCGCCCATCAGCCCGGCGATGCCGACGACCTCACCCGCGCGGACGTAGAGGTTGGCGTGGTCCACGACGACGCGGCTGTGCTCGAGCGGGTGGTGCACGGTCCAGTCCTCGATCCGCAGCACCTCCTCGCCGATGGTGGACTCCCGCTCGGGGAACCGGCTCTCGAGGTCGCGCCCGACCATGCCGCGGATGATCCGGTCCTCGGAGATCTCGTCGGCGTGCAGGTCGAGGGTCTCGATCGTGCGGCCGTCGCGGATGATCGTCACCCGGTCGGCGATGGCTTTGATCTCGTTCAGCTTGTGGCTGATGATGATCGAGGTGATGCCGTGGTCGCGCAGGCCGTCGATCAGACCGAGCAGGTGCGCGGAGTCGGTGTCGTTCAGGGCCGCGGTCGGCTCGTCGAGGATGAGCACCTTGACCTCTTTGGAGAGCGCCTTCGCGATCTCCACGAGCTGCTGCTTGCCGACGCCGAGGTCGGTGATCTTGGTGATCGGGTTCTCCGCGAGACCGACGCGGCGGAGCAGGTCCGCCGCCTTCAGGTTCGTCGCGTTCCAGTCGATCCGACCGCCGCGCTGCTGCTCGTTGCCGAGGAAGATGTTCTCCGCGATCGACAGGAACGGGCTGAGCGCCAGCTCCTGGTGGATGATCACGATGCCGGCGTGCTCGGAGTCCCGGATGCCGGAGAACGCCGCGGGCTTGCCCTCGAAGACGATCTCGCCCTCGTACGACCCGTGCGGGTAGACGCCCGAGAGCACCTTCATCAGGGTCGACTTGCCGGCGCCGTTCTCGCCGCAGATCGCGTGGACCTCACCGCGCTCGACGGTCAGGTTGACGTCCTGCAGGGCCTTGACCCCGGGGAACGTCTTGGTGATGTCCACCATCTGCAGGATGGGGTCGTTCGTCATCAGGCTCCGTCTTCCTTCGTGCTGCTGTGCTGCTGTGCTGGACGAAGGTCGGTGCCCCTCTCCTCGCGGAGAAGGGCACCGACCACCTCATCGAGAGCTATTCGCCCTTGTCGATCTCGGCCTGGGTGTAGTAACCCGAGTCGATGATCTCCTTCTGCAGGTTGTCCTTGGTGATGATCACGGACTGGTGCAGGTAGGCCGGCACGACCTTGACCTTGTTGTTGTAGGTCGTCGTGTCGTTGGTCTCCGGCGTCTTGCCGGTGAGGATTGCGTCGACCATCGTCGAGGCGGTCTCGGCCAGCTTGGACGTGTCCTTGAAGATCGTCGAGTACTGGACGCCGTCCTGGATCAGCTTGTCCGACGCCTTCTCCGCGTCCTGACCGGTGACGATCGGGTTCGGGATGCCGGCGGCCTTGGTGGCGTTCAGGATGCCGCGCGAGAGGCCGTCGTACGGGGACAGGACACCGTCGAGCTTGGTGTCGCCCTTGGCGTAGAACCCGTTGAGGATGGTCTCCATGCGGGCCTGCGCGGTCTCGAGCTTCCACTGCTGGATGGCGACCTGGCTGAAGTCGGTCTGACCCGAGACGACCTTGAGCGTGCCCTTGTCGATGTAGGGCTGCAGGACGCTCATCGCGCCGTTGAAGAAGAACTGCGCGTTGTTGTCGTCGGGGCTGCCGGCGAAGAGCTCGACGTTGAACGGGCCGGCCTTGCCGGTGTCCTTGCCGTCCGCGTCGAGGATCCCGAGGCCGGTCAGCAGCGACGTCCCCTGCTGCACGCCCACCTTCTGGTTGTCGAACGTGACGTAGTAGTCGACGTCCGGCGTGCCGTTGATCAGGCGGTCGTAGGCGATGACCTTGACGCCGTCCTTGCCGGCGTCGGCCAGCTGGGTGGTCAGCGCGGTGCCGTCGATCGAGGCGACGATGAGGGCCTTGGCCCCGTTGTTCAGCATCGACTCGATCTGCTGCTGCTGCTGCGGCACGGAGTCGTTCGCGTACTGCAGGTCGACCTTGTAGCCGAGCGCCTCGAGCTTGGACTTGACGTTGTTGCCGTCGTCGATCCAGCGCTCGGAGGTCTTCGTCGGCATGGCGACGCCGATGAGGGCGCCCTTGTTGGCGCCGGCGGCCGGCGCCTCGCTGCTGGCCGTGCCGGCGCGACCGCCGCCGCAGCCGGCGGCCGTCATGGTGAGGGCGGCGGCCACGGCCACCACCGACATGAGCTTGCGTGCTTTCACTACGAGATCCTCCTTGATTCCTGTGTACGCGTCGTGCGTCTCTTGCGTGGGTCTCGGCGCCCGGACGTTCCGGGCACCGCGGGGGTCAGAAGCCGGCGGCGAGCCGGTGGTAGGCGTTGTTCCAGCGCAGCTCCTGCGTGAAACGCCGCGGGCGGGTGTCGGCGTCGATGACGGCGAGCTCGACGCCGAGCATCTCGGCGAAGTCGTCCATCACGTCGGTGCCGATCGCGCTGGAGAGCACGCTGTGGTGCGGTCCCCCGGCGGCGATCCAGCACTCGGCCGAGGTCGGCAGGTCCGGCTTGGGCTCCCAGACCGCACGGGCCACGGGCAGCCTGGGCAGCGGCTCGTCGGGGGTCGTCACGTCGATCTCGTTGAGCACGAGGCGGAAGCGGTCGCCGAGGTCGCAGATCCCGACCACCACGGCCGGGCCCGCGGCCGCGTCGAAGACCAGGCGGACCGGGTCCTCCCGGTCGCCGATGCCCAGCGGGTGGATCTCCACCCGCGGCTTGGCCGCGGCGATGCTCGGGCAGACCTCGAGCATGTGCGAGCCGAGGATCTTCTGCGGGCCCGGGCCGAGGTGGTAGGTGTAGTCCTCCATGAACGAGGTGCCCTGCGGCAGCCCGACGCTCATCGCCTTCATCGTGTGGAGCATGACCGAGGTCTTCCAGTCACCCTCGCCGCCGAAGCCGTAGCCGTCGGCCATCAGCCGCTGCACGGCCAGGCCGGGCAGCTGGCGCAGACCGCCGAGGTCCTCGAAGTTCGTGACGAACGCGCCGAAGCCGCCGGCCTCGAGGAAGCTCCGCATCCCGGCCTCGATGCGCGCGCCGTAGCGCAGCGACTCGTGCCGGTCGCCGCCGGGCAGCAGCTCGGGGGCGATCTCGTACAGGTCGCCGTAGGTCTCGACGAGCGTGTCGACCTCGGCGTCCGACGCGGCGTCGACGGCCGCGACGAGGGCGTTCACGCCGTACGCGTTGACCGAGACGCCGAAGACGCGCTGCGCCTCGACCTTGTCGCCCTCGGTGACGGCCACGTCGCGCATGTTGTCGCCGAAGCGGGCCAGCTTGAGCGAGCGGACCGCCGCGACGCCGAGCGCCGCGCGCTGCCAGTCGGCGACCTTGCGGACGACGTCGGGGTTGCTCACGTGACCGACGACGGTCTTGCGACGCACGCCGAGCCGGGTCTGGATGTAGCCGAACTCGCGGTCGCCGTGGGCGGCCTGGTTCAGGTTCATGAAGTCCATGTCGATCTCGGACCACGGCAGCGAGACGTTGGCCTGCGTGTGCAGGTGCAGCAGCGGCGTCTGCAGGGCGTCGAGGCCCGCGATCCACATCTTCGCCGGGGAGAAGGTGTGCATCCAGGCGATCAGCCCGATGCAGTCCGGGTCCGCGTTGGCGGCCAGGACGAGGCGGTGGATGGCGTTCGAGTCGGTCAGGACCGGCTTCCACTCCACGCGGACGGGGAGCACGTCGGAGGCGTCGAGCTGGCGCACGACCTCCTGCGACTGCTGCTCGACCTGAGCGACGATCTCGGGGCCGTACAGGCCCTGGCTGCCGGTCAGGAACCACACGGTGGGTGTGGAGTCAGGCATGGAGCTCCTTCGTGGTGGATCGGTGCGTGGTGGATCGGTGCGGGGCCGGCGTGGTCGCGGGGACCATCAGTGCTGGCCGTAGGCGTTCTGGTAGCGGTCGTAGAGGGCGTCCACGTGCGTCTGGTCGATGGGGATCGGCTCGCCGAGCTGGCGGGAGATGTGCACCGTCCGGGCGACCTCCTCGCACAGCACCGCGGCCTTGACCGCCGCGCGCGCCGAGCGACCGACGGTGAAGACCCCGTGGTTCTGCATCAGCACCGCGGGCGACCGGTGGTCCGCGAGCGTGGCGACGATACCCCGTCCGATGGAGTCGTCGCCGATGATCGCGAAAGGTCCGACCGGCACGGGGCCGCCGAACTCGTCGGCCATCATCGTGAGGACGCACGGGATCGCCTCGCCCCGGGCCGCCCAGGCGGTCGCGTAGGTCGAGTGCGTGTGCACGACGCCGTTGACGTGGGGCATGTTCGCGTAGACGTACGCGTGGGCCGCGGTGTCGGAGGACGGGTTGCGCTCCCCCTCGACCAGGCGGCCCTCGAGGTCGGTGACGACCATCGTCTCGGGGGTGAGCTCGTCGTAGCTGACGCCCGACGGCTTGATGACGAGCAGGTCCCGGCCGGGGACGCGCGCGGAGACGTTGCCCGCGGTCCAGACGACCAGCTCGTTGCGGGGCAGCTCGGCGTGGAGCTCGGCGACCTCGCGGCGGACCTCGAGGAGGGTGGCCGCGACGTCGGCGGTGATGGTGCTCATGTGGCCTTTCCGGATCGGCGGCTGACGGTCGCCTGGAGGATGACGACGACGAGCAGGAAGCCGCCGGAGACGACCTGCTGGACGTAGGAGTTGAGGTTCGCGCCCTGGACGATGAGGTTCTGGATCACGAAGAGCAGCGCGACGCCCGCCGCGGTACCGACCATCGAGCCGACGCCGCCGGCGAGCAGCGTGCCGCCGATGACCACGGCCGCGATCGCCTGCAGCTCGTACGCGTCGCCGATGCGCGCCTCCTGGCCGCCGCCGGAGAGGGCGGTGGTGAGGACGCCCGCGATGCCGGCGCACAGGCCGCTGATCACGTAGACCGTCGCGGTCGTGCGACGGACCGGCAGGCCCATGAGCTCGGCGGCCTGGGCGTTGCCGCCGACGGCCTGGACGCTCTGGCCGAAGGCGGTGCGGTTGAGCACCCACCAGCCGATCGCGAAGAGCACGACGGCGATCCAGACCGGGTTGCCGATGCCGAGGAAGGACCCGGTGCCGAGGATCTCGAAGACCTTGAAGCCCGGGATCTGCGGGACGTCGTTGCCCTCGTGGGTGATGAGGAAGACGAGCCCCCGGATCCCGGTCAGCCCGGCCAGGGTGACGATGAAGGCGGGCAGCCGGAGCCGGGCGATGATCAGGCCCTGGAGCAGCCCGACCGCGGCGGTGACGACCAGCGGCACGAGCACGGCGGCCAGCGACCCGTACGGCGACGCCATCGCGCTGAGGATGACCGCCAGCGCGTACGTCGAACCGACCGAGAGGTCGATGCCGCCGTTGATGATCACGAAGGTCATGCCGACCGCGATGATGGCGATGAACGAGGCCGCGAGGGCGACGTTGCGGAAGTTGTCGACCGAGCCGAACGTCGGCACCAGGACGATCCCGACGATCACGACGACGGCGAGGCCGACGACGGCCGCGTTCCGGGAGACGATCGAGGTCAGGTTCCGGGTGCGCAGGAGGTCGGCGGCGCGGCCGCCGCGATCGGGGGCCGTCGCGACGACGGCGGTCCCGTCCCCGGCCGCCCGGACCTCGTCACGGTCGACGGTCATGAGCTGCTCCTCGAGCGCTGGACGTAGATGGCGGCGATGATGATCAGCGCCTCGACGATGCGGGCGCCGGAGTCCGGCACGTTGTGCGAGACCAGCGTGGTCTCGAGCAGCTGGATGAACACGGCCCCGACCACGGTGCCGAGGATGCGCACCTGGCCCCCGGCGAGCGCCCCGCCACCCACCACGACGGCGGTGATGGCGGTCAGCTCGATCAGCAGGCCGGTGAAGGACGGGTCGCTCGCCCGGAGCCGCGCCGTGGCGATGACCCCGGCCACGGCGGCGAGCCCGCCGGAGATCGCGTAGACGGTGATCAGGGTGCGCTGCACGGGCAGCCCGGCGAGGACGCTGGCGCGCCGGTTGCCACCGATCGCGAGGAGCCGGTAGCCGAACGCGCTGCGGCGGACGAGCACCGCCGCGGCGACGGCGAGGATCGCGGCGACCCACATGACGTACGGGACGCCGAGGAGCTTGCCGAGCCGGACGGTGCGGAAGAACGGCACGAAGAGCTCGATCAGCGCACCGCCGGTGATGACCAGCGCGATCCCTCGCCCGGCCACGAGCATGCCGAGCGTGGCGACGATGGGTTGCACCCGGGCGACCGCGACCACCGTCCCGTTGAACGCGCCGACCAGGACGCCGGCGACCACGGCGAAGAGCATCGCGACGCCGATCGAGGCGCCCAGCCCGCCGTCGCCGGGAGCGAGCACGAAGCGGGCGAGCACCGCGCTCGCGATCGCCATGATGGCGCCCACGGAGAGGTCGACGCCGCCGGTGCCGATCACCAGGGCCATGCCCAGGGACACGATGATCACGGGCGGCAGCTGGGCGAACAGCAGCTGGATCGTCGCCAGGGTGAGGAAGTTGAAGGTGAAGAAGGCGTTGTACGCGACCAGGACGATCAGCGCGAGGTAGACCCCGCGCGCCCGCAGCCACGCCGCCCAGCCGTTCGTCAGCCCGAGCCGCGCCTTGAGCGCGGACGGCTCGCGGGGCTCCGGGGTGGTCGGTGCGGTCGTGGTGGCGGCGCTCATCGTCCGGTCTCCTGGTCGGCGTCGACCTGCTCGGCGTGACCCGGCTCGGCGGGGGCGATCTCGGCGGGGGCGGCCTCGGCGGCCACCTCGGAGTCGGCCGCCTCGGCGATCATGTCCATGATGTTGTCCTCGGTGATCTCGTCGCCGAAGAGGGCGCCGAGCTGGGCGCCGTCGCGCAGGACCACGACGCTGTCGGACCCCTCGACGACCTCCTCGAGCTCGGAGGAGATGAGCACCACCGCGAGGCCCTTCTCCGCGAGCTCGGCGATCAGGCCCTGGACCTCGGCCTTGGCCCCCACGTCGATCCCGCGGGTCGGCTCGTCGAGCAGGAGGACCCGGGGGTTGAGGCAGAGCAGCCGGGCGAGCAGCACCTTCTGCTGGTTGCCGCCGGAGAGCTCGGAGACCTTCTGGCTCGGCCCGTACGCCCGGATCCGCAGCCGGTCGAAGAAGACCTTGACGATCGCGTCGAGCTTGGACCGGTTGACGAAGCCGAGGCGCGTCAGCTGCGGCAGCGCGGCGAGCCCGATGTTGTCGCGGATCGACAGCTCCGGGATGATCCCCTCGGCCTTGCGGTCCTCGGGCAGGAAGGCGATCTTGTTGCGGATCCGCGAGGCGGGCGTCTGACGGCGCAGCGGGCGGCCGTCGATGCTGATCTCGCCGGAGTCGAGCGGCAGCGCGCCGAAGACGGTCTTGGCCGTCTCGCTGCGCCCCGAGCCGAGCAGGCCGGCGAGCCCGACGACCTCGCCCGGGCGGACGACCAGCGACACGTCGTCGAGGACGAGGCGACGGCTCAGGTGGCTGGCCCGCAGGACGGGCTCGGCGTCGGCGACCGGCGGCCGGCCGGCCAGGCGGGTCAGCCTGCCCTCGTCCAGCTCGGCGGCGTCGCGGCCCAGCATGCGGGAGATGAGCTGGCGGCGGTTCGTGTCGGCGGTCGGCCCGGTCCAGACGAGCTTGCCGTCGCGCAGCACCGTGATGGTGTCGCAGGCGGCGAAGACCTCGTCGAGCTTGTGCGAGACGTAGACGACGCAGACGCCGGACTCCTTGAGCAGCGCCACGACCGAGAGCAGCCGCTCCACCTCGCGGGGCTCGAGCGACGACGTCGGCTCGTCCATGATCACGACACGGGCCTGCGTGGAGACGGCGCGGGCGATGGCCACCATCTGCTGGATGCCGAGGCCGAGCTCGCCGAGCGGACGGCGCACGTCGACGGCGATGCCGAAGCGCTCGAGGCCCTCGGCCGCCTCGGTGTTCATCCGGCGCAGGTCGAGCGAGCCGCGACGCTTGAGCTCGCGACCGAGGAAGAAGTTGCGGGCGACGGAGAGCTGGGGTGCGAGGTGCACCTCCTGGTAGATCGTCGCGATGCCCGCCTGCTGGGCGGCACGCGGCGACGCGAAGCTCGCGGACTCGCCCTGGTACAGCACCTCGCCGCTGTCGATCGGGTAGACCCCGGTCATCACCTTGATCAGCGTCGACTTGCCGGCGCCGTTCTCGCCGACGAGCGCGTGCACCGAGGCCGGCATCAGGTCGATCGACACGTCGTCGAGGGCGCGTACGCCGCCGAACGTCTTGCTGAGCCCCCGCACGGCGAGCGTGGGTGCCTGCACCGCGGTTGCGGTCATGGCGTCATCTCCGGGTCATCTGGGGTGGGCGGGTCGGACGAGCACGCGGGCGGCCGTCCCTGGGGACGGCCGCCCGCGTGCGGCGGCTCAGTAGGCGGCGCCGGAGTCCAGCGCCTGCTGGGCGTTCGACAGGTCGTACTGGTTGTCGGTGGTGATCGTCACGGCCGGCGCGCCGTCACCGTTCACGTACGCGTCCAGCGCGGCCTGCGCGGAGGGGCCGTACGCGGGGTTCGACTCGATGACCGCGTCGAAGTTGCCCTCGACGATGGCCTGGACCGCACCCTTGGTGCCGTCGATGGAGACGATGTGCACGCTGTCGGTGCCCGCCTTGCCGGCGTCGTCCAGGGCCGCGAGGGCGCCCAGACCCATCTCGTCGTTCTCGGCGTAGATCGCGTTGACGTCCGGGTGCGCGCGCAGCAGGGTCTCGGTGACCGACTTGCCCTTCTCGCGGGTGAAGTCGGCGGTCTGCTGGAAGACGACCTCGATGCCCGTGGCGTTCTTGGCCTTGAGCTGGTCGAGGAAGCCGGCCGTGCGGTCGTCGGTCACGTTGACGCCCGAGGCGCCGAGCAGGATCGCGAGCTTCGCGTTCCCGCCGGTGGCCTTGATCATGGCGTCGGCGGCGCGACGGCCCTGCTCGACGAAGTCCGAGCCGAGCTGCGGGCCGACGGTCTCGCAGCCCTTGACGCCGGTGATGTTGCGGTCGACCGGGATCATGGCGACCTTCTTCTCCTTGGCGTAGGAGATGGCGTCGCCGAGGCCCGTGGAGTTGATCGGGGAGAAGATGATCGCCTTCGCGCCCTTGTCGATCATCCCCTTGATGTCGCTGTTCTCCTGCTGCACGTTCGACTGCGCGTTCGTGGTCAGCAGCTTCCAGCCCTTGGCCTTGGCGGCGTCGACCTGCGACTTGGTGGAGGCGATCCGGAAGGGGTTCGCCTCCTTCTCCGACTGCGCCCAGCCGATCGTGTCGGTGGTGAAGTCGATCTTGCCGATGCCGAGGTCGGAGCCCTTGCAGATGGGCCCGTACTCCGCCGCGACGCCCTCCGGCACCGCGGTCGTGAGCTTCTCGGTGCCGCCGGCGGCGGTGATCGCGGCCGGGACGCCGTTCTGGTCGGCCCCCAGGGACTGCGAGACCGAGGCGCTGGGCTCCGCCGCCGCGGACGAGGCGGGAGCGCCGCTGCCGGCGGTCTGGCCGGTGCTGCACGCGGCCATCAGGAGCAGCGCGGACGCGGACAGCGCGGCTGCGGAGAGGGAGGACTTGCGGAAGTGGACCATGACGACGTTTCCCTTGCCTTCGTTGGTGGGTGCTCGCTCGTTGGCGCGCCGTCTTCCCAGGCATCCGCGCCGATGTGAGCGATAACATTTCACCGCTATGCGGCGAAGTCAAGCGAGACCCGGCTACTCCTGAGAGAGCCCGTAGATCGTGATCTGCCCGTGATCAGGCGTGTTCATGTCGGATCGACGACAGCTGGAGGGCCCAGGCTCAGTTCTGAGATTTCTTGATGTTCGCGATAACATCGCGCCATCAGCCGGGATCGTGGCTGGTTCGGCGACGGGAGGCGCGCGATGGGGACGTCCTCGGCGCCGCGCGCCCGGAGCTCACCGACGATCTTCGACGTCGCCCGGCTCGCCGGGGTCTCGCACCAGACCGTGTCACGGGTGATCAACAACCACACGAGCGTCCGGGAGACGACGCGTCAGCGCGTCCAGCAGGCGGTGGCCCAGCTCAGCTACCGGCCCAACGCCGCGGCCCGGGCGATGGTCGGTGCCCGGTCCCGCAACATCGGGCTCATCACCACGGGTTCGTCCGACTACGGGCCCAGCAGCACGGTCCTCGGGCTGCTGTCGGCGGCCCGCTCCGCGGACTACTCGATCTCGCTCGCCACCGCCGTGGACACCGAGCCCGAGTCGGTGCGCGCGGCGATCGACCTCGTCCTGGGCCAGCACGTCGAGGCCGTGGTCGTCGTCGCCTCGCGGATCCGCCTCCTCGACGCCCTCGCCGGGCTCAGCCTGCGGGTACCGGTGCTCGTCATCGAGTCGAGCGGCCGGACGAGCCCCTCGCTCTCGATCGACCAGTACGCGGGGGCGCGCACCGCCACCGAGCACCTGATCGGCCTCGGGCACCGCGACATCGCGCACGTGGCCGGGCCGGGCGACTCGATGGACGCGACCGAGCGCCTGCGCGGCTGGCGCGACACGATGGCGGAGCACGGGCTCGTCGCCCCACGCCCGCTCGAGGGCGACTGGACGCCCGGCTCCGGCTACCGGATCGGGAACGCGCTGACGCAGCGCGGGTCCCGCTTCACGGCGCTCTTCGTGGCGAACGACCAGATGGCCCTGGGCTGCGTCCACGCCCTCGCCGGGCGGGGCATCAGCGTGCCTGACGACGTCAGCGTGGTGGGCTTCGACGACATCCCCGAGGCGGAGCACTTCGCACCGCCGCTGACCACCCTGCGCCAGGACTTCCGCCAGCTCGGCACCAACATCCTCACCACCGTCCTCGACGTGATCGAGGACCGGCCGGTCGAGCCCGTGCTGCGGCTCACCCCCACCCTCGTCGTCCGCCGCTCGACGCGGCGCCGCGCCTAGGACTCCCCGGGCTCCGCGGCCTCGAGCAGCTCGCCGCGGTGGGCCAGGGTCGTCCGCAGCCGTCCGTGCTGCTGGCCACGGGCCACCTCGGCGGCGTCGATGCGGTGCCACTCGGGCATCCCCAACGGGTGCAGGCCACGCTCGGCGAGCAGCGCACCGAGCGCCCCCTCGCGGCCTCCGGGCACCAGCAGACCGCGGTCGACGTCCTCGAGCAGGGACACCACGGTCTCCACCGCGTCCGAGCGGTTCGTCCCGATCACCCCGGTCGGGCCACGCTTGATCCAGCCGGTCACGTACTCCCCCGGCGAGAAGGCGCCGTCGCGGATCACGCGCCCCTCGGCGTGCGGGATCCGGCCGGTGCTCTCGTCGTACGGGGCGCCGGGCAGGCGCAGCCCGCGGTAGCCGACCGCCCGCACGACCAGCTGCGCGGGGATCGACCAGGGCTCGCCGACCGGGCGGACGAGCCCGGCCGGGTCGACCGCCGACCGGGTCACCTCGATCCCCTCCACGCGGTCGGTGCCGAGCAGGGCGAGCGGGCTGGTCCAGAAGTGCAGGTGCACGCGGTGCGCGGCACCCGTCGAGGAGCGTCCGGCCCACTCCGCCAGGACGGCGAGGTTGCGCGCGGCGACCTTGTCCTGCTCGGCGACCAGCGTGCTGGAGACGTCGAGGACGAGGTCGGCCGGGTCCACGAGCACGTCGAGGTCGGCGAGCTCCCCGAGCTCGCGCAGCTCCTTGGTCGTGAAGGCCGTGTACGCCGGTCCGCGCCGGGCGAGCACGTGCACGTCGCGCACGCCGCGCGTCCGGAGGGCGGCGAGCACCTCGTCCGGCATGTCGGTGGCGGCCAGCTCGTCGACACCGCGGACGAGCACGCGGACGACGTCGAGCGCGACGTTCCCGGCGCCGATGACGACGACCTCGCGGGCCTCGGAGATCAGGCCGGGCACCCACGGGTGGCCCGGGGCGACCCCGCCGTGGTCGGGGTGGACGTCGGGGTGGCCGGTGTACCAGGTGACGAGCTCGGGCGCGGCGACGCTGCCCGGCAGGTCCTCCCCCGCGATGCCGAGCCGACGGTCGCTGCCCGCGCCGTACGCGTAGACGACCGCGTCCACGCTGGCCCGCAGCTCGGCGACCGTGAGGTCACGCCCGATCTGCACGTCGCCGTAGAAGGTCACGCCCGGCGCGTCGAGGGTCCGCTCCAGCGTGCTGCGGATGGAGCGGATCGACGGGTGGTCGGGCGCGACGCCGTAGCGGACCAGGCCGAACGGGACCGGCAGGCGGTCCAGCACCGCGACGCTGACGTCGACGTCGGGCTGCCGGGTGAGCGCCTCGGCGGCGTAGACACCCGACGGGCCCGCGCCGACCACGGCGACGGCGAGGGTCAGCTGTCCGCCTCGTCCGTCGACCGCGCGGAGGCGGCCACCTCGGCGATCGCGTGCTGCACGGCGGCCTTGATGGCCGGGTCGGTGCCGCCGGAGGTCTCCGGGGCGTCCGCGGTGGGCTCCGGGGCGTCGTCCGAGCGACCACGTCCGCGGCCGCCACGGCTGCGACCGGAGCGGCCCGAGCCGGGTGAGTCCTGGCCGGAGGAGTGGTCGTGGCCGTTCCCCGAGGAGCGGCCGTTGCCGTTGCCCCCGTTGTCGGAGGAGCGGTTCCCGCCACCGTTGCCCGAGCCACCACCGTTGCCGGAGTTGGCGCCGTTGCCCGAGCCGCCGTTGCCCGAGCGGCCGCTGCCGCGCTGCTCGCGCGCCCCGCCGTCGGCCTGACGCTGGCTGTCGACCGGCTCCTCGTGGATCTCGTAGCCGCGGCCGTGGCAGACCGGGCACTCGGAGCTGAAGGCCTCCAGCAGCCCGGTGCCGATCTTCTTGCGCGTCATCTGCACCAGCCCGAGGCTCGTCACCTCGGCCACCTGGTGGCGCGTGCGGTCCCGGCCGAGGCACTCCACCAGCCGGCGGAGCAGCAGCTCGCGGTTGGCGGGCAGGACCATGTCGATGAAGTCGATGACGATGATGCCGCCGACGTCGCGCAGCCGGAGCTGCCGCACGATCTCCTCGGCCGCCTCCAGGTTGTTGCTGGTGACGGTGGCCTCGAGGTTGCCGCCGCTGCCGGTGAACTTGCCGGTGTTGACGTCGATGACCGTCATCGCCTCGGTGCGGTCGATGACCAGCGAGCCACCCGAGGGCAGGAAGACCTTGCGCTCCAGCGCCTTGGAGATCTGCTCGTCGATGCGGAAGCGCGAGAAGGCGTCGCCGTCGTCGCCGTCCTCCGGCTCGTAGCGCTTGAGGCGGTCCGCCAGGTGCGGGGCGACGTGCTGGACGTAGCCGTCGATGGCGTCGTACGCGTCGTCCGGCCCGGCGTTGCCGGACACGATCAGCTCGCTGAAGTCCTCGGTGAAGAGGTCGCGGACGATGCGGACGGTGAGGTCCGGCTCGCCGTAGAGCAGCTGGGGCGCGTGCCCACCGGCGACCTTGGCCTCGATGTCGGACCACTGGGCCTTGAGCCGGTTGACGTCGCGGACCAGCTCCTCCTCGCTCGCGCCCTCGGCCGCGGTGCGGACGATGACGCTCGCCTCGCCGACCAGGCCGGAGAGGATGTCCTTGAGCCGCTTGCGCTCGTTCTCCGGGAGCTTGCGGGAGATGCCCGACAGGTGCCCGCTCGGGGCGTAGACGATGTAGCGGCCCGGGATCGAGACGTGGTTCGTCAGCCGGGCGCCCTTGGCCCCGACCGGGTCCTTCGTGACCTGGACCAGGATGGTCTGGCCCGACTTGAGGACCTTCTCGACCTTGCGGTTCTGGCCCTGCGCACCGAACGAGTCCCAGTCGACCTCGCCGGCGTAGATGACGGCGTTGCGCCCGCGACCGATGTCGACGAACGCGGCCTCCATGCTCGGCAGGACGTTCTGGACGCGTGCGAGGTAGACGTTGCCGATCAGCGACGTCGCGGACTCGCGGTCCACGTAGTGCTCGACCAGGATGTCGTCCTCGAGGACGGCGATCTGGGTCAGGTCGTCGCGCTGCCGGATGATCATCCGGCGCGTGACGGCCTCGCGGCGGGCCAGGAACTCGGCCTCGCTGAGGATCGGCGCGCGGCGACGGCCGGCGTCGCGACCCTCGCGCCGGCGCTGACGCTTGGCCTCCATGCGGGTCGACCCGGTGATCCCGGTGACCTGGTCGTCGGCGGGCTTGGCCGCCCTGGACGACTTGCGGGGCTCGCGCACCCGGACGACGACCTCGGTGGGGTCGTCGGCCGCGGGCTCGGCCTCCTCGCCGCGACGACGACGACGACGACGGCGACGACGCGTGCCGTCACCCTCCTCGCCCTGCTCCTCGCCGGACTCGTCGCCGTCGGCGGCCGGGGTCTCCCCCGCCGCGTCGGTCGGCTCGTCGCCCTCGGACGCCTCGGTGTCCTCGGCGCTGTCGTCGCTCTCGCCGTCACCGGTACGGCGACGGCGGCGCCCGCCACGGCGGCGACGGCGGCGACGGCTGCCGTCCCCGCTCTCGGCGGAGGCGTCGGAGGACTCGTCCTCGTCGTCGTCGGAGTCCTCGTCGGTCTCGTCCGTGGGCTCGTCGGTCGTCTCGCTGGTCGTCTCGTCGGTCGTCTCGTCGCCGTCGGTGCTCTCGGCGTCGTCCTCGAGGGGCGCCTCGACCGCGGGCTCGTCCTCGACCACGTCGACGGCGGCGACCACGAGACCGGGGGCGTCGTCCTCGAGCGCCGCGGAGATCTCCGCGACGTCGGCCTCGGCGGCCGCGACGTCGGCGGGGGCATCGTCCGGCCGGGCGTCGGACCCGAAGTCGGTGGAGGCTTCCTGCTCGGCGGTCGCGAGCTCGACCTGCGCGTCGGGGCTCAGCACGTCGACCTCGACGACCGGCTCCGGCGCGGGTGCGGCGGTCTTGCGCGCACGACGTCGGGTGGGGCGCTCGACCGGCGCCTCGGGCGTGGCCTCGGGGGTGGCGCTCGCGTCGTCGGGCGCCGGCACGACCGGGGCCGCGGCCTTGCGGGTGGCCGCCTTGCGCGTACGCCGGGCGGGTCGTGCCTCGGGCTCGGCGGTCTCGGCGCCGACGGGGGCGGGCGCCGCGGGTGCTGCCGCCTCGGACACGAGGGCGTCGAGACGGTCGGCGACCGGGTTGCCGACCGGGTCGGCGGCGGTGCTGGTGGCGGGCTCGAGGCCGCCGGGCGGCGGTGCGTCGTCCGCGGTCTCGGTCACCGAGGTCTGGGCCACCGGAGCCGCAGGCTCCGTGACGACCGGGGCCGCGGCGGGCGGCCCGGCCGGGCGGCTCGCGGCGCGGCGGCGGCGCGGCGGCGTCGTGGCCGCGGGGGTGGTGGGGGTCTGCTCTGCGTCGGGCTCGTGGTCGAGCACTCGAACTCCATTCGCGGCGCGGAGGTTCGCGCCGATGTCGGTCGCCCTCCGGCGTGGCCGGGAGGACGGAAGCCTGCGGGACTGGCGCCGCGCACGGGGACCCGCGGTCAGGCACGGGCCCGAGGGGCCGCCCGTCGCGGTGGAGCTCCGTGGTCACGCGGAGCCGCGGGCTGTCACCCCGCGACCTGGTGTCGCCACGACCGATGGCTGCTGAGCCTTCGGTCTGGACCGAGTATCCCACACCCGGACTAACAGGCCTTCAGGACAGGGGTTCCGGGAGCGCCAGCGAGCGGAACCCACGCGGGGGTGTGGGGGTCGCCCCCCACAAGACAGGGTTCCGCGAGCGCCAGCGAGTGGAACCCACGCGGGGGTGTGGGGGTCGCCCCCCACAAGACAGGGTTCCGCGAGCGCCAGCGAGTGGAACCCACGCGGGGGTGTGGGGGTCGCCCCCCACAAGACAGGGTTCCGCGAGCGCCAGCGAGTGGAACCCGCGCGGGGGTGTGGGGGTCGTCCCCTCAGGACGCAGCTTCTTCGCGCGGGTCCGTGATCCTGCCGCTGTTGTGGTCCAGCACCCCCTGGCTCAGCCGGGTCAGGACGGGCGGGTCCGGCAGCACGAGCGCGTCGTCCACCGCCACGAGGGCGGAGAGGACGTCGTCGGGCCGGACGAGCGGGGTGACGTGGGCGATCACGAGGTCGAGACCGTCCGGCGTCATGGTGGCCGAGACGACGCAGCCGCGGGCGTCGAAGGACCGCAGGCCGTTCTTCGTCATCCGCTGGACCTCCACGGCCTCGCTCCCCAGGAACGTCGCCAGCGCGGCCTCGACCCGGACGAGGTCCGCGCCGGGCAGCCGTACGGACCAGTGCGAGCCGGTCAGCCGGTCGGCCAGCGCGCCCGTCGGGGCCACCCACACCTCGACGACGTCCAGGCCCGCCGGCATCGCCGTGTCCAGCGCCTCCCGGACACGGTCCGGGTCGCACGGGGCGGTCAGCCCGATCTCGCAGTACTCCGCCTCGCTCGCCGCCCCGGTGGCGCAGGCGTTCGCGTACGAGATCCGCGGGTGCGGCGAGAAGCCCGAGGAGTACGCCATCGGCACGCCGGCCCGGCGCAGCGCCCGCTCGAAGGCCCGGCTGAAGTCCCGGCTGCTGGTGAACCGCGCGCGGCCCCGCTTGGCGTAGCGGATCCGCAGCCGCTGCACGGGCGGCGCCTGCTGCTCCGGCTGGTCTCGGGCCATGGGCGAGAACCTACCGCCGCGTCCGACGACGTCACCTCGTGCACGTATCACCGGCCGGGGCGGCGGCTCCTGCTTGGCGACGGTTCGCGTCAGGGCGGCCGCACGACCGAGGGGACGACCATGACGCGTGACGTGCACGCCGAGCCGGTGCTCGCGACGACCAGGATCCAGGGGGACATCCTCCCGGGGCTGCTGAAGAAGAACGAGCTGCTGCTGTTCTTCCGGATCGACTCCGCCGCGGACTTCCTGCCCTTCCTGAAGGGGCTGCCGATCACGAGCATGGAGACGGTGCTCGACCAGCGCGCCGAGGTCGCCGACCGGCGCACCCGGGGCGTGACGGCGCTGATCCCCGCGCCCGGGCTGAACGTGGCCTTCACCTTCACCGGGCTGACCAAGCTCGGCGTCGCTGGGCTGTCGGGGGCACCCGGGCTTGCCGAGTTCGAGGCGGGCATGGCGGCGCGGCAGGCCGTGCTGGACGACCCGGACCCGACGCACTGGCGCTCGGTCGGCCCGGAGCGTCACGCGGACGGCGTCTTCGTCCTCGCCGGGGCGAGCCGGGCCGAGATCGACGACACCATCGCGCTGCACCTGGCGCCCGCCGGCGCGAACGGCTGGACCGTCGTGCGGGAGGAGGCCGGCGTCGTCCGCCCCGACCCGGTGCACGGGCACGAGCACTTCGGCTACGCCGATGGCGTCTCCCAGCCCGGCGTCCGGGGCACCACGCCGGACGGCTCGATCCTCACGCCCTCGGTCGACGCCGACGACCGGCCCGAGCAGGGAGCGCTCGGCCAGGACCTGCTGTGGCCCGGGGAGTTCGTCCTGGGCTACCCGGGCCAGGACCCCCAGCTGGGCGAGACCGACCCGGACTTCGCGAGGCCGGGTCCCCTCTCCGTCCCACCGGTGCCGTTCATGGACCAGGGCTCGTTCCTCGTGTTCCGCCGGCTGGCCCAGAAGGTGCCGGAGTTCGACGCCTCGGTGAAGGCGCTGGCGAAGCAGACGACCGGGGCGGACGCGGTCTCCGCCGAGCTGCTCGGCGCCCAGCTCGTCGGGCGCTGGAAGAGCGGCGCGGCGCTGGAGCTGTCGCCGGTCAAGGACGACCTCTCGCTCGCCGAGGGGACGCCGCGGGAGAACGACTTCGAGTTCGGCGACGACCGGGAGGGGGCGCGCTGCCCGTGGGCGGCGCACGTGCGCAAGGCGTACCCGCGCGACGACGTCCGGCACACCACGACGCCGAGCGAGCTGGAGGTCGCGCACGCCGAGGCCTTCACCCAGACGCACCGGATGATGCGGCGCGGGATCGCGTACGGGCCCGAGCTGTCCCACGCCGAGGCGCTGAGCGGGCACACCACGCAGCAGCGGGGGCTGCTCTTCCTCTGCTACGTCAGCTCGATCGCCGAGCAGTTCGAGTTCGTGCAGCAGGCCTGGGTCGACGCGCAGGACTTCCCCCAGGTCGGCAGCGGCGCCGACCCGATCATCGGGCAGCCCCACCCGGGGACGCTCCCCTTCCTGGGGGCGGCGCCCTTCAGCGAAGACCCGACGAACAAGCCGCAGCTCGACGTGGCCCACTTCGTCACGATGGAGGGCGGCGACTACTTCTTCGCCCCGGCCCTGGACGCGATCCAGAGCCTCTGACCGCCCGGACCGGCGCCCCTGGGGGGCGGGCGCCGGTTCGCGGCTCAGTACAGCTGTTCGCCGTAGGTCGGGCCGTAGTGCTGCTCGACCTCGGCCAGGCTCTGGTCGGCGCGCTCGAAGGTGTGGGCGACGACGGCCCGGCTGGGCGTGCTCTCGGGCTCCCAGGTCTCGGGGTGCCACAGCTGTGCACGCAGGAACGCCTTCGCGCAGTGGGTGAAGACCTCCTCCACCTCGACGACGAGGCCGAGGATCGGCCGGGAGCCCTTGACCCTCATGTCGTCGAACCACGGCGCGTCGGAGACGAGCCGGGCCCGCCCGTTGACCCGGAGGGTGTCGTCGCGGCCGGGGATCAGGAAGATCAGCCCGACATGCGGGTTGGCGAGGACGTTCTTGTAGCCGTCGACCCGCCGGTTGCCGGGGCGTTCGGCGATGGCCAGGGTCGTCTCGTCGAGGACGTGCACGAGCTGCCCGGCCGGGTCGCCCTTGGGCGAGGTGTCCAGGCGGCCCTCGGCGTCCGAGCTCGCGAGCACGCAGAAGGGCGAGGCCGCCAGCCACTGCCGGTCGAGGTCGTGGAGGCGGTCGCGCACCTTGTCGCGCACCCTCGGGATCGGCTCCCCCACGACGGCGACGAGCTCGTCGAGCGTGGTGACGGGGGTCTCGGTGGCGGGAGTCTCGGTGAGGGCGGCGACGACCATGCCCGCAGCCTAGGGCGACCCGGCCGGTCGCCTCGACGCGATTACGGCGAGGCGGTGACGCCCTGCTTGACCTGGGCGATCGGGAGCAGCGTCCGGCCGGTCGGGCCGATCTGGATCGAGGTGTCCATCTGCGGGCAGACGCCGCAGTCGAAGCACGGGGTCCAGCGGCAGTCCTCGACCTCGCGCTCGTCGAGGGCGTCCTGCCAGTCCTCCCACAGCCAGTCCTTGTCCAGCCCGGAGTCGAGGTGGTCCCAGGGGAGCACCTCGGCGTACTCGCGCTCGCGCGTGGTGAACCAGGCGACGTCGACGCCCGTCCCGTCGAGGGCCTCGGCGGCGCAGCGCATCCAGCGCTCGTACGAGAAGTGCTCGCTCCAGCCGTCGAAGCGGCCGCCGTCGCGCCAGACCGCCTCGATGACCCGCCCGACCCGGCGGTCGCCGCGGCTGAGCAGGCCCTCGACCACGCCGGGCTTGCCGTCGTGGTAGCGGAACCCGATGGCCTTGCCGTACTGCCGGTCGCTCTGCACCATGGCCCGCAGCTGCCGGAGGCGGTCGTCGATCACGTCCGCCTCGCACTGCGCGGCCCACTGGAACGGGGTGTGCGGCTTGGGCACGAAGCCGCCGATGCTCACCGTGCAGCGGATGTCGCGACGGCCGCTGACCTTGCGGCCGGTGTCGATCACGCGCTTGACCAGGGTGCCGATGGCGAGGACGTCCTCGTCGGTCTCGGTCGGCAGCCCGCACATGAAGTAGAGCTTCACCTGGCGCCAGCCGTTGGCGTACGCGGCGGCGACCGTGCGGATCAGGTCCTCGTCGGTGACCATCTTGTTGATCACCTGGCGCAGCCGCTGGGACCCGCCCTCGGGCGCGAAGGTCAGCCCGGAACGTCGCCCGTTGCGCGACAGCTCGTTGGCCAGGTCGATGTTGAACGCGTCGACGCGGGTGCTCGGGAGCGAGAGCGAGACGTTCGTGCCGTCGTAGCGGTCCGCCAGCTGCTTGGTCACCTCGGCGATCTCGGAGTGGTCCGCGCTGGACAGGCTCAGCAGGCCGACCTCCTCGAGCCCGGTCGCCTCGAGCCCGCTGGCGACCATGTGCCCGATCGTCTCGATGCTGCGCTCGCGCACCGGGCGGGTGATCATGCCCGCCTGGCAGAAGCGGCAGCCGCGGGTGCACCCGCGGAAGATCTCCACCGAGTAGCGCTCGTGCACCGTCTCGGCCATGGGCACGAGCGGCTTGCGGGGATACGGCCACGCGTCGAGGTCCATCAGCGTGTGCTTGCGCACCGTGTACGGGACGCCGCTGCGGTTGGGCGCGATGCGGCGGATCCGGCCGTCGGGCAGGTAGTCGGTGTCGTAGAACTTCGGCACGTAGACGCCGCCGCTCGCGGCCAGCCGCATCAGCAGCCCGTCGCGGCCGTCGGGGCGGCCCTCGGCCTTCCACTCCCGGATCACCTCGGAGATGGCGAGCGCGATCTCCTCGCCGTCGCCCAGCACCGCGGCGTCGATGAAGTCGGCGATCGGCTCCGGGTTGAAGGCGGCGTGACCGCCCGCCAGCACGATCGGGTCGTGCTCGCGGCGGTCGACCGCGTGCAGCGGGATGCCGGCGAGGTCGAGCTCGGTGAGCATGTTCGTGTAGCCGAGCTCGGTGGCGAAGCTCAGGCCGAAGACGTCGAACGCCCCGACCGGGCGGTGCCCGTCGAGGGTGAACTGCGGGACCCCGCGCTCGCGCATCAGGGCCTCCATGTCGCCCCACACCGCGTACGTGCGCTCGGCCAGGATCCAGTCGCGCTCGTTGAGCACCTCGTAGAGGATCGCGATCCCCTGGTTCGGCAGCCCGATCTCGTACGCGTCGGGGTACGACAGGCACCAGCGCACCTCGGTCGAGCCCCACTCCTTGACCACGCTGTTGAGCTCGCCGCCGACGTACTGGACGGGCTTGCTGACGCGGGCGAGCAGCGGCTCGATCCGCTCGAAGAGCGAGTCCGGGCTGGGCGCGTGATCGAGGACCGTCATGGTCCGCCCAGCCTAACGGCGGGGAGCCGGAGCGCCTCTTGACCACGCTGGCTAATTACATTAGCCTTCTGCCTAACACCACAAGCCAAGCAGAGCTGGAGCACCTCATGACCGAGACCCTGACCGTCGGCACCGGCACCCTCGCGTACGACGTCGCCGGCGAGGGACCCCTGGTCGTGCTCGCCCACGGCATCGGCGACAGCCGCCACGCCTACCGCTTCGTCGCCCCGGCGCTGGTCACGGCCGGCTACCGCGTCGCGAACGTCGACCTCCGCGGCTGCGGCGACTCCAGCCTCGGCTGGGACGGCTACACCCGCACCGACATCGCCGCGGACCTCGTCGCGCTCGTGCGCCACCTCGGGGACGGGCCGGCCGTCGTCGTCGGCCAGTCGATCAGCGGCGGCGCCGCGACCATCGCGGCGGCGACCGCGCCCGACGCCGTCGTGGGCGTCGTCGAGCTGGCCCCCTTCACCCGGAAGGTCTCCTACTCCCTGACCGGCCTGCTCCGCGTGAGCCGCTACCGTCGCGGCTTCCTGCTCCTGGCCCGGACCCTGCTGGGCAGCCGGTCCGCCTGGAAGGGCTACCTCGACCTCGCCTACCCGACCAAGCCGGTCGACTGGGACGCCGAGCTGGGCCGCATCGACGCCAAGCTCCGCGAGCCCGGGCGCATGAAGGCGCTGCAGGCGATGTGCCAGGCCAGCCCGACCGACGCCGGTGCGCAGCTGGCGAACGTGCGCTGCCCCGTCCTGGTCGTCGAGGGCGACCTCGACCCCGACTTCGTCGACCCGCGCGCCGAGGGCGGACGGATCCTGGCCGACCTGCCTGCGGGGCTCGGGGAGCTCGTCGTCCTCGAGGGCGTCGGGCACTACCCCCACGCGCAGACGCCGGACCGGTTGCTCGACGTGGTGCTGCCGTTCCTCGCCCGGGTGCTGCCGCGTGCCTAGGGCCGGCCTCGACGCGGCCTCGGTCACCGAGGCCGGGGCGGCGCTGGCCGACGAGGTCGGCTTCGCCGGGCTGAGCATGGGCCTGCTCGCGGAACGTCTCGGCGTCAGGACACCGTCGCTCTACAAGCACGTCGACAACCTGGCCGACCTGGGCCACCGCATCGCGGTGCTGGCCGCGACGGAGCTCGGCGACGCGCTGCGCGACGCCACGCAGGGCCGGGCGGGGTCCGACGCCCTCAGCGCCGCGGCGAAGGCGATGCGCGCGTACGTCAGGGAGCACCCCGGCCGGTACGCGGCCGGCAACAGCGTGGCGCCGGGCGGGCCCGACGACCCGCTCGGCCCGGCCATCGACCGGATGCTCGGCTCCTTCTCCGCCGTGCTCCGCGGCTACGGGCTGGAGCCGGACGTCCAGGTGCACGCGCTGCGGACGCTGCGGAGCGCGCTGCACGGCTTCGCGGTGCTCGAGGCCGAGGGCGGGTTCCGCTTCGCCACCGACGTGGACGAGAGCTTCGCCTTGCTCGTCCGGCTCCTGGACCAGGGGCTGCGGTCGGCGGGGGCCGCGCCTAGCTGAGGCGCGCGTCGTCCTCGGGCGGCTCGGTCTCGTCGTCCGGGGCCGGCCCGAGGTGGAATCCGGCGGCCTCGAGGTCGACCGCCAGGTCGTCGCGGGCCAGCAGGTCGTGGCGGACCTGGTCGGTGCGGTAGACGGTGCGGCCCACGAGGTGCGCCGACACCGGCGCCGTCGCCAGCTGCAGCGCGGCGATGAGGACCAGCGTGCCGAACGACGACCACGTGCGCAGGGAGAGCTCGACCCCGGCGGCGAGCAGGATCAGCCCGAGCGTCTGGGGCTTGGTGGCGGCGTGCATGCGGGAGATGACGTCGGGGAAGCGCAGCAGCCCGAGGGCGGCGGCGAAGCAGAGGAAGCAGCCGAGCAGCACCAGGAACGCGCCGACCAGGTCGAGCACGTCTCCCGCGCTCACTGCTGCCTCCGCCCGGAGCTGTCGGGGTCGGGCCGGTCGGCGTGGCGCCACCGGATGGCGAGATCGCGCTCGGCGACGAACCGCGCGATGCTCACCGCGCCGGCGAAGCCCAGCAGCGACAGCACCAGCATCACCGGCAGCGTGGTCGAGTGGTCGTTGATGATCGCCTCGGCGGCCAGCGTGGCGATGACCACGGCGACCAGCACGTCGGCGGCGACGACCCGGTCGAGGCTGCTCGGGCCGCGGGCCATCCGCGCGACCGTCAGGGTCGCGGCCCCGACCAGCAGCACCGCACCGAGACCGACCATCACGAGCACGGCGATGTGGACGGGACTCATCGGGTCCTCCTCGTCGGGGCGTTCTTCGGGGCGTTCTTCGGGGTGGGCCGCGGGCGGGTCGGGGCGCCGGGGAGCGGTACGCCGGCGTCGAGCGCGGCGATCTCGGCGTCGGTGCCGAAGGCCCGCAGGGCCCGGGCCTCGGCGTCGAGGACGTCCTGCGCGGCCTGCTCGAGCGCCGCCGGCTCCACCGTGTCGAGCACGTGGAGGTAGAGCGTGCTGCCCGCGCGACGCACCTCGAGCACGATGCTGCCCGGGACGAGGGACACGAGCTCGGTGGTCACGGTGGTGATGAGGTCGGAGCGGCTGCGCAGCTGGACGCGGATGATCGCGCTCCGCGGCGTGCGCCGGGAGAACGCCAGACCGACGACGCGGACGCTGGAGCGGACGACGTCGAGCAGGAGCTGCCCGACCAGCCGCAGCAGCGGGATCGCCCGGACGTGCCCGTCACGCTCGATCCGGGGCAGCGGGAAGACGAGGAAGACGAGCACCGACAGCAGCACGCCGGTGATCACCAGGAACAACGAGATGCGGTCCCACAGCAGGACCCAGGTCAGGGTCAGCACGACGACCGCGGCGAGGCTCGGTCGGCGACGCGCCAGGTCGGCCTCGTCGGTGCGCCCGGTCTCGACCCCCGGCTCGGGCTGCCCGCTCATCGCGTCCCTCCCGGCAGGACGGCGCGGACGTACGAGGTCTGGCCGACCAGGTCCGCCGCGGACCGCTGCGCGTAGCCGTAGAGCGGGCCGGCGACGACGGTGAGGCCCACGCCGACCAGCACCAGGACGACGGTGGTCGCGACCATCGGCCACGGCATCCGCCGGCCCTGCGGCAGGTCGTCGGAGTCCTCGTCGCGCGGGTCGCCCGCCGACTGCCCGGCGGTCTCCTCCGGGGTCAGCTCCGCCTCGTCGGCCTCGGTGCGCAGCGGGCGCCAGAAGGCGCGGTTCCAGACCTTGGCCATGGCGTAGAGCGTCAGCAGGCTGGTCACGACACCGCCGCCGACGAGGAGGTACGCGAGGAACCCCCCGTGCTGCACGCCCGCGTCCAGCAGCCCGACCTTGCCGATGAAGCCCGAGAACGGCGGGATGCCGGCCAGGTTCATCGCGGGCACGAAGAAGAGGATGCCGAGCACCGGGGAGAGGGCCGCCAGCCCCCCGAGCCTGGTCAGCGACGTGCTGCCCGCGCGGATCTCGACCAGGCCGACCACCAGGAAGAGCGTCGTCTGGATCGTGATGTGGTGCGCGGTGTAGAAGATCGCGCCCGCGTAGCCGGCCGTGCTGGCCAGCGCGACGCCGAAGATCATGTAGCCGATGTGGCTGACCAGGGTGAAGGAGAGCATGCGCTTGACCTCGGTCTGCGCGATCGCCCCCAGGATCCCGACGATCATCGTGATCAGCGCCGCCCACATCAGCAGCCGGGTCAGGTGGCTGTCGCCGAAGAGCAGCGTCTGGGTGCGGATGATCGCGTACACGCCGACCTTGGTCAGCAGCCCGGCGAACACGGCGGTGACCGGGGCGGGCGCCGTCGGGTAGGAGTCCGGGAGCCAGGCCGACATGGGGAAGACCGCGGCCTTGATCGAGAACACGGTGAGCAGCAGCAGCTGCAGCACGAGCGCCACGTCGGGCGGGAGGTCGCGCAGCCGCATCGACAGCTGCGCGAGGTTGACCGTGCCCGTGGCCGCGTAGACGGCGGCGATCGCGATCAGGAACAGCGTCGAGGACAGCAGGCTGACCAGGACGTACGTGCTCCCGGCCCGGACGCGGGCGCCCGTCCCGCCGAGGGTGAGCAGCACGTACGAGGCGAAGAGCAGCATCTCGAAGCCGACGAACAGGTTGAACAGGTCGCCGGCCAGGAAGGCGTTCGACACGCCCGCCGACAGCACCAGGAACGTCGGGTAGAAGATCGAGATCGGCGTCTCGCGGCGACGTTCCGCCTCGGGCGCGCCCATGGAGAAGAGCAGCACCGACAGCGTCACGACGGACGACACGAGCAGCATCAGCGCACTCAGCCGGTCGGCCACGAGCGCGATGCCCAGCGGCTGCGGCCAGTTGCCGACCCACAGCACGAGCGGTCCGCGCGCGTCGGTGAGCCACACGAGCAGCCCGGCGATGGTCGTCACGCTCACCAGGACGAGCGTCGCGACCACCCGCTGGGCCCGTGGACGGCGGTTCAGCGCGAGCGCGAGCCCGGCCCCGAGCAGCGGCAGCAGGACGGGCAGGGGCAGCAGGTTGTTCACGTGCCCTCCCCCGCGCGCTCGTCCCGGCTGACCGGGTAGCCGGCCGGCACCGGGGCGGCCTTGGGGACCTCCGGCGGCGGCTCGGGCTCGAACCCCACCGGGTCGGCGTCGGAGCCCTCGGGGTCGGCGGTGACCCGCTCCCCCTCCTCCTCGCCGGTGGCCTGGCCCTCCTCGTCCGGGTGCCCCTCGACGTCGGAGTCGTAGCTGCCGGACGTCTCGTCGTCGACGGCCAGGCGGCGGATCGCCGCGTCCTCGACGTCGTCGGAGACCTCGTCGTGCCCGGTGATCTGGAAGCTGCGGTAGGCCAGGGTCAGCAGGAAGGCGGTGACCGCCAGGGTGATGACGATCGCGGTGAGGACGAACGCCTGCGGCAGGGGGTCGCTCATGTCCTGCGGCTCGGTGACCCCGGTGATCGGGGCGCCGCCGGCGGCACCGCTGGCGACCAGGAACAGCACGTTGACCCCGTTCGAGGCGAGCAGGACACCGACGAGGATGCGGGTCAGGGAACGTTCCAGGACGAGGTAGACGCCGGCGGCCACGAGCGCGCCCGCGACGAGCGCGAGCGTCAGGTTGGGGCTCATGCCGCCACCCGCCCCGGCGACGGCGCGCGGTCCTCGGCCTCGTGGGTGTCGATCCCGGCACCGAGGCTGCGGGCCAGGTCGAGCATCACCCCGATGACGACGAGGTAGACGCCGACGTCGAAGAAGACCGACGTGACCAGGTGCGGCGAGCCCATCAGCGCCAGCTCTCCGAACGGGGTCGCCACGGCCTCGAGGGCGCCGAAGTCGACCGAGATGTCGTAGCTCTGCCCGATGCGACCACCGAACGCGGCCGGTCCGAGCAGCCCCAGGGCGGCCAGCGCGAGGCCCGCCCCGAGGACCTTGCCGGCGTCGACCGGCGCGGCCTCGTCGAGCTCGCGGCTGCCCGCGGCGAGGTAGCGGATCATCAGCGCCATGCCCGCGACGAGGCCCCCGGCGAACCCCCCGCCGGGCGCGTTGTGCCCGGCCATCAGCAGGTAGACCGAGACCACGATCATGACCGGGAAGAGGACCCGCGTCACGACCTCGAAGACGATCGAGCGCCGCGCCGGGGACAGCGCCTCGCCGCCGCGGAGCCACACCGTACGACCGCTCGGGAGGTTGCCGGGCACGGGCGCCTCGGGTCGCAGCGGCAGCGCGGAGTAGCGGCTGCGCAGGAAGATCAGGCTCGCGACGCCGGTGGCGGCGACGACGAGGACCGAGATCTCCCCCATCGTGTCCCACGAGCGGATGTCGACGAGCGTCACGTTGACGACGTTGCGGCCGTAGCCGAACGTGTACGCGACCTCGGGGTAGGTCGCCGACACCGGCACGGCGATGCGCGCGCCCGTGGTGACCAGGCCGATGCAGACCACGACCGCGCCGACGGCGACGGCCATGACCAGGCGCCACCACCGGCTCGACGACAGCGGCCGGCTCGTGAAGTACTTCGGCAGCTTGCGCAGGACCAGCGAGAACACGACGAGCGTGACCGTCTCCACCAGCACCTGGGTGAGCGCCAGGTCGGGCGCCCCGTGCAGCAGGAACAGCACGGCCACGCCGTAGCCGGTGACGCCCGCGAGCATCACGGCCCGCAGCCGCCCGCGCGAGCTCGCCGCCGTCACGGCCGCGACGACCATGAGGATGCCGGTCAGCAGCTGGGCGGGGGTGTCGAAGAGCCGGACCGTCGGCCACTGCCGCACCATCAGCAGCGCGCCGCCCGGGAAGACGATGAGCACCAGCAGGATCGAGCCCAGGTAGACCGGGACCGAGCCGCGCTGGGTGATCGCGGTCGTCTCCACCGAGAGCCGGTCCAGCCCGCGCATGACCCGCTGGTAGGCGGTCTCGGCCTCGTACGGGGCGGGGAAGGTCGACTGCGCACGGGCGATGAAGCCGCGCTGCCAGAACAGCAGGACGCCGCCGGCGAGCGAGATCGCCGTCATGCCCAGCGGCGCGGTGAAGCCGTGCCAGAGCGCGATGCCGTGGCTCTCCTCGCCGACGGAGAAGGCCGAGACGTAGCCCTCGAAGGCGTCGGTCATCGGGTGGCCGAGGAAGCCCCCGACGAGGCAGGCGAGCCCGAGCAGCACCGGGGCCGCGGCGAAGGCGGCCGGCACGCGGTGGTCGGCCGTGGTCGGCGACTCGGTGCCCGTGGGGTCGAGGAAGTAGTCGCCGGACTTGCCCATGAACGCGCCCCACCAGAAGCGGAGCGTGTAGGCGACGGTGAGCGCGGAGCCCGCCACGAGCGCGGCGGCGAGGATCACCGCGGGCAGCGGCAGGACGCGGGTGCCGTCCCCGCCGACCAGGTAGGTCAGGCTCTCGAAGCCGGCCTCCTTGGCCACGAAGCCGAGCGTCGGCGGGACCGCGGCCATCGAGGCGCAGGCCAGCAGCGCCGCGCCGGCGACGACCGGCATCCGCCGTCCGACGCCGTGGAGGCGGCGCAGGTCGCGCGTCCCGGCGCTGTGGTCGACGATGCCGACGACCAGGAAGAGCGTGGACTTGAAGAGCGCGTGCCCGACGAGCAGCGCGAGCCCGCCCAGCGCCGCGGAGCGGGTGCCGATCCCGCAGAGGACCATCAGGAAGCCGAGCTGGCTGACCGTCCCGTACGCGAGCAGGACCTTGATGTCGTACTGCCGCAGGGACCGCCAGCCGCCGATGATCATCGTCGCGGCACCGAGCGTCAGCAGGACCGGCCGCCAGCCCGGCGTGCCGGCGAAGACCGGCGCGAGCACGGCCACGAGGTAGACGCCGGCCTTGACCATCGCCGCCGCGTGCAGGTAGGCGCTGACCGGCGTCGGGGCCGCCATCGCCCCCGGCAGCCAGAAGTGGAACGGGACCAGCGCGGACTTGGTCAGGGCACCGACCAGCAGGAGCAGCACGGCCGTGACGACGTACGCCGAGCCGACCCCGGACGCGGCGGCCGCGTCGAGCACGCCGGAGAGCGAGAACGTCTCGTAGCGGACGCCGAGCAGCACGATCCCGGTCAGCATCGCCAGGCCGCCGAAGGTCGTGACCATGAGCGCGGTGAGCGCGGCCCGGCGGTTGGCCGCGAAGCGCGGGTTGTGCCCGACCAGCAGGTAGGAGAAGACCGTGGTCAGCTCCCAGAAGACGTAGAGCCCGACCAGGTCGTCGGAGGTGACCAGGCCCGTCATGGCCCCCGCGAAGGCGAGCAGCACCGCGCCGGTGCGGAGCGGCGGGTCGTCGTGGGAGAAGTAGCTGCGGCAGTAGAAGAGCACCAGGGCACCGACGCCGCTGACGACGAGGGTCAGCACCCACTGCAGGACGCCCATGCGGAACGACACGTCGATCCCGAGCGCCGGGATCCACGCGTAGCTCTCGGTGACCACCCCGCCGGCCAGCACGGTGGGCCCCTGCAGCGCCGTCCACACCGCGGTGGCCGCCGGCACGAGCGCCATCACGTAGAAGGCGCGGCAGCGCAGCCGTCGCAGCAGCCACGGCGCCACGAGGGCGACGCCGAGGTGCAGGACGAGCAGCGGAATCACGAGGGTCCTCGTCGGGATCGGCGGCGGGGACCCCCGACCTTAGTCGGCGTCGGCGGTGCCGCCGAACCTCACGAGCACCGCCCCGCCGGGCTCAGCCGAGCTCGGGGAACCAGAACGCGATCTCGCGGGCGGCGGACTCCGGGGAGTCGGAGCCGTGCACGAGGTTCTCGCGGTTGGACAGCGAGAGGTCCCCGCGGATGGTGCCGGGGGCGGCCTTGCGCCCGTCGGTGGCGCCGTTGAGGGCGCGCACGACCTCGATCGCCTCGTCCCCCTCGACGACCAGGGCGACCGACGGGCCGGAGGTGATGAACGTGCGCAGCGGCGGGTAGAAGGGCCGGTCCACGTGCTCGGCGTAGTGCTGGTCCGACTCCTCGCCGGTCACCTGGCGGAGCTGGAGGGTGACGAGCCGCAGGCCCTTGGCCTCGAAGCGCGCGAGCACGGCCCCCACGAGGCCGCGGCGGACCGCGTCCGGCTTGATCAGGACGAAGGAGCGCTGCGTGGGCGTGTCAGTCATGCGCGAAACCCTAGCGGGGCAGCACCCCAGCGCAGGCCCAACCAGCGCAGGACCACCTCGCCCTGCGCCCGCTGAAACGCCCGGACGGTGGGCAGGCCCGGCGGGTCGGGCCGGCGGGCGACGTCGACGAAGTACGCGCCGAGCCCGGCCAGGACCGCGTCGACGTCGTCGGCCGCGACCTCGGGCAGCCACGCCGCGCGCAGGTCCTCCAGCGGCGCGTGCGGGTCGTTGAGGCCGACGTTGACGAGCAGCGCGAGGCGGTCGAACCAGCCCGCACCGCGCGTGGCCCACGGCCAGTCGACGACGACCACCGACCCGTCGGGGCGGACGAGCAGGTTGTCGGCGCGGACGTCACCGTGGACGAGCTGGTCGCCCGCGAGGGCCGCCTCGCCGCGGTCCGCCGCCGCCGTCAGCCGGTCCAGGTGGCGGGCGGCCCAGGGGTCGAGGGCCGGTGACGGGTCGGCGCGCAGCCGGTGCCAGCCCGCGAAGTCCTCGGCGAAGCCGGCGCCGGTCTCCGGCAGCTGTGCGAGCCCGTCGGTCAGGGGGATATCGGCCACCACCTCCAGGGCCTCGCGGACGGCCTCGAGCTCGGCCCGCCGCCAGGGCAGGTGCGGGTGGCGTCCGTCGACGTCGGCGAGCACGAGCGCGACCCAGTCGCCGTCGTCCCAGCTGCCGAGGAGCGTGGGCACGGAGCCGACGGGGGGCAGCGCCGCGCCGAACGCGATCTCGCGGCGGTGGAGCACGGGCGACTGCGGGTTCAGCGACCCGCCCACCGCCTTGGCGAACGCGCGGCGGCCGTCGGCGGTGACGACCCGGTCGGCGCTGCCCGGCGAGAACCCGCCGGGCTGCGACACCGCCTCGACGACGGGCGACCCGAGGATCTCCTCGACCGCGAGCCGGACGCTCGCGGGCAGGTCGGCCCACCCCACGCGTACGCCCGCCGCCTCGACCACGGGGGCATCGTCCCTCAGCGGTCAGCCGACGAGGGAACCGGTGGTCCAGGCCCCCTGGCCGAGCAGCACGAGCTCGCGCTGGTGCAGCGGGCTCAGGCTGCTGCGGTGGCCGACGCTCACGACCGTCGTTCGCGGCAGCCGCTCACGGACGAGGCTGTAGAGCGCGTGCTCCATGCCCTCGTCGAGCGCCGAGGTGCTCTCGTCGAAGAAGACCAGGGTCGGCTGCAGGAGCAGCACCCGACCGAAGGACAGGCGCTGCCGCTCGCCCGGCGAGAGCGTCGTCATCCAGTCCTTGGTCTCGTCCAGGTGGTCCGCGAGGTGGCCGAGCTGGACGTCGGCCAGCGCCTGCCGGACGGCCTCGTCGGGCAGGTCCTCCGCGGGCGCCGGGTAGGTGATGGCGGAGCGGAGCGCGCCCATCGGCAGGTACGGCTGCTGGGAGCAGAAGATCACGTGCCCCTGGGGCCGCGAGACCACGCCGCGGACGTACGGCCACAGCCCGGCCAGGCTGCGCAGCAGCGTCGTCTTGCCGGTCCCGGAACGACCCCGGACCAGCAGCCACTCCCCCGGCTCGACGGTGAGGTCGAGGCGGTTGATCAGCGGCTCGCCGCTGGGCATGAACACGTCGAGACCCTCGACCTCGATCCCCACGGTCCGGTTGGAGCGCAGCGGGACGGGCAGGTTCCGCGCCTGGTCGTTGGCGTCGAGCAGGCCGGTGAGGCGGTCGAGCGTGGCGCGGTACCGCGCGAAGTTGTCGTAGGTCGTCCGGAAGAACGAGAGGGCGTCCGAGACGTTGCCGAACGCCGTGGCCGACTGCTGCAGGTCGCCCAGGGTGATCTGCTGGCTGAGGAACCTCGGTGCCTGCACGACGAGCGGGACGATGTTCGCGATCTGGCTGATCACGGAGTTGAAGGCGATGAACTTCAGGTTGCGGAAGACGAGGGCCCAGGCGTTGGCGATGACGGCGGAGAACCGGTTCTGCAGCCCGGCCTCCTCGACCCCCTCGCCCCCGTAGAGGGCGATCGGCTCCGAGTTGTCCCGCACCCGGGTGAGCGAGTAGCGGTAGGAGGCCGAGAGCCGCTCCGAGAGGAAGTTGAGCTTGATGAGAGGGCGACCGATCCGGATCGCGATGAAGGTCGAGACGATGATGAAGACGTAGGCGATGACCACCAGCGCGCGGGGGATGGTGACCGGGCCGAGGGTCAGCGGGCCCGACAGCTGCCACAGGATGGCGGTGAACGAGACCAGCGTCAGCATCGACCCGATCAGGCCGAGGACGAGGTCCTGGCTGTCGTTGGTGAAGGAGGCGACGTCGGCCTGGATCCGCTGCTCGGGGTTGTCGATGGGATCGCTGAGGAACCGGCCCCGGTGGTACGCGGTCCCGCTCAGCCAGTCCGTGAGGACCTGCGTGTTCGTCCACTGGCGCCAACGGATGATCTGCAGGTTGCTGATGTAGATCGCGACGAGGTTCACCGCGATGTAGATCGCCGCGATCACGCAGAAGATCACGACGGTCACCCAGAACGCCCGTGCGTCGAGGTTCTGCAGGGCCGTGTAGAGCGCGTTGCTGTTGTTCGACAGCAGCACCGAGATCCGCACGTTCACCACGGTGACGAGCAGGAGCAGGAGCACGGTCAGCAACGGACGCCAGCTGCGACGCTCGCCTCTGCGGGGCTTGAAGTACGGGCCCGAGAGGCGCCAGAACTGACGGCCGAACTTCGTCTTGCGGCACAGCAGGAGACCGAGCAGGAACGACCCCACGACGCACAGCACGAAGGCACCGACGACCCACAGCAGGCTCGAGCCCAGCTCGTTCAACCAGTTCACCGAGGGCTCCTCGTGCTCGCGACCGGAAGCGGTCGGGCAGGAGCATCCCGTGGTCCGGTGGGAGCACCGTAGTGGGCGCGGCGTACCGACACGTGCAGATCGCGTTACGGCGCCGCTACGCCGCTACGCCGCTCGCGCGGCTGCTCCCCTCAGGCGACGGGGCGCGCGTCCAGCCGCTTGCCGAGCACGAAGGAGGTGATCCACAGCGCCAGGAACATGCCGCCCACGACGAACATCGCCGGTGTCAGGAAGCCGAGCAGGATCCCCGCGAGCTGGGTGACCCAGCCGATCGGGTAGCCGACCGGTTTGCGCAGCAACGCGGCACCGAGCAGCGCCAGCACGGCCGCCCCGCTGCCGAGCAGCGCGGCGGGCAGCGGGTCGGCGTCGGAGACCAGGATCATCACGGGGATCGCCAGCGCGAAGACGACGACCTCGAAGAACAGGACCGACAGCAGCACGACCCGCATCGGGTTGCGCGGCGACAGGGTGATGGGCGACTCGGGCGGGACGCCCGCCGCGGCCGGGCTCGACGTGCTCATGTCCAGCTCTCCCGCTCCTCGTCGGTGGGCTCCTCGCCGCCGAGGTCACGCTCCAGGGGGTCCCAGTCGGCGTCGGCGTCGTCCTCGACGGGCGTGGCCGGCGCACCGGGGGCGCGCTCGGTCACCAGCAGGCCGCGCGCCTCGCCGACGAGCACGACCGAGCCGCTGAGCAGCACGCCGGGCGTGCCGACACCCTCGACCTCGGCCATCCCGACGGCCGCCTCGATGGCGTCGTCGAGGCGCGGGGCGACGGTGACGCGCTCGGCGCCGAAGATCTCGGCCGCCAGCTCGCCCAGCTCCTCGGCCGGCATGCCGCGGCTCGTCGAGGCGACCTGGGTGACGACCACGTGGGTCAGCGCGGGCTCGAACGTCTCGAGCAGCCCGCGAACGTCCTTGTCGGCCATCACGCCGATCACGCCGACGAGCGGGTTGAGGTCGAAGGCCTCCTCGAGCGCGGCGACGACGGCAGCGGCTCCGTGGGGGTTGTGCGCCGCGTCGAGCAGGACCGTCGGCGAGCGGCGGACGACCTCGAGCCGCCCGGGCACGGTGACGCTGGCGAAGCCGTCGCGCACCACGTCGGGGTTGAGCGCCTTGAGGCCGAGGAACGCCTCGACCGCGGCCAGGGCGAGCCCGGCGTTGGACGCCTGGTGGGCACCGTGCAGCGGGATGAAGACGTCCTCGACCGGGCCCTCCGCGCCGTTCAGCCGGACGAGCTGGCCGTCGACGGCGAGCTGGCGGCCCAGCACGCCGAAGTCGATGCCCTCGCGCTGCGGCAGCGCACCGACCTCCGCGCAGCGCTCGAGCAGCACCTGGGCCGCCTCGAGCGACTGGCCGGCCAGGATCGCGTGCGCGCCGGGCTTGATGATCCCGGCCTTCTCACGGGCGATCTCGGCGACGGTCGAGCCCAGCAGGTGGGTGTGGTCGAGGTCGATCGGGGTGACGACGGCGACGCCGCCGTCGGCCACGTTCGTCGCGTCCCACGTGCCGCCGAGCCCGACCTCGATCACCGCGACGTCCACCGGGGCGTCGGCGAAGGCGGCGAAGGCCATCGCGGTCATGATCTCGAAGAACGTGCAGGCGACGCCGTCGATCTGCTGCTCGTCGACGATGGCCACGTACGGCTCGAGCTCGCCCCACACCTCGTCGAAGCGCTCGTCGGAGATCGGCTCGCCGTCGATGGTGATGCGCTCGGTCAGCGCGGTCAGGTGCGGGCTGGTGAAGCGGCCGGTGCGCAGGCCGGCGGCGCGCAGCAGCGACTCGATCATGGCGGTCGTGCTGCCCTTGCCGTTGGTGCCCGTCACGTGGATCACGGGGTAGGCGCGCTGCGGGTCGCCCAGCAGCTCCGTGAGGGCCGTGATGCGGCCGAGCGAGGGCGCGACGCGGTGCTCCGGCCAGCGGCTCGTGAGGTCCCGCACGACGGAGGCGTGCGTACGGTGCTCGGTAGCGGTGGCGGAGGTCTCGACGGGCGTCGCGGTGTCAGGCATGGCGCTTGCAAGTCTAGGTCCGCGCCCGTTACCTAAGATTGCTCCTCGTGACCACCACCGCCCCCGCACCGGCGATCCCCGACCGCCCCGCCCTGGAAGGGCTCGAGGAGCGCTGGCTCGACACCTGGCGCACCGAAGGGACGTACGCGTTCGTGCGGCCCGAGGGTGACCCGGCCGCCGCCCGGACCCAGGTCTTCAGCATCGACACCCCGCCGCCGACGGTGTCCGGCTCGCTGCACGTGGGCCACGTCTTCTCCTACACCCACACCGACCTGGTCGCGCGCTACCAGCGGATGACCGGCAAGCACGTCTTCTACCCCATCGGCTGGGACGACAACGGCCTGCCGACCGAGCGCCGCGTGCAGAACTACTACGGCGTGCGCTGCGACCCGACGGTGGCGTACGACCCCGACTTCACCCCGCCGGAGAAGCCCGACCCCAAGCACCAGCTGCCGATCAGCCGGAAGAACTTCGTCGCGCTGTGCCACGAGCTCACCCACCTCGACGAGCGCACGTTCGAGGACCTGTGGCGCCGCGTCGGGCTCAGCGTGGACTGGTCGAGCCTCTACACGACGATCTCCGACGACAGCCAGACCGTCGCCCAGAAGGCGTTCCTGCGCAACATCGCCCGCGGCGAGGCGTACCTCTCCGAGGCCCCGACCCTGTGGGACGTGACCTACCAGACCGCGGTCGCCCAGGCCGAGCTCGAGGCGCGCGACTACCCCGGCGCCTACCACCGGGTGGCGTTCACGCGCACCGACGGCGGCGGGCCGGTCTACGTCGAGACCACGCGGCCCGAGCTGATCGCCGCCTGCGTCGCCCTGATCGCGCACCCCGGCGACGAGCGCTACGCCGACCTGATCGGCCAGACGGTGATCTCCCCGCTGTACGGGGTGGAGCTCCCGGTGATCGCGCACGAGGCCGCCGAGCCCGACAAGGGGTCCGGCCTGGTCATGTGCTGCACGTTCGGCGACCTGACCGACGTCACCTGGTGGCGCGAGCTGCGGCTGCCGACGCGGGTGATCATCGGCCGCGACGGACGCATCCTGCGTGAGCGGCCGGAGTGGATCACCGACGGTCCCGCCGTCGCGGCGTGGGACGCGATCACCGGCAAGACGACGTTCTCGGCCCGCGAGGCCGTGGTGGCCGGGCTGCGCGAGGCGGGCGCCCTGGACGGCGAGCCGAAGCCGACGCAGCGCATGGCGAACTTCTACGAGAAGGGCGACAAGCCCCTCGAGATCGTCTCGACGCGCCAGTGGTACATCCGTAACGGCGGCCGGGACGCCGCGCTGAAGGCCACGTTCCTGGAGCGCGGCGAGGAGCTGGCCTGGGTCCCGCAGCACATGAAGTACCGCTACGACAACTGGGTCAACGGCCTGAACGGCGACTGGCTGGTGTCGCGGCAGCGGTTCTTCGGGGTGCCGTTCCCGGTCTGGTACCCGGTCGACGCCGACGGCGACCCCGTCTACGCGCACCCGATCGTGCCGACCGAGGACCGGCTGCCGGTCGACCCCAGCAGCGACGTGCCCGACGGCTACACCGAGGACCAGCGCGGGCAGACCGGCGGCTTCGTGGCCGACCCCGACGTGATGGACACCTGGGCGATCTCGTCGCTCTCGCCGCAGATCGTGTGCGGCTGGGAGCGCGACCCGGAGCTCTTCGCCCTCACGTTCCCGATGGACCTGAACACCCACGCGCACGAGATCATCCGGACCTGGCTGTTCTCCCGCGTCGTCCGTGCCCACTACGAGAACCACTCGCTGCCCTGGACGCGTTCCATGATCAGCGGGTTCGTGATGGACCCCGACCGCAAGAAGATGAGCAAGTCGAAGGGCAACGTCGTCGTGCCCACCGAGATCCTCGAGCGCTACGGCTCCGACGCCGTGCGCTGGCGGGCGGCGAAGGCCCGCCCGGGGATGGACTCCCCCTTCGACGAGCGAGAGATGAAGGTCGGTCGCCGCCTCGCGCTGAAGGTGCTGAACGCGAGCAAGTTCGTGCTGACGTTCGGCGTCGGCGCCGGCTCGCTCGACGCGTCCGCCGTGACCGAGCCGGCCGACCAGGCCCTCCTGGCCGGGCTCGCCCGGGTCGTGGAGTCGGCGACCGCGTCGTTCAAGGCGTACGACTACACCGGCGCGCTGGACGTGACCGAGTCGTTCTTCTGGTCGTTCTGCGACGACTACCTCGAGCTGGTCAAGGAGCGTGCGTACGGGGCGCAGGGCGAGCAGGCCGCCGCCTCGGCCCGCGCGACCCTGGGTCTCGCGCTCGACGTGCTGCTGCGGCTGCTCGCGCCGATCATGCCGTTCTGCACCGAGGAGGTGTGGTCGTGGTGGCAGGAGGGCTCGATCCACCACGCGGCCTGGCCCTCCGCGGCCGAGCTCGACCGCGGGCTCCAGGGTGCCGGCGACCCGGCTCTGCTCGAGGACCTCGCCGCCGCCCTGGCCGCCCTCCGCGGCGCGAAGTCCTCGGCCAAGGTCTCCATGAAGACCGAGGTGACGAAGGCGTCGTTCACCGGGAGGGTCGACCGGCTGCGGCTGATCGAGGCCGACCTGCGGGCCGTCGGCCGGATCACCGGCGAGGTGACCTGGGAGCCCACCGACGCGCCGGTGAGCGCCGAGGTCACCCTCGCCGAGGCGAGCAACGCTCCCTGAGCCTGTCGAAGGGCCTCGAAGAGGTTGGCGTCCTGACGCCTACGCGACGTCGATGAGGACCTTGCCGACGGCGTCGTTCTCGACGGCGTCGTGAGCAGCGGCCGTCTGCTCGAGCGGGAACCGGATGATCGGCAGCCCGGCGGCCTCGCCGACGTCGAGGACGCCGGCCTTCAGTGCCGCCGTGATGTCCTCGGCCGCGACCTGCAGGGCGTCCTCGCCGACGGTGTAGAGCAGCAGGCCCTGGAACCGCAGGTTCCGGGCGAAGAACGGCCGTACGTCCAGCTCGACGCTGTCGCCGCCGTTGTTGGCGTAGACCGCGATGGTCCCGTGTTTCTTGGTCACGGCCAGGTCGAGAGCCGCGTTGGGGCCGGGCGCCACCTCGACGACGATGTCCACGCCGTCGGGGACGACCTCGAGGACCGCCGCCGCGGCGTCCGACTCGCGGTAGTTGACGACGTGGTGCGCACCCGCGGCCCGGGCCAGCGCGGCCTTGGCCTCGCTGCTCACCGTGGTGACGACGGTGGCGCCGGCCCAGCGGGCCAGCTGGATGGCGGCGTGCCCGACGGCGCCCGCTCCCCCGGCGACGAGGACGACCTTGTCGGTCAGAGCCCCGGGCGCAAGACGCGACGGGCCCTGGTCGGAGACGGTGAGCGCGCGGTGCGCGGTCATGGCCGGGACGCCGAGCGAGGCGGCGACGTCGAAGGAGATGCCGTCCGGGAGCCGGACGACGTGCTCGACCGGGATGGTCACGTACTCCTGCGCGGTGCCCGAGGGCGACCGGTGCTGGGAGAGGAAGAGCCAGACGCGGTCCCCGACCTCGAGCTGCGGGTTGAGCTCGGCCGCCTCCGGGCTGATCGCGTCGACGGTGCCGGCACCGTCCTGGTTGGGCGTCACCTCCGCGAAGGGGAGGTCGTCGCCGGGCTTGCTGCCCACGCGGGACTTCCAGTCGGTCGGGTTGACGCCGGAGACGGCGATGTTCACGCGGACCTCGCCGGGTCCGGGCTCGGGTACGGGACGCTCGACGAGCTCGAGGACGGACGGGTCGCCGGTGGTGCGGTAGACGATGCTCTTCATGTCTGGTCAAGTCCGGCGGCGGCGCAGTTCTTCCCGCATAGGCTTCGCGGGTGCTTCTCTCCGACTTCACCGCCACCTCCCTGACCGGCGTCGAGACCCCGCTCTCGACGTACGCCGGCCAGGTCGTCGTGATCGCCAACACCGCCTCGAAGTGCGGGCTCACGCCGCAGTACGAGGGCCTCGAGCGCCTCTACCGCGAGCACAAGGACGAGGGCCTCGTCGTCCTCGGCTTCCCGTGCGACCAGTTCGGCCACCAGGAACCGGGCGAGGCCGAGGAGATCTCCGACTTCTGCACCATGAACTACGGCGTCACGTTCCCGATGTTCGCCAAGATCGAGGTGAACGGCGACGGCGCCCACCCGCTGTTCCAGTGGCTCAAGAAGGAACGTTCCGGGCTGCTCGGCGGCGCGATCAAGTGGAACTTCACCAAGTTCCTCGTCGGCCGCGACGGCACGGTCCTCGATCGCTTCGCCCCGACGACGACCCCCGACGCCCTCGAACCCGACGTGAAGGCCGCCCTGTCCGCCTGAGTCGCGGGTGACCGGCCGCGCCCTCGCCCTGGTGACCACTGGTCACTCCCGGCAGCAGCGCACTGACCACTGGTCACTCCCGGCAGCAGCGCGCTGACCACTGGTCACTTTGGCCTTGTCTTCGAGGTCTCCTGGGCTCGTCACTGACCACTGGTCGTTGACGCCGCGGTCGCCGGCCACCTCCTGAGTTCAGCGCACCGGCGCGGTTCCAGGTCGGTCACGTGCTCCTCGGGGACTTTTCCCCAGGACACCAGGCGCTTCGTCCACAGGTCACGGCACCAGCGGCACGGCACGACGTACGGCGACCAGACTTCACCGTGGACCCCGTGCGAGGCAGTGCACCCGCTTCTCGTTGGCAGCGAGTTGCTCGGGGACTGTGGTCGCCACCGGTCGACGCGCTCTCCTTCGACCAACAGCTTCGGGCCTGGTCCCTCGTGCTGCCTCCAGCCGCCGGGTTCACCCATCTGACGGCCGCCGAGGCCTACGGCTGGTGGCTCCCCGAGGCTCCCCCGCACCCCGTGTTCGCGGCCATGTCGGCAGCCGAACCGCGACCCCGCCGCCCGGGCCTTCTCGTGTTCCGTCATCCCTGTCCGCCAGCTGTTCAGGAAGTCCGCGGCCTCCGACTCACGACGCCGGCCGAGACGCTTCTCGCCCTGGCCCGCGACCTGGCGCCGCTCGACCTCGTGGTGCTGGCGGACTCGGCGGTTCGACGAGGCGACGTCAGCGTCGACGAGCTCTGCACCATCGCGACCGGGACAAGACGTCGCGGGGCGCCGGCTCTGCGTGCGCTGCTACCCCTGATCGACCCACGGAGCGAGTCGGCGTGGGAGTCGATCATGCGCCTGCTGCACCGGGCGGCTGACATCCCCGTCGAGCCTCAGCACGAGCTGTTCGGCAAGGACGGAGGGTTCGTCGCACGCGCCGACCTGTGGGTCTGCGGAACGCGACGCGTGCACGAGTACGACGGCGGCGGCCACCGGGACCCGGAGGTCCACGAGTCCGACCTCGCCCGCGACCGAGCCATCTCCCTGGCGAGGTGGGAGCGGCACGGGTTCACCCGTCGGCATCTGCTGAATGGCGGCGCGTCGATCGTCAGGGCAACCGACGAACTGCTGGGCCGGCCCCACGAGCCGAGCCGCGTGGATCACTGGGAGAACGCGCTCAACGCCTCGATGCTGCGGCGCCCCGGACTCACTCGCGTACGGCGCCGCTGGGGTCTGATCTAAGCGTTCAGCGCCACGAGGCGGCCACTGGTCGCTTCTGAGCCCGCGGAAGTAGCCAGTGGTCGGTGCGGCCTCCGGAACGCTGGTCAGTCTCGGCGGCATCGACCACTGGTCATTCCCGGAGCAGCAGAAGTGACCAGTGGTCAGTCAAGACCGGTACCCAGTGCCTGGAGCCGCCGAAAGTGACCAGTGGTCACTGGGGACGTGCGCTCGCTCCTCGACGCAGAAAGTGGTCAGCCTAGGCAGCTTCAGACGGGTCTGAAGGGCTCGGACTGACCACTTTCGGGAGAAGCGGAGGGGCTAGGCGGACTTCTCGCGACGCTCGCGCTTGGCGAACTTCTCGCGCGGGACCAGCGTGGGCAGGGCCGCATCGCGGACGACCTCGCCGGTGATGACGACCTGGGCGATGTCCTCGCTGCTGGGGACGTCGTACATGACGTTGAGCAGGACCTCTTCGAGGATCGCGCGAAGGCCGCGGGCGCCGGTCCCGCGCAGGAGCGCGAGGTCGGCGATCGCCTCCACCGCGTCCGGGGAGAACTCGAGATCCACCCCGTCGAGCTCGAAGAGCTTGCGGAACTGCTTGATCAGCGCGTTGCGGGGCTCCACCAGGATGCGGATGAGCGCGTCCCGGTCGAGCGGGGCGACCGACGCGATCATCGGGAGCCGTCCGATGAACTCGGGGATCAGGCCGAACTTCACCAGGTCCTCGGGCCGGACGTCCGCGTACGGGTCCTCGCTCTCGGGCTTGCGTGACATCAGGGCGTTGTTGAAGCCGAGCGGCCGCTTGCCGACGCGGGAGGACACGATGTGCTCGAGGCCGGCGAACGCGCCGCCGACGATGAACAGCACGTTCGTGGTGTCGATCTGGATGAAGTCCTGGTGCGGGTGCTTGCGCCCGCCCTGCGGCGGGACCGACGCCGAGGTGCCCTCGAGGATCTTGAGCAGCGCCTGCTGGACGCCCTCGCCGGACACGTCGCGGGTGATCGACGGGTTCTCGCTCTTTCGGGCGATCTTGTCGACCTCGTCGATGTAGATGATCCCGGTCTCGGCCTTCTTGACGTCGAAGTCCGCCGCCTGGATCAGCTTGAGCAGGATGTTCTCGACGTCCTCGCCGACGTAGCCCGCCTCGGTGAGCGCGGTGGCGTCGGCGATGGCGAAGGGAACGTTGAGCATCTTGGCCAGCGTCTGCGCCAGGTACGTCTTGCCGCAGCCGGTGGGGCCGATCAGCAGGATGTTGCTCTTGCCGAGCTCCACCCCGTCGTCATCGCCACGCTTCCCGGCACCGTTCGCCTGGGCCTGCACGCGCTTGTAGTGGTTGTAGACCGCGACCGCGAGCGCCTTCTTGGCGTTGCCCTGCCCGATCACGTAGCCGTCGAGGAACTGACGGATCTGGTGCGGCTTGGGCAGCTCGTCGAGCAGCCCGACCTCACCGGTCTCGGAGAACTCTTCCTCGATGATCTCGTTGCAGAGGTCGATGCACTCGTCGCAGATGTAGACGCCGGGCCCCGCGATGAGCTTCTTGACCTGCTTCTGGCTCTTGCCGCAGAACGAGCACTTGAGGAGGTCGCCGCTCTCGCCGATCCGGGCCACGCTGTCTCCTCTACTTCGCTGCACCAGCGGCACAGTCGTGTCCGCCCGGGGGGGATTCCGTGGTGCCCCACACCCTAAGCCCCGGGCGATCCGGATGGGGGGACATCAGCAGGAGAGCCGGAGCCGCTCCTGCCGGGACGGGGAGCCGCGCCGGAGGTCTCCGAGCGCGGCGCCCCGTGCGCGGTCAGACCGGGACGGCCTTCAGCGAGGTCAGGATCTCGTCGATGATCCCGTACTCGAGCGCCTGCTCGGCAGTCAGGTACTTGTCGCGCTCGATGTCGTGGCTGACCTCGTCGGTCGTCTTGCCGGTGTCGGTCGCCAGCATGTCCTCCATGAGCGAGCGGATCCGGAGGATCTCCCGCGCCTGGATCTCGATGTCGGAGGACTGGCCGTAGCCGCCCTCCGTCGCCGGCTGGTGGATGAGGATGCGGCTGTTCGGCAGCGCGAGCCGCTTGCCCTTGGTGCCGGCCGCGAGGATCACGGCGGCCGCAGAGGCGGCCTGACCGAGGCAGACCGTACGCACGTCGGGCTTGATGTAGCGCATCGTGTCGTAGATGGCGGTCAGCGCGGTGAACGAGCCGCCCGGGGAGTTGATGTAGATCTCGATGTCGCGGTCGGCGTCCATCTGCTGCAGGCAGAGCAGCTGGGCCATCACGGCGTTCGCGATCTCGTCGCTGATCGGGGTGCCGAGGAAGATGATCCGGTCCTCGAACAGCTTGGTGTACGGGTCGATGCGCCGCATCCCGTAGGAGGTGCGCTCCTCCCACTGCGGGATGTAGTAGTCCATCGTCGGCGCGAAGGGCTGGCCCTCGGCCGTGGGCCCGGCGAAGCCGAGCGGCGTGGCGAACGTGCTCACAGGGATTCGCCCTTTCTGAGAAGTCGAGGGGGTCACTGGTTGGGCGCTTCGGCCTGGCTGGCAGGGATCTGCGCCGCGGAGGTGTACACGTGGTCGATCTGGCCGTACTTGAGCGCGTCCTCGGCGGTGAACCAGCGGTCGCGGTCGGAGTCGGCCTCGATCTGCTCCAGCGTCTGGCCGGTGTGCTCGGCGATGAGCTTCTGCATCACCGACTTGATGTGCAGGGACTGCTCGGCCTGGATCCGGATGTCGCTCGCCGTGCCGCCGAGGCCGCCGGAGGGCTGGTGCATCATGATCCGGCTGTGCGGCAGGGCGTACCGCTTGCCCTTGGTGCCGGCGCAGAGCAGGAACTGCCCCATCGACGCCGCGAGGCCCATGGCCACGGTGGCGACGTCGTTGGAGATCCAGTTCATGGTGTCGTAGATCGCCATGCCCGAGTCGACTGAGCCGCCCGGGGAGTTGATGTAGAGGAAGATGTCGCGGTGCGGGTCCTCGGCGTTGAGCAGGAGCATCTGCGCGCAGATCGCGTTCGCGTTCTCGTCGCGCACCTCGGAACCGAGGAAGATGATCCGGTTGGCGAGGAGCGACTGGTAGACGTTGTCGTCCAGCCCGATGCCACCGCTGCGGCCGGCGGCACGAGGCCCGGGAACCGCGGCGTGGGGGCCGTTGTAGGAGGCGTTCACGGTCCCGAACCTACCCGGAGGGACTGACACAACGGGGGGGTCGCGGCTGCTGTTCGCTGTCGGCGCAGTGCGCGGACGCACCTGCGGACAGGCCGAGGGGCGACCCGGCCTGGTGGCCGTGCCGCCCCTCGCTCCCGTGTCACGACGAAGCCGGCGGTGCTCCCCCGAGCCGCTCCCCGACCGTCGTGCCTGGGCTCTTCCAGTGTGGCGCGGAAATCTCGGTATCGGCTCTGCGACCTGTCAGCCTTGCGTCAAGGTCGCGCGCCGGTCCCGCGCCGGCGTCGTGTCAGGCCTGGCGACCCTCGTCCTCGTCGCCGTCCTGCTGACCCTCGGTCTCGGCGTCCTGCTGCCCCTCGTCCTGCACGTCGGCCGTGACCGCCGCGGCGACGGCCTCGTCCTGGAGGTCGCCCTCAGGCGTGCCCAGCGAGCCGTCCTCACGGATCTGGGTGAGGTCGAGCCGCTCGCCGTTGCCGTCCGTCACGGTCGCGGCCTCCACGACCGAGGCCAGCGCCTTGCCGCGCCGGATCTCGACCATGTACTCCTCGATGTGGTGCGGGTGCTCTTGGAGGTGCTCCGCGATCTGCTGCGGCGCGGTGCCCTCCGCCTGCGCCTTGCGCAGGATGTGCTGGGTGAGGTCGTTCTGGTCGACGCCGATCTCGGAGCTCTCCGCGACCTTGTCGAGCACCATCTGCGCCTTGAGAGACTGGGTCGAGCGACGCTCGACGTCCGCCCAGAACTCGTCCTCGGTCTGCGTGCTGTCCTCGCTGTCGGTGAGGTACTGCTCCAGCGTCAGACCGGCCTGCGCGAGCTGGTTGGTGATCTGCTGGCGGCGGCCGTCGAGCTCGCCGGCGAGCAGGTTCTCGGGCACCGCGACGTCGATGGCGTCGACGAGCGCCTCGAGCACCGCGTCGCGGGCCTGCGTGGCCTGCTCGAGCCGGGCCGCGTTGGTGGCCATCGTGGTGATGCTCGCCCGCAGCTCCTCGAGCGTGTCGAACTCCGACGCCTCCTGCGCGAAGTCGTCGTCGAGCTCGGGCAGCTCCTGCGCCTGCACCTTGGTCACCGTGACCTCGATGTCGGCGTCCTCGTCCTTCAGCGGCCCGCCGACCAGCTTGGAGCGGAACGCGGCGGACTCGCCGACCGACAGGCCGGTGACGGCCTCGTCGAGCCCGTCGAGCATCTGACCGGAGCCGACCGTGTACTCGATGTCCTCGGCGGTCGCGTCCGGCAGCGCCTCGCCGTTCTCGCTGGCCACGAGGGACAGGGTGACGATGTCGCCGTCGGCGGCGGGGCGCTCGGCGGTGGTGCGGCTGCCGAAGCGGCGACGCAGGACCTCGAGCTGGTCGTCGACGATCCCGTCGGCCACCTCGAGCGTGTCCACCTGCACGGAGATGCCGGCGGGGTCGGGGACCTCGAACTCGGGGCGGACGTCGACCTCGGCGGTGAACTCGATGAGGTCACCGTCCTCGAGCTTGGTGACCTCGACCTCGGGCTGCGCCAGCGGGGTCAGCTGGTTGGCCGTGACGGCCTCGCCGTAGAAGCGCGACCACGAGTCGTTGAACGCCTCCTGGATCACCACGCCGCGCCCGAAGCGCTGGTCGATGACCATCGGCGGCACCTTGCCACGACGGAAGCCCGGGACGTTGATCGTGCGCGCGATGTCGGCGTACGCCTTGTCCAAGCTGGGCTTCAGGTCCTTGAAGGGGACCTCGACGGTGATCTTGACCCGCGTGGGGCTGAGCTGCTCGACGGTGCTGGGCACGGTGTTCGGGACTCCTGGAGATCTGGGCTGGGGTGACGGCGCGCGGAGGTACCCCTCGCGCCCGCTCGACGTTCAAGCGTACGGGGCGCCCGGGCACGTGCACCAATCCAGGCGCCCGGTCCGCTCAGCGTGCGCCCGCACCGTCCCCGTTCGTCGTCGCCGGGCCGGTCAGGCCCTGCGTCATCTTCGTCGCCGACCGCTCCACGAGCGCCTGCAGGTCGAGGCCGGTGGCGGTCTTCAGCATCTGCAGCGTCTGGGCCACGTTGTCGGTGACCTGCCGGGGCAGCGCACCGGCCCCGTCCGAGGAGATGATCGTGAGGTTGTCGATCGCGGAGATCGGGGCCGCCACCTCCTTCGCGATCTGCGGGAGCACCTCGATGAGCATCTGCAGCACCGCGGCCTCGTTGTAGTGCGCGAACGCGTCGGCCCGCTTGTTCATCGCCTCCGCCTCGGCCTGGCCCATGGCGAGCGTCGCCGCCGCCGTCGCCTCGCCCTCGGCCCGCGTCGCCTCGGCCTGGGCGATGCGGAGCGCCCTGGTCGCCTCGCCGCGCTTGATGCCCTCGATCGCGTCGGCCTCCGCCAGCGAGGCGCGCCGCGCGCGCTCGGCCTCACCGGTGAGCCGGTCCTCCTCCGCCTTGGCCTGCGCCCCCGCGATGGTGGCGGCCTTGCGGGCCTCCGCGGCCGCGATCTGCGCGTTGCGCGAGCCCTCGGCCTCCTGCTCCACCTTGTAGCGGTTGGCGTCGGCGGGCTTGCGCACCTGCGTCTCGAGCTGCCGCTCGGTCAGGGCTGCCTGCCGTACGGCGACCTTCTCCTGCTCGAGCAGGATCGCCTGGTCGCGGTCGGCCTGGGCCAACGGACCTGCGGAGGCCGCCCGGGCCGAGGCAGCGTCGGTCTCCGACTTGATCTCGGCCACGCGCAGCGCGAGCGCCCGCTGGGCCACGGCGATCTCCTCCTCGGACTTGATCCGGGCCTGTTCCGCGGCCTGGCGCGCGTTCGCCTCCGCGATGGCGGCGGTCTGACCGATTCGGGCGGCCTCGGGACGTCCGAGGTCGGCGAGATAGCTGCCGTCGTCGGTCACGTCCTGGATCTGGAACGTGTCGAGGATGAGGCCCTGACCGGTGAGCGAGTTCTCCGACTCGTCCGCCACCCGCTGCGCGAACGCCGCCCGGTCGCGGATGATCTGCTCGACGGTAAGCCCGCCGACGATGGAGCGCAGCGCGCCGGCCAGCACCTCCTGCGTGAACGGCTCGATCTCCCCCTGCTGCGACATGAAGCGCTGCCCGGCGAGGCGGATCTGGTCGGCGTTGCCGCCGACCTTGACGATCGCGACGCCCTCGACGTTGAGCTTGATCCCCTGCCCGGACACGGCGCCCCGGATCTGCACCGAGATCCGCCGGCTGGACAGGTCCATGGTGGCGAGGCGCTGGACGAACGGGATCACGAACGACCCGCCGCCGAGCACGACCTTCTGCCCGGACAGGTCGGTGGTCAGCTCCCCGGTCTCCGGGTTGAGCACCGCCTTGCCCTTGCGGCCGGTGACGATGAAGGCCTGGTTCGGGCCCGCGACCTTGTAGCGGCTCGTCACCAGGAGGACCAGCAGGATCACGAGGACGACGAGACCGGCGATCGGGTACAGCAGGTCGGGCACGGAGGGGCCTTTCTACAGGGCGGTGCCGGAGGACGGACGTGCGTGTCGCACGTCCGGGAGGACCAGGGTCGAGCACGGGAGGGTCACGCGAGCTCGCCGCGTACGGGGGCGACGGACACGGCCGTCGGCGAGAGGACGGCGGTCACGTAGACCTCGGTGCCCGGCTCGACCGCGCGCTCGGCGCGGGCGTTGAGCTGGAGGGAGTGACCGCCCACCACGACCCGCACCACGCCGAAGCCGCCCTCGGGGATGCCCGTCACGACCTTCGCGTCGCGCCCGACCGCGTCCGCGGTGGTGACGGTCGCGTCGCTCCCGCCGCCCCGGACGAGGCGGGTGAGCCAGGAGGCGAACCAGCCGAACGCCGCCCCGACGACCGCGCCGACGGTGACGGCGAGCCAGAGCGGCGCGTCAAGACCCTCGCTGAGCGCGGCCCCGAACCCGAACGCGGACACGAAGCCGCCGATGACCGCGCTCGAGAAGACGTCGCCGGCCAGCGCGTCGAGCGCCCCGCCGAACAGGTCCCCGAGGACCAGCGAGAGGGCCAGCAGCACGAGCCCCACCACGCCGAGGACCAGGAAGACCGTCACCGTCGACTCCTCCTGGGCCGGACCGGCCCTGCGACAGGATCGTAGGGCTGACCGGCTCCGCGCGGGGGCACTTCGGCCCACGGCGCCGCTAGGGTCGGCCGGTGCCCACCCTCCTTCACCTGAACGGGCCGCCGGGGATCGGCAAGTCGACGCTGTCCGCGCTGTGGGCGGAACGTCATCCCGGCACGCTGAACCTCGACATCGACGTCCTCCACCCGCTGGTCGGGGGCTGGCGCGACCCGGAGCAGGACACCCACGCCCTCGCGCGACCGCTGGGCAAGGCGCTGGCGGCGACCCACCTCGGCGGCGGGAACGACGTCGTGCTCCCCCAGCTCCTCGCCCGGCTGAGCGAGGTCGAGGCGTTCGAGCGGATCGCGCACGAGCAGGGGGCGACGTTCCGCGAGGTCGTCCTGCTGGACGACCGTGCGGCGGCGATCGCCCGCTTCGACCGACGCCGAGACGAGACGCCCTGGAACCAGCACAACCGCCGGGTCGTCGCCGACCTGGGCGGGGACGCGTTCCTGGGCGAGATGTACGACCGTCTGCTCGCGGTGGTGGAGGCCCGCACGACCGCGGTGGTCGTCCGCAGCGTGCCGGACCGGGTCGAGGAGACGTACGCGGCACTGGAACGGGCCCTCGCGGCGCACTGAGCGCTCAGCCCGGTCGTGGCGAGGTGCGCCAACCCCACCGGAAGTGGCCCCCACGCGTCATGGTGGCGATCCGGTGGCAGTTGGCGCACCGTACGTCGCACTTGGCGATCTCCACGAGGATGCGGCCCCAGGGAAGCCCCATCCCGACCATCGCCGACACGTTGGCCGACTTCGCCTCGTCCGGGCGATGGTCGAACTCCAGGACGCGGACGTCGGTCGTCCCGCAGTCGACGCACGGGTGCGCGCGCAGGTAGGTCTCGAGACCCTCGGCGGCCACCGTCTTCCGGCGCAGGTTGTCCTCCCGTACACGAGCGATGTGGCGGGACCGGTTCCGGCCGTAGTGCGCAGCCTGGTAGGCCCTCATGCAGCTCCGGCACGTCGCCTGCAGACCATCGCGCGTGGTGGCGTTGCGGTTGAAGTCAACGAGAGGACGTGTCTCTCCGCATCGCCCACAACGCTTGGTGGCCTCCTCCACGGGAAGGAAGCTAGTGAGAGGCACTGACAGATCCACTCGCGACGAGCCCTCGTTCAGCACGCTGGAGCGGGTGACGGGAATCGGACCCGCGTAGCCAGTTTGGAAGACTGGGGCTCTACCATTGAGCTACACCCGCAAGGCCCGGAAACGGGCCGACGAACACCCTAACGGGTCGGGGCGACAGGACTCGAACCTGCGATCTTCTGCTCCCAAAGCAGACGCGCTAGCCACTACGCTACGCCCCGTCCAGCCGGCGCTCCTGCGTAGGAGCACCGACCGGCGACGGCCGAGTCTACGGGCCCCGCGAGCCCCGCGCCCGGTTCAGACCACGGCGGGGCGCTGCTCGGGCAGGACGTGCTCCGCGTGCGTGTCCGTGCTGAGGCACAGCGAGCAGACGAAGGCGTCGTGCGCCGCGCAGGCGCACATGTCCGGCCGCTCGAAGCGCTGGCCGCAGACGTGGCAGTCCATCATCACGTCGGACGGGTTGCCGAAGTCGTCGTACATCGGCAGCGTGATGCCGTCGTCGGTGCGGCGGAGGTACCAGCGGCCCTTGGTCGCGAAGGCGATGACCGGCGGCAGCACCAGGGCCAGCGAGATGGCCACCAGCGGGGAGAAGGGCGCGAGCCCCTCGCCCAGCCCGCCGAAGAAGCAGATGATCGAGAGACCACCGGCGACCAGCAGCGTGCCGAAGCCGACCGGGTTGACCGCGTAGAGCATCCCCCGACGGAACTCGGGCTGCTTCGGCGAGAGCTTGAAGACGTACTTGTTGAAGGTGATGTCGGAGGCGACCGCGACGACCCAGGCCATGCCGAGGTTGGCGTAGAAGCCGAGGATCGTGTTGAGGAAGCTGAACATGTCCGCCTCCATCAGCACGAGCGCGACCGCCAGGTTGAAGGCGAGGAAGACCAGCCGGCCGGGGTAGCGCTTGGTGATGCGGGTGAACGAGTTCGTCCAGGCGAGCGAGCCGGAGTACGCGTTGGTGACGTTGATCTTGACCTGGCTGATCACGACGAGGATCACGGCCAGCGCGAGCGCGACGCCCACCGGCATGATGTCCTTGTAGATCTCCAGGAACTGGTGCACGGGCTGGTTGGCCACGGTCGCGCCGTCGGCGACGTTCGCGATGATGTAGACCGCGAGGAAGAGCCCGATCACCTGCTTGATCGCGCCGAAGATCACCCAGCCCGGCCCGGCCAGGATCACCGCGCGCCACCACTTCGCGGAGTTCTCCGGCGTCCGGGGCGGCATGAACCGGATGTAGTCGATCTGCTCCGCGATCTGCGCGATCAGCGAGAGGCAGACCCCGGCGGCGAGCATGACCGAGCCGAGGTTCGGCGTGCCGGCGCCGTCCTCGCCCTGGTAGGCGAAGAACGAGCTGACCGAGTCCGGGTGGCTGACCAGCAGGTAGACGAACGGGATGACCATGAGGACCAGCCACAGCGGGGTCGTCCACAGCTGGAGCTTGGACAGCACCTTCATGCCGTAGATCACCAGCGGGAAGATGATCAGCGTGGAGACGGCGTAGCCCGCCCACAGCGGCACCCCGAGCCCGAGGTTGAGGCCCTGGGCCATGATCGAGCCCTCGAGGGCGAAGAAGATGAAGGTGAACGTCGCGAAGATGACGTTGCTGACCACCGAGCCGTAGTAGCCGAAGCCGCTCCCCCGCGTGATCAGGTCGAGGTCGAGGTTGTACCGCGCGGCGTAGTAGGCCAGCGGGAAGCCGGTCAGGAAGATCACGACCGCGAAGACCGCGATCCCCCACAGCGCGTTGGTGGTGCCGTACGAGATGCCGATGCTCGCGCCGATGGCGAAATCGGCCAGGTAGGCGATGCCGCCGAGGGCGGTGACCGCGACGACGCCGGTCGACCACTTGCGGTAGTGCCGAGGAGCGAACCGGAGGGTGTAGTCCTCCAGCGTCTCCTTGGTGGCGCTGCCGACGGCGGGGGCCGGTGGGGCCGCGACGTCGGCGGGGCTGGCGGGCGTGACGTCCGAGGTCATGGGCGCTCCTGGGTGAGGGTGTCGGCACGACACTGCTCACCTGCGATGTCAGGAGCGTTTCGGCGGTGTTGAGTTCAGGTGTCGACATAAACAGACCCTGAGAGCAGCACGGGCCCGCCGCCGCAGCGACGGGCCCGTACGGGGGTCGATCCTCAGTCGGGGATCATGTCGAACGTGTCGGGGTTCGGCCCGGTGCGCCCGGCCTCGCCCTGGTCGAGGGCGCTGATCAGCGACAGCTCCTCGTCGGTGAGCTCGAAGTCGAAGATCTCGAAGTTGGCCTGCACGCGCTCGCGCGTGACCGACTTCGGGAACACGATGTGGCCCAGCTGCACGTGCCAGCGCAGCGTCACCTGCGCCGTGCTCTTGCCGACCCGCTCCGCGATCGCGGAGATCGTCGGGTCGTCCAGCACGCCGCCCTGGGCGATGGGCGACCAGGCCTCGGTGGCGATGCCGTGCTCGGCGCCGTACGCCCGCACCTCGTCGTTGGTGAAGAACGGGTGCACCTCGACCTGGTTGACCGCCGGGATGACCTCGGTCTCGCGCGCCAGGCGGCGCAGGTGGTGCGGGGTGAAGTTGGAGACGCCGATCGAGCGGGCGCGCCCGTCGCGGTAGAACTCCTCCAGCGCCTGCCACGTCGACACGAAGTCGCCGTCGTAGCGCGTCGGCAGCGGCCAGTGGATGAGGAACAGGTCCACGTGGTCGAAGCCGAGGGCCTCCAGCGTCGTGTCGAAGGCGCGGCGGGCGTCGTCGGGACGGTGGAAGCTGTTGTTCAGCTTGCTCGTCACGAAGACGTCGTCGCGGTCGACGCCGGAGGAACGGATGCCCTCGCCGACCTCCTTCTCGTTGCCGTACATCTCCGCGGTGTCGATGTGGCGGTAGCCGACCTCGAGCGCCGTGCGCACGGCCTCCGCCGTCTCGGCGGGGTCGATCTGGAAGACGCCGAACCCCAGCTGCGGGATCGTGCGGCCGTTGTTCAAGCTGACGTCGGGGACGTCGGTCATAGAGCGTGCTCCTCGTGTTCGGTCGGGGCGGGTGCCCGACGATCCACCGTAGTCGGGCGACGGGCCCGACCCCGGGCTGGTCGGGTCAGGCCTGGCCCGACACCCGGGCCAGCGTCGGCCGAGCCTGGTCCGCGCGGCGCTCCGCGTCCTGGCGGGAGGACTCGGGGACGGCCGTGGTCGAGAGCACGACCATCGAGTGCGCCGGCACCGCGTGCTTGCTGCGCGAGCGCCACGGCTTGACCGCCGGGTCGATCTCGCCGTTGGCGGTGTTCAGCCGCACGGTCCAGACCTCGCCGTACGCCTTGGCCGGGGTGGTGAAGGTGATCGACTCCGCGCTGGCGTTGAACATCAGCAGGAAGTGGTCGTCGGTGATGCGGCGGCCGAGGTTGTCGGTCTCGGGAATCGCGTCGCCGTTGAGGAAGACCATCAGCGACTGCGAGTAGCCCGTGTCCCAGTCCGCGTCGTTCATCTCGCCGCCGTCGGGCTTGAGCCAGACGATGTCGCCGAGCGAGCTCTGCCCGCCGTGGCTGGCGTCACCGGCGAAGAAGCGACGGCGGCGCAGCACCGGGTGCGCGCGGCGCAGGGCGATGGCGGCGGTGGTGAACTCGAGCAGCCCGCGCTGGTCGGCGTCGAGGTCCCAGTCGACCCACGCCGTCGGGTTGTCCTGCGCGTAGACGTTGTTGTTCCCGCCCTGGGTGCGACCGAGCTCGTCGCCGTGGGCCAGCATCGGGACGCCCTGGCTGACCAGCATCGTGGTGATGAAGTTGCGGATCTGCTGCAGCCGCAGGCGCTGGATCCTGGGGTCGTCGGTCGGGCCCTCGACCCCGCAGTTCCAGGAGCGGTTGTGGCTCTCGCCGTCGTTGCCGCCCTCGCCGTTCGCGTCGTTGTGCTTCTCGTTGTAGGAGACGAGGTCGCGCAGCGTGAAGCCGTCGTGCGCGATGACGAAGTTGATCGACGCGGTCGGGCGGCGGTCGGAGTGGTTGTAGAGGTCGCTCGAGCCGGTGATGCGCGAGGCGAACTCCCCCAGCGCCGCCGGCTCGCCGCGCCAGTAGTCGCGGACGGTGTCGCGGTAGCGCCCGTTCCACTCGGTCCACAGCGGCGGGAAGTTGCCGACCTGGTAGCCGCCGTCGCCGAGGTCCCACGGCTCGGCGATGAGCTTGACCTGGCTGATCACCGGGTCCTGCTGGATGATGTCGAAGAACGCGCTCAGCTTGTCGACCTCGTGGAACTGGCGGGCCAGGGTTGCCGCGAGGTCGAAGCGGAAGCCGTCGACGTGCATCTCGAGCACCCAGTAGCGCAACGAGTCCATGATCAGCTGCAGCACGTGCGGGCTGCGCATCAGCAGGCTGTTGCCGGTGCCGGTGGTGTCGTAGTAGTGCGCCTGGTCGCCGTCGACGAGCCGGTAGTACGAGGCGTTGTCCAGCCCGCGGAACGCGATGGTCGGGCCCCGCTCGTTGCCCTCGGCCGTGTGGTTGTAGACCACGTCGAGGATGACCTCGATGTCGGCGTCGTGCAGGGCCTTGACCATCGCCTTGAACTCGGTCGTCTGCTGGCCGCGCTGGCCCGAGTTGGAGTACGCGTTGTGCGGGGCGAGGAAGCCGATCGTGTTGTAGCCCCAGTAGTTCGAGAGGCCCTGGTCCACCAGGTGCGAGTCGTTGACGAACTGGTGGACCGGCAGCAGCTCGACCGCGGTGACGCCGAGGTTCTTGAGGTGGTCGATCGTGGCCGGGTGGGCGACCGCCGCGTACGTCCCGCGGATCTCCTCGGGGATGTCCGGGTTGGTCATCGTGAGGCCCTTGACGTGCATCTCGTAGAAGACCGACTCGTGGTACTGGTGGCCCGGCGGGCGGTCGTGGCCCCAGTCGAAGAACGGGTTGATGACGACGGAGAGCATCGTGTGCTCGCGGGAGTCGTCGGCGTTGAAGGCCGCGTGGTCGGCGAAGTCGTAGCTGAACAGCGACTGGTCGCCGTCGATCATGCCCTCGATGGCCTTGGCGTAGGGGTCGAGCAGCAGCTTGGCCGGGTTGGCGCGCTGGCCCTGGGCGGGGTCGTACGGCCCGTGGACGCGGAAGCCGTAGCGCTGGCCGGGCTGCACCCCAGGCACGTACGCGTGCCAGACCGAGCCGTCGACCTCGATGAGCTCGAGGCGTGTCTCGGTGAGGTCCTCGTCGAGCAGGCAGAGGTCCACCCGCTCGGCGACCTCGGAGAAGACGGCGAAGTTGACGCCGGTGCCGTCGTAGGTGGCACCGAGGGGGTAGGGCCTGCCGGGCCAGAGATCCATGTCCACCTCGCGGGGATCGTGAGCGCACCACGTCAGGGCGCGCTCGTGGGGTCGGCCCGCGTCGTCGGGGGCGGCACGAATTGCGCACGCGATCGTGCCACAGAACATCCGGACGACCCGGCCCCGACCTGCTCAAGGAGCTGGTGGGAGCGCCCGTGGACATCGCCCCCACCAGCCGCGTGACCAGGCCGTCGGGCCGCGATCGCGTGCTTCCCCATGATGTTGACCGATCAACCTCGGGACAACGGTGTCAGAGTCTCGGCGTCCGCTCAGGATTACCTCATTCCTCGTCGGGGAGAGGATGGGGGCGTGCGACGCGAGGCCTCGGTGCTCCACCTGGACCTCGACGCCTTCTACGCCTCGGTCGAGCAGCGCGACAAGCCGTCGCTCCGCGGGAAGCCGGTGGTGGTGGGCGGGGTCGGCCAGCGCGGCGTCGTGGCGACCGCCTCGTACGAGGCCCGCGTCTTCGGCGTCCGGTCGGCGATGCCGTCGCACGAGGCCCGGCGGCGCTGCCCCAACGCCGCGTTCATGGTGCCGCGCTTCGACGTCTACCGGACGGCCAGCGCGCAGGTCATGGGCCTGCTCCGCGCGCTGTCGCCGTTGGTCGAGCCGCTGTCGCTGGACGAGGCGTTCGTGGACCTGCGCGCCGCCACCGAGCCCGTCGACCTCTCGCTCCCGGGACTGACGGCGCTGGTGCAGCGGCTCAAGGACGACGTCCACGAGGTCACCGGCGGGCTGACCGCGTCGGTCGGGGCCGCCTCGTCGAAGTTCCTGGCCAAGATCGCCAGCGAGCTGGAGAAGCCCGACGGCCTGTGCGTGGTCGAGCCGGGGACGGAGGTGGACCGGATCGGGCCGATGGGCGTGGGCGTCATCTTCGGCGTCGGGCCGGTGACCCGGGAGCGGCTGGACCGGATCGGGGTGCGCACGGTCGCCGACCTGCGCCAGGTGGAGCCGGCCGAGCTCGCCCAGGTCGTCGGCAAGGCCCACGCCGAGACCCTCGCCGGGCTCGCCTGGGCGCGGGACGACCGGCCCGTCGAGGCCGAGCGGGAGGCCAAGTCGATCTCGACGGAGGACACCTTCGCGACCGACGTGACCGACTCGGCCGAGCTGTCCGACATCCTGCGGCGCCACGCCCGCCAGGTCGCCGCGCGGCTGACCGCGGCCCAGCTCTTCGCGCGGACCGTGACGATCAAGGTCCGCCACCCCGACTTCTCGACCCTGACCCGCGCCCGCACGCTGCGGGGGGCGACCGACCGGGTCGACGTGATCACCGGCGTCGCCCAGTCGCTGCTCGACGCGCTCGACGTCTCCGGTGGCGTCCGGCTGCTGGGGGTCGGGGTGACCGGGCTCACCGACCTGCTCCAGGACGACCTCTTCACCTCGGACGCGCCGGCGGAGGAGCCCGACCCCTCCGCGACGCCCAACGCGGAGCCCGAGCTGGCGCCCGGCTCGACAGCCGCGGTCGTCGGGCCGGAGGAGGCGTCCGAGGAGCACGCGTTCGGCCCGGTCACGCCGGGCTGGGCCCCCGGCCTCGACGTCGAGCACGACCTCCACGGACCCGGGTGGGTGTGGGGCGCCGGCCGCAGCCGGGTGACGGTGCGCTTCGAGACGCGCGACACCCCGCCCGGGCCGGTCCGGACGTTCGCCGACGACGACCCGGCGCTGCGCCTGCGGGTCGTGTCCTGACGGGGCTCCGCCCTCGACCTCGCGGCGGGGGTGGCTAGCCGGCCGCGCGGCGGGCTGCGGCCCCGACGAGCCCGGCGAACAGGCCGTGGTCGTCACCGCTCTCGGGGTGCCACTGGACCCCGACCCAGTAGCCGCGCGCCGGGTCCTCGATCGCCTCGATCGTGCCGTCGGCGGCGTGGGCCGAGACCTCGAAGCCCGGGTGCTCGAGCACGGCCTGGTGGTGGTGGCAGCTGACCTGCATCGACTCCCCCACCATGGTCGACACCATGGAGCCGGCGACGGTGCGCACGGAGGTCCAGCCGTACGCATCCCCGTCGGGCCCGTGCTCCGCGTGCCCGACGACGTCGGGCAGGTGCTGCTCGAGGCGCCCGCCCCCGTGCACGGCCAGCAGCTGCATCCCCCGGCAGATCCCGAGCGTCGGGACCTGACGCTCCAGGGCCGCGTCGAGCAGGGCGAGCTCCCAGGCGTCGCGGTCGGGACGGACGTACGTGTGCGGGCCGGGCTCCTGGCCGTAGCGCTGCGGCTCGACGTCGGCCCCGCCGGTGACGATGAGGCCGTCGAGGCGGCCCACGAGGGTGTCCGCGCCCTGCCCCTGGGGCGGCAGGAGCACCACGGTGCCCCCGGCGGCCTCGACCGAGCGCGTGTACGTCGCGCTCAGCAGGTCGGCGACGTCGGTCCACACGCCCCAGCGGGCGGTCTCGCGGTAGGTGCTCAGTCCGATGACGGGACGCGGCAGCACGCGCCCATGATCACAGACGCGACCGCGCGATCGGCGGCGACCGGCCGCGAGCGTCGGGAACCGGGCGCCGGTCCGTCTGGACGAGCTCCTGGTCACGGCAACGTTCTTCCGCCGTGACCAGGAGCGAGGAAGACGGAGCGCTCGAGCGCCCGGTGCGCGAGCGGCCACAATGAGGGTGTGTGGACCGGGACGTTGGAGCTGGACCTGCTGCTGGGTGACGTGCACTCGCTCAAGGAGAAGCGCTCGCTGGTGCGACCGCTGGTGGCGGAGCTGCGGCGCCGCTTCGACGTCAGCGCGGCCGAGGTCGGCCACCTCGAGCTGCACCGGCGTACGGCGATCGGCGTCGGCCTCGTCGCCGCCGACCGCGCCCACGTGGTCGAGGTGCTGGACGCGGCGGAGCGGCTGGCGGCCTACCGCCCCGAGGTCGAGCTGCTGTCGGTGCGCCGCCGGCTCGTGAGCAGCGACGACGAGTAGCGGAGGCCGGTCGGGCCGGTCCGCGCGGGCTCAGCGGGCGCGGCGCCCGGCCGCGTACGGGTCGCCCGGGTCGACGTCGAGGACGGTCCGCTCCGGGGCGACGAGAGCCGTCTCGTGGTGGCAGACCCAGTGCTCGTCGTCCGTCAGACCGGAGATCGTGTTGCCGTCGGCGATGACGTCGCCCTCCTGAAGCAGGTAGCCCGCGGTGGCGTAGAGCTGCCCGGCCAGCCGGCCCGGCTCGAGGTCGCGGAAGTGGATCTGCAGGTCGGGGAGGTCGAAGGGCGCGAGGCCGCGGGTGTCCATGACGAGCTCGTCCGGGTCGTCCGACACCGCGAAGAGGCGGACGTTGACCAGCCCGCCGAGGCCGTCGGCGGCGGGCGCGGCCGGGTCGGTGACGCGCTGGCTCGTCGGCCAGCTGACCGCGACGGGAGCGGTGGCGGCGCTCAGCGCGGCCACGACCGCGACGAGCGCCGCGGCCCGGTCGCGGGCACCGTACGGTCCGGCGAACATCTCGGTGACCAGCACGCTGGCCCGGGCCCCGGCGAGCGCGTCGTCGACCTCGGGCCAGTCCCAGGTCTGGCTCGCGTCGGGCAGGGCCTTGCCCTCGTGGCCCAGCGCCGACCCGGGCAGGACGACCGTCACGAGGGGCGGCGTGACGCCGTCGCCGCCCGCGGGCGCGGCGGTGCGGGTGGGCAGCTCCGCACCGTCGTAGGGGACGACGATCGACCCGTCCTGCGCCTCGACGCCCGGGGCCACGGCCCGCAGACCCTCGAGCAGGAAGCGGTCGGACAGGTCCGGCGCGGTCGCGTACCAGAGCTCGGCGACCAGGCTCTCGCGCTCGGGCACGCAGGCTCCCTCCCGTGGGTCACCACGGAGGAACCTCCGTGGTCGTAGGCCGAGACTAGGGGACCTCGCGGCCCCCAGAATGAGGTGTGCCCACCGAGACCCCCCGTCGCGTCGACCCGCGGGTCCCGCTCGCCGTCGTCGGCCTGGTGCTGCTGGCCGCCATGGCGTTCCTGCTGCTCCACGGCCCCCGGTTCGAGACCACCGCCGCCTTCGACGACGAGTCCGTGGCCGTGAGCTGCGGCTCGGTCCTCACGGTCGGCTGGCCCACGGACCACTCGTCGCTGTCGAGCGAGAACTCACGCTCCTACGGCGACCACATCCGGAGCGGGAAGACCGACTTCGCGGGTCGGGACGGCATCGCCCGGGACTGCTCGGAGCGCCGGGACACCTACCTCGGCTTCCTCGCGGTGCTCGCGGTGCCGACCTCCGTCTGCCTGTCGGCGCTCCTCCGGCCGGGGCGGCGGTCCACGGGTCAGACCACGTCGGTCTGACGCTCCGGCTCGGGCAGCAGCGAGACGACCGCCTCGGCGACGGCGTCGGGCCGGTCGACCATCATCAGGTGGCGGCTGTCGTCGACGACGACGTGCCGCGCCCCGGTGCGGTGCGCCAGCACGCGCTGCTTGCGCACCCAGCCGGGCCGGCGCCCGGCCGTGAGCACGACGCCCGGGGTGCTCGGCCACGTGGTCGTCTCCAGCAGGTCCTCCAGGTCCGCGAGCTGGTCGCCGTACGCGGCCTGCTCCGCCACGAGGCTGGCCAGGGTGTCCGGGCGGCGGAAGAGCTCCTCCGTGCCCGGCGGGCGGCTGTAGTTGATCCGCAGCCGCTGGCTCTGCGACCAGACCGCGACGCGGGTGGAGAGTGCAGCGGCGACCGCGAAGGGCGGCAGCCGGGACCCCTCCAGCGCGAGCTTGGACGCAGCCAGCCACGCCCGGTCGAAGGCGGCCGACGGCCGCTGGGCGTCGACCTCGATGCTGGCGTCGAGCAGCACCAGACCGCTCACGGCGCCGGGGTGCTCCCGCGCGAGCGCCTCGGCGTGGGGCCCGGCCATCGAGTGGGCGACCACGACGGGCGGGGTGCCCACCGCCTCGCACAGCGCGAGGAGCGTGGCGACCTCCTCGGCGAGCGTCGGCAGCCGTCCGGGCCAGGGCGTGTCCAGCATCCCGGGACGGTCGAGCGCGACCATCCAGCGGCCCGGGAGCGCGGTCTCGACCGGTCGGAAGGCGTACGAGGGCACCGCGCAGCCGGGCAGTAGCAGGACCGGCGTGCCGGCGCCGGGCACCACCCACAGGTGGACGAGTCGTCCGCCGAGCTCCGTGACGTGGGAGCCGGCGGTCCGGACGAGCTCGCTGACCGGAGGGCCGGCCGCCTCGGGGCTCACCGTCCCTCCGTCCGCGGTCGCACGAGCGGGAACGCGATGGTCTCCCTGATCGAGGCCTGCGTCAGCATCATCACGAGCCGGTCCATCCCCATCCCCAGGCCGCCCGAGGGCGGCATCGCGTGCTCGAGCGCGAGCAGGAAGTCCTCGTCGAGCTCCATGGCCTCAGGATCGCCGCCGGCCGCCTGGAGCGACTGGGCGGTCAGCCGGGCCCGCTGCTCGACCGGGTCGACCAGCTCGGAGTAGGCAGTGCCGATCTCGGCCCCGAAGGCCACCAGGTCCCAGCGCTCGGCCAGCCGCGGGTCGACCCGGTGCTGGCGGGTCAGCGGCGACACCTCGGCCGGGAAGTCGGTGTAGAAGGTCGGGCGGACCGTGCGCGACTCGACCAGGTGCTCGTACAGCTCGAGGAGCACGTTGCCGCGGGTCCAGGACGAGTCCACCGCGATGCCGAGCGTGCGGGCGAGCTCGACGAGCGCCTCGCGGTCGGTGTCGGCGGTGACGAGGGTGCCGGCGGCGGCGGAGATCGCGTCGTTGACCGTGACCACGGGCCACTCGGTGGCGAGGTCGACCTCGTGCGCGACGCCCTGGGCGTCCGTGCCCCGGACGAGCGTCCCCCCGCTGACCGCCCGCGCCGCGGCCAGCACGATCTCCTGCGCCACATGGCGCATCGTCGTGTAGTCGCCGTACGCCTCGTAGGCCTCGAGCATCGTGAACTCGGGGTTGTGGGTCGCGTCCGCGCCCTCGTTGCGGAAGTTCCGGCCGATCTCGAAGACCCGGTCGACGCCGCCCACCATCAGGCGCTTGAGGAACAGCTCGGGCGCGATCCTGAGGTAGAGGTCGAGGTCGTACGCGTTGATGTGGGTCCGGAACGGGCGGGCGTTGGCCCCGCCGTGGATGGTCTGGAGGATCGGGGTCTCGACCTCGAGGAAACCGCGAGAGTCCAGCGTCCGGCGCACCGCACGCAGCACCGCGGAACGTGACCGGAGACGTTCCCGGGCGGCGGGGTTGACCGTCAGGTCGAGGTAGCGCTGCCGGACGCGCGTCTCCGGGTCGCTGATCCCCCGCCGCTTGTCCGGCATCGGGCGCAGGGACTTCGCGGTCAGCAGCCAGTCGGCGACCCCGAGCGACACCTCGCCGCTGCGCGAGCGGACGATGCTGCCCTCGGCGCCCAGGTGGTCGCCGAGGTCGACGTCGCGGCGCAGCCGGTCCATGGCCTCCCCGCCGACGCCGTCGCGGCTCAGCAACAGCTGGGCGTCGCCCGTCCAGTCCCGCACGACGACGAAGAGGACACCACCGAGGTCACGTACGGCGACCACGCGGCCGGCGACGCTGGCCGGTTCGCCGAGCACGCCGGCGGCCACCTGCGCCGCCGTCTGGTGCGGGCGGAACGACGGCGGGTACGGGTCGGTGCCCTCGCTGATCAGCCGCTCCCGCGTGGCCATGCGCTGCCGCACCTGCTCGGGCAGCCGGGGGCCGAGGTCGGCCGGGGCGACCGGCAGCGGGGCCGGCGCTGGCGCAATCGCAGGTCGGGCGACCAGCGCGTCCGGGCCGGGGCCGACGTCGATCGGCGGGCGCAGGAAGGAGGGCAGGTCGATGAAGCCCTCGGCGACGCCGAGCGCGGTGCCGACGAGGGCGATGTCGCGCGTCTCGGCGAAGCACAGGAAGCGGGGCTGCCACTCGGGGCGGTACTTCACGTTGGAGCGGTAGAGCGACTCGAACTGCCACCAGCGCGACGCGACGAGCAGCAGGCGCCGCCACAGCCGCAGGACGGGACCGGCACCGATCCGCGCACCCTCCTCGAAGGCGCTGCGGAACACGGCGAAGTTGAGCGAGACGCGCCGGATCCCGAGCTCGGCGCTCGCGCCCATGACCGCGCTCACCATCAGCTCGGTGACGCCGTTGTCGGCGTCCGGGCTGCGCCGCATCACGTCGAGGGAGAAGCCGTCGGTCCCCCAGGGGACGAAGGACAGCAGCCCGGCCACGTCGCCGGCCGGGCCGGGCTCGTGCCGCCCGGGCGGGAAGAGCGCCTCGACCATCAGGCAGTCGGCGTCGGCGGGGTCGCCGAGGCGGCCCAGCGCCATGGAGAAGCCGCGCTCGCTCTCGGTGTCGCGCCACGCGTCCGCCCGCTCGACCAGCGCGGTCAGCTCCGCGCCCGGCAGGTCGCGGTGGCGCCTGACGCGGACCGTGTAGCCGAGGCGCTCGAGACGCTGCACCGCCTGACGCACCGGACGCATGTCCCGGTCGCCCAGGTGGAAGTCGCGAGGGTGGAGCACGGCCTCGTCGCCGATCCGGATGACGCGCAGGCCGAGGTCGCGGGCGTACGCGGTCGCGCCGGCCTCGCTCGCCCCGACGACCGCGGGCGTCCAGCCGTACGTGTCGATCAGGCCCTGCCAGGCGCGGATGGCCGAATCCCACCGTGCGGGCGGCCCGATGGGGTCGCTGCTGGCCAGGCAGACCCCGAGGTCGACCCGGTAGGTCACCGCTGCGCCGCCGTCGGGGGCGAAGACGACGGACTTGTCGCGCCGGGTGGCGAAGTAGGCCAGCGAGTCCTCGCCCGACTGCGCCACCAGGGCGCGGACCAGGGGCTCGTCGGCCGGCGACATCAGCGCTGCCAGTCGCTGCGAACGGGTGAGCATCACGACGGCGGCGAGCAGCGTCAGGCCGAGCAGGAGGCCGACGACCGTGCTGATCCAGCCGGGTGGGCTCGACACCGGCTGGGCCACGAGGTCGCCGTCGGTGCTGCTGAACAGCGCCCGGCCGAGCCGCTCGAGGATCCAGGCCAGGCGGCCGCGGGGCCCGACGAGCTCGTTCGGGAAGACCGTCACCAGCGTCATCGCCACGCCGACGGTCACGCCCAGCCCGACCAGCAGGGTCAGCAGCGCCTTGCGGACGCTGCCGGGCGCGCGGCGCGCGGTGAACTCGGCGCGGTAGTGCACCAGGCAGGCCGTGAGCGCGCCGAGCGCGGCGAGGTTGAAGGCGAAGCGGGCGTAGACGGGCACCGCGCTGAAGTCGGTCTGCAGGGCGAAGAGCGACGCCACCAGGCCGGTCACCACGGCGAGGTCGGTGATCAGGAAGAACCCGAAGATGACCAGCGCCAGGACCCAGCCGACCCGCTTGCGGCGGGCGAGCGTCGCGCCGAGGAGCAGCAGGAACACGCCGAACCCGATCGAGCCCTCGTCGACGGGGAAGAGCAGCGTCGAGCAGACGTCGACGAGGAACCCGACCCAGGCCACCCCGGGAAACAGCGTCTCGAGGATGAGCAGGACGCCGGCGACGAAGAACAGCCGCGACACCAGGGCCGGCAGACGGGGCATCCGGGGCGGGGTGCGACGGGCCGCGGGCCGAGGACCTTCGGCCGGGGGTGCGTCGCCGGCCACGACCGATGGGCCCACGGCCGCCGTGCTCGTCACGCGCCCACTCTTCCAGACCCGGTCAACGGCGTCCGAGAACCAGCCAGGACAGGGCGCGCCGGTCCTCCGGGCCGTGGTCGCCCGTCGCGACCCGGGCCCGTACCTGTGCCGCCGTCACCCGCGCCAGCCCGGACGCGGTGACGCCCCAGCGGTCCTGCAGGCGCTGCCCGGTCGGCTCGTCCACGAGCCCCAGCAGCGTGGACGCGTACGCCACCGCGGCGGTCGCCGCCGCGGGCACGACCCGTCCCGGCAGGCCGGCCCCGAGCGAGACGGCGAGCCGGTGCAGGGCGGCGAGCACCACGTCCCCGGCGACCTCCTCCCGCGGCCGCAGCAGCAGCGCGAGCTCCATGTGGACGTCGGCCGACCCGCCCCCCGCCGTGCGCAGGGCGTCGAGGTGGGCGACGACGTCGGTCGCCGACCGTCCGGCACGGACGAGCGCCAGCGCGAGCCCCACGCCCGCCAGCCCCAGCCCGGGGACCGGAGCCGTCGTCCGCCGGAGCCGTTCCACGGCGACGTCGAGCAGCGCCGTGCCGGTGGACTCCTCGACCGTCCGGTCGGCCTCGCGGGCCAGGAAGGCGAGCGTCACGGAGTCGACGGCCTCGGGCTCCCCCGCCTCGTCCGCGGGCTCGTCCAGCCGCTCGACCAGCTCGCCGGCCAGCAGCTCGAGGGCGTCGGCGAGGTCGTCGGTCGGGCTGGCCGTGCGACGGGCGAGGGCGTCCTGCACCAGCAGTCCCGCGTCGGCGTCCGCGAGCCGCACCGTGCCGGCCGGGGTGGTCGGGCCGGCGAGCAGCTGCCGGACGCGGTCGTCGACGAGGTCGTCGAGGTCTGGGGCCCAGTCGAGCGCGTACGCCGTCGTGCCCCGGGCCGAGCGCAGCTCCACCACGGAGGCCCCGGGTTCGAACGCCTCGACCTCGACCCGGTCGTCCTCCAGCTCCACGTTCAGCCCGGGAGCCACGACGGCGACGTCCGGGCCGCCGGGAAGGACGGCGCTCTGGCCCAGGTCGAGCCAGGTCGAGCGCGGCAGGTCGTGCGCGACCACGCGGCGGGCGTCCGGGACGACCTCCCAGCGCCAGGCCACGGCCCAGCGGTGGTGCGGGGCGAGCACCAGCGGCCCCAGCAGCAGACCGGCGTCGTCCACCCCGGGCTGGGCGCCCGCGCGGAGCCGCCCGGCCAGGACCGGTCCCGCCCCGTCCGCCGGCTGCACCGCGTACGCGGCCTGGGCCCCGGCCGCGAGCGCGGTGACCACCGTGCCGGGCGCCGCCCGCCACCCGAGGCGCACGTGCTCGAGGGCCAGCGGGGCGTCGGACTCGTTGGCGAGGACCACGCGCACCGTCCAGCCCTGCTCGACCGAGTGCCGCACGACCGTGCGGAGGCCGCCCCGGGAACGTTCCGTCTCGACCTCGTCGACGTCCACGACGACCCGCGGCGGGCCGAGCACGACCGGGCCGTCGGCGGTCGTCAGCGCGAGCGCACCGCTGGGCCCCAGCCAGTCGATCCGGGACCCGGCCACCCCGACCCGGACCACCGTCCCGTCTCCGTCGAGGTGGACGTCGAGACCCGGGGCCCGCAGGACGGTGTCCGTCCCGGACACGCGTTCGTCCGTCATTCGTCCGTCCCCTGAATCATCGCGGCTCCATAACGCTTGCGTGTCCGCGCTCCGCCCGGCGCGTCCGGGCTCCTAGCGTGGACGTCGTGCCGACCGATCAGGGCCGCCGACCGCACCAGGGCCACGCCGAGCGCGAGCTCTGGCCACGCGACTTCGGCCGTGACGGGGCCTCGGGCCTCGTCACCCTCGACCGGGCCATGCGGGCCCGGGACGCCGCCCGGCCCACGATGGCCGACGAGCTCGAGGCCGCCGAGGTGGTCGACAGCCTGCTCGCCCGCATCGACGGCCGCCGGCCCCGGGCGTACGCCCGCTAGCTGCCCGCTCCGCGCTGGGCCTCGTAGCGGGCCAGCAGCTCGATGCGGCGGGCGTGCCGCTCCTCGTTGCTGAACGGGGTCGACAGGAAGACCTTGGCCAGCTCCACGGCCTCGTCGTCGGTGTGCATGCGGGCGCCGATGCCCATGACGTTCGCGTCGTTGTGCTGACGACCGAGCGAGGCGGTGTCGTGGTCGTAGACGAGGGCCGAGCGGACGCCCGTCACCTTGTTCGCCGCGATCTGCTCGCCGTTGCCGGAGCCGCCGACGACGATCCCCAGCGAGCCCGGGTCGTTGACCACGGCCTCGGCGGTCGGGATGCAGAAGATCGGGTAGTCGTCCTCGGGGTCGTACTCCACCGGCCCGTGGTCGACGAGCTCGTGGCCCTCGGCCCGCAGGGCCTCGATCAGGCGCCCCTTGAGCTCGAACCCGGCGTGGTCGCTGCCGATGTGTACGCGCATGGCGGCAGTCTGGCAGACCCGTCCGAGCCGGGTCAGACCCGCTCGACCGACCAGTTGGACACGAGGTGCGTGAGGCCGAGGTCGACCAGCGCGGGGTTGCCCGGCCGGTCGGGGTCGAAGCGGCTGCCGAAGCACCAGGCGCCGATCCGCGGGGCGCGCCCGGTGACCTGCTCGATCCGGCGGAACGGCTCGACGACCTCCGTCTCCACGTCGTCGGCGTCGACCTCCTCCGCGCCCATGTGGTTGGCGGTGTGCCAGCCGACCTCGTGCGCGGTCGCGAGGTCGGCCAGCTCGACGTCGGTCACCAGCCGGGCGCCGTGCTCGGCGGAGGTCAGCGGGAAGAAGACCGCCCGCAGCCCGAGGTCGTGGCACACGTCGGCCGCGAAGGCCGCGGTGTCGGCGAAGCCGTCGTAGAAGGCGAACAGCACGCGGACCTCGCCGACCGCGTGCGTCGCGTCGAGGTCGAAGGTCGGCCCGAGCGAGGCCGCCCGGGTGAGCTGCTCGCGGACGACGTCGAAGTGCTCCGGCTCGATCCCGTGGAAGTTGAGCGCCAGCAGGGGTCGCTCCAGCAGGCGCGGCGCCACGTCGCGCGCGGCCGGGTCGTCGACGACGAGGCGGTCGAGCGAGCCGGCCTCCATGAGCCGGGCCGCGAGCCCGACCTGCACGCGGTAGGACTCCTCGCCGAAGGGATCGACCTCCTCGGGCCCGGGCGCACCGGTCCGCAGCAGGACGGGCACGCCGATCCCCAGGGCGGTCTGGGCGAGGATCAGCTGGTTGAGGGCGGGCAGGGGCCCGCCGTCCGGGTCGACGTCCACGTGCTGCACTGTGCCTCCACGCAGCGACCAGGAGGTGGGCGGGTGCCCCAGCAGGGTGGATCGACCGGTGCGGAGGCCGGGGACGCGGTCACGGCGTACGCGGAGGTGCTGGGCCGTTCCGGGCGGGTCCTCGACTTCGACATCTCGTCGCTGGACCACCTCGGGGTGCCGGTGACCAGCTGCTCGCTGCTCGTCGACGGCCGGATCACCATGAACGGGAACGGCTACGGCCTGACGACCCGGGCGGCTCGGCTCAGCGGGCTCGGCGAGCTCGCCGAGGGCGTCCTGGCCGGCCAGCACCTGGCCGCGCTGCGGACGCGGGCGCAGCGGGGCTCGTTCCGGGAGCTCGTCGGGCGCGAGGGCGCGGACCACGTGGCCGACCCCGCAACCCTCTGCCTGCCCGCGGGATCGCCCTGGCGCCCGGACACGGTCATCACCTGGGTCCCGGTCGTCCGGGTCCGCACCGGCGAACCGGTGTGGGCGCCCCTCGACCTCGTGGCCAGCGACGCGGCCGACCGGGGGTCTGCCGTCCCGGCGGACGAGCCCCTGCTCGTGACCCCGGTGACGAACGGCCTGGGCGCCGGGCTCGACGACGAGCGGCCGGTCCGGCACGGGATCCTCGAGGTGCTGCAGCGTCACACCAACGGCCTGCGCTTCCGGGCGCTCGACGCCCGCTCCCCCGAGATCGACCCGACGAGCCTCGACCCGGCCGGGGAGACCGCCATGCTGGCGGCCCGCTTCGCGTCCGAGGGCGTCGAGGCGGTCTTCAAGCACGCCGCGACCGCGTACGGCGTGTGCTCGACCTACGTCATGGGGGTCGACGCCGACGACTCCTCGCCGATCCGCCTCACCGCCTGCGGCGAGGCGGCCGACCAGTCGGTGGACCGCAGCCTGCTCAAGGCGCTGCTGGAGCACGCGAACTCACGCGCCCGCAAGGCCTTCTGCTTCGGTGACCGGGCCGCGGCGCGAGCGGTGGCCGACCCCGACTACTGGGCGGCCGTCGAGCGCGGCGGGGCGACGGGCGAGCCGCGGGCCGTAGCGGCCATGCGGGCCTGGCACGACCTCGGCGCCGACCGCCTCCGTGCGCTGACCGCACCTGACCGCAGCCGGACGGTCGACCGCGCGGCCGTCAAGGTCCCCGAGGCCGAGCGGGGGGACGGCTCGCTCGCGCGGCTGCTCGCCACGCTGGAGGGCCACGACGTGCTGGCCGCGCGCACCCGCACCGGCGAGGTGCAGGTCGCCAAGGTCATCGTCACCGGCCTCGAGGTCGAGACGCTGTCGTACGGGCGCATCGGCGAGCTCGGCGCCGCCGACCTGCTGGGCACCGACCTGGACCTGGTCCGCCGCGGCGACGGGCCGACCGAGAGCCACCCGGCTCGGGTCGTGCTCACCGCGGAGGCGGAGGAACGGCTCGGCGGGCCGGTCTGGTACTCCTACGCCACCGCCGAGCGGATCGTCGGCGCGCGCTACCCGCTCTACCGCGAACCGCCCCGCCACCTCGTCGAGGTCTGAGCAGGAGCGCGTCGACCTGTGCACCGACGTCGGTGCACAGGTCGACGCGGTGGTCCTGCGGGCGGCTCAGTCGAAGATCGGGTCCACCGTGCGCGTGCGCTTGAGCTCGAAGAAGCCCGGGTACGACGCCAGCGCGAGCACGCCGTCGTACACCCGGCCCGCCTCTTCGCCCTTCGGCGCGGGCGACATCACGGGACCGAAGAAGGCGACGTCGCCGACGTGGATGACGGGGGTGCCGACGTCCTGGCCCACCGGGTCCATCCCCTGGTGGTGCGACGCGCGCAGGGCCTCGTCGTTGTCGCCGACGTCGCCCGCGTCCGCGAGCTCGACCGGCAGGCCGACGTCGGTCAGCGCGCCCTCGATCGTGGCGCGGTCGAAGCCCTCCTGCCGGGGGTGGATCCGGGTGCCGATCGCGGTGTAGAAGGCGCGGAGCTGCTCCTGGCCGTAGCGCTCCTCGACGGCGAGCGCGACGCGCACCGGGGCCCAGCCCTGGTCGAGCATCGCGCGGTAGCCGTCGGGGATGTCGCGCCCGCTGTTCAGCACCGACAGGCTCATCACGTGGAAGACGGTCTTGACCGGCCGGACCTTCTCGACCTCCAGCATCCAGCGCGAGGTCATCCACGCCCAGGGGCAGATGGGGTCGAACCAGAAGTCCACCGTCTGCACGGAGGTCGTCGACGCCACCGGGGTGGGGGCGGCCGCGGACGTCCGCGCACGGAGCTCCTCGGCGACCTCCCGGACCTCGGCCAGCACGGCCTCGACCGCCTTGCGGGTCTGCTTGCCCAGGGCCTCGAGCTCGGCCTTCGCGTCCGCCTGCTTGTTCTTCTTCGCCATGGTCACAGCGTAGGCAGCCGCCGGCCACGCACGGCACGGCGCCCGAGGCCGGGTGCGTGGAAGGATCGACGCATGTTCCCCGACAACCTCACCCGAGCCGAGGCGCAGGCGCGCGCGGCCCTGATCGGCACCCACACGTACGAGGTCCGCGTGGACCTGTCCGGTCGCGAGGTCGAGGACCCGACCACGCTCTTCACCTCGTCGTCGCGGATCCGCTTCACCGCGCGCGAGGCCGGCTCGCTGCACGTCGACCTCATCGCCGAGAGCGTCCGCGCCGCCGAGCTCGACGGCGTGGCGCTCGACCCGGCGACGTTCGTGGACTCCCGGCTCCCCTTCGACGTGTCCCCCGGCGAGCACGAGCTCCACGTGGACGCGGTCGTGCGCTACAGCCGCAGCGGGGACGGCCTGCACCGCTTCGTCGACCCCGCCGACGGGCTGGTCTACCTCTACACGCAGTTCGAGCCGGCCGACGCCCGCCGCGTCTACGCCTGCTTCGAGCAGCCCGACCTCAAGGCGCGCTACACGATCTCGGTCGTCGCCCCGGCGGACTGGGCCGTCGTCTCGGGTGGCGCTCTCGAGACCCAGGAAGACGCCGGTGATGGGAACCTGCTGACCACCTTCGCCACCACCGAACCGGTCTCGACCTACCTGACCTCGCTGCTCGCGGGCCACTACACGATCGTGGACGGCGAGCTGGAGACGGCGAAGGGCACCATCTCGTCGCGCGTCATCTGCCGGCGCTCGCTGGCCGAGAGCCTGGACACGGACGCGATCCTCGAGGTCACCCAGGGCGGCTTCCGCACCTTCGAGCACCACTTCGGGCTGCCGTACGCCTTCGGCAAGTACGACCAGGCCTTCGTGCCGGAGTACAACGCCGGGGCGATGGAGAACATCGGCCTCGTGACGCTCCGCGACGAGTACATCTTCCGCAGCCGCGTCACCCAGGCCTCCCGCGACTACCGGCAGGAGGTGATCCTGCACGAGCTCGCGCACATGTGGTTCGGCGACCTGGTGACCATGCGCTGGTGGGACGACCTGTGGCTCAAGGAGTCCTTCGCCACGTGGTCCTCGAACTTCGCCGTCGGCGAGCTGACCGACGACCCGGCGTCCAACTGGGCCTCCTTCAGCGCCGGCTCCAAGACCGGCGCGATCCGGGCCGACCAGCTGCCCTCGACGCACCCGATCGCGGCCGACATCGTCGACCTCGAGGCGGTCAGCACGAACTTCGACCAGATCACGTACGGCAAGGGCGCCTCGGTGCTCGCCCAGCTGGTCGCGTTCGTGGGGCGCGACGCGTTCCTCGAGGGCGTCCGCGCCTACTTCGCCGAGCACGCCTTCGGCAACACCAGCCTGGCCGACCTGCTCGCCGCCCTCGAGCCGCCGTCCGGGCGCGACCTCACGGCCTGGTCCCAGCGCTGGCTCGAGACCGCCGGCGTCAACACCCTCGCCCTCGAGGTGGAGACCGACACCGAGGGTGCCGTCACCGCCGCCGCGATGGTCCAGACCGCGGCACCCGAGCACCCGACGCTGCGTCCGCACCGGGTGGGCGTGGGCGCGTACGACGTCGTCGACGGCCGGCTCACCCGCACGCTGGCGGTCGAGATGGACGTCGACGGCGAGCGGACGCCGGTGCCCGAGCTGGTCGGCCGCCCGCGGCCCGCGCTGCTCCTGCCCAACGACGGCGACCTGACCTTCGCCAAGGTGCGCCTCGACGCGCGGTCCCGCGCGACGGTGCTGGAGCACCTGCCCCTGCTGGCCGACCCGCTCGCCCGGGCGGTCGTCTGGGCGTCGCTGTGGGACGCCTGCCGCGGCGCCGAGCTGCCGGCCCGCGACTACGTCGACGTGGTCCTGCGCACCGCGGCCGTGGAGACCGTCCCGACCCAGCTGCGGAACGTGCTGGCCCAGGCCTCGCTCGCCGCGAACTCCTACACCGGGCTGGGCGAGCGCGGCGCGGTGCAGGAGCAGCTGGAACGGGGCCTGCACGAGCTGCTCGGCGCGGCCCCGGAGGGCTCCGACGCCCAGCTCGCCTTCGCCCGCTCGTTCGCGGCGGCGAGCAACCCCGGCTGGGGCGCCGACGTCGTGGCCGGGTGGCTCGACGGGCGCGACGTGCCCGAGGGGCTGGCGGTCGACCGCGACCTGCGCTGGCTGCTGGTCGGGCAGCTGGCGCGGCTCGGGCGCATCGACGGGGCCGGCATCGACGCCGAGCAGGCGCGGGACAACTCCAGCGCCGGCGCGGAGCTCGCCGCCGGGGCCCGGGCGGCCCGACCGACGGCCGAAGCGAAGGCCGAGGCGTGGCGGCTCGCCACCCAGACCGACGAGGTCACCAACAGCGTGCAGTCCGCGATCTGCATCTCCTTCGGCCCGCGCGGGCAGGACGACGTCCTCGCCCCGTACGTCGAGCCGTACCTCGCGATGGTCGAGGACGCCTCGGCCCTGCGCGGGGTGTGGGCGACCAAGGGCGAGGCGCTCCGCACCACCGCGGTGCGGAACCTCTTCCCCGTGCCCGCCGAGCGCGAGCCGTTCCTGGCCCGGCTGGACGCCTGGCTCGCCGACGTCGAGCTGTCCGCGTCGCTGCGCCGGATCGTGGTCGAGCGCCGCGCCGACTCGCTCCGCGCGCTGAAGTGCCAGCAGGCGTCCTAGGGCCGTTCGGGGCGCCGCAGCGCCTGGCGACGACCGAGCCGTACGACGGGGCGACGCTCTTCGCCTTCCTGCGCCGGTTCGCCGTGCCCGGGGTCGAGGCGCACGACCCGGTCGACCCGAGCGACCCGTGCGCCCCGCTCGGGCTGACCCGCACGCTCCGGCTGGCCCACGGGCCGGCCGCGGTGCGGGTCACGTGGGACGGCAACGAGCTGGGCCTGGCGTACGCGGGTCACCCCGACGACGAGGCCGACGCCGTCGTCCGGGTGCGGCACCTCGTCGACGCGGACGCGCCGGTGGCGGACGTCGTCGCCGCGCTCGGGCGTGACCCGCACCTCGCCGAGGACGTGGCGAGCAGCCCGGGCCTGCGCCTCCCGGGGGCGACCGACGTCGCGGAGGCCGCGGTGCAGGCCCTGGTCAGCCAGCAGATCTCGATGGCGGCGGCCGCGCGCTGCTCGGCCAAGCTGACCGAGACGTACGGGGACGAGGTGGTCGTCGACGGGGGCGCCGTCTCGCGCCTGTTCCCCACGATGGAGAGGCTCGCGGAGGCGGACCCGGAGGTGCTGCCGATGCCGCGGGCCCGGGGTCGGGCGCTCGTGGCGCTCACCGACGCGCTCGCGTCGGGCGCGCTCGTGCTGGACCGGGGACGTTCCTGGGCCGACCAGCGTCGCGAGCTGCTGGCCCAGCCGGGCATCGGGCCCTGGACGGCCGACGTGGTCGGGCTGCGGGCGCTCGGTCAGGCCGACATCCTGCTCACCACCGACCTCGCCGTACGCCGTCAGCTCGAGGCGCGCGGGATGACCGACCCGGCCGCGTGGGCACCGTTCCGGAGCTACGCGACCGTGCACCTCTGGCGGCCGTACGTCTGACCGCCCGGCGAAGTGACGGGACGACTACTCGTCGGTGGTGGGACCGTGCAGCGTCCGCGGCTGGCGGGCCGCCTCACCCAGCTGGGTGATGCCGTTCCAGAGGCCGCCGACGATGTCGCCGGCGGCGAAGGACGAACGCATGGTCGCGGCGGCCAGCGCGCAGACCCGGTCGGGCAGGGCACGGCGGGCGTTACGGCCGGTGACGATCTCGAGGACCTTGAAGCCCGGGTCGCACAGGAGGAGGACCGACCGGTCGGGCTCGTCGAGCGCGCCGTGCAGCCGGAGGGCGTACGCGCGGGAGTCCTCCTCGGACGTGGTCAGGTAGAGCGCGAAGTCGAGGCCCGAGACCTCCCGGGCGATCCCGATGGCCCGCTCCAGCCGCTGCCGGTCGGCCGGGACCAGGTCGTCACCAGCGAGCACTGGCCCCACCGGCCTCGGCGTCGAGGGCCGGCGTCTTCGGCGTCGTGGTGAGCTCGCGGCGCTGCGCCTCGATCTCGTCGGGCGCCTGGTCCTCGGCGCCCCCCATGATCGAGAGCGCGCGGCCCCCCATCCAGACCGGGTCCTCGGGCTGGGGGCCCGGCCCGCGCCGTGAGGCCTGCAGCACGGCGTTCGCCTTGGAGACCGCGAAGATCAGCGCGATCACCACCAGGGGGACGCCGGCCAGCAGGCCCAGCGCCTCGAGCGGGGTGACCGTGGGGACCTGCGGCCAGCCGAACAGCGTGTCCATGGCACTAGCATGCCTGACGTGATCGGGCCGGAGCACACGACCTCGCTCGCTCGACAGGTGCTGGACGCGGACCAGATCAGCCGGGCCTGCGCGCGCATGGCCCACGAGGTCCTCGAGGCCAACCGGGGTGCCGCCGGCCTGGTCCTGCTCGGCATCCCCACGCGTGGGGTGCCGCTGGCCGAGCGCCTCGGTCGGGCGATGGCGGAGGTCGAGTCGACCCCGATCCCCGTCGGGGCCCTGGACGTGACCATGTACCGCGACGACCTGCGCCGCCACCCCACCCGCGCCCCCGGGCGCACGGAGGTGCCGGTCAGCGTGGACGGCGCCGTGGTGGTGCTCGTCGACGACGTCCTCTTCTCCGGCCGTACGGTCCGCGCCGCCCTCGACGCCCTCGGCGACCTGGGGCGGCCCCGCGCCGTCCGGCTGGCCGTGCTGGTGGACCGTGGCCACCGCGAGGTGCCGATCCGCGCCGACCACGTGGGCAAGAACCTCCCGACCCGCTCCGACGAGCGCGTGTCCGTCCGCCTCAGCGAGGTCGACGGGACCGACGAGGTCACGATCACCGGGGGCGCCGCGTGATGCGCCACCTGCTGTCGGCCGCGGACCTCGACGCCGCGGAGACCACCGGCATCCTCGACCTGGCCGAGGAGATGGCGCTCGTCCAGGGCCGCCCGGTCAAGAAGCTGCCGGCCCTGCGCGGCCGGACCGTCGTCAACCTGTTCTTCGAGGACTCCACCCGCACCCGCAGCTCCTTCGAGCTCGCGGGCAAGTGGCTGTCCGCCGACACGATCAACATCAGCGCCAAGGGGTCGTCGGTCTCCAAGGGCGAGTCCCTGCGCGACACCGTCCTCACCGTGGCCTCGATGGGGGTCGACGCCCTCGTCATCCGGCACATGGCCAGCGGCGCCCCGCTGCAGGCGGCCCGCTGGTTCGCCGAGCTCGGGCTCGGCGTCCACGTGGTCAACGCCGGCGACGGCACCCACGAGCACCCCACGCAGGCGCTGCTCGACGCCTTCACGCTGCGCCGCCACTTCCGGGCGTCCCAGCCGGACGCCGGGCGTGACGACCACCAGCCGTTCGCCGGCCGCCGGATCGCCGTGGTCGGCGACATCACCCACTCCCGGGTGGCCCGGAGCAACGTCGAGCTGCTGACGACCCTCGGCGCGGGAGTCGTGCTCGTCGCCCCGCCCACCCTGCTCCCCGCGGGCGTGGACACCTGGCCGGTCGAGGTGCGCGACGACCTCGACCGGGTGCTCGGAGAGGTCGACGCCGTGATGATGCTGCGCGTGCAGCGCGAACGCATGTCGGGGGGCTACTTCCCGACCCCCCGCGAGTACACCGTGGGCTACGGGCTCACCCGGGCCCGGCTGGGGCTGCTGCGCCCGGGCACCGCGATCTGCCACCCCGGCCCGATGAACCGCGGGCTCGAGATCTCGGCGGACGCCGCCGACTCGGCCGGCTCGCTGATCCTCGACCAGGTCGCCGCGGGGGTGTCCGTCCGCATGAGCGTGCTCTACCTGCTGCTCGGCGGGGCCGACGAGAGCGGGGCGGTCCGATGAGCCCCACGAGCCCCCTGACCAGCACCCCGACGACCACCGACGTCCTCGTCCTCGGCGCCGACCTGGCTGGTGCAGGTCCGGCCAACCTCCTCATCCGCGACGGGGTCTTCGCCGACCCCGCGGACGCCCGCCCCGATGCCGTCCGGGTGGACGCGTACGGGCTCGTCGCCCTGCCCGGGCTCGTCGACCTGCACACGCACCTGCGCGAGCCCGGCCGCGAGGACGCCGAGACGGTCACCACCGGGACCGCGGCGGCGGCCCGGGGCGGCTACACCGCCGTCCTGGCCATGGCCAACACCTCCCCCGTCACGGACACCGCCGAGGCCGCCGAGCACCTGCTCGACGTCGGCCGGGCGACCGGCACGGCGCAGGTCGTGCCGATCGGCGCCGTGAGCAAGGGCCTGGCCGGCGAGGAGCTCGCCGAGCTGGGTCTGATGGCTCGGTCCCCCGCGCAGACCCGGGTCTTCTCCGACGACGGCCGCTGCGTCGCCGACGCCCGGCTGATGCGCCGGGCGCTGGAGTACGTCCGGGCCTTCGACGGCGTGATTGCCCAGCACGCCCAGGACCCCCGGCTCGCCGGTCCCGACGCCTGCTGCGACGAGGGTCCCGTCTCGGGCCGCCTCGGCCTGCCCGGCTGGCCCGCCGTCGCGGAGGCGGGCATCGTCGCGCGCGACGTGGGCCTGGCCGAGCTGACCCGCTCGCGCCTGCACGTGTGCCACGTGTCGACGGCCGAGACCGTCGACGTGCTGCGCTGGGCCAAGGCGCGCGGCATCGCCGTGACCGCCGAGGTCACGCCGCACCACCTGCTGCTCACCGTGGACGAGCTGCTCGGCTACGACCCGACGTTCAAGGTCAACCCGCCGCTGCGCAGCGCCGAGGACGTCGCCGCCGTGCGCGAGGCGCTGACCGACGGCACGATCGACGTCGTCGCGACCGACCACGCCCCGCACGCGCGCCACGACAAGGAGCACGCCTTCGTCGACGCGGCGCCCGGGATGCTCGGGCTGGAGACCGCGCTCGCCGTGGTCGTGGAGACCATGGTCCGCCCCGGCACCCTCGGCTGGCGCGAGGTCGCGACCCGGATGTCGTCCGTCCCTGCGCACATCGCCCGGCTGGGCGGCCAGGGCCGCCCGCTGGCGGTCGGCGAGCCGGCGAACCTCACGCTGGTCGACCCCACGCGCCGCGCCACGGTCGACCGCGCCGCCTCGGTGTCGCTCTCGCGGAACAACCCCTGGCACGGTCGCGACCTGCCCGACCCGGTCGTGGCGACCTGGTGGGCGGGCCGGGCCACGTACGGGCGCTGACGTGGAGCAGCGACCGCTCGGCGGGACGACCCTCGACACCTCGGTGGTCGGGCTCGGCGCCGGTCAGATCGGCGAGGCCGACGTCACCGAGGCCGAGGCAGGCGCGTTGCTCAACGCGGCCCTCGACCTCGGCGTCACCCTCGTCGACACCGCGCTGGGCTACGGCACGAGCGAGGAGCGCATCGGACGCCACCTCGGCCGGCGGCGTCACGAGTTCGTGCTCTCCAGCAAGGGCGGCTCCGGCGTCCCCGGCTACGAGGACTGGTCGTCGGCCAGCGTGCGGGCCGGCCTCGAGCAGACGCTGCGCCGGACGCGCTCCGAGCGCGTCGACGTCTACCTCCTGCACTCCTGCCCGCTCGAGGTCCTCCAGCGCGGCGACCTGCAGGAGACGCTCGACGACGCGGCTGCCCAGGGCCTGATCGGCGTCGCGGGCTACAGCGGCGACAACGACGCGCTCGCGTACGCCGCGTCCTCGGGCCGCTTCGCCGCGGTCGAGTGCAGCGTCAACGTCGTCGACCGGTGGAACCTGCACCACGTCGTCGGCCGTGAGCCCGAGCTCGGCGTGATCGCGAAGCGCCCGATCGCGAACGCGCCGTGGCGCTTCCCCGAGCGGCCGACCGGGCACTACGCCGAGCTCTACTGGGAGCGGCTGCAGGCGCTGGACCTCGACCCCGGAGACCTCGGCGGTGCTGATCTGGACTGGCCCGAGCTGGCCCTCCGCTTCACCGCGTACGCCCCCGGGGTGCACACCGCGATCGTCGGCACGGCGAAGCCGGACCACCTGCGCCGCGCCGTCGAGGCCGCGAGCCGCGGTCCGCTGCCGCCCGAGGTCCTCGCGGAGCTCGACGCGGCCTGGGACCGCGTCGGGCGGGACTGGCCCAGCTCCACCTAGCGTCGGCGGGAGATCGCGACGCCCACGAGGCTGACCGCGCCGCCGATGACGGCCAGCGGGAGCGGCACCTCGCCCAGGAACAGCCAGCCCAGGCCGATGGCCACGGGCGGGACCACGTACGTCGTCACCGACAGCCGGCCGGCGTCGCTGCGGCCCATGGCGAAGGCCCAGGTCGAGAAGGCGATGGCCGTCGGCACGACGCCGAGGTAGACCACGGCCCACCAGACGCTCGCCGGGGCCACCGCCAGCTCACGGACGAGCTCGCCGGCGAAGGGGAGGCAGGCGACGCAGCCGACCGCGCACGCGGCCCAGGTCACGACCAGCCCGGACACCCGCCGCAGCACCACCTTCTGCGCGACGAGCGCGACCGCGTACACGAGGGCGCTCACGAGCACCAGCACCACCCCGAGCCCGCGTGACCCCTGCGCCGACGGCGCCGCCGTCCCGGCGGCCACCCCGATCAGGATCGTCCCCAGCAGGGCGACGGCCACGCCCACCACCAGCGGCCGGGGGAAGCCCTCGCGCAGGAGGGTGCCGGCCAGCACGGCGACGATCACCGGCGCGAGCTGGATGATCATCGAGGCGGTGCCCGCGTCGACGTGGCGCTCGCCGGCGTTCAGCGCGACGTTGTAGACCGCGAACCACGCCAGCCCGACGAGGACGAGCAGCCAGCGCTCCTTCCGGTCCAGCGCGCGCAGCCGCTCCAGGCGGTGACCGCCGCCGAGCCGGGGGAAGGACGACAGCACGGTCAGCGCCACGGTGGCGACGAGCAGCCGGCCGAGCGTGAGCGCGCCGGGGCCGAGCCAGGGTGCGGCGAAGCGGATGACCACGAACGCGGAGGCCCAGGACAGCACCGTGACGACGACGGCGACCACCCCGGCGCGGCCGAGCCCGGAGGTGGTGGGTGGACCGGAGGGGGACGACGGGTCGGGCACCGCACGAGGATGGCAGGCCGGCGCGACGGGCGCGGGGCGGCGCGCAGGCTCCTAGGGTGAGGCCATGCCGACCTGGTTCCCCCGCACCCTCGCCGACGCCGTGCAGTTCGTCCCGCTGCGGGTCGCGTTCCTGATCGTCCTCGCCCTCGTCGCGCGGGCGGTGGTCAACGGGCTCATCGACCGCGCCGTACGCCGCTCGACCGGGGACCGGAAGCGGCTGCGGATCAAGGCCCTGCAGGTCCTGCGGGACTCGGAGTCGGACGTCGGCGACGGCCGCCGGGACTCGCGGATCAGGGCCCTGGGGTCGCTGGCCCGGAGCGCGGTGTCGGTGGTCATCACGCTCGTCGCGCTGCTGATGATCTTCTCCGAGCTGGGCTTCAACATCACCTCGATCATCGCCGGGACGTCGATCATCACCGTGACCATCGCGTTCGGGCTCCAGAACGTGGTCAAGGACCTGGTGTCGGGCGTGTTCCTGCTGGTCGAGGACCAGTTCGGCGTCGGCGACTACGTCGACATGAAGGAGGCTTCCGGCACGGTCGAGGCGATCGGCCTACGGACGACGACGCTGCGCGACGACAGCGGCAACACCTGGTACGTGCGCAACGGCGAGCTCGTCCGCGTCGGCAACTACAGCCAGGGCGGGACCGGCCGCCCCCCGACCACCGACACCGTGCAGACGGTCCGGCTGGTCGAGGGGTCGGCCAGCACCTGAGGCTCAGCCCTTGAAGCTGACCTCGAGCGTGATCGGCACCGAGAGGGCCTGCGAGACCGGGCAGTTCTGCTTGGCCTCCTGCGCGGCGGCGTCGAACTCCTCGGCGGTGATGCCGGGGACGTCGCCGACGACGGTCAGCTTGACGCCCTTGATGCCCTCGCCGGCCTGGAAGGTGACGTCGGCGGTGGTGTCGATGCTGGTCGGGGCGTGACCGGCACCGGCGAGCCCGTGCGACAGCGCCATCGAGAAGCAGGTGGAGTGCGCGGCGGCGATGAGCTCCTCGGGGCTGGTCTTGCCGTTGGGCTTGTCCGCGCGGGACGGCCAGTTGACCTCGAAGCTCCCGGCCTCGGACGAGACCAGCTCGACCTCGCCCTGGCCCTCCATCAGCGAGCCCTCCCAGTGCGCCTGCGCGGTACGGACGACAGCCATGTGTTGCTCCTTGCGTGCTTGCCGGACCGTCTCGGCCCGGCGTGGGACGTGCGGGTGACCAGATCGGTCGCCCGCGACCCATCGTGCCAAAGGGCTGGGAAGCGCGCTGACCTGGTGGCTCGGCCGGGCGAGGGATGATGGTCCCGATGTCCGAGCCAGCCAGCCCCGCCGCCCCCACCACGTTCTACGACGCGGTGGGCGGCCACCCGACCTTCGTCGCCCTGGTGCGCCGCTTCTACGAGGGCGTCGCCGCCGACCAGCCGCTGCGCGACCTGTACCCCGAGGAGGACCTCGCCGCGGCGGAGGACCGCCTGCGCGGGTTCCTCGAGCAGTACTGGGGCGGGCCCACCGCGTACAGCGAGGAGCGCGGCCACCCGCGCCTGCGGATGCGGCACGCCCCGTTCGCCGTGACGCCGGACATGCGCGACCGCTGGATCACCCACATGCACGCCGCCGTCGAGTCGATCGACGTCACCGAGGCCCAGCGCGCCGAGATGTGGACCTACCTCGAGCGCGCGGCCCACTTCATGGTCAACACCGAGGGACCCTCCCCCGCCATGACCTCGATGGGCGGGGGCGTGACGTCGTCCGTCTCCCTGTCCCCGAGGCGCCCGGACGCGGGCTGAGCCCTCCGCCCGGGGCGTGAGGCCCGTACGCCTCGGCCGGCGGCACACCCTGCTCACGCGGGCACCCTCTTCGCCCAGGCATACCGAGCTGACGTCGGCACACCCTGCCGGGTGTGCGGAGACGAGCTGGGTATGCCGGCACCAGCAGGGTGTGCCGGCGCTGGAGGTTCAGGCCTGCGGAACGCCCGCCGCGTCCGGCAGGGCCCACGTCGACAGGGCCGTGCGCTCGGCGTCGTCGAGCGGGCGCGGGCCGACGGCGACGGTGCGGGACCGGGCGTGGACGGTGCCCGAGGCCGGGTCGCGGATCTCGGCCGCGAGGGTGAAGGAACGCGACCCGACCGCGACGACGCTCGTGGCGACCTCGTACGGCTCGCTGCGGAAGTCGAGCGGCGCGAGGTGCTCGAGGTCCTGGCGCACGATCGACCAGACGACGCCGGCCGACCAGTCGAGACCGGCGGTCATGATCGCGACCCGCGCCTCCTGCACGTAGTCGTAGAACTTGACGTTGTTGACGTGCCCGAAGGCGTCGAGGTCGGACCAGCGCACGGTCAGGGGGTAGCGCGCGGCTCCCTCCCCCACCCCGACCTTCGGGAGCGGGCGCAGCGGCTCCGCGGGGTCCAGGTAGGCCTCGAACGCCGCGCGCTCGACCTCGTTCAGCCGGCGCACCCGGCCGGCGTCGAGGTCGTACGGCACGAGCGTCGTCCGCGCCCGGGCCGCGAGCGTGTCGCCGTCGAGGACGTCGTAGCCCACCGTGAACCGGCTGGCCCCGAGCGCGTCGATCCAGAGCGAGACGACCAGCGGCTCCGGGCCGAAGCCGACCGGGGCGAGGTACTCGACCTGGTGCGCCACGACGAGCACCCCCGTGCGCAGCATGTCCGCCAGGCCCGGGGCGCCGGCGTGCAGGAACGCGACGCGCGCGTCCTGCAGGTGGTCGAGGTAGACCGCGTTGTTGACGTGCCCCTGGGCGTCCAGGTCACCCCAGCGGCGGGGCGAGTCGTACCGGAAGCGGGGTCGGGTGGGACCGGGCACGCCTAGTCGCGGTCGTAGAGGGAGTCGAGCAGGTCGCCGTAGCGCCGCGTCACCTCGGCGCGCCGCACCTTCATGCTCGGGGTGACCTCGCCGTGCTCGACGTCCAGCTCCCCGGGCAGGAAGGCCCAGCGCTTCACGGTCTCCCAGCGCTCCAGCTTGCGGTTCGCGGCCTGCACGCACCCGTCGACCAGGTCCCGCACCTCCGGCGCCTTCGTGAGGTCCTCGACCGAGGCGTACGCGAGCCCCTTCGCGTCGGCCCACTCCTTGATCGCGCCCGGGTCGAGCGCGATCAGCGCGCTGATGTACTTGCGCCCCTCGCCGTGCGCCACGACCTGGCTCACGTACGGGCAGGCCGCCTTGATCACGCCCTCGACCTCGGAGGGGGCGACGTACTTGCCGCCGGAGGTCTTGATCAGGTCCTTCTTGCGGTCGGTGATCTTGAGGTAGCCGTGGTCGTCGACGTGCCCGATGTCGCCGGTGGCGAACCAGCCGTCCGCCATCACCTCGGCCGTCGCCTCCGGCTGGTGGTGGTAGCCGCGCATCACGCCGGGACCCTTGACCAGGATCTCGCCGTCGTCGGCGATCTTGAGCTCGGTCCCCGGGATGGGCGGGCCGACCGTGCCGAAGCGCGGCGCCCGTGGGTTGTTCACGCAGGTCAGCGAGCTCGTCTCGGTCAGGCCGTAACCCTCGAGCAGGAGCAGGCCGGCCGCGTAGAACCACTCCTGCACCTCGCGGTTCAGGCCGGCCGACCCGGACATGAAGAACCTGATCTTCCCCCCCATCCGCGCCTTGATCGCTGAGAACACGAGGCGTTCGGCGACCGCCTGCTGGACGGCCAGCAGCCCGCGCGGCCGCCCGCCGGCCAGACGCACGGAGGCCGTCCGGCGCCCGACCCCGAAGGCCCAGTCGACGATGCGCCCCCGGGGGCCCGAGGAGGCGCTCGTCATCACCCGGCTCCGGACCTTCTCGAAGATGCGCGGCGCGCCGCACATGAACGTGGGCTGCACGACCCCGAGGTTCTCCACCAGGGTGTCGATGTCGCCCTCGATCGCGGTGGCGAAGCCGATCTTGAGCTGGACGGCGATCAGGCACTTGCCGAAGACGTGGCTGAGCGGCAGCCAGAGGTACTGCAGGTCGTCGCGCGAGATGATGTCGAACGCCTCGACCGAGGCCCCGTCGTAGGTCCAGCAGTCGTGCACGAGCCGGACCCCCTTGGGCCGGCCGGTGGTGCCGGAGGTGTAGATCAGCGTGGCCAGGTGGTCCGGGCCGGTCTGCGCGATGACGTCCTCGACGCACGAGGGGTCGACGGCGAGCCGCTCGCGCCCCCGCTCCCGGAGCTCGTCGAGGCTGATGGTGCGCGGACCGCGCGGCACCCCGGAGATCTGGACGATCGTCTCCAGCCCGGGCAGCTCGTCGGTGTGGAGCTCGATCTTGTCGACCTGGCCCTGGTCCTCGGCGAAGACGACCCGCGAGCCCGAGTCGCCGAGGATGAACGCGACGTCCTCGTGCTGCGTGGTGGGGTAGACGGTGGTCGTCGCGGCCCCGGCGGACATGATCGCCAGGTCGGCCAGCACCCACTCGATCCGGGTGCCGCAGGCGATGGCCACGCGGTCCTCGAGCTGCACGCCCAGCGCCAGCAGCCCGGCCGCGAGCTCGAAGGCGGAGTCCTTCGTCTGCGTCCAGGAGAGCGACTGCCAGCGGCCGCCGACGAGATGGCGGAAGGCCTCGCGGTCGCCGGACGCCTTGACCTGCTCGAGCAGCACCGCACCGACGGAGGTGGCGCGTTGCGCGACGATGTCGTCGGCCCGGTCCGGGTGCTGCTCTGAGGTCACTGTCGGCTCCGCGTGCTCGTACGGGGCCGCCTCGGCAAGCATCAGCCGGCCACGATGAAGGCTGGTCACGTCAGGTTACCGGACGGGGGCCTCGACGCTCGTCCGCCGGGCCGTCGCGCGCACCGTCCCCGCGTCGTCCCTGTGACTTCCCTGTGTCGTCCATGTGGACGACATGTGTCGTCCGGGCGTGTGACAAACCCGTGCGACCGGTGGGGATGATCGGAGAGTCGCCGTACTGTTGAAGATGCTATGACTCTCACCGCGGCCCCCCCGACCACGCGCTGGCTCTCCGACGACCAGCAGCGCGTGTGGCGCGGGTGGTTGCTGGGCAGCGCGATCCTCAACGAGCGGCTCGACGCGCAGCTCCGTGAGCACGACCTCGACCTCGCCGAGTACGAGATCCTCGTCACCCTCTCCGAGTCCGACGACCGCCAGCTGCGCATGGCCGAGCTCGCCGACGCCGTGCACCAGAGCCGTTCACGGCTCACCCACACGGTCACCCGCATGGAGAAGCGCGGCCTCATCGAGCGCACCACGTGCCCGGTCGACCGGCGTGGCGTGTGGGCGAACCTGACGGGGGCCGGCCAGCAGCTGCTCGAGGAGGCCGCCCCGAGCCACGTCGAGTGCGTCCGGCGCAACTTCGTCGACGCGGTCGACCCCGACGACTACGCTGCCGTCGGCCGGGCCATGGACGCCATCCTCCGGGCCTCGCAGGCCTGAGCCGGACCGTTCGGCCGCTCGCAGCGCCACTACCATCGGGGGCGATCATGTCCTCCGCCGCCCTGCTCGTCGCCCCCGGCGACGGAGACGTCCCCGAGCCCCTGCGCTATCTCGTCGCCGAGCTCGACCGGCGCGGAGCGTCGCGGGCGCTGGACACCTCGACGCTGGCCCGGGCCCTCTACTCCTCCGACGCCTCGCTCTACCGGGTCGTCCCGCAGGCCGTCGCCCACCCGCGCGACGTCGCCGAGCTCCTCGCGGTGCTGGACGCGGCGCGCGCCGCGCGGGTGCCCGTGACGACGCGGGGCGCCGGCACCTCGTGCGCCGGGAACGCGGTCGGCCCGGGCCTGGTCGTCGACGTCGGCCGGCACCTCACCGCGATCGGCGAGGTCGACCCCGAGGCGCGTACGGCCCGCGTCGAGCCGGGCGTCGTGCAGTCCTCCCTGCAGGCGGCGGCCGCCCCGTACGGGCTGCGCTTCGGCCCCGACCCGTCGACGCACAACCGCTGCACCATCGGCGGGATGATCGGCAACAACGCCTGCGGGCCCCGTGCGCTGGGCTACGGACGTTCCTCGGACAACGTGATGGCCCTCGACGTGGTCACCGGCCGCGGCGAGCGGCTGCACCTCGAGCACGGGCAGGACGCCCCGCTGGCGTCGAGCCTGACCCGGCTGCGCGACGTGGTGGCCGGCGACCTCGGGACGATCCGCACCGAGTTCGGCACCTTCGGGCGCCAGGTGTCCGGCTACAGCCTGGAGCACCTGCTGCCCGAGCGCGGCTTCGACGTCGCCCGCTTCCTCGCCGGCACCGAGGGCACCCTCGCCGTGATCACCGGCGCCACGGTCCGCCTCGTCGCCGACGCCCCGTACAAGCAGCTCGTCGCGCTCGGCTACGCGACCATGGCCGACGCGGCCGACGCCGTCATGGCCGTCCTGGCGCACCGCCCGACCGCAGTCGAGGGCCTGGACCGGCGCATCGTCGACGTCGTCCGGCGCCGGCGCGGCGACTCCGCGGTGCCGCCCCTGCCGCGCGGCGACGGCTTCATGCTCGTCGAGGTCGTCGGTGACGACCCGGGCGAGGTCTCGGCCCGGGCCGCCCGGGTGCTGGCCGACGCCGGTGCCCTCGACGGCTTCGCGGTGACCGACCCGACCGAGGCGCTCGCGCTGTGGAAGATCCGCGAGGACGGCGCCGGCCTGGCCGGGGTCAGTCTCGACGCGCCCGCCTACCCCGGCTGGGAGGACGCCGCCGTCCCGCCGGCCCGGCTCGGGGCGTACCTGCGCGACTTCGACGCGCTGCTGACCGAGTTCGGGCTCGACGCACTCCCGTACGGCCACTTCGGCGACGGGTGCGTGCACGCGCGGATCGACTTCCCGTTGACCAGCGCGGGCGGCTCCGACGTCTACCGCCGCTTCGTCGAGCAGGCCGCCACGATCGCGGCCTCGTACGGCGGGTCGATGTCCGGCGAGCACGGCGACGGCCGCGCCCGGGGTGCACTGCTGCCGGCGATGTACTCCCCCGGGGCGATCGCGCTCTTCGGCCAGGTCAAGGACGCCTTCGACCCCGACGACCTGCTCAACCCCGGCGTCCTCGTCGACCCCGCACCCGTCGACGCCGACCTGCGGAGCAGCGGCCTGGTCGGTCATCCGCTGCCGGTCAGCCGCGCCTTCTCCGCCGAGGTCCACAAGTGCACCGGCGTGGGCAAGTGCCTGGCCAACACCACGGGCGCGCAGGGCGTCATGTGCCCCTCCTTCCAGGCGACGCGCGAGGAGAAGGACTCGACCCGGGGTCGCGCCCGGGTGCTGCAGGAGCTGGTCAACGGCACGCTCGTCGGCGGCTGGCGCGCGCCCGAGGTGCACGACGCCCTCGACCTCTGCCTGTCCTGCAAGGGGTGCGCGCGCGACTGCCCCACCGGGATCGACATGGCGGCGTACAAGTCGATCGCGACCGACCACGCGTACGCCGGCCGGCTGCGTCCGCGCAGCCACTACGCGCTGGGCTGGCTGCCGCGCTGGGGTCGGATGATCACCCGCGTCCCGGGGCTCTCGTCCTTGATCAACCTGACCACGGCCACGCCGGGGCTGCGGAACCTGGTGCGCTGGAGCGCCGGGGTGGACCAGCGGCGCACGCTGCCCCGGTTCGCGGACCGTCCGGCGCGGAAGCGGGTCGAGCAGTCCGCAGCGCCTGACGGCGGTACGCCCGTGGTGGTCTGGGTCGACTCCTTCTCCGACTGCTTCGACGGCGACGGCGCCTCCTCGGTCCTCGACGTGCTCCGCGCGGCCGGCTACGCACCCGAGTTCCTCGAGCGGAACGCGTGCTGCGGCCTCACCTGGATCAGCACCGGCCAGCGCGAGGGCGCCCGGCGCCAGCTGCGCCAGGCCCTCGACGTGCTGCACCCCGTGGTCGCCGCCGGCGTGCCCGTCGTCGGTCTCGAGCCGTCCTGCCTCGCCGTCTGGCGCTCCGACGCGGGCGAGCTGCTCGACGACCCCCGGGTCGCCGACGTCGCCGCCGGCGTCCTCACGCTGGCCGAGCTCCTGGAACGCACCCCGGGCTGGACGGCGCCGGACCTCGCCGGGGTCGAGGTCGTCGCCCAGCCGCACTGCCACCACGCCTCGGTGATCGGCTGGCGCGCGGACGCCGCCCTGCTCGCCTCGACCGGCGCCACGGTGACCACCGTCGGCGGGTGCTGCGGGCTGGCCGGCAACTTCGGCGTCGAGCAGGGCCACTACGACGTCTCGGTCGCCGTGGCCGAGCACGACCTGCTCCCCGCCGTACGCCAGCGGCCCGACGCCGTGGTGCTGGCCGACGGCTTCTCCTGCCGCACGCAGCTGGCCGAGCTCGCGGACCGGCAGGCCGTCACCCTGGCCCAGCTCCTGTCCCCGGCGTTCCGCGCGCCGACGCCCCACCACGGACCGGCTCCGGTCGAGGTCGCCCCGGACCCGCACGACGGCTCCGCGACCGCCGAACCGCCGATCGCGCAGCAGCGGCCGACGCTGAGCCAGGGGTCCGTCGACGTCCCCTGAGCCGGAGCTGCTCGTCGCCGAGCCCCGCGCGGTGGACCGGCGTCTGCTCGTCGTCCTCGGGGTCGGGGTGCTCGTCGTCGCCCTCGTCCTGGGCGGGCTGGACGCGGTGGACCGGTTCCGCGGCGGCGCGTCGTCCCCGACCGCCCTCGTCGACCGGGTGCTGGCCGCCGCCGACCAGGAGGACGTGGGCGCCCTGCTCCGCCTCGTGGAACCCGACGAACGGGCCGCGCTGGTCCGGTTCGTCGGCGCCTGGTCGCAGCGGCTCGACGACCTCGCCCTGCCCGCGGCCGTCGTGGGCGACCCCTCCACCCCGACCGACGCGGGAGACGCCCTCGACGGCCTGACGATCGACGTCAGCGGGGCGACGCCCACGGTGGGGGCGCGGTCCGGCGGCCTCGCCGTGGTCGACCTCGGCGACGTCGCCGTCCGGGTCCGCCGCGACCCGGACCGGGCCCACGGCCTGCTCCGCGTCTGGTCGGCATACCGGCACGAGAACGGTCCGCAGGACCGGACCTACCGCGCCGAGTCGTTCCCCGCGGTCGGCGCGCTCCCCAGGCTCGTGACCGTGGAACGTTCCGGTCGCTGGTACCTGAGCGTGCTCGCCACGCTGCTCGGTCCGGACGTGGCGAACGGGGGCCTCCCCAGCGTGCGCGAGCTGGACCGCGCGCCGTCGCCGAGCGCGCGGGCCGCGGTCGAGGCGTCCCTGCGGGCGCTGCTCGACGGGACGGTCCGGACCGACGCGACCCGGCTCGCCGGGACGCTCGACCGCTCGGGCTCCGACGCCGTCCAGCTCTGGGCCGCCGAGGTCGCGACGACCGGGCTGGACCGTTCCCCGATCCCGATCGGCGCCCTGAGCACGTCGGACGGGCCGACCGACGGCGTCCGTACGGCGGTCCGGGTGGACACGCTCCGAGTCGGGGAGGACGTGGACCTGTCCGGCCGGTGCCTGACCATCACCGGGACGAAGAGCTGCCTGCACCCCTCGGGCTACCGCTACGGCGGCGGGCTCGGGTCGTTGAGCGCGTTCGAGGTGCTCGGGCGCGACGGGGCGTTCTCGCTCACCGCGGTGCAGGGCCCGGGCGGCTGGCTGACCAGCCTGCCCGAGAGCGTGGCCGACGCGCTCGTCGGCTACGCCGACGGCCTGACGCGCGAGCAGGTGCTGATGGTGCTGAACGAGGAGCGGCTCGACGCCCCGGCGGGCGCGCTCGAGCCCGACCGGGCGGAGGACGTGGCGTTCACCAGCGGGGGCTACGCGGTACGGACGGTGACGGTCGCGCGGGCCGGCCTTTACCGCGTGGTGCCGGGAACGGACGGTGCGACCCGCTCCACGCTCTACGAGCCGGACGGAGAGCCCTCGCTGCAGCCGTTCTTCCCCAACGACTCCGTCTACCGGCTCGCGGCGGGCGAGCACACGCTCCTGGTCTGGGCCGGCGACGGCTTCGACGCGACCCTCGACCGGACCGGCGGGGACCCGTATGTGGAGCGCGTCGAGGTGCGTTCCGTGCGCTAGGACCGACGAAACGGCAGGTCGCGACGCCCGGATCCGTTCTCCGAGCGCCGCGACCTGCCGTTGGTGGCCGAGCCGGACGCCTACGCGCGCGTCAGGCGGCGGTGCGTGGCGCGGTGCGGGCGGGCCGCCTCAGCGCCGAGACGCGTGATCTTGTTCGCCTCGTAGTCGGCGTAGTTGCCCTCGAACCAGAACCACTTCGCCTGCTCCTCGTCGTCGCCCTCCCACGACAGGATGTGCGTGGCGACCCGGTCCAGGAACCAGCGATCGTGGGAGATCACGACCGCGCAGCCCGGGAACTCGAGCAGGGCGTCCTCGAGCGACTGGAGCGTCTCGACGTCCAGGTCGTTCGTCGGCTCGTCGAGCAGCAGCAGGTTGCCGCCCATCTTGAGCGTCAGGGCCAGGTTCAGCCGGTTGCGCTCACCGCCGGAGAGCACGCCCGAAGGCTTCTGCTGGTCGGGGCCCTTGAAGCCGAACGACGCCACGTACGCCCGCGACGGCACCTCGAAGTTGGCGACCTTGACGAAGTCGAGGCCGTCGGAGACGAGCTCCCAGACGTTCTTCTTGGGGTCGAGGCCGGAGCGGCCCTGGTCGACGTACGAAACCTTGACCGTCTCGCCGAGGGTGAGGTCGCCGCCGTCTGCCTCCTCCTCGCCGACGAGCATCCGGAACAGCGTGGACTTGCCGACGCCGTTCGGGCCGATGATCCCGACGATGCCCGCGCGGGGCAGCGAGAAGTCCAGCCCGTCGAAGAGCAGCCGGTCGCCGAAGCCCTTGACGAGCTTGTGGGCGTCCAGCACCTGGCTACCCAGGCGCGGGCCGGCCGGGATGTTGATCTCCTCGAAGTCGAGCTTGCGGTTGCGGTCCGCCTCGGCGGCCATCTCCTCGTAGCGGGCCAGGCGGGCCTTGTTCTTGGCCTGGCGCGCCTTCGGGTTGGAGCGGGCCCAGTCGAGCTCGCGCTCGAGGATCTTGGCGCGCTTGGCGTCGCGCTTGCCCTCGACCTGGAGGCGCGAGGCCTTGGTCTGAAGGTAGGTGGAGTAGTTGCCCTCGTACGGGTGCGTCTTGCCGCGGTCGATCTCGAGGATCCACTCCGCGACGTTGTCGAGGAAGTACCGGTCGTGCGTGACGGCCAGGACGGCGCCGGGGTAGCTCTTGAGGTGGCCCTCGAGCCAGTTCACGCTCTCCGCGTCGAGGTGGTTGGTGGGCTCGTCGAGCAGCAGCAGGTCCGGCTGCTGCAGGAGCAGCTTGCACAGCGCCACGCGGCGGCGCTCACCCCCGGAGAGGACGTCGACGTCGGCGTCCGGCGGCGGGCAGCGCAACGCGTCCATCGCCTGCTCCAGCTGGGAGTCGATGTCCCACGCGTCGCGGTTGTCGAGCTCGGTCTGGACGTCGCCCATCTCGGCCATCAGCGCGTCGAAGTCGGCGTCGGGGTCGCTCATCGCCTCGCCGAGCTCGTCCATCCGGCGCTGCAGCGCCTTGACGTCGGCGACGGCCTCCTCGATGTTCTCGAGGACGGTCTTGCCGGCCGTCAGCGGGGGCTCCTGGAGCAGGATCCCGACCGTGGCGTCCTTGGCCAGGATGACGTCGCCGTTGTTGGCGTTCTCCAGACCGGCCATGATCTTGAGCAGGGTCGACTTGCCGGTGCCGTTGGGCCCGACGACGCCGATCTTGGCGCCCGGGTAGAAGGACAGCGTGATGTTGTCCAGCACGAGCTTGTCGCCCAGGGTCTTGCGGACGTTGTGCATCGAGTAGATGAATTCAGGCATGAGTGCTTTCCGGCTCGAGAGGCAACGGCCGCGCACAGTCACGTAGCGGCGCAGCCGACCGCCCAGTATGCCAGCGGAGCAGCGGGTGCCGGTTCCTCGACCCTCGCGGGGTGAAATCGCCGCTCGAGGCGGCAGATCAGGCAACGAGCGTCAGAAAACCGGCACGCTCCTCGAAGACGATCAGCCCCGCGCGCGCAGGATCGCGGAACGTGCGGTCTCGTAGCGCTCCAGCTCTGCGCGGACAGGCGTGACCACCTGGTCCGCGCTGACGCGCGACACCGCGGCGAGCAGGCGCTGGCGGGCGAGCCGGGCCCGGCGGCGGGCGCCGATCACGACACCGATCCGCGCCAGGGCGGCCACGAGCAGGCCGGCCGCGACCCCGCCGATCGTCAGCACCGTCGGGGCCGGGAATCCCCACCACGCGACCTTGGGCAGCGGCGGCAGCTGCAGGTAGGCCAGCAGGAACGCCGCCCCGAGCCAGCCCAGACCGACGAGCACGCCCGCGACGAGCACCCACTGCAGGACGCGGACCGCGCTCCACCAGCGGCGGTGTCGGTCGACGTCGAGGTCGGTGGTCGCGACCGCGCGGTCGAGGCTGTCGGACAGCCCGGCCGCCGAACGACGGGTCGTCGCCCGGACCGCGTCGGACCAGCCGCGCCGCAGCCCGTCGGACGCCTCGTCGGCCAGCGTCCGGAGCGCGGTGTCGACGCGCGCCTGCTGCACGCCGGAGCGACCTGGCAGCGAGGTCCGGGAGGTCGAGGTGGGCGAGGCGATCTCCTTGCGGCCGCGGGAGCTGCCGAGCCGCAGGCGGCGCAGCGGGTCGGGCTTGAACTTCGCCACCCACGCGAGCACGGGCCAGCCGGTGGCCAGGCCGCCGCGCAGCCGCCACGCCTGGTCGACCGCCTGCGTCACCACCGGTACGCCGGCGGCCTCGCCGAGCTGGGTGTCGAGCGTGGCGACCGTACGGCGGGACAGCTCGGGCGCGGGGTCGGTGCCGGACGCCGACTCGAGCTTCGCGGCCGCGTTCCCGACGTCGGCGGCCAGACGCGCCGCAGCTGCGCGCTTGCCGGCGACGACCCGGGCCAGCCGGGTGAGCAGGGTGTCGAGGCCCTCGCCCGTGACGGCGGAGACGCCGATGACCTCGACGCCGCCGAGGCCCTCGGCGTCGAGCAGCCGGCGCAGGTCGCGCAGGCACGCGGCACGGGCATCGGGGCTGAGCGTGTCGACCTGGTTGAGCACCACGAGCATCACCGCGGCGTGCCCGGCGAGCGGGCGCAGGTAGCGCTCGTGCAGGGCGGCGTCGGCGTACTTCTGCGGGTCGACGACCCAGACGAGGACGTCGACGAGCGCGACGAGCCGGTCGACCTCCGTCCGGTGCTCGGCGGCGGTCGAGTCGTGGTCGGGCAGGTCGAGCAGGACCAGCCCGTCCAGCGCGACGCCGCGACCCGGGGCAGCGTGCGCGTCGACGACGTGGCGACGGCGGACCTGCAGCCAGTCGAGGAGCTCCTCCCCCGCGTCCTCGCCCCAGGTCGCGGCCATGGACACGGACGTGGTGGGACGGCGTACGCCGACGGTGGCGAGGTCGGTCCCGGTCAGCGCGTTGAACGTGCTCGACTTGCCCGACCCCGTCGCCCCGGCCAGCGCGACCACCGTCGCCCCGCCGGACAGCGCGAGGCGCGTGTCGACCTGGAGGCTGACCCGGTACGCCTCGTCGACCACCTCGGTCGACACCCGGCCCTCGCACGCGTCGGCCGCCTCGCGCAGGGCGCGCACCCGGTCGGTGAGCGCGAGCGTCGGGTCCTTGCGGTGCAGCAGGTCCCGTCCACGCGTCACCAGCGAGCCGGCCATCAGCGCAGCTCGCGCGTCAGGTCCGGCTCCACGAGCTCGGCGTCCACCACGTCGTCGCCGCTGTCGAGGGAGTCGGTCCGCGGACCGACGGTCAGCGCCGGCACCTCCTCCGCCCCGCGGAGGGCGTTCGACGACGCACCGGTCGGCAGCACCGCCCGCGCGGCGTCGACCTCCGAGGCCGCCTCGCGCAGCGCCGGCCCGAGGCCGGCATCGACGCCCAGGCCGTCGAGCAGCGCGTGGTAGCGCAGCAGCTCCTCGGCCATCAGGGCCTGCACGCGGGCGTCGAGCTCGCCCTTGGCCGTCTCGGCGAGGCGCCGGACGGCCTGGTCGCCGAACACCGCCTCCAGCACGCGCTGGGCGAGGATCGCCGTACCCCCGGCGACGCCGACCTCGGCGCCGACCAGCCCGCCGGTGTGGGCGAAGACGAGGATCATCAGCGCGACGCCCACGCCGTTGACGCCGAAGGCGAGGAACCGGGCGCGGGAGCGCTTGGTCATCCCCTCGTCGGCGACGAGCGCGAGCACCGCGCCCTGCCAGTCGCGGATCATCTGCTCGGCCCGGAGCCGGAGCTCGGTCGAGCTGTGCGACAGGTCGGCGGGCGTGCGGCCCAGCACGTCGCGACCGGCGGCCGTCGACTGCCAGGACGACTCGGCGCGCTCGGCGGCGGCGTCGGCCTCCTGCACGAGCAGCGACTCCAGGCCCGACTCGACCGCGACCTTGAGGTCGCGCGCGCCGGACGGCTCACCCTTGATCGCGGAGACGACCCGGTCGCGCAGCCAGCCGACCTTCGCCTCCAGCGCCCGGAAGAACTCGCCCGTCCCGACGAAGTCGTGCCAGCGCGCGAGCACCTCGCCGCGCAGCAGCGTCCCGTCCTCGGTCTGCACCCCGACGGTCCGGACGGCCTCCGCGTACGAGCGGTCGACCTCGGCCCGCAGCTGGTCGAGGGCCTCGGCCTGCTCGTCCGCGGCCCGCGCGATGGCCGGGGTCCGCGCGACGAGCGAGCCGACGGCCCCGTCGAGCGTCTGCTGCACGACCGCCGCGCGGCGCGACCGGTCCTGGGCCAGGGCGGTCAGCCAGCCGCGGATGGGCGCGACGGCCGCGTCGGGCAGCAGGCCCTCGGCGTCGACCGCGACCTCCGGCACCGCGAAGAGCGGCGACTCGGCCAGGCCGCGCTCGCTCATCATCTGCCCGAGGTGCGGCGGGACGTCGCGCATCGCGCGTGGCGGCACCCGGTCGAGCACGACGGCGACCGCCGCGCTGCGCTCGGCCGCCGCGGCCAGGTAGTCCCAGGGCACGGCGTCGGCGTAGCGGGCGGCGGACGTGACGAACAGCCAGAGGTCGGCGGCGTCGAGCAGCTGGGCGGCGAGCTGACGGTTCTCGGAGACGACCGAGTCCACGTCGGGAGCATCGAGGATGGCCAGCCCCTGCGGCACGGCGGCGAGCGGCACGAGCTGCAGGTCACGCGCGCGGCGGCCCGAGCCGGTCGAGCGGGCGAGGCCGGGCAGGACGCGGTCGTCGGCGAACCAGTGCGCGTCGTCGGGGTGGTGCACCAGCACGGGTGCCCGGGTGGTCGGCCGGATGACGCCGGGCTCGGTGACCCGGTGCCGGACGAGGGAGTTCACGAGCGTCGACTTGCCGGCACCTGTGGACCCGCCGACGACGGTCAGCACGGGCGCGTCGATGGACGCGAGCCGGGGCAGGACGTAGTCGTCGAGCTGGAAGCCGATCTGGCCGGCCGCGGCCTGCTGGGCGGCGGCCTCGGGCAGCGGGAGCGGCAGGCGCGCCCGCGTCACGACCTCCTGGAGCCGCAGCAGGGCGAGCTCGAGCGGCGTACGCGTGTGAGGGGGGACGTCCGCCGCCAAGGCCGTGGCTCCTACTCGCCGGGAGGCTTCCAGCTGGGGTCGACCTCTGAGTACCGGGTTGCAGTCTGCCCCAACGGGCCCGGCGCTCCGGACGGCGCGCCCGGAGCCGGGAAGCTGCCGCCCAGCCCGGCCGGTCCGGGGAAGGCGGGCGGCGGGTACGCGGCGACGGCGGCGCGGCGACCGGCGCCGCGACGCAGGCGCTGCCAGGGGTAGGTCGGGTGCCCGACGGGGGTGATGACCGCCTGCGACCGCAGCGCGCGGAGCTGCTCGAGCAGGACCCGCTCGCGCCGCTGGCCGGCGGCGTCGACGAGCCCGCGGTCCATCGAGTCGCGCAGGTAGGCGAGCTCGGTCACCGCCCGCTGGAGCCGTACGGTCGCCAGGAACGTCGCCGGTCCGGCGAAGAGCGCGTGCCACAGGGCCCGGGTCCGCGTCCGGAGCCGGGACAGCGGCTGCGGGTCGTCGGGCTCCAGCCAGCCCACCCGGACGTAGTCGCCGAGTCGGGTCCGGATCAGGCGGCCCTCCTTGAACAGCGTCCGCACGATGAAGCCGACGAGCCCGAGGACGAGCGGCACGGCGACGAAGATCAGCACGAAGAGCTGCTGGCGGGTCGACAGCAGGCTCGCCGCGGTGTTGAACGACATGTGCAGCAGCGCGGCGCAGCAGAAGCCGGCGAGCGGGGCGACGACGCGCACCGTCTTCGACTTCGACCGCAGCGCGACGGCCAGCCCGATGCCGATCATCGAGGTGAAGAGCGGGTGGCCGAAGAAGGTGAGGAGCCCGCGCAGCACGAACGTCTGCTGCAGGGCCTGCTCGGGCGGCACCGCGCCGATGGTCCGCGCGGCGTACCGGTAGGCACGGCCGTAGTAGAGGATGTTCTCGACGAAGGCGAACGCGGCGCCCGACAGGCCGGCGAGGACGATGCCGCTGAGGCGGCTGACCCACGCGTTGCGCATGAGGATCGCGAGCCAGAAGAGGACCGTGCCCTTGGCCGCCTCCTCCACGAACGGCGCGACGAAGATCGCGGCGCGGGCCCCGGTGGCCGGGTCCCCGTCGCCGATGATCGACAGGTGGCTCGCGGCCCAGGTGTTGACCCCCGCGGCGACGTAGGTCGCGACGCAGGCGCCCCAGCCGAAGGTCATGATCCAGACCCAGAAGCGCTGCGGCCGGAAGCGGTCGGCCCACAGGAACAGCAGCGACAGCGGGATCGCCGTGATCGCCGCGTACCGGGCCGCGATCGGCACCGCGTCGCGACCGAGCCCCACGGAGACGCCGCCGGGGACCTCCTGGTCGGGCACCACCTGGCGGTAGAGGAGCACGAGGCAGACCGCGTACGCGATCGCCATCACCAGGGTCAGCCAGGCGAGCCGGGAGCGGAGCAGGCGGCGCGGCAACGGCTGGCTGCGGTCGGGCTCGACCGGGAGCCCGTTGCGCGCCAGGTCGCGGTCACGGCCCTGCCTGGCACCAGTCAGGGCACGCAGGGCGGCCGGGGCGGACATGGCATGAAGGATAGGCGGCGGTCGGTGCGCCCACCCCGGGAACGAGGGCCTACTTGGCCAGCGGGGCGAGGAACGGCAAGACGACCTGCAGGAAGGCGCTCGGTCGCTCCGTGTGCGGGGTGTGCCCGAGCTCGAGGCCGACGTAGCGCGCATCGGGCATCGCGTTCGCGAGGTCGCGCACGCGGCCCTGGTCGAACGGCCCACGGGTCGCGCCGACGACCAGCGTCGGGACGTTCAAGCGGTTGGCCAGGTCCCACCAATCCGGGTGCGCGGCGTTGAGCCAGCGCCGGATGGCGATCACGGCCTTCCAGTCGTAGCGGCCGGCCGGGTCGGGACCGAGCGGCAGCTCGAGCTGCGGCTTGGCGGCGTCGGGCGGCGGCAGCTCCTCGAGCACGAGCATCCGGAGCCGTTCCGGGTGGCCGCTCGCCACCAGGAACGCGACGACCGCGCCGCTGGAGTGCCCGACGACGACGGCGCCCAGGATCCCGAGGGCGTCCATGAACTTGACGACGTCGTCGGCCATCAGGGGCAGCGAGTAGACGTCGGGCCACTCGCTGTCCGCGCGCCCGCGCAGGTCGAGCGCGATCACCCGGAAGTGCTCGCCCAGACCGGGCGCGACGTTCGACCAGGTGGTGGAGTCCGACGTCGTGCCGTGCAGCATCAGCAGGACGGCGCCGTCGGGTCGTCCCCACTCGCGGTAGCGCAGCGTAGGACCGTCGGCCAGCTCCACGGTCGGCATGCCCCGAACCCTAGCGGAGCCCGTGATCATCACGGTGCCGCGCACGGAGGGGCACGCCTGGAGGGACTCGAACCCCCAACCGGCGGGGTAGAAACCCGCTGCTCTGTCCAGTTGAGCTACAGGCGCAAGACCTTCATCGTACGGGCCTGGACGCCCTCGGTACCTTCGGCACGGTGAGCCAGCCCGGGGACGCCGCCAGCTGGCGCAGGATCGCGGTCCCGGCGTACGGGCCGACGATCCTGGTGTCGATCGGGCAGGGCGCGACGCTGCCGCTGGTGGCGCTGTCGGCCCGTGACCTGGGGGCCAGCGTCGGCGTCGCCGCGTTCGTCGTGGCGCTGATCGGGATCGGGCAGCTCCTGGGCGACCTCCCCGCCGGCGCGCTCGCCGCCCGGATCGGGGAGCAGAAGGCCCTCGTCGCGGCCTGCACGGTCGACGCCCTCGCGCTGGCCGGCGCGTTCCTGGCCCGGTCGCTGTGGATGCTCGCGCTGGCGATCTTCGTCACCGGTCTGGCCGGGTCGGTGTTCAGCCTGGCGCGGCAGGCGTACCTGACCGAGACCGTCCCGCTGCGGATGCGCGCCCGGGCGCTGTCGACGCTGGGCGGGACGTTCCGGGTGGGGCTGTTCCTGGGCCCGTTCGTGGGCGCCGCGCTCGTGTCCCGCGGCGAGATCGGGCGGGCGTACGCCTTCGCCGCCGGGATGAGCCTCGCGGCGGCCGCGCTGACCGCGTTCCTGCCGGACGTGACCCGGACGAAGCGCAGCGCCCGGGCCGAGACCGGGGCCGCGCACTCGTCGGTCCTGTCCGTGCTGCGGGCGCACCGGCGGACGCTGCTCACCCTGGGCACGGGGGTTCTGATCATCTCGGCCGCCCGCGCGACGCGGCAGACGATCGTGCCGCTCTGGGCGGCGTCGCAGGGCCTCTCCCCCGCCACGGTCAGCCTGGTCTACGGGGTGTCGGCCGGCGTCGACATGCTGCTCTTCTACCCGGGCGGCGCGATCATGGACCGCTACGGCCGGGTGTTCGTCGCCGTCCCCTCGATGGTCGTGCTCGGCCTCGGCTTCCTCCTGCTGCCGCTCACCCACGTCACCCCGGCGATCGCCGTCGTCGCGGGGCTGATGGGCCTGGGCAACGGCATCTCGGCCGGCGTGGTGATGACCCTCGGCGCCGACGTCGCCCCGGCGGAGTCGCGGACGCAGTTCCTGGGCGGCTGGCGGCTGTGCGCCGACCTCGGCAACGCGGCGGGCCCGTTGATCGTCAGCGGCGTCACCGTCGTGGCCCCGCTCGCCGCGGCGGCCGTGACGATGGGCCTGCTGACCTGGACCGGCGTGGCCTGGCTCGCCCGGTGGATCCCCCGCCGGCCGGACACCTCACTAGAGTGAAGCGGTGAAGGACTACCTCGTCTGGGTCGACTGCGAGATGACGGGCCTCGACCTCGTGCACGACGAGCTCGTCGAGGTGGCCGCGCTCGTCACCGACGGACAGCTCAACGTCCTCGGTGAGGGCATCGACGTGATCATCAAGCCGAGCGCCGCCGCCCTGGACCAGATGGGCGACTTCGTCCGGACCATGCACGAGCACTCGGGCCTGCTGCCCGAGCTCGACGGCGGCACCACGCTGGCCGACGCCGAGGAGCAGGTGCTCGAGTACATCCGCACCTTCGTCCCCGAGCCCCGCCGCGCCCCCCTGGCCGGCAACTCCATCGGCACGGACCGCGCGTTCCTGGCCGTCGGCATGCCGACCCTCGAGGCGTACGTCCACTACCGCAACATCGACGTCTCCAGCGTCAAGGAGCTTGCGCGGCGCTGGTTCCCGCGGGCCTACTACGCGGCTCCGGCCAAGACGGGCAACCACCGCGCGCTCGCCGACGTGCAGGAGTCGATCGAGGAGCTGCGCTACTACCGCGACGCGGTCTTCGTGCCCCCGCCCGGCCCGGACTCGGCCAGCGCGCGCACCATCGCGGCGCAGCACCAGGCGGCGATCACCGGCGCCGCGGCCGCCGCCGCCTCGGCCACCGCGGTGGCCGACGCGGCGGAATGATTTCGGCACCCGGGCACCGGACCACTACACTCGTCGCTGCGCAGCGAGCCGGTCTGGTGGACGGGGTCGCGTCGTCTTGGTGGGTGTAGCTCAGTTGGTAGAGCACCTGGTTGTGGTCCAGGTGGCCGCGGGTTCAAGTCCCGTCACTCACCCCACGTCGTCGGACCGCCTGCGGGCGGTCCGCCTGGCCGTCAGGATCTGCTCATGACCCACCCGCAGCCCTACGGCTACCCGACCGGGCCCCTGTCGTCGCAGGTCCTCGTGCAGCACTACCGGTGCTCGACGGCCCACGTCGTCATCGCGTGGGTCCTCGCCGCGCTGACCGGCCTCTACCTCCTCCCCTGGGCGGTCTCGGCCACCCGCAACCGGTCGAACGTCGCCGCCACGGCGATGGTCAACCTCTTCCTCGGCTGGACGCTCGTCGGCTGGGTCGTGGCCCTGGTCATGGCCTGCGGGAGCGAGCGCCCGGTCGTGCTCGTGCAGACGTACGCCGCCCCGCCGCAGCCCTGGCTGCCGCAGCAGCCCCAGCCGCCGTACTGGGCCCCGGCGCCCCCGCAACCGCAGCACCAGGACCAGCAGCAGCCGTGGACCCCGCCAGTGCAGGAGTGGGCCCAGCCGCCCGCGCTCCCGGCCGCCGCGCCGCGCGCCTACGCCCCGGCCGAGCCCACGATGGTCGACCCGCTGGGCACCGAGCCGACGCAGCAGCTGCCCCGCTCACCGTGGGAGCCGGACCATCGGCGCTGACGTGCTCGCGCCCGCGCGGCCCCGGCCGGCGCTGCCGCCGCTGTCCCGCGCCCGGCTGCGCGGGGCCATCTGGGCCGGTCGTGCCGCCGCGACCGTCTCGCGCGTCGCCGGCCGGGGCTCCGGTGCCTCGATCCGGGGCCAGGTCATGCTGCGGCTCGACCCCGACGCCCTGGGCGAGCTCGTCGCCGGGCGCCGCGTCGCGATGGTGTCCGGCACCAACGGCAAGACGACCACCACCCACTTCCTCGCGGGTGCCGTCCGGGAGGCGCTCGGCCCCGACACGAGCCGGCTGGTCCACAACGCCGACGGGGCCAACCTGCACGGCGGCATCGCCTCCGCGCTCGGCGAGCACCCGCGCGCCGACCTCGCGATCCTCGAGACCGACGAGCGGGTCGTCGCCGACCTCGTCCGGCTCGGTCGCCCCGAGGTCCTCGTCCTGCTGAACTTCAGCCGCGACCAGCTCGACCGCAACCACGAGATCAAGGGCCTGGGCCGCAGCTGGCGCGAGGCGCTGGCCACGGCCGGCCAGGACGGCCCGGTCGTCGTGGCCAACGCCGACGAGCCGCTCGTCGTCTGGGCGGCTCAGACCGCCCGCCGGGTGGTGTGGGTCGACACCGCCGCCACCTGGACGCAGGACGCCTCGCTCTGCCCGCAGTGCGGGTCGCCCCTGGTCCGCGAGCAGCCGGGCGGCTGGCGCTGCACCGGGTGCGACCTCGCCCAGCCGGCGGCGACCTACCGGGTCGACGGCGACACGATCGTGCGGCCCGACGGGTCGGTGGTGACGCCGGCGCTGAACGTGCCCGGCAGCTTCAACGTCTCGAACGCCGCCTGCGCGCTGGCCGCGGCCGAGCTGTTCGGCATCGACGCCGAGACCGCGCTGCGCGGCATGCGCACGGTCACCGCGCCGGCTGGTCGCTTCGGCACCGCGACGATCTCGGGCAGCCGCGCCCGCCTGCTCCTGGCCAAGAACCCGGCCGGCTGGGCCGAGGCCCTGCCGCTGGCCCGGTCCGCGACCGTCGTGCTCGCCATCGACTCGGCCGCGGCCGACGGGCGTGACGTGTCCTGGCTGTGGGACGTGGAGTACGAGCAGCTGGCCGGCCGGTCGGTGGTCGCGACCGGGCCGCGGGCGGCGGACCTGGCCGTCCGGCTGACGTACGCGGGGGTCGAGCACCGCACGGTGCCCGACCTGGCCGAGGCGCTGCGCGGCCACGCCGAGCCGGTCGACGTCGTCGCGACGTACACGCCGTTCCAGCGGCTGCGAAAGCTGGGTGGCCTGTGAGCACCCCCGCGACCACGAACGACGTGGCCGGCGAGTACGGCCCGGTCGACGGTCCCCGCGTCGAGATCGTGCTGGTCTACCAGTCGCTGCTCGGGATCTACGGCGACCGCGGCAACGCGACCGTGCTGGCCCGGCGCCTGGCGTGGCGCGGCTTCGACGCGGTCCTGACCGTCGTCGAGCCGGGCGAGCCGCTCCCCGACACCGGTCACGTCTACCTGCTGGGGGGCGGCGAGGACGCGGCCCAGATCTCCGCGGTACGCGCCCTGCGGGCCGACGGCGGGCTGCACCGGGCCGTCGACCGTGGCGCCGTCGTCTTCGCGGTGTGCGCGGGCTACCAGATCGTCGGCCGCACGTTCACCGTCGGCGACCCGAGCGTCCCCGGCGGCGAGGACCAGGTCATCGAGGGCCTCGGCCTGCTGGACGTCACCACCACCCGCGGCCCGCGCCGTGCGGTGGGCGAGATCCTCAGCCGCTGGCGGGGTCGCGACGGCGAGACGTCGTTGCTCACCGGCTTCGAGAACCACGGCGGGTGGACGCGCCTCGGCCCGGACGCGCAACCCCTGGCCGACGTCGAGGTCGGGATCGGCAACTGCGACGACGGCACCGAGGGTGCCGTGGCCGGCACGGTCGTCGCCACCTACCCGCACGGGCCCGTCCTGGCCCGCAACCCGGCCCTGGCCGACCACGTGCTCGAGCTCGCCCTGGGCGAGGAGCTCGCGCCGCTCCCCCTCCCCGAGATCGACACGCTGCGCACGCAGCGGCTGGCGGCGGTCCGCAGCTCGCGCTGACCCGGGGCTGCACCGGACCGGGGCCGGCCGCTCGGTAGGGTCCGACGGGTGCAGACCCGACAGCTCGGCCCCTTCACCGTCTCGGCGATCGGGCTCGGCGCCATGCCGATGTCCATGAACAACGACAGCGTCTACCCCGACCACGAGGACGCCGTCGCCACCGTGCAGGCCGCCCTCGACGCGGGGATCACCTTCATCGACACGGCCGACGTGTACGCCCCGACCTGGGACACGATGGGCCACAACGAGCGGATCGTCGGCGAGGCCGTCCGGACCTGGAGCGGCTCGACCGACGACGTCGTCATCGGCACGAAGGGCGGCATCGTCCGGGGCGAGGGTGAGACCCGGCGCCGCGACGGGTCCCTCGACTACCTGCGCGCCGCGGTGGAGAAGTCGCTCGCCGCGCTGGGCGTGGACCGGATCGACCTCTACCAGTGGCACCGGCCCGACCGGTGGATGGTCTACGGGCAGGTGATCGAGAACTTCAAGACACTGCAGGACGAGGGCCTCATCACGGCGATCGGCATCTCGAACGCCAACGTCGAGGAGATCGAGGTCGCCATCCAGGTGCTGGGCGAGGGCGGCCTGGCCAGCGTGCAGAACGAGTTCTCGCCCCGCTTCCGCTCCAGCTCCGACGAGCTCGACCTGTGCGCCGAGCACGGCATCGCCTTCCTGCCCTGGAGCCCGCTGGGCGGCACCGGCGGCGGCGCGACCGGCATCGGTGCTGAGTTCGCCGCCTTCGCCGAGATCGGCGAGGCGCACGGCGTGAGCCCCCAGCAGGTGGTGCTGGCCTGGGAGCTGTCGCTCAGCGACGTCGTCATCCCCATCCCGGGCGCGAGGCGGGCCGCCTCGATCACCGACTCGGCCCGGGCGGCCGACCTGCGGCTGACCGAGGACGAGCTCGCCCGGTGCACCGCCACCGGGCGGCCGTGAGGTCGACAGGTGCCCGCCACGGGTGAGCCGGACGTCGTCGTCGTCGGCGGCGGGCACAACGCCCTCGTCGCCGCGACGTACCTCTCGCAAGCCGGCCGTCGGGTCGTGGTGCTGGAGGCGCGCGACGAGCTCGGCGGCGCTGTCGCCGGAGCACGGCTGTTCCCGGGGGTCGACGCCCGGGTCTCGCGCTACTCCTACCTCGTCGCGCTGCTGCCCGACCGCCTCGTCGCCGACCTCGGCCTCGACCTCGAGCTCCGCTCGCGGAGCGTCGCCTCGTACACCCCGACGCCGCAGGGCGACCTGCTCGTCGGTCTCGGGCCGGAGGCGACCCGGCGGTCGTTCGCCGCGCTGACCGGGGACGACGCGGCGTACGCGGCCTGGACCGACTTCTACGACCGCGTCGGCGAGCTGGCCCGCGTCGTCGCCCCGACCTTGACGCAGCCGTTGCCCCGCGCCGCGGACCTGCGGGCTGCGGTGGCCCCGCAGCTGTGGCGCGACCTGGTCGAACGCCCGCTCGGCGAGGTCCTCGAGCGCACGTTCACCGACGACACCGTGCGCGGGGTCGTGCTCACCGACGCCATCATCGGGACGTTCGCCCGGGCGGGCGACGCGAGCCTCGTGCAGAACCGCTGCTTCCTCTACCACCTGGTCGGCAACGGCACCGGCGAGTGGCGGGTGCCCGTCGGTGGCATGGGCCGGGTGGCGGACGAGCTCGTCCGCGTCGCCCGCCGCGCCGGCGCGGACTTGCGGACGAGAGCGGTCATCACGGGCCTCACCCCGCTCGACGGCGGCGGGGCCGAGGTCACGCTGGCGGACGGTTCCCGGATGTCGGCGCCGACGGTGCTGCTCGGCTGCGCCCCCGCCGTGGCGGCCGGGCTGCTCGGCGAGGAGGTGGACCCGACGGATGCGCCGGAGGGCAGCCAGCTCAAGGTCAACCTGCTCCTGCGCCGCCTGCCCCGGCTGCGGTCCGGGGTCGATCCGGCCGTCGCGTTCGCGGGGACGCTGCACCTCGGGCAGGGTTACGCGCGGCTCGACGAGGCGTACGCCGAGGCTGCGGCCGGTGTGCTTCCGGACCCGCTGCCCGGCGAGGTCTACTGCCACACGCTGACCGACCCGTCGATCCTCGGCCCCGACCTGCGGGCCGCTGGCTGGCAGACGCTCACCCTGTTCGGCGTGCACGCGCCGGCCCGGCTGTTCCGCGCCGACCCGGACGGCATGCGCGCCCGGGCCCGCGACGCCGCTCTGCGGGCGCTCCAGGCCGTGCTCGCCGAGCCGCTCGAGGACTGCCTCGCCCCCGACGTGGACGGCCGGCCCTGCGTGGAGGTGGTCACGCCGGTCGACCTCGAGCACGAGCTCCGCATGCCCGGCGGCCACATCTTCCACGGCGACCTCGCCTGGCCCTGGCTGCCCGAGGGCGCCGTCCCGCGTACGGCCGCCGAGGCCTGGGGCGTCGCGACGGCCCACCCCGGCGTCCTCGTGTGCGGCTCCGGTGCCGTCCGCGGTGGCGCCGTGAGCGGGTTGGGCGGGCACAACGCGGCGATGGCCGTGCTCGCCGGCGACTGACCCCGGTACCGATTCGGGTCTGGGGCTGCTCGCTGGTAATGTCTGTCCTCGCGCGCCGCTAGCTCAACAGGCAGAGCAGCTGACTCTTAATCAGCGGGTTGGGGGTTCGATTCCCTCGCGGCGCACGACGAGCCCTGGTCGACCTTCGGTCGGCCAGGGCTTCTTCGTGTCGCGTGCAGGTCGGGGAGGTCTGCTCAGCCGGTGACCTCGGCGACGCCCAGGGCGAAGTCCCCGTGGCCGACCCCGTGGCCGGCCAGACCCACCGTGACCAGGCCCATCCCCTCCAGCCAGTGCGCCATCGCGAGGCCGCCGACGTCCAGCGGGCGCAGCCCGATGCTCTCGACGAAGGCGCCGACGACCTTCTTGGCCTCGACGCCGTCGCCGGCGAGGAAGACGTCGGGCCGGCCCTTCTCCAGGACGCCGCGGAAGATCGTGTTGAACGCCTTCACGACGCTGACGCCGGCCGGGGCCACGTCCGCCACCTCCTGCGCGATCGAGCTCCCGCCGTGGTCGAGCCCGTCGAACGTCGCGTTGAACGGGTTGCTGATGTCGACGACGACCTTGCCCGCCAGGGCGTCCCCGTACTCGACGACGGCCGGGACGACGGCGTCGTACAGCAGAGCGGTGATGACGACGTCCCCGGTCGGGACGCCGCCCCAGGTCCCCACCGTGGCGCTGCGACCGAGGGCCGTGGCCAGGCCGTCGGCCTTGGACCGGTCGCGGCCCATGATCTCGACGGTGCCGCCGCCCGCGACCGCGAGCGTGCCGAGGGTCCGGGCCATGTTCCCCGTGCCGATGATCGTGATGCTGCTCATGAGGTTCTCTTCTCTCGTGATCTGGAGCTCGGGTGGTGGGGGACCGGGTCAGAGGGCGGTCGTGCCGCCGTCGGCGACCAGCTCGAGGCCGTTGACGTAGCTGGAGTCGTCGGAAGCCAGGAACAGGGCGACGGCGGCGATCTCCTCGGGCCGACCCATCTCCCCGCGGGGGATCAACGACTCGAACGCGGCCTTGGTCGCCTCGTCGAACAGCTCCTCCTGCTTGGCCGTCGCGACCTGGCCGGGGGTCAGGACGTTGACCCGGATCTTCCGGTCGCGCAGCTCGTTCAGCCAGACGCGGGCCCAGGCCTGCTGGACGGCCTTGCTGCCGGCGTAGAGGCTCCAGCCGGGGAAGGCGCTGAGCGAGGCTGTGGAGCCGGTCATGAAGATCGAGCCGTGGTCGTTGATCAGCGGCAGCGCCTTCTGCACCGTGAACAGGGTGCCGCGTGCGTTGAGCGCGAAGGCCCGCTCGAACTGCTCCTCCGTGATCTCGCCGAGGGGCGCCGGCTCCCCCGTCCCCGCACTGGCCCACAGCACGTCGATCGACCCCTGCTCCCGCCGCACGGTGTCGTACAGGCGGTCGAGGTCGTCCAGGTCGGAGGCGTCGCCCTGCACGGCGGTGACGTTGCGGCCGATCAGGCGAACCGCGTCGTCCAGCGCCTCCTGCCGCCGGGCCTGGATGACGACGTGAGCCCCCTCGTCGACGAACAACCGGGCGCCCGCCAGCGCCATACCGGTCGATCCTCCGGTGATCACCGCGACCTTGCCATCGAGCTTTCCCACGAACACTCCTTCTGCAGCTGGGCGTCCGGTGCCGTCGACCCACTTATGTACACCGAACCGTTTCTTCACCGTAGCCGTCGATCGGCTGCCGGACAACTAGGTACACCGATTCGTACCCGGCACGGCTAGGCTGGGGCCGTGGACGAGGTGGAGAAGGGCCCTCTGGGGCAGCGCCGCGGCCGGGGCGCTCGTGAGCGGATCCTCGGCGCGTCGCAGGAGCTGTTCCGCGACCAGGGCATCAACCGCACCGGCATGGACCAGCTGTGCGCGACGGCCAAGGTGTCCAAGCGGACGGCGTACCAGCACTTCGGCGGCAAGGACGAGCTCGTCGCCGAGTACCTGCGCCGGTTCGACCCCGAGGTGATGTCCGGGGTGTTCGACCGCACCGACCTCACCCCGCGCGAGCGCCTCCTCGCCGCCTTCGAGCTGCCTGCGGCCACGCCCCTGTGCCCCTACATCGGGGCGGCCGTGGAGCTGCACGACCCCGGGCACCCCGCATCCGTGTACGCCCGCGACTACAAGACCGCTGTGGCCGCGCGCTTCGCCGAGACCGCCCGCGAGGCCGGCGCCGCTGATCCCGAGCAGCTCGGCGAACAGCTGGCGCTGCTCCTCGACGGAGCGGCGGCCCGCACCCGGGTCCTCGACCGTGAGTCGTTCTCGACCGCCGCCGCCATCGCCACCGTCCTGATCGACGGCGCCGTCCCCTCGCCGCCGAGCCGCCGAGCCGGCTAGAGCCCGCTGACGTCGACGACGGTCTCCTGGCCGCCGGCCCGCCGCACCTCGCAGTCGTAGTAGCCGCGGTCGGGCCCGCCGGCCCGGGTGAAGTCCACCTCCCCGGACACGTGGAAAGTGCCGTTCCGGTCGCTCCCCGCGGTCCTCGTGACGAGCGGTGGGTACCGGTCGAGGTCGATGTCGGTCGTCCCCGTGCCGAGGCGGGCCGTCACGGCCGCGTCGCACGCCTGCGTGACGGCGCGCTTGGTCGCCGCGGCCCCGAGCCCGGTCGCCAGGGCGACGGCTCCCCCGACCAGGACCAGAGCCACGACGGCGACGAGCACGACCGCCCAGACCGGGAACCGACGAGGGCGTGCAGGTGCGGGGATGCTCACCCCGACAGGCTGCTCGACCGCGCACGTCCGGGGATCCGCCGGCCCGCACCGTTGCCCGATCGTGACGCACCCGGGAACGCCGCAGGCCCGGTCACCGTGAGGTGACCGGGCCTGCGGGACGAGCGGAGGTGCGGGGTGCTACTTGACGCCGCCCGCGGTGAGGCCGGCGACGATGCGGCGCTGGAAGAGCAGCACCGCGACCAGGAGCGGCACGGTCACGATCACACCGGCGGCCATGATCGTGCCGTACGGGGTGTCGAAGCCGGTCGTGCCGGTGAACTTGCTGATCGCCACGGTGGCGGTCTGCCGGTCCTGGGCCTGCAGGAAGGTGAGCGCCAGCAGGTACTCGTTCCAGGACCCGATGAACACGATGATCGCCGTCGTGAACACGCCGGGCGCCGCGAGCGGCAGGATCACCTTGCGGAAGGCGACCCCCGGGGTGCAGCCGTCGACCATGGCGGCCTGCTCCAGCTCCACGGGGAGCTGCTTGAAGAAGGCCGTCAGGTTCCAGACCGCCAGCGGCAGCCCGAAGCTGAGCCCCGGGATGATGACGGCCTGGTAGGTGTCGATCCACCGCGGGAACCACTGGAACGGCTCCGTGCTGGAGAACATCTTCAGCAGCGGCGGGATCAGGACGACGATCGGGAACATCGAGCAGGCCATGATCAGCCAGAGGACCGCGCCCTTGCCCTTGAAGGTCAGCCGTGCCAGCGCGTACGCCGCCACGATGCCGAACAGCAGGGTGAGGATCGTCGTCGTGCCCGAGACGATCAACGAGTTGATCAGCGACCGGCCGAAGTTGTTCTGACCGGCGAAGACACCCGTGAAGTTCTGGACCGAGATCGGGTTCGGGATGAACTCCGTGCTCCGGCCCTGGCTCGGGTCGCGCAGCGCGGACACGATCATCCAGTAGAACGGCAGGATGCAGTAGAGGACGATGACCGCCATCCCGACGTAGGAGGCGACCATCCCCACCCGGGCCTTCGGGCTCTGCTTCTCCCGGGCCAGCGCCGCGACCTCGTCGGCCGAGAGCGTGCTCTGCGTCTGCGGAGGCGTGGTGGTGGTAGCCATCAGTGCGCCCCTCCCATCATCTCGAGACCGGGCGCAGCCGCGTCGGGGGCCTTGCCGTCGTTGCCGGAACCCTTCTTGCCCTTCTTCTTCTTCGGCATGCCGGTGTCACCGATCACGTCGGCGCCGAGGACCTTGACGAAGAGGAAGGCGATCAGCAGGACGTAGACGAACAGCACGATCGCGTAGGCCGCGGCGGGGCCGTACCGGGTCTGCGTCGCCTCCAGGTAGGAGAACACGGAGACCGTCTCGGTGCGGTACTTGCCGAAGCCGATCATGCCGGCGGGCAGGTCGAACATGCGCAGGGTGTCGAGGGTGCGGAAGAGCACCGCGACGACCAGCGTGGGCTTGACCAGCGGCAGCGTGATGCGCGTGAACTGCTGCCACACGGTGGCCCCGTCCACCTTGGCCGCCTCGTAGACCTCGGCCGGGATCGTCTGCAGGCCCGCGAGGGTCAGCAGGCCGATGAAGGGCGCGGTCTTCCAGGTGTCGGCGATGACGACGGCCCAGAACGAGGCCCCGGTGTCGGCGGTCCAGAGGATCTGGCTGCCGATGATCCGGTTCATGACGCCGTCGGCGTCGAAGATCAGCTTCCACATGAGGGCCGACACGATCGTCGGGATGGCCCACGGCACGAGGATGCCGGCCCGGACGAGCCCACGGCCCCGGAACGCCTTGGACATGATCAGCGCCATCGCGACGCCCAGGATCGTCTCGAGGATGACGCAGACGATCGTGATGGCCGTGGTGTTGAGGAACGCGTTGACGAAGCGGTCGTGGGTGCCGAAGGAGCCCTGGACCGGGTTCGTCCCGGCGAAGATCGACGTGAAGTTGCCGAGCCCGACGAAGCGCTCGCCGCCAGCGACCATGCCGGTGGTCGGGTCGACGCCGTTGTTGGTCTGGAAGAACGACTCCCGGATCGACATGACCACCGGGATGCCCGCCACCACGAGGATGACGAGCAGGGTCGGAGCCAGGAGGATGTACGCGAGCCGGCCCTGGCCGTCGCTCAGGGCGTTCTTCTTGTGCTTGTGACCGTCTTCCTTGACGGTCGTGACGCGTGGCTCCGCCGTGGCAGTCGCCATGCGGTCACCTCCCTTGGTGAGAAGACCCGCGGTCCCCGGCCCGGCTGAGCCGGACCGGGGACACGAAGGACGAAACCGGTTGTTACTTGATCAGCGTCTGCAGCTTGGTCTGCAGGCCCTGGAGCGCAGCGGTGGCGTCGGCCGTGCCGCCGCCCGCGCCGGTCTGGATGGCGCCGTACGCCGCGTCCTGGATGGCCAGGGTGACGTCACCGTACTCAACGGCCTTCGGGCGCGGGATCGCACCCTGGATCGACTTGAGCTGGGTCGGCATGAAGGGGAACTTCTTGACCAGGTCGGAGTCGGTGTAGAGCTTCTCCAGCGTCGGCGACTGCGAGGTCGCGAGCGTGTTCGACTTCTGGATCTCCTCCGAGGCCATGAACTTCACGAAGTCGACGGCCGTGCCCTTGTTGTCGCCGTTGGTCGTGATCGCCAGGTTGTGCCCGCCGAGGCTCGAGACGCCCGGGCCGGTGATGCCCGGCAGCGGGGCGACGTCGAACTTGCCCTTGACGACGCTGTCCTTGTCGCTCTGGGCCAGGTTGTACACGTAGCCCCAGTTGCGGTGGAAGATCAGCTGCCCGGCCTCGAACGCGGTACGACCGTTCTCCTCGCGCCAGGTGACGGCCGCCTTGGGGATGTCGCCGTTCTTGAACCAGTCGGCCAGCGTCTGCAGGCCCTTGGCCGCCTCGGGCGTCGCCACATTCGGCTTGCCGTCGTCGCCCACGATGACGCCGCCGGCGCTGTGCACGGCCTCGTCGAAGTTCACCGTGAGGCCCTCGTACTTGTCGTACTGGCCGGCGAAGCAGTCGAGCTTGCTGTTGTTCTCGCCCGCCTTGATCTTGTCGCAGTCGGCCTTCATCTCGTCGAAGGTGGTCGGCGGCGCGGTGATGCCGTACTTGTCGAGCAGGTCCTTGCGGTAGTACAGGAGCCCACCGTCCGAGGTCGACGGGTAGGCGTAGAGCTTGTTGAAGTACGTGGCGCCGGTGACGGCGGACTGCAGGAAGCCGGTCGTCGGGAACTGGTCGGCCGGCAGCGGCACGACGTAGCCCTTGGCCGCGAACTCCGAGGTCCACACGACGTCGACGCTGATGACGCTCATGGCCGGGTTCTTGATCTGGGTGTTCTGGATCATCTGCTGACGCTGCTGGTCGGCGGAGTCCGGGAGCTCGTGGAACGTGACCTGCCCGTTGGGGTGCTGCGCGTTGAACTGGGCGATCAGCTTGGGCAGGTTGCCGGAGCTGTCCTTGCCCTGCCAGTACTCGATGTTGCCCTGCTTGGAGAAGTCGACCGCCGGGGCGGAGGAACCGGTGCCGGAGCCGGTGCCGGTGCTGCTGCTGCCGCAGGCGGCGGCCACGAGCAGCGCGCTGAGGGACACGGCTGCGACGGCAGCTCGGCGCCCAGAACGTACGAAACGCATACAGGCCTCACTTCATTGTTGAGAACGCACCCGTATCGGGTGGTGTGCTGTCGAGCCACACTAGGGGCTCTGCATCACACCAGCACAAGCCGTACAACGATTTCGTCAAGATCGTTATGGAACCCGTAACACGGCGAACGGGCCCGAAGGAAGACCCGGAACCAGGCCGGATCAGAAACTATCTGCGGTCCGCCGACGTCGCCGCACTACTTAATCCTTTTAGCGACGAATCGCGCAGAAGAGCCCGGACGACGGGCCGGACGTCAGCGCCGGCGAACAGCCCAGACGTCAGCGCCGGCGACGGGCGAGGAGCGCGCGCAGCGTCAGCACCACGGTGATGGTGCCGGCGACGACCGAGGCGAGCTTGACCACGTGGTCGGTGCGGACGTCGCCGCGGGAGTTGAACAGGTAGGCGCGCGCGTCCTCCTTGCGGGCCTGCACGGCCGCCTGGATCCGCCCGACCGTGCGCTCCTTGATGCGCTTCGGGTGCACCTCGTCGATCAGCTCCGAGATGGACGCGGCGAGGCGGTCCCGGTTGGCGCCGAGATCGGCCTCGATCTCCGACTTCGACCGACTGGTGAGGCTGGGGCCGCTGGGCTGGGTCGCCACCTGTCCTCCTGACTGCTCGCGCGTGGGACCGACCGCGTCACCGCGGTGGTGCGTCGCAGCCTAGTGGTTGTCGGTGCGGCCGGGTCACTAAGGTTCGGGTCATGACGCGACTGGACGCCGGCGACCCCGCCCCCGCCTTCACCCTCCCCGACGCCGACGGCCGCGAGGTGTCGCTCGCCGACTACGCCGGCAAGCGCGTGATCGTCTACTTCTACCCCGCGGCGCTCACCCCGGGCTGCACGACGCAGGCCGTCGACTTCACCGCCGCGATCAACGACCTCGGGAACGCGGGCCTGCACGTGCTCGGCGTCTCGCCCGACGAGCAGGCCAAGCTCACGCAGTTCCGCGAGCGCCAGGCCGTCGCCTTCCCGCTCCTGTCCGACCCGGACCGGACCGTCCTGGGCGCGTACGGCGCCTTCGGGGAGAAGCTCCTCTACGGCAAGCTCGTCGAGGGCGTCATCCGCTCGACCTTCGTGGTCGACGTGGACGCCAAGGGCGCCGGGACCGTCGCCGTCGCGCAGTACAACGTGCGCGCCGCCGGCCACGTCGACAAGCTCAAGCGCGAGCTCGGCGTCTGACCGCCCGCGGGCGGCGCGCCACTAGGCTCGTCGTCCGAGCCGGAGTGGTGGAACGGTAGACACGCAGGATTTAGGTTCCTGTGCCCGCAGGGCGTGAGGGTTCGAGTCCCTTCTCCGGCACCCACCAGCCCTCGGGACGCACGTACGACACGAAGGCGTACGCCGGGGTGCCGTCGGCCTCCCCGTGCTCCTCGCGGGCCGCCTCCCGCCAGACCGCCGGGTCGACGGCCGGCAGCAGCACCGAGCCCTCCGGGTCGAGCGCGACCTCGGTGAGCTCGAGCCGGTCGAGCCGGTCCCAGGTGGCGGCGTAGACCTCGCCGCCGCCCGCGACCCAGACGGTCTCGGCCTCTCGACCGACGGCCTCGTCCAGCGCCCAGGCGATCGTCGGCGCGGTCAGCACGCCCTCGCCGCGCCACATCCGGTCTCGGGTCACGACGATCGTCGTGCGGCCCGGGAGCGGCCGCCCGATGGAGTCGTACGTCTTGCGGCCCATGACCAGCGTGTGGCCCAGCGTCAGCTGCTTGAAGCGGCGCCAGTCGGCCGGGATGCGCCAGGGGATGTCGCCGTCGGAGCCGATCACGCCGTTCCGGGCGACCGCCGCGATCCCGACCAGCGCGGGAGTGCTCACGAACGCCTCATACGGCGATCGGCGCCTTGATCCCCGGGTGCGGGTCGTAGCCCTCGATGCTGACGTCGTCGAGGGTGAAGCCGTCGATGTCGTGGACGTCGGGATTGAGCACCAGCCGCGGCAGCGGGCGGGGCTCGCGGGTCAGCTGGAGCCGGGCCTGGTCGAGGTGGTTGACGTAGAGGTGGGCGTCGCCGAGCGTGTGCACGAAGTCGCCGACCTCGAGCCCGCACACCTGCGCCACAAGGTGGGTCAGCAGGGCGTACGACGCGATGTTGAAGGGCACGCCCAGGAACACGTCGGCCGAGCGCTGGTAGAGCTGGCAGGACAGTGCGCCGTCGGCGACGTAGAACTGGAACATCGTGTGGCAGGGCGGCAGCGCCATCTCGTCGAGCTGGCCGACGTTCCAGGCGCTGACGAGGTGGCGGCGCGAGTCGGGGTTGGCCTTGATCCCGCGGATCACCTCGGCGATCTGGTCGACGTGGCGCCCGTCCGGCGTGGGCCAGGACCGCCACTGGGAGCCGTAGACGGGCCCGAGCTCACCGTCGGCGTCGGCCCACTCGTCCCAGATCGTCACCCGGTTGTCGCGCAGCCACGCGACGTTGGTCTCGCCGCGCAGGAACCACAGCAGCTCCGCGACGACCGACCGCGTGTGCACCTTCTTGGTCGTGAGCAGCGGGAAGCCCGCGCTCAGGTCGAAGCGCATCTGGTAGCCGAAGGTGCTCAGCGTCCCGGTGCCGGTCCGGTCGCCCTTGGCCACGCCGTGGTCGAGCACGTGGCGGACGAGGTCGAGGTAGGTCTTCATCCCTGCACCTCCTTCGCGAGCTCGTCGAGCAGCACCGGCACCATCGCCCGGACCGCCTGCCCGCGGTGGCTGATCCGGTCCTTGTCGGCCGGCGGCATCTCGGCCGTGGTGACCGCGTACCCGGTGGCCACGAAGAGCGGGTCGTAGCCGAACCCATTCTCACCGACCGGGGCCCGGAGCAGCCGGCCGTCCATCCGGCCCGTCGTCGTGCGCTCGCGGCCGTCGGGCAGGACGAGAGCGACGGCCGCCTCGAAGTGTCCCGTCCGGTCGGGGTCGTCGACGTCGTCGAGCTGGGCGAGCAGCAGAGCGTTGTTGCTGGCGTCGGTCGCGTCCGGGCCGGACCAGCGGGCCGACCGGACCCCGGGCATGCCGTTGAGGACGTCGACCGCCAGCCCGGAGTCGTCGGCCAGGGCCGGGAGGCCGGTCGCCGCGACGCACGCGCGCGCCTTGAGCAGCGCGTTGCCCACGAACGAGCGCTCGGTCTCCGCCGGCTCGGGGTAGGGCGGCAGGTCGCCCAGCCCGAGCACCGTGACGTCGGCGCCCGCCGAGGCGACCAGTCGCCGCAGCTCGACCAGCTTCTTCGCGTTGTTGGTGGCCAGGACGACGGTGCGTCCGGCGACGTTCGGGGCCACGCTCAGCCGGCGAGCGCCGCGCGCTGCAGCTCGGTGAGGCGCGCGGTGCCCGCGACGCCGAGGTCGAGCAGGGTGTCGAGCACCTGACGGTCGAACGGCTGCCCCTCGGCGGTGCCCTGGACCTCGATGAAGCGGCCTGTGCCGTCGGTGACGACGTTGAGGTCGATCTCGGCCACCGAGTCCTCGGAGTAGGCGAGGTCGAGCATCGGGGTCTCCCCCACCACACCGACCGAGACGGCGGCGACGGAGCCGGTGAGCGGCTCGCCGTTCAGGGCGTTGCGGTCCCGCAGCCAGCTGACCGCGTCGGCCAGGGCGACGTACGCACCGGTGATCGAGGCCGTGCGCGTGCCGCCGTCGGCCTGCAGGACGTCGCAGTCGAGGACGATCGTGTTCTCGCCGAGTGCGCGGTAGTCGATCACCGCGCGCAGGCTGCGGCCGATGAGGCGGCTGATCTCGTGCGTGCGCCCGCCGATCTTGCCCTTGACCGACTCGCGGTCGTTGCGGGTGTTCGTGGCCCGCGGCAGCATCGCGTACTCGCTGGTGACCCAGCCGAGCCCCGAGCCCTTGCGCCAGCGGGGCACGCCCTGGGTGACGCTGGCCGCGACGAGCACGCGCGTCTGGCCGAACTCCACCAGCACCGAGCCCTCGGCCTGGCCGAGCCAGCCCCGGGTGATCTTGACCTCCCGGAGCTCGTCGGGTCGGCGGCCGTCAGCGCGGGTGGTCATGGGGCCTGAGCGTAGGCGGCGCCTCCGACAGAAACCCAGCCAGACGAGGGCCCGGGGTCAGGGACCGACGTCCCAGACCCCGCCGGTGACGGCGAGCGAGACCGGGCCCGGGAAGTGGGGCCGCGCCTCCGTCAGCACCTGACGGGGCTCGTGCCACGGCGGGACGTGCGTCAGGAGCACCTCCCCGACGCCGGCCCGTCGCCCGGCGTCGGCCGCCTGCGCGCCGGTCAGGTGGACCCCGGACTGCAGGTCGGGGCCGGTCAGGAACGCCGCCTCGACGAGGAGCAGGTCGACCCCGTCCCCGTCCTCGCCGCGGGCGAGGTCGACGAGGGCGTCGCACGGGCCCGTGTCGCCGGAGAAGACCAGCGACCCCCCGCCGCTGATCGTCTCGGTGAGGCGGACCGCGTACGCGTCGACGGGGTGGTCGACCCGGGCGGTGGCCACGCGGAAGGGACCGACGGTCTGCTCCGGGGCCCAGGTGCGGTAGTCGAACCACTCCGCGATCGACGTCCCGGGCTCGGCCGGACGGTCCTCGCGCGGGGCGACCTCGTACGCGCGGGCCAGCCGCTCCCCCGCCCCGGCGGGCGCGTAGACGGGCGGGCGCGGCCAGGGCGCGGTGGCGGAGTACCGGCCGGCGACGTACGCGCCGCACAGGTCGAGGCAGTGGTCGGGGTGCAGGTGGCTGAGCGTGTAGGCGTCGATCGTGCGCGGGTCGACGTAGCGCTGGAGCGCGCCGAACGACCCGGGCCCGAGGTCGAGCACGAGGCTGAAGGTGCGGCCCTCGTACGGGGCCTGGACGAGGTAGCAGGAGGCGGGCGAGGCGGGGCCCGAGGTGGACCCGCTGCAGCCGACGACCGTGAGGCGCATCAGAAGAGCTGCTCGACGTCGCTGACCAGGCCGTTCATGAGCCGGGCCCCGAGGCGCTCGAAGGCCTCCGGGTTGCCGGTGGTCAGGAAGCGGTGGGTGCTCGCCCGCGGCTCGCCGTGCGTCAGGCCGCGGCGCGTCAGCTCGGCGTAGACGGCCTTGGCGCCCTCGTCCGCGCTCGAGACGAGCGTGACCTGGTCGCCGAGGACGAGGGAGATCACCCCGGTCAGCAGCGGGTAGTGCGTGCAGCCGAGCACGAGCGTGTCGACGCCGGCCGCTCCGCCGAGCAGGGCCAGGTACTCCTCGGCCGCCGCGAGCAGCTCGGGACCACCGGTGATGCCGGCCTCGACGAAGGGCACGAAGCGGGGGCAGGCGACCGTGGTGACGTCGATCGTCGGGGCCGCCGCGAAGGCGTCGTCGTAGGCCTGCGACGTGGCCGTGGCCTCGGTGCAGATGACCCCGACGCGACCGTTCCGGGTGGCGGCGGCGGCGCGCCGAGCCGCGGGCGAGATGACCTCGACGACGGGCACGGAGTAGCGCTCGCGGGCGTCCCGGAGCACGGCGGCGCTGGCCGCGTTGCAGGCGATCACGAGCGCCTTGACGCCCTGCTCGACGAGGTGGTCGAGGCACTCGAGCGCGTACTCGCGGACCTCCGCGATCGGCTTGTCCCCGTAGGGGCACCGGGCCGTGTCACCGAGGTAGACGATGTCCTCGTACGGCAGCAGGTCGATGACGGCCCGGGCCACCGTGAGCCCCCCGAAGCCCGAGTCGAAGATGCCGATCGGAGCCTCGGTCCCGGGTGGCGTCACGGTGGGTGATCCTAGTGGCGCGGTGCCCCGCGCAGGTCAGCCCTGGGGGCAGCAGAGCTCGAGGTTGATGTCGTCGGGGTCCTGGAGCGACAGGATGACCATCGACCCGATGTCCTGGATCTCGCCGTGCGTGACCCCGTCTTCCTTCAGCCGCTCGGCGGCCTGGTCGAGCTCGGCGCGGGTGTCCACGAGCAGGCCGAGGTGGTCCAGACCGACGCGGGTCGAGGCGAAGCGGTCGCCGGGCTCGGCCACCGGGCGCAGCCCCAGCACCTGGTCGCCGAAGGAGAAGACGACGCCGCCGTAGAACTTCGTGCGGTCCTCGCTCACGCCCGGCTGACCGAACTCGTCGGAGAAGTCGATCACCGGCTCGCGCCCGAGGAGGGTGGTGTAGAACGCCTTCGACCGGGCGATGTCGGTGACGGTCAGGCGCAGGTGGTGGATGCCGCTGGGGACGACGGGTTCGACGGATGACTGGCTCATGAACCCAGTCTGCGTCCTCCCGACGTCGTCCACCGGCGGAGTCCAGTCGCGCGCGACCTTTCTTGGGCTGAACCTGGGCCTAGGCCCAGACCTGGGTGTCCAGGTAGTCCTCGGTCGAGTCGAGGTCGGTGTTGTACGCGCCGGTCGAGAGGTACTTCCAGCCCGCGTCGCAGATGATCAGCGCGATGTCCGCGCTCTGCCCCGCCTTGACCGCCGCGGCGGCCTGAGCGAGTGCAGCGTGCACGATCGCCCCGGTGGAGAGGCCGGCGAAGATGCCCTCGCGCTCCAGCAGCTCGCGGACGCGGCGTACGGAGTCGCGGGCGCCCACAGAGAAGCGGCGGTCGATCATCGTCGCGTCGTACAGCTCGGGCACGAAGCCCTCGTCGAGGTTGCGCAGGCCGTAGACGAGCTCGCCGTAGCGGGGCTCGGCGGCGATGATCTGCACGCCCGGCTTCTGCTCGCGGAAGAACCGGCCGATACCCATCAGCGTGCCGGTCGTGCCGAGACCGGCGACGACGTGCGTCACGGTCGGCAGGTCGGCGAGGATCTCGGGGCCGGTGGTGCGGTAGTGCGCCTCGGCGTTCGCGGGGTTGCCGTACTGGTAGAGCATCACCCAGTCCGAGTGGTCCGCGGCGACCTCCTTGGCCACGCGGACCGCCTCGTTCGAGCCGCCGGCGGCCGGGGAGGACACGATCTCCGCGCCCCACATCGCCAGGATCTGCTTGCGCTCGACGGACGTGTTCTCCGGCATCACGCAGACCATCCGGTAGCCGCGGACCTTGGCCGCCATGGCCAGCGAGATCCCGGTGTTCCCGCTGGTCGGCTCGAGGATCGTCGCCCCGGGACGCAGGCGGCCGTCGGCCTCGGCCGCGCGGATCATCGCCAGCGCCGCACGGTCCTTGATCGACCCGGTGGGGTTGCGGTCCTCGAGCTTGGCCCAGAGCCGGACGTCCTCGCTCGGCGAGAGCGAGGGCAGCCCGACGAGCGGGGTGTTCCCGACGGAGTCCTCGAGGGAGGCGTAGCGCGTCAGCGCGAGCCCCCGGCGACGGCGGGGAGGACGACGACGACGTCGCCGTCGGCGACCGGCGAGCTGAGCCCGCCGCTGAAGCGGACGTCCTCGTCGTTGACGTAGACGTTCACGAAGCGACGCAGGCTGGTCGAGGTGTCACCCGCGTCCACGATGCGGCTCTTGAGCCCGGGGTGGCGGCCCTCGACGTCGTCGATGACCTCCGCGAGGGTGGTCCCCTGCCCGGAGACGGCCTTCTCGCCGCCCGTGTAGTTCCGCAGGATCGTCGGGATCCGCACCTCTACCGCCATCGCACGCACCCTTTTCTACTTGCTTCTGCTTGCCGATCAGATCCCCGAGTCGAACGCCCCGCCCCGGGGGGCTATTCCGGGTCGAGCACGTCCGCGACGTCGGCGACGAGCTCGATCTCCTCCTCGGTGACCACGCCGTCGAGGATCCGGAACGACCGGACCGACACGGGCCCGGGCTCCCTCCCCGACTCGGCGGTCGAGACCAGGACGTAGTGCGCCTGCGGCTCGGCCGCGTACGCGACGTCGGTCCGCGACGGGTAGGCCTCGGTCGCGGTGTGCGAGTGGTAGACGACGACGATCTCCTCGTCGTCGTCCCACATCTGCTTCGCCACCGCGAGCTGCTCGCTCGGGTCGAAGCGGAAGAAGGTCGGCGAGCGGTCCGCGTTGATCATCGGGATCAGCCGGACCGGGGTGTCGGAGCCCTCGGGTCCCCCGATCACCCCGCACGCCTCGTCGGGGTGGTCGGCACGGGCGTGGGCGACCATCCCGTCCACGAGGGCCTGACCGATGCGCAGCACGGGACCAAATCTAGGCGGCGGGGCGCCAGCCGAGCAGCGGTCCCAGATGCGTGGCCATGTCGGTGAGGATCTGGACGTAGTCCTCGGGCTCGAAGGTGAACGGCAGCGCGAACGCGACCTCGTCCACCTCGCGGAACGCGACGTCGGCCCGGAGCTGGGTCGCGAGCTCCTCCGACGTCCCCACCAGGTCGGGGGCGAAGAGCATCTTCGCCGGGCCCTGCGGCGTCCGGGTCCGCTCGAGCCGCGAGGCCGCGTACGCCTCGTACTTCTCGCGCTGCGCGGGGGTCGCCGAGTCCGTGGGCAGGACCACGAGGCCCTGGGAGACCCGGGCGTCGTCCCCCGCGGGGTGGGCCGCGCGGAAGGCCCGGATCTGCGCGAGCTGGAGCGCGGCGAAGTCGTAGCCGCCCTCCGGCTCGTCCTCCCCGCCCTCCCACTTGAGCACGCTGCTGGTCAGCAGGTTCATCGCGTGCTCGCCCGCCCAGGTGGCCGAGCGCAGGCTGGCGCCGCCGTACCAGAGGCGCTCGCGCAGCCCGGCCAACTGCGGCTGCACCCGGTCGGAGAACACCTCGATGCCCCGCGTCCCCGAGAACGTGCTCGCCTGCGCCCCCGACACGAAGGCCAGCAGCCGCTCGACGCGGCCGTAGCCGAAGTCCTCGACGTCGGCCGTGTCCGGGTAGAGGGAGTCGCGGACGTCGTCCCACGCCATCGGCGGGCCGACGCTGACGCCCGGGTTGAGCCGCCCGCCGGACAGCACGTCGACGGTCGCGAGGTCCTCGGCGAGGCGGAGCGGGTTCTCCCAGGCCAACGGGATGACGGCTGTGCCCAGGTCGATCCGGGAGGTGCGCTGGGAAGCGGCGGCGAGCACGGCGACGGGCGAGGAGATCCCGTGCTGCAGGTGCCGGTCGCGCAGCCACGCGCTGTCGAACCCGAGCCGCTCGCCGAGCTCGATCATCTCCAGCGTCACCGTGTGGCCGGGGCCGGGGTCGGCGGCGTCGAAGAGCCCGATGGTGAGGAAGCCGAGCCGCCGCAGCGGTCGGTCCCGGGTCGGCTCGACAGGCTCGGCAGGCATGCCCTGAACGCTATCTCGCGGCTCCCTCCGCCGGGGTGGTCGCCAGACCTAGGCTGAGGTCGTGGCCTGGGCACCCCGGTGGCTGCGCGCCCGGCCGGCGGTCCTCGTGGACCTGCCGCCCTCCGCGCCGTCGGTCGACGAGCGGGCCCGGCTGCGCCGGGTGGCCGCCGAGGCGGTGATCCTGCAGGACCGGGCCGAGGCGGTGCTGGTCGCCGTGCGCACGCACGGCCATCTCGGCACCATCGCCCCGCTGGGCGGCCCGCTCGTCCGCCGGTTCTTCGCGCTGCGCGAGGAGCTGCCGGAACGCTGCGTCGACCCGGACGACGAACGCCTCCGGAACGTCCTCGACGTCGCCCTCCACAGCCACGCGCTGGTGGTCGCGATGAGCATGGACCTCCTCGCGTACGAGTGGCGCTCCCCCCGGCTGCTCGACGTGGTCAGCCGGATCGAGGGCCTCGGGGCCGCCGGGGTGGCGCTCGACGCCGCGTACGCGGAGCTCGCGTACCCCGCCGGAGCGCGTCCCGCCCAGCCCCTGGCGGGCTGACCGCGCCGGGGGCAGACTCCCGAGCATGACCGTCTGGATCTGCCGGACCTGTGCCGTCGAGCAGCCCGACACCGTCGCCCCACCCGGGTCCTGCGCCGTCTGCAGCGACGACCGGCAGTACGTCCGTCCGGACGGCCAGCGCTGGACGTCGATGGTCGAGCTGGTGGCGGAGGGCCATCGCGGGTCGGTCGCCGAGGTCGAGCCGGGTCTGCACGGGATCACGGTCTCCCCCGGCGTCGGGATCGGGCAGCGGTCGCTCCTCGTCCGGACGCCCGCCGGGAACCTGCTGTGGGACCCGACGGGCTACGTCGACGACGCCCTCGAGGCGGCCGTCCGGGAGCTCGGCGGGGTCGCGGCGGTCGCGTCGAGCCACCCGCACATGTTCGGGGCGCAGGTCGAGTGGGGCCGGCGCTTCGACGCGCCCGTGCTGGTGCAGGACGCGGACCGGTCGTGGGTCCAGCGGGAGGACCCGTGCATCCAGGGCTGGGGCGAGTCGGTCGAGGTGCTGCCGGGCGTCACCCTGCACCGGATCGGCGGGCACTTCCCGGGCAGCGCCGTCGCGCACCTCGTCGGCGCGGACGGGTGCAACGTGCTCCTGACCGGCGACACGGTCGCCGGGACACCCGACGAGCACTGGGTCTCGTTCATGCGCAGCTTTCCCAACCAGCTTCCGCTGTCCGCCGCCGTGGTGGGCCGGGTCGCCGACCGCGTCCTCGCGCTCGACTTCGACCGGCTCCACGACAACTTCGGCGGGCGGGTCCTGGCCGACGCGCACACCTGGGTGGAACGTTCCGCGGAGCGCTACATCGGCTGGGTCCGCGGCGACTTCGACCACCTGACGGAGCCCTGACCCCCACGAGGCAGCCTGACTAGGCTCGGTCGATGGACGACTTCCGGTTCGGCCTGGCGGGGCTCGACACCGAGGTGGCGGACGTCGACCTGGAGGTCCGCGGAACGCTCCCGGCCTGGCTGCGGGGCACCCTCGTCCGCAACGGCCCGGGCCGGTTCAGTGCCCAGCCGGGCGGACGCGGCGAGCAGGCGCACCACTGGTTCGACGGCCTGGCGATGCTCCAGCGGTTCCACGTCCGGGAGGGTCGCGTCAGCTACGCGAACCGCTACGTCCGGAGCCCGGCGTGGCGCGCAGCCTCCGAGACGGGGGCGTACGCGTACGCCGAGGTGGGCACGGTCCCCACCCGGTCGTGGGCCGAGCGGGTCCGCCGCTTGGGGCGGCCGCCCGAGACCGGGACGAACGCCGTCGTGAACGTGCTGCGGATCGGTGGTCGGCACGTCGCGGTCACCGAGACGCCGGACGCGATCCCGTACGACCCGCTCACGCTCGAGACGCTCGACCCGATCGGTTACGCCGACGACCTGCCGGGCGACTGGGCCTGCGCCCACCCGCACCACGAGGCGGACCGCGGCGGGGCGGGGCGCGGAGCGCTGACCGGCTTCACGATCGAGTACGGGCGCCGCAGCACCTACCACGTGTACGAGCTCGCCGACGACAGCCTGGAGCGCCGGCTGGTGGCGAGCGTGCCGGCGGGGCGGCCGGCGTACATGCACTCGTTCGCGCTGACGCCGAGGTTCGTCGTGCTCGTGGAGTACCCGCTCGTCGCGAACGCGCTCTCGCTCCTGGCCGGGCGCTCCCTCGTCGACAGCTTCGACTGGCGCCCGTCGCTCGGCACGCGCTTCACCGTGGTCGAGCGGGCCAGCGGCGCGGTCGTGTGCCGCAGCGTCGCCCCGGCCTTCTTCTGCTACCACCAGGTCAACGCGTTCGAGGACGACGGGGCGCTGCTCGTCGACCTGCCGTCGACGCCCGGCGAGCAGGCGATGCACCAGTTCGACCTCGACGCCCTGCGCGGTCCCGGTCCGCGCACGCCGGCCGGGGAGCTGCGCCGCTACCGCGTGCCGCTCGACGGCGGGCCGGTGACCTACCGGCTGCTGAGCACGACGCCGCTCGAGTTCCCGCGGATCGCCTACGAGTCCCGGCTCGGCCGGCCCTACCGCTACGTCTTCGGCGTCGGGACGCCGGGGAGCCTGACGACCTCGTTCTCGGACCGGCTGGTCAAGGTCGACGTCGAGGACGGCAGCAGCCGGACGTGGGCGCAGCCGGGCTGCTGGCCGGGCGAGCCGGTCCTCGTCGCCGACCCGTCCGGGCACGAGGAGGACGCGGGCGTCGTGCTCTCCCTCGTCCTCGACTCCCGGACGCGTACGTCGTTCCTGCTCGTCCTCGACGCGGCCACGTTCCGCGAGGTCGCCCGGGCCAAGCTCCCGCACGCGGCACCGCTGGGGTTCCACGGGCAGTGGTACGCGGGCTGAGTCAGCACCTCGGCTCGAGCACGCCGTCCGCCTGGCAGTAGAGGGTCGGCCCACCCGGCTCCTCGGCCACGAGCGCGCGGTCGCCGGTCGTCCGCAGCACGGTCCCCCGCGGCAACCGTGTCGCCGTCCCGTCCGGCCACGCCCCTGGCGCGACCCGCCAGCCGTTCGGGTTGTCCATCTCCCCGATCGAGCAGGTGACCGTTCCGGTCGCGTCCCCCAGGACCCAGTCGGGTCCGTCGTCCACCTCGACGTACGTGCGGCCCGCCCAGGTCACGACGTCGGCGAAGTCCTCCGCCGCGTTGGTCGTCCCCCTCACCAGAGCTGGGCAGGCCGCGTCGACGACGACCGGGACCTCGCGGTGCGTGAGCCAGAAGGCGACGGACGCGGCGGCCAGGACGACGGCCGCGAGCACCACCACCAGCACCCGCCCGCGCCGTTTGGTCACGTCTCGATCGTCGTCCTCCGGTCCAGACGGCGCCAGCCCGGGCGGTGATCGTGATGGAACCGGTTCCGCCCTGCGTGAAGGCGCTGGCCACGGGCGCCGCGGGTGGGGTTCAGTCGAAGCGTGCGGATCCTGGTGCTGGGCGGGACGGCGTGGTTGAGCCGTGAGGTGGTCCGGCGGGCTCTGGCGGGCGGGAACGCGGTGACGTGCCTCGCCCGGGGCACCTCCGGCTCTCCGCCTTCGGGCGCCACATGGGTCGAGGCCGACCGGACCTCGCCCGCCGCGTACGAGGCCGTCGCATGCACGTCCTGGGACCTCGTCGTCGACGTCGCGCGCCAGCCGGGGCACGTGCGCGGGGCGGTCGGGGCGCTCGCCGGGCGCGCGGCGCACTGGGTGTTCGTGTCGTCCGGGAACGTCTACGCCGACCACCGCACGGTCGGCGCGGACGAGTCGGCGACGCTGCTGCCGCCGCTCGCGGGGGACGTCATGACGGACATGACCGTCTACGGCGAGGCCAAGGTCGCGTGCGAACGTCTCGTGCTCGACGCCCTCGGTACGGACCGTGCGCTGGTGGCGCGGGTCGGGCTGATCGGCGGTCCGGGCGACGAGTTCGACCGCACGGGGTACTGGCCGGCGCGGTTCGCGGACCCGTCCGGCAGCGACGGGTCGGTGCTGGTGCCGGACGAGCCGGACCTGCCCACGTCGGTCGTCGACGTCCGCGACCTCGCTGCGTGGCTGCTCGACGCGGGCGCTCGGCGGCTCACCGGGACGTACGACGTGGTCGGGCCCAGCCTGGGTCTGGCCGAGCACCTGGACGTCGCGCGGCGGGTGGCCGGGCACACCGGCCCGGTCCGGGCGGCGTCGCCGGCCTGGCTGCTGGAGCAGGGGGTCGAGCCGTGGATGGGGCCACGGTCGCTGCCGCTGTGGCTCGCCGACCCCGACTGGCGCGGGTTCAACGCCCGCGACGGCGCCCGGGCCCGCGCCGCGGGGCTGGTGACGCGGCCGCTGACGGAGACGCTGGCCGACACCCTCGCGTGGGAGCGGACGCGACCGCCGGACCGCGTCCGACGGGCCGGGCTGACCGCCGACGAGGAACGGGCGCTGCTGGCCGCGCTGGAGGCCACCGGCGGCTGACCGTACGGGGTCCGGGCCTCCCCGGACGTCACCTGCGGGCCACCCCACGTTCACCGAGGAGGCCTAGGTTCCCGGCTCGTGACTCCTCGTCGAACCCTCGTCCTCGGCACCCGCGCCCTCCTGGTCGGCGGCCTCACGCTGGCCGGTGCCGCGACCGCCGCCCCGGCCCAGGCCGCGCACCCCTTCGACCCCGCGAAGCAGACCTCGATCTCGCTGCGCGTCTACACCGAGAAGGTCTCGCCCATCGGCACCGCCGGCGGAGTGCGGGTCAGCGGCGACGGCTTCGGCTCGGCCGTCGCCCCCGTGCCCGGGCACAAGAACCAGGTGTACGGCCTGACCGACCGTGGCCCGAACGTCGACGGCCCGAACGACAGCAAGATCGAGCCGTTCCCGGACTTCACACCGGCCATCGGCCGGTTCACGCTGAAGGACGGCAAAGCGAGGCTGACCAAGACGATCAAGCTCCGCGCGAAGGACGGCACCCCGTACAACGGCCAGGTCGACCCGCAGGCCTCGACCGGCGAGACGATCACCGACCTGGACGGGAAGGTCCTGCCGCCCTCGAGGTACGGGTACGACTCCGAGGGCCTCGTCGCGCTGAAGGACGGCACGTTCTGGGTGTCGGACGAGTACGGGCCGTTCATCACCCACTTCTCGAAGAAGGGACGCGCGATCGCGCGGCTGTCGCCCTTCGACGGCACCCTGCCGCGCGAGCTGGCGCTGCGGACGCCGAACCGCGGCATGGAGGGGCTGACCATCACCCCGGACGGGAAGACGCTGGTCGGCATTATGCAGTCCGCCCTCACCCAGGCCGACGCGGGCAAGCCGAAGTCGGTCGCGGTCACGCGCATCGTCACGGTGGACCTCAAGACCAAGAAGACGCACGAGTACGCGTACGTCCTCGACAACCCCAAGGAGCTCGGCACCGCCGTGAGCGAGATCGGCGCGCTCTCGGCGACCCGCTTCGTCGTGGACGAGCGCGACGGTGAGTTCGGTCCCGGGGCGGTCAAGAAGCTCTACGAGGTCGACCTCGCGCCGGCGACCGACGTCGGCCCGCGCACCACCGCCGGCGCGTACGACGCGACGACCGGCGTCCGCCTCGGCGGGAAAAGCCTCGAGGCGGTCGCGGGCACCGGCGACGTCGCGGCGACGACGACCGCGCTGACCGCCGCCGGCGTGACGCCGGTGTCCAAGAAGCTCTACCTGGACCTCGGGGCGCTCACCGCCGCCACCGCACCGGGCGGGACGTTCTTCGACCACGACAAGATCGAGGGCGTGGCCGTGCTCGACGGCGGTCGCAAGATCATCGTCTCCAACGACAGCGACTTCGGGATCTCGGACAGCACGGGCGACGCGGCCCCCTTCGGGCTGGTGGCCAAGAAGCGTCCCGACGGGACCGTCGACACCGGCGAGTTCCTGGTCATCGAGCGGCACTGACCGCCAGGCGGTCGAGCAGCAGGCGCAGCGGCGCCCACTGCTCGCGCCCGAGCCGGGTGACCGCGTAGGCGGTCATCGTCACGGGCGGGTCGTCCAGCGCGAGTAGGCGGGTCCCGGGCGCCGAAGGGCGCCCGGACGGCAACAGCCCGATCCCCCGCCCCGCGACGATCAGGTCCTCGACCAGGTCGAGGCTGTCGATGCGGTGGGTGATCCGCGGGGTGAAGCCGGCCAGCGCACCGAGCGTGCCCACCGCCCGTTCGTCGGCGGTGTTGCGCGAGTTGACGATCCAGTCGTGCCCGGACCACCGCCTCAGGTCGCGGACGGGTGAGTCGGGGTCTGCACCGCTGGCGTCGGCCGGCACGGCCAGCCCCCACGCCGTCGTCCAGAGCGGGACCGCCCTCATCGTGCTCGGCAGCGGCGCCGGGGCCAGGTTGTAGTCGTAGGTCAGCGCGAGGTCCAGGTCGTCCTCGGCCAGCAGCCCGAGCGCCTCGAGCGGCTCGTGCTCCCGGACGAGGACCCGCACCTGCGGGTGGCTCGCCTCCAGCTCGGCCATGACCGGCAGCAGGCGGCTCCGGACGGCGGTCGCGAACCCGCCGACCCGCAGCGTGCCGGACGGCTCCGCCTCCGGGTCGAGGTCGGCCCGGGCCGTGTCGACTGCGGCCAGGATGGTCACGGCGTGGTCGGCCAGGCGCAGGCCGGCCGGGGTGAGGCGTACGCGGCGCCCGTCCGGCTCCACGAGCGGTGCGCCGACCTCCCGGGCCAGGGCGGCCACCTGCTGCGAGACCGTCGACGTCGTCAGCCCGTGGGTCTCGGCCACGGCCCGCATGGAGCCGAGCCGCGACAGCTCGAACAGGAGTCGGAGTCGCCGCAGGTCCATGCGGCCATTGTTCATGGAACGTGAACGGTGGGTCCGGCTCAACCACGTGGACGCGAAGGGTGCCCCCCGTCTTGACTGGGGTCGTGAGCACCACCACCTCGTACGCCGTCGCCGGCCGGACACGTTCCGGGGCGGCGATGGCGACCACCTCCATGCTCTGCGTCCAGGTCGGTCTCGCGGTGTCGGTGACCCTGATCGACCGGGTTGGTGCCGAGGGTGCGGCGTGGCTCCGGCTGGTCTGGGCGGGGGCCCTGTTCCTGGTGATCGGCCGGCCCTGGCGGCTGCGGCTCAGCCGTTCCGCCCTGGGCGCGACGGTCCTCCTCGGGGTCGCGACCGCGTCCGTCACCCTGCTCTTCATGGCCGCCGTCGCCCGGCTCCCGCTGGGCACCGCGAGCGCCCTCGAGTTCCTGGGGCCCCTCGGCGTGGCGGTCGCGCGCGGACGCGGGACGGGTCGGTTCGTCTGGCCGCTGTTCGCCGCCGTCGGCGTGCTCCTGCTGACCGAGCCCTGGGCCGGGACTGCGGACCCGGTCGGCGTGGGCTTCGCCCTCGCGGCGGCGTGCTGCTGGGCCGCGTACATCCTCCTCACCCAGCGGGTCGGCGACCAGGTGCAGGGGCTGGCCGGCCTCTCGGTCTCGATGCCGGTGGCCGCCCTCGTGGCGACGGTGACCGTCGGCCCCTCGGTGTTCGGTCGGATGACGCCCGAGCTGCTGCTGGCCGGCCTCGGCCTGGCGGTCCTGCTGCCGGTCGTGCCCTTCAGCCTGGAGATGCTCGCGCTGAGGCGCCTCAGCACCGCGGCGTTCGGCACCCTGATGTGCCTCGAACCGGCCTTCGCGCTCCTCGTCGGCCTCGTCCTGCTCGACCAGGTCCCCCGGCCGCTGGCCGTGGTGGGGATCGCCTTCGTCATCGTCGCCGGGGTAGGCGCCGAGCGGACCGGCGCGCGTGACGTCATCACGCCGGAGGCCGCCGTCAGCACCTAAGTCCGCGGCACACCTTGCTCCTCCGGGCACACCCTGCTCTCCTCGGCACACCCTGCAGGGTGTGCCGACCTGAGGACGGTGTGCCGGCAGAAGCAGGGTGTGCCGGCCGGGCCTGACGTCAGCGGAGGCCGCTCCTCGCGAACCCCTGGACGAAGTAGCGCTGGAAAACCAGGAACAGCACGACCATCGGCGTGACGTTGATCAGCGCGAACGCCATCGTCGCCCCGTAGTCCGGCCCGAACTGCCCCTGCAGGTAGAGCAGGCCGATCGGCAGGGTGAAGAGCCGGTTGTCCTGCAGCGCCACGAGCGGCCAGGCGAAGTCGTTCCAGGTGCTCAGCAGGCTCATGAAGAACAGCACCGCGACGAGCGGCTTGGACATCGGCAGGACGATCCGGGTGAACACGCGGAAGTAGCCCGCCCCGTCGATCCGGGCGGCCTCGATCAGGTCGCGCGGGATGGCGAGGATGAACTGCCGCGCCAGGAACAGCCCGAACGCCGACGCCGCGGTCGGCAGGATCACGGCCCAGTAGCTGCCGTACAAGCCCAGCACCGTGACCAGCCGGAACAGCGCGACCATGATCACCTGCACCGGCAGGGTCAGCGTCGCGAGCGCCGTGAGGAACAGCGCGTTGGACCCGCGGAACCGCAGCTGCGCGAACGCGTAGCCGCCCAGCAGGTTCACCACCACGGTGATGATCGCCGTGGTCAGCGCGATGGCGACGGAGTTGCCGAACCACGTCGCGACCGGGAAGGCCGAGAGCACGCGGGCGAAGTTCTCGGTCGTGAGCGCCCGCGGCCAGAGCCGGACGGCCGACCCCAGCAGCTCGGACCGGCTCGACAGCGCGACGACGACCATCCAGTAGAGCGGGAAGATCACCACCAGCGAGACGACGACCGCCGCGAGGAGCCGGACGACGTACGGGCCCCGCCGCGTGCGCGTCATCCGCCCACCTCGTCGCGGCTGCGGTTGGTCCGCCACTGCACGAGCGTGAAGGCCATCGCGAGCACGAGCAGCACCATCCCGATCGCCGCCGCGTAGCCCTGGTCGCGGGTGTCGAATCCGGTCTCGTACGCGTACGTCACGAGGACCGACGTGGCGTTGCGCGGCCCGCCGCCGGTGAGCACGAAGACGATGTCGAAGACCTGGAACGAGTAGATGACGTTCAAGATCAGCAGGAAGAACGTCGACGCCCCGAGCAGCGGCACGGTCAGGTGCCGGAACTGCTGCCAGCGGCCCGCGCCGTCGAGCACGGCCGCCTCGTACAGGTCGGGCCCGATCCCCTGCAGGCCAGCGAGGTAGATCAGCATGTTGAAGCCGACCCGCCACCACAGCGTCACCAGGACCACCGAGGAGAAGGCGGCCCCGCTCCCCGACTGCCAGGACACGGCGGGCAGCCCGACCGACTGCAGCAGCTTGTCGAGCACGCCGCTGTTCTCGTCGAAGACCAGGACGCCGAGCAGCGCGGTCGCCACCCCGGAGATCGCCATCGGCAGGATCAGCACCGACCGGAACACGCCCCGCGCCGGCAGCACCGAGTTGAGCAGCACGGCCGCACCGAGGCCGAGGGCCATCGACAGCGGCGTGACGAGCACCGTGAACGCCGTCGTGTTGATCAACGAGCGCCAGAAGAGCCCGTCGCCCAGCAGCCGGGCGTAGTTGTCGAGCCCGGCGAACGTCCCCGACCCGAAGCCGTCGGTGCGCTGCAGGCTGATCACGAACGCGCCGACGAGCGGCACGAACACGAAGAGCCCGAGCAGCAGCAGGTTGGGCGCGAGCAGCACGTACGCCGCCCGCGCCTCGCCGCGGATGTGGCGGGGGCGCGCTCGGGTCCCTCCTCGAGCCGCTGCTCGGCTCGCGGCCTGGGTCACTGCGCGCCGGTGGCCGCGGCGATGCCCTTGGTCAGCCCGGCGATGGTCGCCTCGGTGCTCTGCCCGCCGACGAACGCCTGCTCGAGCTGGTCCTTGAACACGGTGATGATCTTGCTCATCACCGGCGAGGCGACCTGGCCGGAGTCGCTCGCCCGCACCTGCGCGGCCTGGCCGAGGAAGACAGGGGTCGTCTCCGGACGGACGGTGAAGCTGATGCCGTTCTCGACGAGGTCCGCGCGGGTCGGCAGCAGCGACGCCGCGGTGCAGAAGCTCTTCATCGATTCGGACTCGGTGACGAAGTCGAGGAACTTCGCGGCGAGCGCAGGATCCTTCGCCTTCGCCGTGGCCACGAGCGCGTTGCCGCCGAAGTCGCTGCCCGCCCGGACGTTGCGCGGCGCGAAGGTCGTGCCCCACTCGAAGTCGGCCGTCTTGTCGGCGTCCGGGACCATGAACGCGCCGCCCCAGACCATCGCCGCGGTCTGGGAGTACCAGGTGTCGGCCGCGTACGTCGTGGACTTCACCGAGTCGTTCGCCGGGACCAGCTTGTCGGTGAAGAAGCGCTTGCTGAAGTCGATCGCCGCGCGACCCGCGTCGGAGTCGATGGCCGGGGTCTTCAGGTCCTCGCCCAGGAACCGGCCGTCAGCCTGGAAGAGCAGGCTCAGCCAGCGCGTGACCCCGTTGCCCTGCCAGTTGTAGGCCATCGGGAACTTCGAGCCCGGCAGCGAGCTGCGCAGCTTTCCGGCGACGTCCAGCAGCTGCGGCCACGTCCAGGCCTGGCCGACCTCGGTCGGCACGGACGTGACGCCCGCCGCGTCGAGGAGCGTCTTGTTGTAGAGGATCACCGAGGTGTCGGTGTGGTGCGGGACGCCGTACGGCTTGCCCGCGTTCTGCACCGCGGCCCAGGCCTGCGGGGTGAAGCGGTCGGCGAACCCGGCGGGCAGGTGCGGCGTGAGGTCGAGCAGCTGGCCGGCGCCCGCGTAGCTGCCGAACGTGTAGTACGGCACCCGGAACACGTCCGGCGGGTTGCCCGCCTGGATCTGCGCGTCGATGTTGGAGAACATCTGCTCGTACGGCACCGCGTTGAGGTTGATGGTGGTGCCGGCGTTGGCCTGCTGGAACCGGGCGATGACGTCCCGGAGCCCGGCGAGCTCGGCGTCGGTGCCCCAGGTCGTGAAGCTCAGCGTGCCCGCCTGCTGGCTGGGCTGGGAGCCGGCGGGGGCGAAACCGCCGCAGGCGGCGAGCGCCAGGGGCGCCGTGAGCGCCGCGGAACCGGCGAGGAAACGTCGACGCGAGAAGTCCATGAGCGGTGATTCTCGGGCACGGGCCGTTCCGGTTGCGGGGCCACCTACCCGGAATCCGCCAGCCGCGCCCTCAGCGTCGGCCACGCACGGGCGAAGCCGCGGTGCAGCAGGCGCCGGTCGACCTCGTCGACCGCCACCCAGCCGAGGGCCTCCGACTCCTGCTCGACCACGAGGGTCACGTCGGCGACGAGCTCGCTCAGTACCGTGGTGTAGCTCCAGCCGCCGCGGTCGTCGACGTACGGGTCGTCGAGCAGGCGGACGGCGTCGGCGGGCAGCCCGGTCTCCTCGTGGGCCTAGCGCAGCGCGGCGGCCACCGCGTCCTCGTGGCTGTCGCGGGCACCGCCGGGGATGCCCCAGGTCCCGCCGTCGGCGGTCCAGGCCGCCCGGTGCTGCAGCAGGACGAGCGGAGCGCCCGGCTCCCGCCGGTCGACGACGAGCAGGCCGGCGGCGCCGAAGAGGCCCCAGTGCCGCTGGCCCTGGGCGTCCACGACCCAGCCGTTGCCGTCGTGGAGCATCAGCGCCTCGCCCCGGACGTCACAGGCCACGTCACCGCTCGCCTCACAGGGCGCCGACCATCGTCTCCTGGGCGAAGCCGAGCCAGTCGTAGACGCTGACCATGTAGCTGCGGGGGTCGGACTCGTCGAGGTCGGCCAGCTGCTCGGCCGACTCCGCGTCGGTGACGCCGAGCCGCGTCGCGACCGCGATGCGGACGGTGGTGAGGGTGCGCAACCAGGCCTCGACGTGCTCGGGCGCGACCCGCAGGTCGGTGCTGCCCGCCCGGGTGGCGTCGAGGTCCTCCAGCACCACGCCCGCGTCGGTGACCTTCGTCGTCCGCAGCCCGCGCTCGGTGAAGCGGCGGAAGTCCGACGACGCGTCGGCGTCGTGGGGGTAGGCGTTCGGGAACATCCGGCGCAGCACCGGGTCGTCCGACACCTCGGGCTCGTCCGGGTCGACCTGGAGCCCGGCCGTCAGCGCCTCGAAGGGGTCGGCCGACGGGTCGGGGGTGGCGAAGCCCTCGGGCTCGCCGTCGGACACAAGCTCCACGACCTGGCGGACCAGCGAGGTGAGCAGCTCGACCTCGTACGGGCTGAGACCCGTGGTCAGGACGCCGCGCCTGCGGACGAACTTCTTCATGTCAGCGTCACCGGCTCAGTCGTCGGACTTGTCGAGCGTCGCCCACAACCCGTACTCGTGCATGGCGGTGACGTCACGCTCCATGGCCTCGCGGCTCCCGCTGCTCACCACGGCCTTGCCCTCGTTGTGCACCTGCATCATCAGCCGCTCGGACTTGGCCTTGGCGTAGTGGAAGTAGGTCGAGAAGACGTGCGCCACGTACGACATGAGGTTGACGGGGTCGTCCCACACGATCGTCACCCAGGGGACGTCGGGGACGACCTGCTCGAGCGGACGCTCGGCGACCGCCGTGCCCCCGGCAGGCGTCACCGCGGGCGATCCGGTCTCCGACACGGTCCCCATGATGTCAGGCCGTCCTCGTACGCTGACGCGCGTGACCGACGGCGCAGCCAGCACGACCCCGCCCGGACCCGCAGCCGGACCGGCGGCCGCGCTGGACGGCGAGGCGCGCCGCGCGCGCTTCGGCCCCCGCGAGGCGCCGACGACCGCGCTGCTCACCGACCAGTACGAGCTGACGATGCTGCGCTCGGCCCTGCAGGCGGGGACTGCGGAGCGCCACTCGGTCTTCGAGCTCTTCGGACGGCGGCTGCCGGACGGTCGCCGCTACGGCGTCGTGGCCGGCGTCGGGCGGGCCCTCCGGGCGCTGCGGCAGTTCCGCTTCGACGACGAGTCGCTCACCTTCCTCACCGAGAACGACGTCGTCGACGACCGCACGGCCACGTGGCTGGCCGGCTTCGCGTTCCGCGGACAGGTCTGGGGCTACCCCGAGGGCGAGATCTACTTCCCCGGCTCGCCGCTGCTCGTCGTCGAGGGCACCTTCGCGGAGTGCTGCGTGCTGGAGACCCTGCTGCTCAGCATCTACAACCACGACTCCGCGATCGCCTCGGCCGCCTCGCGGATGACGCTGGCCGCCGACGGGCGCCCCTGCGTCGAGATGGGGTCGCGGCGCACCCACGAGCTGGCCGCCGTGGCGGCGGCACGGGCGGCGTACGTGGCGGGCTTCGACGCCACGTCCAACCTCGAGGCCGGACGTCGCTACGGGGTGCCGACCACGGGGACGGCCGCGCACTCCTTCACCCTGCTGCACCGCGACGAGCGGGAGGCCTTCACCGCCCAGCTCGCGGCGCTCGGCGAGGGCACGACCCTGCTGGTCGACACCTACGACGTCGAGAACGCCGTCCGGACCGGTGTCGAGCTCACCGGCGGACGGCTCGGCGCGGTCCGGCTCGACTCCGGCGACCTGTCGGTGCTCGCGGTCCGCGTCCGGGGCCTGCTCGACTCTCTCGGCGCGACGAGCACCCGCATCGTGGTGACGAGCGACCTCGACGAGAACGCGATCGCCTCGCTGTCGGGCGCCCCGGTCGACAGCTACGGCGTGGGCACGGCCCTGGTCACCGGCAGCGGCCACCCGACCTCCGGCTTCGTCTACAAGCTCGTGGCCCGGGCCGACTCCGACGACCCGGACGCACCGCTGGTCGCCGTGGCGAAGAAGAGCCAGGACAAGGTGTCGGTCGGCGGCCGCAAGTGGGCGCTGCGTCGCATCGACGCGAACGGGGTCGCCGAGGCCGAGGAGATCGGGGTGGGCGAGCCGCCGGTCGACGACGGCAACGACCGGGCCCTGCTCGTGCCCCTGGTCGTGGACGGCGAGATCGTCGGCGAGGAACCGCTCGCCGCGGCCCGCGCGCGGCACGCCGCCGCCCGGGCGGAGCTGCCGATCGAGGCCCGCAAGCTGTCCAAGGGCGAGGCCGTCATCCCGACCCGCTGGAGCGGGGCCGCGGCCCCGGTCGTCAACCCCTACGCCCCGGAGGGGGACCGCGCGTGAGCACCGGGAGCACCACCTCGACCAGCAGCACCCCGACCGGCAGCACCCGTACGGCGCTGGTCGTCGTCGACGTGCAGCGCGACTTCTGCGAGGGCGGGTCGCTGGCCGTGGCCGGCGGGCTGGCCGTCGCCGCCGGGGTCAAGGAGCTGCTGGCCGGGGACCACGGCTACGACGCCGTCGTCGCGACCCGGGACCACCACATCGACCCCGCCGGGCACTTCTCCGACCACCCCGACTTCGTCGACACCTGGCCGCCCCACTGCGTGGTCGGCACCGACGGGGTCGAGTTCACCGACCCGCTCGCCACCGGTGACTTCGACGCCGTCTTCGACAAGGGCGAGTACACCGCCGCCTACTCCGGCTTCGAGGGACGGGCCGCCGACGGTGCCGGTCTCGCCGCCTGGCTGCGGGCGCACGACATCGACCGCGTCGACGTCTGCGGCATCGCCACCGACTTCTGCGTCCGGGCGACCGCGCTCGACGCCGCCCGCGAGGGCTTCTCGCCCACGGTGCTCTCCGCCCTGGTCGCCGCCGTGGCGCCCGAGCGGGTCGAGGACACGTACGCGGCCTGGCGAGCGGCGGGCGTCGGCACCCGCGAGGGCTGAGCCGTGCGGGTCGCCCACGCGGAGGGCCGGGCCGCGTTCCTCGAGGCACTCGACGGCTTCCTCGCCGCGGCGGAACCGCTCGACGACCACGCGCTCCTCGCGGCGTCGGGCTGCTGGGGCTGGTCGGTCGTCGACGTGGTGACCCACGTCCGGCTCGGGCTGGAGGAAGTCGCCGTCGCCCTGCTCGAGGTGGGCCGGACCGACCGGGCGCCCGACCTCGACGCCGCGACCTACTGGGGCAGCCTGCCGTCGGTCGGCCGCGCCGACGAGATCGCCGGGCTGCTGGCGATCCGCCGGCTCGCGTCCGCCACCCGGGCCCCGACCGGAGCCGTCGCGCCGCTGCGCACGGTGACCGCCGCGCTGTCGTCGGCGGTGGGTCGGCTGGACGACGGGGTGCTCGCCTTCCAGGCCGGGGTGCTCACCACCGGCGACCTCTGCGCCACCTGGGCGGTCGAGCTCGCCGTGCACCAGCTCGACCTGGCCCGGGAGCTCGACGTCCCCCCGCCCAGCGCCCTGGCCCTCGGGCTGGCCCGACGTACGGTCGAGGCGTCTGCCGCCGCCGGGCTGCCGCGGCCCGAGTTCGCCGGACGGGTGCCCGTCCGGTGACCAGGGACCTGTGAACCTCAGCCCCGTGACCCCCGAGAGGACCTGACCCGTGGAGATCGACCCGAAGCGACGCGCGGAGCTGGGCCAGTACGGCCGGCTCTGGCTCCTGGCGCTGCCCTGCGCGGCGGCGGGGGCGTACGTGGTGTCGCGGACCGACGACCTCGTGCTGGGGGTGCTGGCGTTCCTCGTCGCCCTGGCCGTGCTGGGCCCGTTCCTGTGGGTCTACGAGCGTCGCCGCAAGCGGCGGGACCAGGCTCCCCCGGCCCGACGTCCGTAGGGTTCCGGGCATGGACGTCTTCCGCTCGCTGCTGCACGTCGCCCCCGCCACCGGCACCGCCGTGGACGCGGCGACCTACCGGGCCCTGCTCGACCGCAGCGACGGCTGGGCCGTCGGCCCGCTGGTCGTGGGCGACGAGCGGCTCGCCGGCCTCGACCCCGACGTCGCGGTCAACGTCCTGACCAGCGGCGGCGCGGGCAGCGTGGCCGCCCTCGCCCGCCGGGCGGACGGGCTGCGGCTCGTCGCGGTGGAGACGGTGCTGCGCGACCTCGACGACCTGGCCGGCAACGCGGCCCGGGTGGTCGCGGCGGCGGCCGGGCTGCCGGACGGCGTAGAGGTGCTGGTCGGCCTCCCGGCCGGCGCCGGGCTGGTCGACGCGGTCGAGGTCGTGGAGGCCGCGGGCCTGCACGGCCGGCTCGACCTGACGGGTCACCGCGGTGCGGCCGAGCAGATGTCCGTGCTCGTCGAGGCCGACCTGCCCTTCAAGGCGACCGGTCTCGGCGCCGAGACCTTCGGCCCGTACGGCGTGGTCGCGGTCCTGATGGCCGTCGAGGCGCTCGTCGACGGCGCGGAGGCCGAGGACGCCGAGCAGCTCCTCGCCCAGCCCGACGAGACCCGCTCGCGCCTCGCGCTCGCCGCGTGGGACGACGCCACCCAGGCCCGGATCCGCCGCCGCCTGCGCGGGGTCGACGACGCCGACGTCGCGGCGACGCTGGACCGGCTCGCCGCCGCCGACCTGCTCTGAGCCACGCCGACCACTTCGTGGCCCTTCGACAGGCTCAGGGAGCGCTCTCCAGCGAGGCCGCCGACCTGCTCAGCCGCCCTGGCGCGTCCGGATCACCTGGGTGCGGGCGGCGAGGTCGTGCAGGGTCTGACGCTTCGGGTGCCACAGCGGCAGCAGGACGTCGGCGACGGTGAGGATGCGCAGGCTGAGCGCGCCGGGCAGCACCCAGAGCAGAGCGCGGACGACCACCGTCGACCACCCCAGCCGGGCCGTGGACCGGCCCTCGTCGACCGGGACCACCTTCAGCCCGCAGGCCAGCAGCCCGAGCGTCGCGCCGCGGGTCCGCAGGAACGGCAGGTGGTAGGCCATGCCGATCGCGAAGGTCACGGCCGTCACGAGCAGCTGGTCCGTGCCCGTCATCATGGCGGCGAAGTTCGGCGTCGCCGGCGGGGGCGCACCCGCCTGCGCGGCGGCCAGCGCGGCGTTCCAGAACGTGCGAACGGCACCGAGCAGGTCGCGGTAGAAGGGCAGCGTGAGCAGCCCGGACACCGTCCCGACGAGCGCGGCGTCGATCAGCCCGGCGAGCGCACGCCACCACCAGCCGGCCAGGGGCACGCCGTCCGCGGTCCGGGCCGCCTGCCGGGAGGCGGGCTGCTGCGCGCCCCCGTAGTACGCCGGCTGTCCCCCGTACGGCGTGGGCTGGCTCCCGTACGGCGTGGGCTGGCTCCCGTACGGATCGGGCTGGCTGCCGTACGGCGTGGTCTGCCCCCCGTACGGTCCGGGCGGTGCGGCGGGCGCACCGGGCGCCTGCCGGTAGGCCGGGGGGACCTCGGAGTCGCGCGTGTTCCGCGACCACTGCCAGCCGTCCCAGTAGCGCTCGCGGGCGAGGTCGAGCGGATCGGGGTACCAGCCGCCGGGAGCCGCGTGGCGGCCGGGAGGAGCCGGCGGTGAGCCCACCGGGATGTCAGACATGGGCGTCATCCTAGTTTCCGGGTCGGTCGGTCCCCGATTCCAACCAGGTGGGCACGCGACCCGCCCGAATTAGCCCCGGTACCGATCCGATAACAAAGACTCGGGCAACACGCGCAACGGTCTGGTCACAGCCGGTCCGGTCGGATATACCTAGACCCAGCAAGGGCAGCCGGTGACGGCCTGCGGAGCGACGTGTACTGATCAGCGTGAGATCGGGACGGGACGACGGGTCGGGCGCGAGGCGCCGGGACCCGGGCGGACCGGCCTGGACGGACGCGGGCGGGCCCGGGCTCTGAGGCGCGCGGGCTGTCGCTCCGCGTCGGAGCCGGTCCCTCGGACCGGCCTCCGGGCGGGATCTCCGTCCGTTGTTCCAGAGAAAGAGTTCCCAGATGCGCTTGACGTCCAAGCTGGTCGCCGCCGTGGGCCTGTCCACCGTGCTCGCCGCGACCGCCGCGTGCAGCGGCGCCGGCGGTGCCGGTGGAGTCGGAGGGGGTGGCGGTGGAGCGAGCGACAACTCCATCAACGTCCTCATGGTCAACAACCCCCAGATGCTCGCGCTGCAGAAGCACATCGGCGAGTTCACCAAGCAGTCCGGGATCACGGTGAACTTCACCGTCAAGCCCGAGAACGACATGCGCAACCAGGCCGCGCAGGAGTTCGCCAACCAGTCCGGCCAGTTCGACGTCGCGACGCTGTCGAACTTCGAGGTGCCGATCTACTCCAAGAACGGCTGGCTGACGCCGCTCGACGACATCCCCGCCTACAAGGCCGACACCACGTTCGACCAGGCCGACATCTTCCCGTCGATGACGAAGTCGCTGACGGGTCCGGACGGCAAGCTCTACGGCGAGCCGTTCTACGGCGAGTCGTCCTTCCTGATGTACCGCAAGGACATCGCGGAGAAGGTCGGCGTCAAGTTCAACGAGACCCCGACCTGGGACGAGGTCGCGGCCGCCGCGGCCAAGATGGACGGCGCCGAGTCCGGCATGAAGGGCATCTGCCTGCGCGGCCTGCCCGGCTGGGGCGAGGTCTTCGCCCCGCTGACCACCGTGGTCAACACCTTCGGCGGCACCTGGTTCGACAAGGACTGGAACGCCCAGGTCAACGCGCAGCCGTTCAAGGACGCGACGACCTTCTACACCGACCTCGTGAAGGCCCACGGCGAGGCGGGTGCGGCGCAGGCCGGCTTCGCCGAGTGCCTGACGGCGACCACGCAGAGCAAGACGGCGATGTGGTACGACGCCACCTCCGCCGCCGGCTCGCTCGAGGCGCCGGACTCCCCGGTCAAGGGCAAGATGGGCTACGTCCAGGCCCCGGTCAAGGAGACCAAGGCCTCCGGCTGGCTGTACGCCTGGTCGTGGATGATCGAGAAGAAGAGCACCAAGGCCGACAACGCCTGGAAGTTCATCTCCTGGGCGTCGGGCAAGGACTACGAGAACCTCGTGGGCCAGCAGGACGGCTGGGCCACGGTGCCCGCGGGCAAGCGTGAGTCGACCTACGCCAACGCCGACTACATCAAGGCGGCCGGTGCCTTCGCCGAGCCGACCAAGACGGCGATCGAGTCCGCCGACCCGACGAACCCCGGCGTCCAGCCGCGGCCCACGGTCGGCATCCAGTTCGTCGACATCCCCGAGTTCACCGACTTCGCCACCAAGATCAGCCAGGACATCTCCGGCGTGATCGCGGGCAAGACGACCGTGGACGAGGCGCTCGACAACGGCCAGAAGCTCGCGCAGGCCGCGGGCGACAAGTACAAGGGCAAGTAGCCCTCTCCGAGGTCGGGTCGCACCTCCGCTGGTCTCGACCAGCGGGGTGCGGCCCGGCCTCGACCCACTTCCGGACGTCCCCGGCCCCGCGCCGGGGACGGGTCACCGGACACCTCAGACCCTGAAGCACACGCGAGGAGCAGCGCATGGCCACCGCCACCGCCACACCGCCCGACCAGACGGCGCCGGCCCCGAAGAAGACCAAGGTCCCCGAGCGCAGCTTCGGCGAGCGCTGGGGCGACAAGAAGGGCTGGGCGCGGCGCGTGCCGCTGCTGCCGGCCCTCGCGTTCATCGTGATCATGACGCAGCTGCCGTTCGTGGCGACGATCCTGGTGTCGTTCACCAACTGGAACGCGAACTACCCCGACGAGATCAAGTTCGGCACGCTGCAGAACTTCGTCACCGTCTTCACCGACGCGGGCCTGCGCCAGAGCGTCTTCTTCACCATCCTGCTGACCGTCACGGTCGTGCTGGTCTCGCTCGCCTTCGGCCTCGGGATCGCGCTGCTCCTCAACCGGAACTTCATCGGCCGCGGCGCCGTGCGCACGATGATGATCGCGCCGTTCCTGGTGGTCCCGGTGGCCGCGGCCCTGCTGTGGAAGCACGCGATGTACAACCCGGAGTACGGCCTCTTCAACGGTCTGCTCACCCAGGTCTTCGGCGCGAGCGCCCCGCAGCCGGACTGGATCACCGACTTCCCCCGCCTCGCGATCATGGGCGAGCTGATCTGGCAGTGGACCCCGTTCATGACCCTGATCCTGCTGGCCGGGCTGCAGTCCCGGCCCGGCGACGTCATGGAGGCCGCGCAGGTCGACGGGGCGAACGCCTGGCAGACCTTCGCGAACATGACCATGCCGCACATGCGCCGCTACCTCGAGCTGGCCGGCCTGCTCGGCACGATCTACATCATCCAGCAGTTCGACTCGGTCTTCACCCTGACCGCCGGTGCGTACGGCACCGCGAACCTGCCGTACACGATCTACCAGACGCTCTACAACGCCCAGGACTACGGCCTGGCCTCGGCCCAGGGCGTGATCGTCGTGATCGGCACGATCATCATCGCGACCTTCGCCCTGCGCACCGTGTCCAGCCTGTTCGAGGAAGGGAACTGACATGACGACCGCATTGGCCGCCAACCCGTCGAAGACGGCCGCCGAGAAGCGTGCGTCGAACGCCCGCGTCCGCAACAACCGCCGCGGCAGCAAGGGCGGCATCTTCCTCGGCCTGCTCGCCTGGGTCATCGGGATCATCTTCGTGTTCCCGGTCTTCTACATGCTGCTGACCAGCCTGCACTCGGAGTTCGACGCGGCGACGAACCCGCCGAGCTTCTTCGCCCCGCTCACCCTCGACGGCTACCGCGAGTTCTTCGGCGCGTCCTCGGGTGCCAGCCCCTGGCCGCCGCTGATCAACTCCGCGACCGCCTCGATCGTCTCGACGATCGTGGTCATCCTGCTCGCCATCCCGGCCGCGTACGCGCTGTCGGTGAAGCCGGTCGAGAAGTGGACCGACGTCATGTTCTTCTTCCTGTCGACCAAGTTCCTGCCCGCGGTCGCCGGCCTGCTGCCGCTCTACATCATCGCCAAGACGATCGGCGTGCTCGACAACATCAACTTCATCGTCATCCTCTACACGGCGATGAACCTGCCGATCGCGGTGTGGATGCTCCGCTCGTTCCTGGCCGACATCCCGGTCGAGCTGTTCGAGGCGGCCTCCATCGACGGCGCCGGGCTCATCCGCACACTGCGCAGCATCATCGTCCCGATCATCTCCCCCGGGATCGCGGCCACCGCGCTGATCTGCTTCATCTTCAGCTGGAACGAGCTGCTGCTGGCCAACACCCTGACCAGCATCGTGGCCCAGACGGCCCCGGTCTTCCTGACCAGCTTCGTCACCTCGCAGGGCCTGTTCCTGGCCAAGGTCTGCGCGGCCGCCACCGCCGTGTCGCTGCCCGTCCTGATCGCCGGCTTCGCCGCCCAGGACAAGCTCGTGCAGGGCCTGTCGCTCGGGGCGGTCAAGTGAGCCCGGAGCAGTCCGCCCCGGTCGCGCTGAATGCGAAGACCGTCGGCTCGCTCGACGTCCCCGGACCCACGTACGACCGCAGCCAGGTCACGACGGGCATCGTCCACTTCGGCGTCGGCGGCTTCCACCGCGCGCACCAGGCGATGTACCTGGACCAGCTGATGAACTCCGGGCTTGGCCTCGACTTCGGCATCTGCGGCGTCGGCGTCATGCCGTTCGACCTCAGGATGCGCGACGCGCTGGTGTCGCAGGACTGCCTCTACACGCTCGTGCTCAAGGCACCCGACGGCACGTGGACCCCCCGCGTCATCGGCTCGATCGTGGAGTACCTCTACGCCCCGGACGACCCCGAGGCGGTCATCGAGAAGATGGCCGACCCGGCCACCCGGATCGTCTCCCTGACGGTCACCGAGGGCGGGTACAACTTCTCCCCCGTGACGGGCAGGTTCGACGCCGAGAACCCGCGGGTCAAGGCCGACCTCGAGCCGGGAGCCGTCCCGGCGACGGTCTTCGGCCTGGTCGTCGAGGCGCTGGTCCGTCGGCGGGACCGCGGCGTCGTGCCGTTCACGATCATGTCCTGCGACAACATCCAGGGCAACGGCCACATCGCGGCGGAGGTGTTCACCGCGTACGCCCGGCTCAAGGGCGAGGCGTCGGGGGACGCCGGGCTGGGTGACTGGATCACCGCCAACGTGGCGTTCCCGAACTCGATGGTCGACCGGATCACCCCGGTGACCACCGACGAGGACCGGGCGCAGGTGGCCGAGCGCTTCGGCATCACCGACGCCTGGCCGGTGGTCTGCGAGCCGTTCACGCAGTGGGTGCTCGAGGAGCACTTCACCGACGGCCGGCCGCCGTACGACGAGGTCGGGGTCGAGGTCGTGCCCGACGTCGAGCCGTACGAGCTGATGAAGCTGCGCCTGCTCAACGCCAGCCACCAGGCGCTGTGCTACTTCGGCTACCTCGCGGGCTACCGCCTGGTGCACGAGGTCTGCCAGGACCCGCTGTTCGCGACGTTCCTGCTCGACTACATGAACCGGGAGGCGACGCCGACGCTGCAGCCGGTGCCCGGCGTCGACCTGGAGGCCTACAAGCCGCAGCTGATCGAGCGCTTCTCCAACGCCGGGGTGCGCGACACCGTCGCCCGCCTGTGCGCGGAGAGCTCCGACCGCATCCCGAAGTGGCTCGTCCCCGTCATCGCCGAGAACATCGCCGCCGGTCGCGAGGTGACCCTGTCGGCCGCGATCGTGGCCAGCTGGGCGCGCTACGACGAGGCCGTCGACGAGCAGGGCGAGCCGATCGAGGTCGTCGACCAGCTGGCCGACCAGCTCAAGGCGCTGGCGGCCCGCCAGTCCGAGGAGCCGCTGGCCTTCGTCCAGAACACCGACCTCTTCGGCGACCTGGCCGAGCAGGAGGCGTTCACGAAGCCGTACCTGGCAACGCTCGCCTCGCTCCACGAGCGCGGTTCGCGGGCGACCCTCGAGGACCTGGTCGCGTCCGCGCGCTGAGCCTCGCGCCGGCGCTCCCCTAGGAGCGCCGGTGCGTCGCCCAGCCCCGGATCGTGGCGATGCGCCGCTCCAGGTCGTCCGCGGAGGCGACGGCGGTGGGCGGGCCCCCGCAGGTCGTGCGCAGCTCGGCGTGGATCACGCCGTGCGGGCTGCTCGTGCGGTGGTGCCAGGCGGCGACGAGGCCGTTCAGCTCGCGCCGCAGCTCCTTGAGGCGCTCCGCCGTCGTCGCGTCGGGCACGGCGGAGGGGCGTACGGTCCCCCGCGACTGGGAGTCCTGGTGGCGCCGCAGCAGGTCCTTGACCTGGTCGGGCTCCAGCAGTCCGGGCAGCCCGAGGTAGTCCTGCTCCTCCGCGCTGCCGCTCTGCGCGGCCATGCCGAACTCGCCCCCGTCGAAGACGACCCGGTCGAAGTCGGCCTCGCTGGCGAGCGCCGCGAAGCCCCCGCCCTCCGGGCGGTCCTCCTCGGTCAGCGTCCGCTCGGCCTCGGCCAGCAGGCTGTCGTCCAGCCCGTCGTCGTCCTTCCCGGCCGGGGCGCGGAGCACGTGGTCGCGCTCGCGTTCCATCTCGGCGGCGTGCAGCAGCAGGTGCGGCACGCTCGGGACGAAGACCGACGCCGTCTCGCCGCGCTTGCGGGCCCGGACGAAGCGGCCCACGGCCTGGGCGAAGAACAGCGGGGTCGACGTCGAGGTCGCATAGACCCCGACCGACAGCCGGGGCACGTCGACGCCCTCCGACACCATCCGGACGGCGACCATCCACCGGGCGTCGGAGTCGGCGAACGCCTGGATCCGCTTGCTCGAGCCGGGCTCGTCGCTCAGCACGAGGACGGGTTTGGTGCCGCTGATCTCGGTCAGCAGCTCCGCGTACGCGCGCGCGACGGTCTGGTCGGTCGCGATGACCAGCCCGCCCGCGTCCGGCACGTGCGCCCGGACCTCGGTGAGCCGGGTGTCGGCCGCCCGGAGCACGGCGGGCATCCAGGAGCCGTGCGGGTCGAGCGCGGTCCGCAGGGCCTGGCCGGCGAGGTCGCGGGTCATCGGCCCGCCGAGCCGGGCGCTGACCTCGTCGCCGGCGCTGGTGCGCCAGCTCAGGTCGCCGGAGTAGGCCATGAACAGGACCGGCCGGACGATGCCGTCGGTGAGGGCCGCCGCGTAGCCGTACGCGTAGTCGGCGCGCGAGCGCAGACCCCCCGCCGAGTCGGCCTCGTAGCGGACGAACGGGATCGGGTTCGTGTCGGAGCGGAACGGCGTCCCGGTCAGCATCAGGCGGCGCGTGGCCGGCTCGAACGCCTCGCGCACGGCCTCGCCCCAGCTGAGTGCGTCGCCCGCGTGGTGCACCTCGTCGAGGATGACCAGGGTCTTGAAGCCCTCGACCCGGATGCGGAGGGCGAGCGGGTTGGCCGCGACGGCCGCGTACGTGAGGGCGATCCCGACGAAGTCGCGCGACGCCTTGCCCTGCCGGACGCCGTACTCGGGGTCGATGGCGAGGTGGATGCGTTCCGCGGCCTGGGCCCACTGCACCTTGAGGTGCTCGGTCGGCGCCACGACGACGACCCGGTCGACGCGGCGGCGGGCCAGCAGGTTGGACGCGACCGCGAGGGCGAAGGAGGTCTTGCCCGCGCCGGGCGTGGCGACGGTGAGGAAGTCGCGCGGCTCGTCGGCGAAGTACTGCTCCAGCGCCGCCGTCTGCCAGGCGCGCAGGGCACCGGCGGTCCCCCACGCCGCCCGGCCCGGGAAGGCTGGGGGCAGCCCGGTGGGGCTGAGCTCGGGCTGGGACATCCGACGAAGTTTAGGTGGAGATCTAGTCGGTCGGGTCGCTGACCGGCCCGACGCGCAGGGACGCGAGCATGCCCAGCACGGCCACCACGCTCATGCTCAGGAGCACGGCGCCGAAGGTGGTCGCGAGGTTCCCGGTCGGGTGCAGGAAGCCGAAGATCGTCCCGGCCAGGCCGACGAAGATGCTCGACCCGAGCGCGTCGCCGAGGTTGAGCGAGGAGCCGTTGCGGCCCTGGGCGTCCTCGGGCGAGAGCGTGATCGTGGCCAGCGAGGTGCTCGCCGTGGCGAAGCCCATGCCCAGGCCCGCGAACACCCAGGCCACGGCGATGAGCGCGTACGGGAGGGTCGGCACGAGGGCGATCACGCCCGCGAGGGCGAGGCCGATCGCCACGTTCAGGCAGCCGATGGTGATGAGCTGGTCACGGCGCAGCGGGAGCCGGCGGTTGGCCTGCAGGAACGACCCCGTCGTCCAGCCGATCGCGCCGACGGTGAGCGTCCCCCCGGCGAGCAGCAGCGGGACGTGGCGCTGCTCGACGAGCATCAGCGGCAGGAACGCCTCACCGCCGAAGTACGCGCCCGGCAGCAGGCTGCGCGCCAGCACCACGCTGGAGAGGCCGCGGCCCAGCCGCAGGAACCCGGCCGGCATCAGCCGGGGCAGACCGAGCCCGAGCAGCCCGAGGGCCACGACGAGCAGCAGCACGGACCACCAGTCGAGCCGCTGGCCCGCCGTCTGAAGCGCGGCCGCGTCGACCGCGACCGCGAGGGCCGCCCAGATCGGCGCGGGGCGCAGGCCCGACCCCTCGCCCTCGGCCACCTCCGGCATCGGGATGCGCATCATCACGCGCAGGGTCGGCAGCACCATCGCGCCACCGATGACGGCGAGCGGGAGGTCGGCGAAGAACACCCAGTGCCAGGAGAGGTGGGAGGTCAGCCAGGCCGACACGGGCGGGCCGACGAAGGACGGCAGCACCCAGGCGGTGGAGATGAAGGTGAACAGGCGCGGTCGCTGGGCCGGGCGGTAGGCCTTGGCCACCATGACGAACATCGCGGTGTTGAGCGCTCCGCCGCCCAGGCCCTGGACGAACCGGCCACCCACGAGCTGGAGCATCGTCGTGGCCGTGCCGGCGACGACGAGGCCCACGGCGAAGACGCCGAGCCCGACCAGCATCGGGCGGGACGGCCCGAGCCGGTCGCAGATCCGCCCGGTGATGACGGTCGACAGCAGCATGCCGATGACGAAGAGGGAGAACGCCCAGGCGTAGTAGCGGATCCCGTTCAGGTCCTGCGCCGCGACCGGCATGGCCGTCGCGACCGCGATCGCCTCGAAGGCGATGGACACGGTGAGGGTGCAGAGCCCGATCGTCAGCCGGCGCTGCGACAGCGGCAGCGGCGACCCCAGCTCTGCGGGCATCGTCTCGGGCTGGCTCACTGGGCCAAGTTCACCACAGTTCGCGGCCTCGGCAGGGTGCCGGCTTCGGCGGACGTCTCTAGAATGTCGGCGTGAGTCAGCAGACAGCACCCGGGGCCGAGACGATCGTCGACGAGCGGACCGAGACGCGCGAGTTCCGCGTCGAGGACGGCGACCACGAGAAGTTCGCGCACTACGTGCCGAAGGAGAAGCTGACCGAGGCGATGGTCATGGGCACGCCCGTGGTCGCCCTCTGCGGCAAGACCTGGATCCCCAGCCGCGACCCCGAGCGCTTCCCGGTCTGCCCGGAGTGCAAGGAGATCTGGGAGGGCCTCAAGCCGGGCAAGCCCGACAAGGGCTCGGGCGGCTTCAAGGGCGGCAAGGACAAGTAGGGCCGCTCGCCCCCGCTGCGTACGCGGGCTGTCGCGTCTTCGGACCAGAGCCGGGAGACGCAGCCCGCAGGACGCAGCACGTACGCGTCTTCAGACCAGAGCCGGAAGACGCGGCCCACAAGACGCAGCACGTACGCGTCTTCAGACCAGAGTGGGAAGACGCGGCCCACAAGACGCAGCACGTACGCGTCTTCAGACCAGAACCGGAAGACGCAGCCCACAAGACGCAGCACGTACGCGTCTTCAGACCGGAGCGGGAAGACGCGCAAGGCGGGTCGACGACGCGGCACGATGATGCCGCACCGGTCTGAAGACGCCGCACAGCCGGCGCGCAGAACGACGCGCGAGTGAGACCGCTCAGCAGCTCTGGGCGAAGACGGATCGAGCCAGGGCGGCGCTGCGGGCCGGCTCGATCGCGCAGTTGATCTGACCGGTCGCCGGGTCGCCCTCGGCGGTGAAGGTCCAGGTCTGCTCCGGGCCCGCGCACTGCACGACGGCCTGGGTGGTGACCAGGCTGGAGGCGTTGTCGACGGCGTACGTCCCCGGTGAGCTGAAGGGTCGCTTCGTCGGGTCGGTGCCCTCGTCGGGCGCGGCCGGTCGTCCGCTACGGACCGACGCTCGTGCGGCCGAGGCCGGTCACCGTCACCGAGGCGCAGGTGACCTGGACCCCGCTCGACCAGGACCAGGCCACCGGTGCGCCGCACGAGGACTCCGTCGCCGGCACGCCTGCGGGTCATGGGCCGAGCTCCAGGGGTGGGGACCCGGCTACCGTCTAGCCCCATGGTCACCGCCCGGGCTGAGGACACGCCCCCGCTGCGCCGGCTCGTCCTGCTCCGCCACGCCAAGTCGTCGTGGGACGGCGACCTCGCCGACGTGGCCCGACCGCTCTCCCCGCGTGGCCGGCGCGACGCCGCCGCCGCCGGGCACTGGCTGGCCGAGCACGTCGGCCGGCCCGACCTGGTGCTGTGCTCGACGGCGGTCCGCACCCGGCAGACCTGGGACCGCGTGGTCGAGGCCGAGCCCGACGCCCTCGGAACGGTCCCGGTGCGGTTCGAGAGCACGATCTACGAGGCCTGGTCCGACACGCTCCTCGACCTCCTGCACGCGCTGCCCGCCACCGTCACGACCGTCGTGCTCGTGGGTCACGGACCCGGCCTGCCAGACCTGGCCCAGCGCCTCAACCGCGTCTCCGGGGACGGCCCGCTGGGCAAGTACAAGACCAGCGGCATCGCCGTCTTCGCCGTCTTCGGGTCCTGGGACGACCTCGGCCCGGGCAACGCCGCCCTCACCGCGTACGAGGCCCCGCGCGGCTGAGCCGGGCGAGGACAGACGTCAGGCCGGTGCCATGTCGACGGAGACCTTCATCGTCGAGTTCTTCGACTCGGTGAAGATCACGCCGCGCACGGGCGGCACGTCGCCGTAGTCGCGCCCCCAGGCCACCGTCGCGTGGGAGGCGTCGGTCAGCCGGTCGTTGGTCGGGTCGAGATGCAGCCAGCCGGCACCGGGCACCCAGACCCCGACCCAGGCGTGGCTGGCGTCCGCGCCGACGAGGCGCGGCCGGCCGGGCGGCGGGCGGGTGGCGAGGTAGCCGCTGACGTAGCGCCCGGCGAGGCCGAGCGAGCGGAGCCCGGCCACCATCACGTGCGAGAAGTCCTGGCAGACGCCGTGCCGCTTGACCAGCAGGTCCACGACCTTCTCGCCGATGATCGTGGAACGTGGCCGGTAGGCGAAGTCGTCGTGCACGCGGTGCATGAGCTCGGTCGCCGCCTCCCCCAGCGGGCGGCCGGGGGTGAAGGACACCCGCGCGTACGCCTCGACCTCGGCCGGGACGTCGACGTACGGCGACGGGAACGTGAAGTCCGTCGCCTCCCACGCGTCCGGCTCGTCGGTCCGCACGGTGGGTCGCGCATCCTCCCAGGGGACGGCGAGGGCCTCGGGCGGCAGCACCGGCGGGACCACGTCGACGACGCTGACCGCGCGCACCACGAGCTCGGTGTGCGGATTGGTGACGTGGAACGACGACTTGGTGTTGCCGTAGAGGTCGGTGTGGGAGAGCAGCGTGCCCGGGGTGGGCTCGATGCTCAGCTCGCACGACTGCACGTCCTGCCAGGGCAGCGCGCGCGGCGTGAGGTGGAACTGCCCGAAGCTGCCCGTCACGTCGGCGTCGTAGTCGTAGCGCGTGACGTGCTCGATCCGGTAGCGCGTCACGGGGTGCTCCCCTCCTGCTCGCGCGCCCACACGGCCAGCGCCTGCTGACGCTGCAGGGACTGCTGGGTGGGCGGCGGCTCGTGGTAGTGGTCGCGCACGGCCGTGGACAGCTCGCGCAGGGACCCGTGCAGGTCCGCGCAGAACTCCTCCAGCGCGTCGCGCCGCCCCGGCGTGCCCGGCAGGGCGTCGCCCGCCGGCGGCAGGACGGTGCCGAGGGCGACCGGGTCGGCCAGCCGCACGGTCTCGACCAGCCGGTCCAGCAGCCGGAGCGGCCGGGCCGTCGGCGAGGTGTTGGGGATGGCCCGCAGGTCGGCCTGCATGCGCTGCAGCTGGTAGGCCACCGAGCGCGGGTTGGACGCATCGACGACCAGCAGCTCGACCACGGCCGGCACCCCGGAACGTCCCCGGTAGCGCCGGCGGAACGTGACGATCGACTCGCTCGACGTCAGCGCGGCCTCGAGCACCGCCCGGTCGACGTCCGGGCCGTACGAGTCGACGAGCGTCGTGCGCAGCAGGCTGAGCACCTGCAGGGCGCGTTCCAGGCCGCGACCGGTGTCGAGCAGCAGCCAGCCGGGGTCGCGGACCATGTTCTCCCCGGCGATGCCGGAGAGGGCGAGCAGCCCGGACAGGACGCGTTCCCCGGCCTCGTTGAGATGGAGGCCCTGGTCCTGCGGCTGCCGGCCGAGCGCCTGCAGCGCCCGCTCCGCGTCGGCGAGGACCATCCAGACGTCCTCCGACAGCTGGTCGCGCACGCCCTGGGCGTTCACGGTGAGCGCCTGGAGCGACTGCGCCACCGACCCGGGGCGGCGACGGTCGAGCATGAGCGACCGCAGCTCCGGCATGACGGCCGCGCGCCGCTCGACGGGGTCGTCGGGCAGCGCGAGGAAGCCCGGGTAGGTGGTGCTGACGTGGGTCAGCGCCTGCAGCAGCACGTCGAGGGCGTGCCCGGGCCGCACGTCGACGTCGGTCTCGATGCTGACGGTCCGGCTGGCCAGGACCAGGCGCAGCAGGTCCTCCGCCCGCTCCGCGTAGCGACCGAACCAGTAGAGGTCGCTCAGCACGCGCGGCACCATCGCCGCCGTCGCCGCCCCGGGCAGCACGGCGCTGCCCTCCTCCGCCCGGCTGCGGGTGGTGGCGACCCGTGAGGTCGGGCCCGCCTCGCTGCGCACGACCCAGACGTCCTTGGCCACGCCGCCGTCGGGCGACGTCACCAGGGGTCCGCGATCGGCCGCGTCCTCGTCGTTCGTCCGGGCCAGACCGCCGAGCATGGCGGTGTAGGAGCTGCCGCTGCGCACCGCGAACGTGCGCAGCACGACGCTGCGCCGGACCAGCCCGGCCGAGCCGGCGGCCGGGTCGTCGGGGACGGTCGGCGCAGACGAGAGCGGCAGCACCTCCTGGCCCACGAAGTGGTGCGGGGTCGCCTCGATCCGGGCCACCAGCCGCTCGCGCTGCTCCCGGCTCAGGGCGCCGCCGACCACGCTGCGGGCGTGCCCGCGGCTGACCGGGCGCACGACGAGGTCGTCGAGGTGGGCGAGGACGTACGCCCGCCCCTCGTCGTCGCCGCACCACCAGGTGTCGACCGACGGGAGCCGCAGCGGCTCGCCCAGCAGCCGCTCGCACAGCTCGGGCAGGAAGGGCAGCAGCGCCGGGTTCTCCAGGACGCCGGAGCCGATCGTGTTGACCACGCTCACGGTCCCCTGCCGCACGCACTCCAGCAGCCCGGTGACGCCGAGGCGGGAGCCGCCCCGGAGCTCGAGCGCGTCCATCCAGGTCGAGTCGACCCGGCGCAGGATCACGTCGACCTGCTCGAGCCGGCCGAGCACCCGCATCCAGACGCGGCCCTCGCGCACCAGCAGGTCGCTGCCCTCGAGCAGCGGGTAGCCGAGCAGGGAGGCGACGAAGGCCTGGTCGAACGCGGTCTCGGAGTGCGTGCCCGGGCTCAGCACGACGACGCGCGGGTCCTCGACCGTGCTCGGGGCCGACTCGACGAGCGCCACCCGCATCGCCTGGAAGAACGGCGTCAGGCGGTGCAGCCGGGCGGCATGGTAGAGGTCGGGCAGCACCCGGGAGACGACACGCCGGTTCTGCATGGCGAAGCCGGCGCCGGACGGGGCCTGCGTCCGGTCGGCGATGACCTTCCAGGCCCCGCTCGCGTCGCGCCCGAGGTCGGTGCCGGTCATGAAGAGCCGCTGGTCGACCACGCTGTCGGCCCCCACGACGGGCCGCAGATACTCCTCGTGGTCGAGCACGGCCGCGGGCGGCAGCTGGCCGCGGGCCAGCAGCCGGCGCGCGCCGTACAGGTCGGCCAGGACCGCGTCGAGCAGCTCGGCGCGCTGGACGACGCCGGCCTCGAGCGTCGCCCACTCGCGCTCGTGCAGGACGAGCGGCAGCGGGTCGAGCCGCCAGGGCCGGGGCTGCTCGAGCGCCGCCGGGGCGGGCGGGGCGTCGGTCGGCGCGTCGGCGATGGAGCGCGTCGACGCGGGGCTCGGGGTGTAGGTGACGTTGTCGTCCTCGAGCAGCCGCGCGACCTCCCGGCGGGCCGAGGCGAGGTCGTCCGACGCCTCGGCGAGCCCGTCGACGAGGTCGGCCCAGGCCGGGCGCGGGGCGCCGTCGGGGCCGACGAGCTCGTCGAAGCCGGCCCCCGCCTGCTCGGCGTCGGGCTGCCGCGCGGCCTCGAGGTAGCGACCGAGGAGCGTCATGGGGTGCCCACCTCAGCGACCCCAGGACGTGGGCACGCGACGGCGCAGGTCGAGGGTCACCGGGTAGTCGGTGCCGTCGTTCGTGCGGCGAAGCAGCTCGGCCTCGAGCGCGGTGACGTCGATCTCGCCGGCCGTGTGCCCCATCGCCTCGAAGCGCCGGGCCCGGCGGGCCTCCGCCTCGTGCGCGTTGACCGGCGGGGTGTCGTACGAACGACCGCCCGGGTGCACGACGTGGTAGGTCGCCCCGCCCAACGAGACGCGGTTGGCCCGGTCGACGACCTCGACGCGCAGCGGGGCGTCGATCTCCAGCGTCGGGTGCAGCGAGGACCACGGCTTCCAGGCGCGGAAGCGGACGCCGGCCACGTACTCCCCCGGCGTGCCCGTCGGCGTCATGGGCACAGCGACACCGTTGCAGGTCACCAGGTGCAGCTCCGGGGCGAAGCCCGAGACCAGGACCTGGATCCGCTCGGTCGAGGAGTCGACGAAGCGCGCGGTCCCGCCGGAGGTCGCCTCCTCGCCGAGCACGTTCCAGGGCTCGATCGCCTGGCGCAGCTCGAGGTCGACCGAGCCGGCGCGGGCCACGCCCAGCCGCGGGAAGCGGAACTCGGCGTACGGCGCGAACCAGGACTCCTCGATCTCGAAGCCGTGGGCGCGCAGGTCGGCGACCACCTCCCCGAGGTCGGCCATGGCGAAGTGCGGCAGCAGGAACCGCTCGTGAAGGGCGGTGCCCCACCGCACCAGCGGCGCGGAGAACGGCTCCTCGGCGAAGCGGGCCACGAGGGCGCGCACGAGCAGCGCCTGCACCAGGGCCATGTCGGGGTGCGGCGGCATCTCGAAGCCGCGCAGCTCCAGCAGGCCGAGCCGCCCGCGGGCGGAGTCGGGGCTGTAGAGCTTGTCGATGCAGAACTCGGCCCGGTGCGTGTTGCCGGTCAGGTCGGTCAGCAGGTGCCGCAGCGCCCGGTCGGTCATCCAGGGCAGGCCGCGCCGCCGCGCCTCGGGGTGCTCGGGGTCGTCCTCGGCGGGCGGGGTGTACGTCTCGATCTCCGCGAAGGCGATCTCCATCTCGTACAGGCTCTCGGGCCGGCCCTCGTCGAACCGCGGCGCCTGGCTCGTCGGGCCGACGAACCGACCGGAGAAGACGTACGACAGCGACGGGTGACGCTGCCACCAGGTCAGCATGCTGACCAGCAGGTCGGGCCGGAGCAGCATCGGCGAGGTCGCCGGCGTGGCTCCGCCGAGGGTGATGTGGTTGCCGCCGCCGGTGCCCGAGTGGCGCCCGTCGATCGCGAACGTCTCGGTGCCGAGGCGCTGCTCGGCGGCGAGCGCGTACAGGGTGTGGGTCAGCTCGCTGAGGTCCTCCCAGCTGCTGGTGGGGTGCAGGTTGACCTCGATCACGCCCGGGTCGGGGGTGACGAGCAGCTGCGTGACACGCGGGTCCGGCGGCGGGCCGTAGCCCTCGAGCACGACGCGGGCCCCGGTCGCCGCCGCCGCCCGCTCGACCAGGCCGACGATCTCGAGCCAGCGCTCGAGCTGCTCGTCCGGTGGCAGGAAGACGTGCACGTACCCGTCGCGCGCCTGGACGACGATCGCGGTGCGCGTCGGCACCTCGACCGGGTCGACGACGACCGCCTGCGGGCGGCCCACCGAGGCGGAGAGGTCCGGGGGCGGGGAGACGTACGACGGCTCGCCGACGTAGTCCGGGTCGCGCCACGCGACCGAGCTGAGCGGCAGCCGGGCGCCGGCCGGGGAGTCACCAGGGACGAGGACGAGCCGGCCGCGGCGGGTCCGCCAGGCGGGGCTCGCCCAGACGTCGCCGAACCAGGCCGGCACGATCGGCAGGGCCCAGGCGACGGGCTCGGTGGCGGCGTCGAGCGTGGCGACGACCTCCGGGTCGGCCGACTCCGGGTCCAGCTCGGGCCGCGGGCCCTCGGGCCGGCGCACCTCGACGGCGAGCACGGCGAGCGGGTCCTCGTAGCAGCCCAGCGGCTGGTCGGCCGGCAGCCCGAGGTCCGTCGCGATCGCCGACGCCAGCGCGCGCGCCTGCCCGGCCGCGTCCGGGCTCGCCTGCGTCTCGTCGAACGGGTCGACCAGGCGGGCGGGGTCGCTCCAGACCGGGGTGCCGTCCGGGCGCCAGATCAACCCGATCTGCCAGCGCGGCAGCGGCTCGCCCGGGTACCACTTGCCCTGGCTGCGCTGGACCAGGCCACCGGTGGCGTACCGCTCGGCGAGCGCCCCGGCGAGCCGGTTGGCCGCCAGCCGCTTCTCCGGGCCGTCGGCCGCCACGGTCCACTGCGGGCTCACCATGTCGTCGCGCGACACGAAGGTGGGCTCGCCGCCCATGGTCAGCGCCAGCCCGGCGGCGCGCAGCCGCTCGTCCACGGCCGCGCCGGAGCGCTGCAGCGCCTCGACCTGCCCGGGCGCGTACGGCTTGGTGACGCGCGGGTCCTCGTGGATCCGGCGCACGGTGTTGGAGAAGGAGAAGTCGACGTCCGCGGGCCCGGTGGCGCCGGTGATCGGGGCGGACGACGCCGGGGTCGGCGTGGCCGAGAGCGGGATGTGGCCCTCGCCCGCGAACAGCGCCGACGTCGCGTCCAGGCCGATCCAGCCGGCGCCCGGCACGTACACCTCGGCCCAGGCGTGCAGGTCGGTGAAGTCCTCCTTCGGCCCGCCCTGCGCCGGGTCGTCGGAGGAGAGCTGGACGAGGTAGCCGGAGACGAACCGGGCGGCGAGCCCGAAGTGCCGCAGCGCCTCGACCAGCAGCCAGGCCGAGTCCCGGCACGAGCCGATGCCCCGCTCGAGGGTCTGGTCCGGCGTCTGCACGCCGGTCTCCATGCGGACCGAGTAGGCGACCCGGCCGGTCACGAGCCCGTTGAGCGCGCCCAGGAAGTCGACGGTGCGCTGCGGGGTGGACAGGTCGAGCGGGAGCCCGTCGAGCCAGCCGGTGAACAGCGGTCCGGGGGCGTCGTCCGGCTTGGCCAGGTAGGGCCCGAGGTCCGCGGCGAGCTCGGCGTCGTAGGTGAAGGGGAAGGTCTCGGCGTACTCCTCGACGAAGAAGTCGAACGGGTTGATCACCCCGAGGTCGACGACCAGGCCGACGGTGATCTCCAGCTCGCGCGCCAGCGTGGGGAAGACGAGCCGGCCCACCCAGTTGCCGAACGGGTCCTGCTGCCAGTTGAGGAAGTGGTCGGCCGGGGTGACCGTCAGCGAGTACGCCTCGACCGGCGTCCGGGTGTGCGGCGCAGGCCGCAGCCGGACCGCGTGCGGGTACAGCTGGGTCGGCGCACCGAACCGGTACGTGGTGCGGTGCTCGAGCGCGACCTTGATGCTCATCGGCCTCTCTCCTCTTCCCCTGGATCCTCCGCCGACGACCGCGCACCCGTGCGAGACCCCGGTGCACGACCCTAGCGGGGCCGGCGACGCCGGACACCTCCCCGCGGCGGAGGTGAACGACGCGCGAACATCCGTACGACGGACCGTTACACGCAGGTCCTTGCCAAGCGGGAACCCAGCCGACAGTGTGCTCGTTGAGGCACCCCTGTCTTCCCCCACACCGACCGCACGGTCACGACCCCCCTCGAGGACGATATGAGCCAGGACACCAAGGCGACCGACGCCACCGAGCCTGCGGAGACCGAGCACACGGGCCTCGACGCGGAGCAGGCCGGCTACCAGCAGACGCTCAGCAGCCGCCACGTCCAGATGATCGCCATCGGCGGCGCGATCGGCACCGGGCTGTTCCTCGGCTCGGCCTCGCGGCTGCACAGCACAGGCCCCGCCCTGATCATCAGCTACGCCGTCGTCGGCGTCATCGCCTACTTCCTGATGCGGGCCCTCGGCGAGCTGGTGCTGCACCGCGCCACGTCGGGCGCCTTCGTCTCGTACATGCGCGAGTTCTTCGGCGAGAAGTGGGCCTTCGTCACGGGCTGGGTCTACTGGCTCAACTGGGCGCTGACCGGCATCGCCGAGCTGTCCGCGGTGGGCCTCTACATGCAGTACTGGTTCCCGACGCTGCCCACCTGGATCACGGTCCTCGTGGCTCTCGTGGTGGTGCTCTCGATCAACCTGCTGTCGGCGCGCGCGTTCGGCGAGTTCGAGTTCTGGGCGGCCATCCTCAAGGTCGGCGCGATCGTGGTCTTCCTGCTCGTGGGCCTGGTCGTCGTCATCGGCGGGTTCGACATCGGCGGCCACAAGGCCGGCTTCCAGAACCTGTGGAGCAACCCGGGCGGCTTCTGGCCCTCCAGCGGTGACTACAACTGGTACGGCCCGATCCTCGTCATGTCCGGCGTCGTCTTCGCCTACGCCGCGATCGAGATGGTCGGCGTCGCCGCCGGCGAGATGGCCAACGCCAAGAAGGAGGTGCCGAAGGCCGTCAACGCGGTCATCTTCCGCATCGCCGTCTTCTACATCGGCTCGATCCTGCTGCTCGTCTGCATGCTGCCGACGCAGGACTACACCGCGGGCACCAGCCCCTTCGTCACCGTCTTCGAGCGGCTCGGCCTGAGCTGGATGGGCGCGCTCATCCAGGCCGTCCTCATCGTCGCGGCCATGTCGAGCCTCAACTCGGGCCTCTACTCCACCGGCCGCGTGCTGCGCAGCCTCGGCATGAGCGACCAGGCGCCGAAGTTCACGCTGAAGATGAGCAAGTCGGGCGTCCCGTACGCCGGCATCCTCATGACCTCGATCGTCTTCGTCCTCGGCTCGGTGCTGAACGCGCTCACCCCGGACGCCTTCGAGATCGCGGTCGAGGCGACGTCGATCATGATCCTCTGGACGTGGGGCACGATCTTCGCCTGCCAGATCCGGCTGCGGCAGCTGAGCGACCGCGGCGTCGTCCCGGCCAGCCCGTTCCAGGCCCCGGGATCGCCCTACACGAGCTACGTCGGGCTGGTCTTCCTGGCCCTCGTGCTGATCGGCCTGGCGGTCTCGGGCTGGCAGAGCTCGCCGGAGTTCCTGCACAAGACGAGCTTCCTCGTCGTCGTGTTCGGGATCCCGCTCCTGATCCTCGCCCTCACCATCGGGTGGCGCGTGGTCAAGCCCAAGGTCGTGGAGAACACGAACGACCGGCTCAAGGCGGTCTGGTCGCTCAACGGCCCGACCTACGGCTCCGACGTCAGCCCCGACGACCTGGACAAGGACAAGCAGGACTCCACCCAGCTCCCCGGCTGAGTCGGACCGGCAGCAACCCACCTGAAGCAACCCACCTGAGCAGCACCCTGAGCAAAGGAGCATCACGGTGAACGCACAGCGGACCCGCCGGGCCGGACGGATCGCGCTCGCGACCGTCGGCTCGGCCCTCCTGGTCACGACCCTCGCCGCCTGCGGGGGGACCGCCGAGCCGAACGCGTCGCCCTCGCTGGTGCCCGGCGCCTCGAGCGGCGGGAAGCTCACCATCGGCATCCCCGTCGACGAGCCCGGGATCGGGATGAAGGACGGTGACACCTACACCGGCTTCGACGTCGAGACCGCGACCTACGTGGCCAAGGCCCTCGGCGTGCCGGCGGAGAACATCACGTTCGTCGAGGCGGAGGGCGACACGCGTCAGCAGCTGCTGACCTCCGGCGGTGCCGACCTGATCGTGTCGACCTTCTCCATCACCGACGAGCGCAAGCAGGTCGTCGACTTCGCCGGGCCGTACTTCGACGCCGAGCAGGACCTCCTGGTCCGGCGCAACGAGGAGGACATCACCGGCCCGGGGACGCTCAACGGCCGGAACCTGTGCACGGTGGCCGGCACGACCTCGGCCGACAACATCCTGAAGGACCACCGCGGCAAGGTCACGCTACTGGAGAAGCCGCGCTACTCCGAGTGCGTGGCTGCCCTGGCCGCCAGCGAGGTCGACGCCGTCACGACCGACGACGTGATCCTCGCCGGCTTCGCGGCCGAGCCCCAGTACAAGGGCAAGCTGCGCCTCGTGGGCCGGGGCTTCTCGAAGGAGAGCTACGGCATCGGGGTCAAGAAGGGCGACACCGAGATGGTCACCAAGGTGAACGCCGCCCTCAAGGAGTACGTCGCGGACGGCTCCTGGAAGGCCGCGTTGAAGAAGACGGTGGGCCCGTCCGGCTACGACCTGCCGAGCCCGCCCGAGATCGACTGACCCTCACCCTGCTCCGCCACGCGGGCGCGCTCCTCGACCTCCGGTCGGGGGACGCGCCCGCGTGGTCGTTGTTCCTGAGTCGAACCTGAGTTCTACTGGACGCGCGGGTGGCCCGGGGGGGCTGGGCCCGCGTCCTTCCTCGCGGACCCCGGTCCGCCCGAGAGAACTCAGGTCCCGCTCATGCTCAGACGCCTGCTCGTCACCCTTCCCGCCCTCGCTCTCGTGGGGGTCTCCGTCCTGTCCGCCGCACCGGCGGAGGCCGCACCGAAGCTCCCGGCCGGCTTCTCCCTGGTCGGCTACGACAGCGGGCAGGACGACTACGAGCTCACCAACTTCTCCTGGCTCCCCGACGGCAGCCTGCTGACCATCGGCAAGGAGGGCACGATCACCTTCGTGCCCGACGGCGGCAAGGCGCGCAAGATCGGCAAGGTCCCCGGCGTACGGGCGGTGGACGACCACGGTCTGCTGGGCCTCGCGCTCGCCCGTGACTACGCCTCGACCGGTCACGTCTACCTCAGCTACGACAAGGGCAAGGTCGGCGGCACCGGGCACGCCATGCTCGAGGAGTGGCAGGCGCTGCCCGCGGGCTCGCCGACGACCTTCACGAAGTCGAAGACCGTGGTCGACGGCGACGACACCTCGCCCAAGATCACCGAGACCGGCACGACCCACGGCCCGGACAGCGTGGTCACGGCGCCGGACGGCTCCCTCTACTGGAGCATCGGCGACAACGCGGGCAACAACGGGGACCCGAAGGCGCTGCGCGCCCAGGACCTCGACGACGCGCACGGCAAGATCCTGCGCGTCACGCCGGACGGCCGGGGCGTGAGCACGAACCCCTTCTACGACGCCGACAAGCCGTCGTCGATCCGGAGCATGGTGTACGCCTACGGCTTCCGCAACCCGTTCCGCTTCAGCATCGACGCCCGCTCCGGGCTGCTCAACGTCGGCGACGTCGGCTGGCGCAACGTGGAGGAGGTCAGCATGATCGGCTCCGGCGCGAACGCCGGCTGGCCCTGCATGGAGGGCGCCCGGCGGACCAGCTTCGGCACGTACGCGACCTGCAAGGCCCTGTACAAGAAGAACAAGGACGTCCGCCCGATCTGGACCTACACGCACTCCGGGCGCGGTGCCTCCATCACCGGCGGCGCGCTCTACACGGGCTCGGCCTACCCCGCGAAGTACAAGAACTCCTACTTCCTGGGCGACTACACCCGCAACCAGGTCTGGACCATGGCCGTCGACGCGAACGGGAAGATGACCCGCAAGCCCGAGGGCGGCGGCTTCATCAAGGGCGCCGGCGGACCGGTCGCGTTCCACGCGGGCCCGAACGGCGACATGACCTACGCCGACATCCTGTCGGGCAAGATCCAGCGGATCGTCTACGGCAGCGGCAACCGCAAGCCCACCGCCGACATCACCTTCAGCACCGACGCCGACCGCCGTACGGTCTCCTTCTCCGCCGCCGCCTCGTACGACCCGGACGGCGACAAGCTGACCTACGCCTGGAAGTTCGGCGACGGGTCCACGGGGACCGGCGAGACGCCGAAGCACACCTACACCGGCACCGCGGCCCAGAAGGTCAGCGTGACCGCGACCGACTCGATCGGGGCGAGCGACTCCGCCGAGGTGACCGTCTACCCCGCGAACCACTCCCCCGCCCTGTCGGTCACGACGCCCGCCGCGACGAAGCTCTTCAAGGTCGGTGAGCCGGTGAAGCTGTCGGCGACCGCGACCGACGTGGAGGACGGCAAGCTCGACGTCACCTACGAGACGATCCTGCTGCACTGCCCGTTCCCGAACAGCTGCCACCTGCACCCCGACGGCCGCACCACCGGGGGCTCGTACAGCAAGGACTTCACCGACCACGGCTCGGACACGTCGATGCAGATCACCGTCTCGGCGACCGACGAGCGCGGCGCCAAGGTCTCGAAGGTCTACCTCGCCCGGCCCAACCTCCGCACGGTCACCGTGAAGAGCAAGGTCCCGGTCAACATCGACGGCGTCACGACCTTCTCCTCGCGCGAGGTCGAGGCCCAGGAGGTGCAGCTCGACGCCCCCGAGACGTCCGGCTACCAGCACTTCGTCAGCTGGAGCGACGGCGGCAAGGCCAACCACACGTTCGTCATGCCGGACCGCGACGTGGCCCTGACGGCCACGTACAAGACGTTCATCGAGGAGAAGTACGCCGCGCTGGGCGGGGCGAAGTCGTTCCTGGGCAAGACGAAGGGCGCCGAGTACAGCAGCACCGGCGGGCGGAGCCGCACCTACCAGGGCGGTCGCCTCATCTGGAGCGAGGACACCGGCGCGCACGAGGTGCACGGCCTGATCCTCAAGAAGTTCCTGGGCTCCGGCGGCATCGCCAAGCTCGGCTTCCCGACCGCCGACGAGGTCGACGTCAAGGGCGGCCAGGCGTCGGTGTTCGAGGACGCCCGGATCTACCACATCACCAAGGGCAAGACCTCGGTCAGCCGCGGGGCCATCCTGACGAAGTACCTCGACGCGGGCGGCCCGAACGCGTACGGCCTGCCGGCGACCGACGTGAAGAAGGTCAAGGGCGGCGAGTACGAGGGCTTCACCGACGGCCGGTCGATCTACTGGTCGAAGGCCCACGGCGCCCACTTGGTCTACGGGCTCGTCCGTCAGGAGTACAAGCGGGCGGGCTACGAGAAGTCGTGCCTCGGCCTGCCGATCAAGGACGAGTACGCCGTGGACGGCGGTCGGCGCGCCGACTTCGTGGGCGGCTACATCCTCTACGACCGCGAGTCCGGCAAGACCAGCACGCACTGCTGATCCCCCGCCACGCCCCCCGTGCTGAGAGCATGGGGGGCGTGGACGCGGTGGCGCTGAAGGACTTCCTGGCGGGGCACCCGCCCTTCGACTCGCTCGACCGGTACGCGCTGACGACGCTGGCCGAGGCGGCGCAGCTGCAGGACGTCCGGGCGGGCGAGGTGGTCGTCGATGCCTTCGCGGAGCCCACCGTCGAGGTGTTCGTCGTGGTGGCCGGCCGGGTCGGGCTCTGGAACGAGGCCGACCAGCTGGCCGGCCCGGCGCAGGAGCGGCTCGAGCCCGGCGGGCTCTTCGGCTTCTCCGCGATGCTCACGGGCCAGCCCGTCGGGCCGCGCGCGGTGGCGCTGCGCCCCACGACCGTGGCCCGTCTCCCGGAGGCGGCCGTGCTGCCCGCGTTCACGTCACGCGGTGGGACGCGGTTCCTGGCCAGCGAGGTGTCGACGGCGCTGCACCGGCGGGCGGCGCCGACGTACTCCACGGTCTCCGACCTGCTGCGCACCCCTCCCCTCGTCGTGGCCGGCAGCGAGCCGGTGCGCCGGGTCGTGGAGGCCATGTCCGAGCGGGACGTCGGCTACTGCGTCGTGACGATGGCCGACGGACGGCCCGGCCTGCTGACCGACCGGCTGCTGCGCGAGGCCGTCCTCGTCCCCGGACGTCCCATGGACACCCCCGTAGGCGAGGTCGCCGACCCCGACCCGGTGCTCGTCGCCCCGGACGACTCGGTCACCGAGGCGGTGGTCGCGATGCTGGACCGCGAGGCCGAGTACCTCCTGGTCGCCGACCGGAGCGGGACGGTCCGCGGGGCCGTGTGCCCGCTCGACGTCGTGGTCGCGACCGGGACCGCCGGCACGGGGCTGCAGGAGCAGCTGCGCCGGGCACCCGACGCCGACACCCTGGCCGCCACGGGCCGCCGGCTCCCCGCGCTCTTGGCCGAGCTGCTCAAGGGCGGGCTCGGCTCCGCCCGCGTCCTGGCCGTCTACTCGGCCCTGGTCGACGCCTGCCTGCGTCGTGCCATCGAGCTGGTGCTCGACGCGCACCCGGATCTGCCGCGGCAGGGCTTCACCTGGCTGTCGATCGGCAGCAACGGCCGCCGCGAGGCCGTCCCGAGCTCCGACGTCGACTCGGCCGTGTCCTTCGACGACGGCCTGCCACCGGCCACGGTGAAGGAGTTCCGCCGGGCGTTCGCCGAGGTGCACGACCTCCTCGCCCGGGCGGGGCTGGGCCACGACCGGCACGGGGCGGCCGCGTACCGACCCGACTTCTCGCGGACCAAGAGCGAGTGGCGCAAGGCGGCGCAGGGCTGGCTGGACAACCCGATCGTCAACCAGGGCGCGATGATGACGTCGCTGCTCGTCGACGCCCGGCCCGTCTGGGGTGACACCGGCCTGCCGGCCGTGGCGCGGGTCTTCAACGACCTGCGCGCCCACCCGCTGACCATGCAGCTGCTGCTCAAGGAGACCCTCGCCTACCGCGCTCGCATGCGGTCGGTCCGCGACCTCCTGGCCCGTCGGCCGGAGACGTTCGACATCAAGGCGCACGCGCTGCTGCCGATCACCAACATCGCCCGCTGGGGCGCCCTCAGCGCCGGGGTCGCCGCGCTGCCAACGCCCGAGCGGCTGCGCGAGTCCGGCACGAGCGAGATGCTGCCCGCCGCGCAGGCACGGACCCTGGCCGAGGTGTTCGAGGTGCTGCAGGGCTTGCGCCTGGAGGCGCAGCTCGACCAGATCGCGCGCGGCGAGCGACCCTCCGACGTGCTGCGCCTGGAGCACCTGTCCCCGCTCGACCGCAGCGTGATCGCCTCGGCCGTCCGCGAGATCGCCGGCGTCCAGCGGCGGATGGACAACCTCACCGCCTGGCTCCCCACCGACGAGTGGGCCGTCTCCTAGCCCGCGCTCGTACGCGGGGCGTTCGCTCGCTCTTGGTGCGTTCGCTCGTGCTGCAACCCGCGCGAAGCTCACGAAGGCGAGCGAACGTGGGGCGAGGGTCGGGTGGGAGACCGGCCAGACGGGTCGACCGTACGAGCGCCGCAGCGGTCCAGCCCTGCACGGGAAACTGGCACTGACCACGGCAGATCTGCCGTGGTCAGCGCCGGACTTTCACGTGAACGTGAAAAACCTCGGACTCGTGGGGAGGATGGGGACGAACGTCCCGGGCCTCATCATGCGGGGCGCTCGAACCGAGTGCGAGCCCCGGGCGTACGGGTCAGTAGCGGTAGTCGTCCGTCTTGTACGGGCCCTCGGGCTGGACGCCGAGGTAGGAGGCCTGGTTCGGGGTCAGCTCGGTGAGCTCGACGCCGAGGGCCGGGAGGTGCAGGCGGGCGACGAGCTCGTCGAGGTGCTTGGGCAGCGTGTAGACGCCGAGGGGGTACTCCTCGGGCTTGGTGAAGATCTCGACCTGCGCGAGCACCTGGTTGGTGAACGAGTTGCTCATCACGAAGCTCGGGTGGCCGGTGGCGTTGCCGAGGTTCATCAGGCGGCCCTCGCTCAGCAGGATCACCGAACGCTCGTCGTCGGTCCCGGCGTCGAAGACCCACTGGTCGACCTGCGGCTTGATGTTGACCTTCGTCGCGTCGACGCGGCGGGCCAGGCCGGCCACGTCGATCTCGTTGTCGAAGTGCCCGATGTTCGACACGACGGCCTGCGGCTTCATCCGGCTCATCTGGTCGGCGGTGATGACGTCCTTGCAGCCGGTCGCGGTGACGTAGATGTCACCCTCGGCGAGCGCGTTCTCCAGCGTCGTCACCTGGAACCCGTCCATCGCGGCCTGCAACGCGCAGATCGGGTCGACCTCGGTGACGATCACCCGGGCGCCCTGGCCGCGCAACGCCTCCGCGCAGCCCTTGCCCACGTCGCCGTAGCCGCAGACCACAGCGACCTTGCCACCGATGAGGACGTCGGTCGCGCGGTTCAGCCCGTCGATGAGCGAGTGCCGGGTGCCGTACTTGTTGTCGAACTTGCTCTTGGTGACCGAGTCGTTGACGTTGATCGCCGGGAAGAGCAGCTTGTGCTCGCGGAGCATCTCGTACAGGCGGTGGACGCCGGTGGTCGTCTCCTCGGTCACGCCGCGGATCGAGCTGGAGATGGCGATCCAGTCGACGCCCTGCTCGATCGTCTTGGCGATGAGGGCGTAGAGGACGTGGAGCTCCTCCGGGTCGTCCTCGGTCGCCTCCGGCAGGACGCCCGTCTTCTGCGCCTCGACGGCCAGGTGCACGAGCATCGTGGCGTCGCCGCCGTCGTCGAGGATCATGTTCGGCAGCTCGCCGTCGGGCCAGCCGAGCACCTCCCGGGTGCAGTCCCAGTACTCCGTGAGCGTCTCGCCCTTCCAGGCGAACACCGGCACGCCGCCCGGGGCCTCCGGGGTGCCGTCGCCGACGACGAGGGCCGCCGCGGCCGCGTCCTGCGTCGAGAAGATGTTGCAGCTCGCCCAGCGCACGTCGGCGCCGAGGGCGACCAGGGTCTCGACGAGCACGGCGGTCTGCACGGTCATGTGGATCGACCCGGCGATCCGGGCCCCGGCGAGCGGCTGCTGCTCGGCGAAGCGCGTGCGCATCTCCATCAGGCCCGGCATCTCGTGCTCGGCGAGGGAGATCTCCTTGCGACCCAGCTCGGCGAGCGAGAGGTCGGCGACGCGGTAGTCCATGGGCGCCAGCCTAGTGCGGGCGGACCAGCCGGACGGGCCGCTCGCCCGGGGGCTCAGTGGCCCGCGGGACCCGGACGTTCCGGTCGGGCCGCGGGGGTGTAGTCCTCGCGGTAGACGTCCGGCTCGAGGTAGAGCGAGGTCACCATCGGCTCGGCGGCCCGGATGGCCACCTCGGCCCGGTCGATGGTCTCGGCGATCTCGACGGCCCGCTCCGTGGGGCTGACCGCGAACTTGGCGGCGACGAGGATCTCCTCGGGGCCCATGTGCATCGTCTTCATGTGGATGACCCGCTCCACGCCCTCGGTCCCGGCCAGGGCCGCCTCGATACTGCGTACGACCTCCGGACCCGCCGACTCGCCGAGCAGCAGGCTCTTGGTCTCGATCGCCAGCGTCACGGCCACGGCGACGAGCAGCAGCCCGATCAGCGCGGTGCCGAGCACGTCGAACAGCCCGTTGCCCGTCACCAGGGTCAGCAGGATCCCGACGAACGCGAAGGCCAGGCCGATCAGCGCGGCGAAGTCCTCGAGCAGGACCACCGGCAGCTCGGGCGCCTTGGCGGAGCGGATGAACTTCGGCCAGCTCTGCTGGCCGCGGGTGCGGTTGGACTCCCGGATCGCCGTCCGGAAGGAGAGGCTCTCGGCGATGATCGCCGCGCCCAGGACGACCAGGGGCACCCACCACCAGCGACCCTCCGCCAACGAGTCCGCGTGACCCAGCCGGATCTCGTGCCACTTGTGGTACGCCTCGTAGAGCGCGAACAGACCGCCGACGCTGAACAGCACCACGGCCACGATGAAGCCGAAGATGTAGCGCTCACGCCCGTAGCCGAACGGGTGCTCCGCCGTCACGCCCTTCTTCGCGCGCCGGCCGCCGACCAGCAGCAGCACCTGGTTGCCGGAGTCGGCCACCGAGTGGATCGCCTCGGCGAGCATGGAGGACGCCCCGGTCAGGGCGAAGGCCCCGAACTTGACCGCCGCGATGGCCAGGTTGGCGGACAGCGCCGCGATGACGGCCTTGTTGCCACCCTCTGTGCTCACGGGGCTGATCCTGTCAGACCTGAGGGACGTCGCCGGCCGTCAGCACGCCGCGCAGCCGGGTGAAGCACTCGGCGACGACCTCGCCCATCGGCCGCTCCACCGGCTCGGCGAGCCAGGCCTCGAGGGCCACGTGCAGCACGAGGACGGTGAGCTCGGCGAGCAGGGCGGCCTCCAGCTCCTCGACGCCGCGGGCCACGAGCGCCGGCCGGATGACGCGGACGAGGTCGTCACGCTTCTGCGCGTCGCGCTCGCGCAGCGCCGGCTCGGCCAGGATCACGTCGCGGCGCCGGCGGACCTCCTCCCGGCGTCCGTCGAACCGGGCCGCGGCCGTCTGGCGCAGGCCCCCCTCCAGGAGGGCGACGGGGTCGAGGTCGGCCGGCGCGTCGGCGAGCAGCCGGCCGGCGAAGGCGGAGATCTCGTCGCCGGCGAAGAACACCTCACGCTTGTCGGCGAAGTGCCGGAAGAACGTCCGGGTGGTCAGCCCCGCCCGCGCGGTGATCTCCGGGACCGTCGTCGCGGCGTAGCCCTGCTCGACGAACAGCTCGAGCGCCGCCCGCTCCAGCCGGCCCCGGGCGTCCGGGCTCCACCTCGCCACCGTCCGATCGTAAGCGATGACACGACGTGCCATACTCGGAAGGAGATGACACCTCGTGTCATCACCGAGAAGGAGCGACATGACGGAGATCTGGGTCCTGGGTGGCACCGGGCGGGTGGGACGCGGCGTCGCGGACCGCCTCGCGGACGGAGGTGACTCCCCCGTCCTCGTGGGTCGCGACGCGGGTCGGCTGCGCGAGGCCGCCGCGGCGCGCGGCCACCGCACGTACGTCGCCCCGACCCTGGACGCGGCGACCGCCGGGATCCGCGAGGCCCGGCCCACGGTCGTGGTGAGCACCGTCGGACCGTTCACCCGCACCATGACGCCGGTCGTCGACGCCTGCCTGGCCGCGGGCAGCGACTACGTCGACCTCGCCAACGACCTGGCCGCCGTCCCGGCGCTCCTCGCCCGCGGGGAGGACGCCGTACGGGCGGGCCGGACGCTCGTGACCGGCGCGGGCTTCGGCGTGGCGGCGACCGAGAGCGTCGTCGCCTGGCTGTGCGCGGAGGGTCGCGACGCGGGCCGGCGCGCCGTCCGGGTCCGGACGGACATGGTGCCCTCGCTCGCCCTGCAGTCGGGCCCGCTCGGCGAGGCCCTGGCCGGCACCCTCATGGAGGGGCTGCCCGGGGTCTCCGGCGGAGGCCGCTTCCAGGGCCGACGGTTCGCGGACGGCCGGCTGACCCCGGCCCCCCTCGGCGGCGGCGTCCACCCGCTCGTCACCCCGGACGGCGACCACGTCAGCGCCGGGCTGATGCCGCTGGGCGAGCTGGTCGCGGCGCAGCGGGCCAGCGGGGCGCCGGACGTGGAGTCGGCCTCGAGCGAGGTGCCGCACTCCCAGCTGGCGCGGCTCGTGCTGCCGGCGGCGTCGACCCTGCTGGCCGTCGGTCCGCTCCGGCGGTTCGCCGCCCGCCGGCTCGCGGCCGTCACGTTCCCGGCCCGGCCGGCCCCCCGTACGCACTCGTGGGGCCACGCGGTCGTGACGTGGGACGACGGCACGACCTCGGAGGGTTGGCTGGGACTCGGCGAGGCCCAGGAGACGACCGACGCCCTCGTGACCGAGGTCGCGCGCCGGCTGCTCCGCGGCGACGGCCGCCCCGGCGCCTTCACCCCCGCCGCCCTCTTCGGCGCCGGCCTGGCGACCGCCGTCGGCGGCACCTACACCCGGATCGGAGCCGCGGCATGACCGCCACCCACCAGGCCCTCTGGGTCGACCGGCGCGGGACGTTCCGCGTCGGGCCGGCGCCCACCCCGACGCCCAGGCCCGGCGAGCTCGTCGTCGAGGCCCACGCCGTCGCGCTGAACCCGGTCGACGCGATGCCGGGGGTCGCCCGCCGCTTCGTCTACCCCTGGCTCCGCCTCCCCACCGTGCTCGGCACGGACGTGGCCGGCACCGTGGTCGCGGTCGGCGAGGGCGTCTCCCGGTTCCGGATCGGGGACCGCGTCGTCGGCTTCGCGAGCGGGCAGGAGAGGTTCCGGAACGACCCGGCGCACGGGGCGTTCCAGCACGTCGTCGTCCTCGCTGCCGACCTCACGGCCCACGTCCCCGACGAGGTGGCCCTGACCGACGCGGTCGTGCTGCCGCTGGCCCTGACCACCGCTGCCGCGGGCCTCTTCGAGCCCGACCAGCTCGGCCTGCCGCTTCCCGTCGGCACGCCCGTCAAAGCGGGCGACGAGCGGGACGAGACGGTGCTGGTCTGGGGCGCGGCGACCAGCGTGGGCAACAACGCCGTCCAGCTGGCCCGGGCCGCCGGCTACCGCGTCGTGGCCACGGCGTCCCCGCGCAGCGCCGCGCTGGTGCTCGGCCTCGGCGCGTCGGCGGTGGTCGACTACCGGGGACGTTCCGCGGTGGACGAGGTCGTGGCCGCCCTCGAGGGGCACACCCTCGCGGGGACCGTGGCGATCGGGGCGGGTTCGCTGTCCCGGACGATCCGGGTCGCCCGGCGAACGCAGGGCACCCGTCGCGTGGCCTCGGCCTACCCCAGCCCGGTCACCGCCGTACGCCGGCAGCTCGCGCGGCCGTACGGCGTCCGGGTCTCGGCGATCTGGGGCGGGTCGCCGGCGCGGTCCGCGGTCGGCCCGGCGATGTTCCGCGACGTCCTGCCGGTCGCGCTCGCCCACGGCCGCTACCGACCCTCGCCCCCGGCGGAGGTGGTCGGCGAGGACCTGGCGTCGATCCCGGCGGGCCTGGAGCGGCTGCGTGGCGGCGTCGCCGCCCGCAAGCTCGTCGTCAGGCTGCGGCGCGACCCAGACCCACGCTGAGGTAGACCGAGGCGAACATCCCGGTCTGCAGCAGCGCGGCGTAGCGGTCGACGTCGCTGCCGCGGCGGTGCTGCACCACGGACACCCGGATGTCGGCGCGTTCCGCGGCGGCGACGAGGCGTCCGTGGTCGGCCCGGATCATCGGGTCGTTGTTGCCGTCGTCGAGCAGGACGAGGCAGGGGCGGCGGTCCGCAGCGGCTCCGTCGGTGAACGGGTCGGCGAAGGGGTCACGCGACGTCGTGGCCTCGATGATCGGCAGCAGCTCGTCGGCGTCCGCGGCCAGCGCGGCCCGGCCGGTCGCCGCCCGCAGCGCCTCGGCCACGCGCCGGCTGGCCCGGGCGGCGAGCACGGAACCACCCCAGACGAGCGGCTGCGCGTCGGCCAGGCAGAGCGCGAGGTCCTTGGCCGGGTTCTCGGTGACGTCGGCCATCGGAGAGCAGTCGCGGGCGACCTCGTCCATGGTGTCGGCGACGCCGTCGGGGACCACGGCCGGTCCGAGGTCCATGCGGTGCAGCGCGGACAGCGCCACGACGGCGGCGGCCAACGGGTCCCCGGTGGCGGTGGGCAGCAGGATCGTCGAGGACCCGCCGGCGTGGTCGGCCACGACGGAGGCGGCCGGGCACGCGATCAGCAGCAGCGCGCCGCGACGTACGGCCTCGTGGACGGTGGCGACGACCGACGGCGGTGCGACGTCGCTGGCCATGACGACCACGAGGTCGAGGGCCCCCACCCAGCCGGGCAGCCCGTGGCGGGGCCAGGCGACGAACGGCACCGGGCAGACCGGCTCGAGGATCGCGCGGATGAAGCGCGCCTCGCTGCCCGCGGCGATGACCGCCCGCGGCCGCGGCTGCCCGAGCAGCTGGTCGAGCGGGTCGTCCGCGTCGGCGGTCTCCCGGCGTACGCGCGAGCCGGCCCCGGCCAGCCGGCGCAGGATCGGGTCGGCCCCGGCCAGCGCGGCGGGGTCGTCGAGCGCGGCGTCGTCGAACACGGTCATCGCACAGTCACCGTCGCCGGGAGGTCACGGGGCTCACGCCTCGTCGCCGGCACCGGGGCGACGGGCCTCGTCGATCAGCAGCACCGGGATCTGGTCGCGCACCGGGTAGGCCAGCCCGCAGTCGGGCGTCTGGCACACGAGCTCGTCGCGCTCGTGGTCGACGGCGAGAGGGCCGTGGCAGTTCGGGCACGCCAGGATCTCCAGCAGCTCGGGGGCGAGCTCGACCGCCATGACGTCTCCTCAGGTCCCGCGGGCCGACAGCCCGACGACGGCCGATCCTAGTGCGCGTGCAGGCGTCAGCCGCGGATGATCGCCAGCGCCTCGTCGCGCAGCGCGGCCATCTGCTCCTCGGTGCGGGCCTCGACGTTGAGGCGCAGCAGCGGCTCGGTGTTGGAGCGGCGTACGTTCACCCACCAGTCCGGCCCGTTCACCATCAGCCCGTCGAGCCGGTCGGCCTCGCCGCGGCCCGCGAACGCGGCCGCCACGGCCTCGATGATCGTGCCCGGGTCGTCGACGGTCGAGTTGATCTCGCCCGACGCGGCGTAGCGGGTGAAGTCGGTGACGAGAGCGGACAGCGGCGACGTGCTGCGCCCGGCGACGGCCAGGACGTGCAGCGCGGCGAGCATGCCGGTGTCGGCGCCCCAGAACTCGCGGAAGTAGTAGTGCGCCGAGTGCTCGCCGCCGAAGACGGCGTCGTGCTCGGCCATGGCGGCCTTGACGAACGTGTGGCCGACCTTCGTCACGACCGTCGTGCCGCCGTTCTCGGCGACGACCTCGGCGACCGAGCGGGAGGTGATGTTGTTGACCACGACGGTCGAGCCGGGGTGGCGGCCGAGCTCCTGGCTGGCGATCAGGGCGGTGACGGTCGACGGGCTGACCACCTCGCCCCGCTCGTCGATGATGAAGCAGCGGTCGGCGTCGCCGTCGAAGACGAGGGCGAGGTCGGCGCCGCGCTCGCGCACGGTGGCCTGGGCGTCGACGAGGTTCTGCGGCTCGAGCGGGTTGGCCGGGTGGTTGGGGAAGTTCCCGTCCGGATCGGTGTAGAGGCCGATGATCTCGACCGGCGGCCCGTCGGCCCCGCCCGGGAACACGGCCGGCAGCGTGTGCCCGGCCATCCCGTTCCCGGCGTCGGCGACGACCTTCAGCGGGCGGATCCCCGTGAGGTCGACCAGCCCGTGCAGGTGCGCCGCGTACGCGCCCAGCACGTCGTTCTCGGAGCGGGTCCCGCGGGTCTCGGCCTTCGCGGCCCCCCGGCCGGCCTGCGCCAGCTCGGCGATCGTGACGAGCTCCTCGGGGGCGATGGGCCGCGCGCCCGGGTGGCAGAACTTGATGCCGTTGTACTTGCCGGGGTTGTGGCTCGCCGTGAACATCACGCCCGGCAGGCCGAGGTGGCCCGACGCGAACCAGAGCTCGTCGGTGCTGGCCAGACCCACGTCGACGACGTCCGCGCCGGCGTCCAGCACGGCCTCGACGAAGGCGGCGGACATGCGCGGGCCCGAGAGCCGCATGTCACGGCCCAGGACGACCGAGCCGCCGGCGAGGCCGAAGACCTCGACGAACGCGCTGCCCAGCGCGTACGCGCCGGCCTCGTCCCACTCGGGCTCGGAGCCCTCGGTGACGCCGCGGATGTCGTTGGCCTTGAAGATGAACGGGTTCAGCACGCGGCTGATCCTAGAGGTCGATCAGCCTCAGGCGTCAGGATCGGCCAGGACGGTGAGGTGACCTCGGCGACGCAGCTCGACGATGTTGGGCCGCGAGACGGGCGCCTCGACCGGCGTGGGGGCGTCGTACGACAGCCCGACCTCGCGCACCGCGTCGGCCAGCGCGAGGAGGTCGTCCTCGTCCGGCCCGACCGGGTCACCGCTGGCCAGCCGGAGGACCTCCCACCCGCGCGGGACCGAGAGGGAGTGGGCGTGGGTCTCGCACAGGTCGTAGCCGTGCGGCTCGGCCCGGGAGGCCAGCGGGCCGAGCACGGCCTGCGAGTCGGAGTAGACGTAGGTCAGGGTCGCCACCGCCCGGGCGGGGCACCCCGCTCGTGAGCACCGACGCATCCCCATTGGCGCGACGCTACCGCTCCGCGTGAGCGGGGTGACGGCGGCGCGCCACTGGCCGGTGCGGCACTAGCCTGAGGGCCATGTCGAGCCGCCGCGATCGCCACGGGCGCGGGCTGCGCGGCCCGCTCGTGCTGCCGAACGAGCTCGGCGTCCGCCGGGCGGCACCGCTGCGGCCGGCGACGCGGGTCGCGTTCTTCGACGACTGCGTGGGCGCCGCGGTCCAGCGCGTGTCGCGCCAGTGCCCCGAGGCGCTGGTCGGTCTGAGCGTCGGGGTCGAGGACGTCCCGAACTTCGACCCGGCGTGGGCCGGGGGCCGCGTGCCGCTGGCCTCGGCGGTGGAGGCGAGCGCGGCCCGGCCCGCTCAGGTCGTGCTCTACCGCCGCCCGCTGGAGCACCGGGCGGCCAGCCGCGAGGGGCTCCGGATCCTCGTCTACCGCACGGTGGTCGAGCAGCTCAGCGCCCTGACCGGCCGCAGCGTCGAGGAGATCGACCCCGACGGCGCCGGCTTCGACGACGACTGACCCTGTCGCGCACCGTCCCGCGGGCCACAGGAACCTCAGGTTTTTCACGTTCACGTGAAAAACCACCGCTGCGCACGGCAGATCTGCTGCGGTGAGCGCCAGTTTCTCGTGGTCAGCAGGACTTCCCCCGGGGTGCCAGGGGACGAGGGCGCACTGACGAGGTCGGACGACGAGGTCAGCGGCCGGCGGCCGGGTCCTGCTCGACGACCGGCGGCGGGCCGGAGGTGTCCGGGGATACCAGTGGGACCGAGGCCAGGCCGGCGACGTCGCCGTCGGTGTCGGCCAGGTCCACGCCCCCGGTGACGGACGAGCCCTCGGGGACGTCGACCACCACGTACGACGGGGCCGGCGAGGTGAGGCGGCGCGTGGCGCTGCCGCCCGCGGCGAGGAGGACGTCGCCGCCGCGCAGCTCGACCCCGGCAAAGCTGCGGACGGAGAAGTGCACGCTCACGTCGGTCGTCGCAGCGTTGGAGAGGACGAGCTCGGCGTCGACGTCGCGGGTCGTGGCGACCGCGCTGACGCCGGTCCGGACGAGGGCGGGCGTCGCCGGCTGCACGGCGATGTCGGCCTGGGCCTCGTCGCGCGCGCTGGTCGACACCACGGCGGCGGTGACGGGCTGCTCGCTGGTCAGCGCCACCCCGGAGCCGGTGCCGGCGAGACCGTCGGCCAGTGCCAGCGTTCCGGAGCTCTGCGGCCCCAGCTCGAGGGTCTCGGCCCCGACGGGCGCGAACGGACCCTGCAGCCCCAGGACGGAGACGGTCACGGTCGTGCGCAGCTCGCCGGGGTTGGTCACGACCAGCTCGCGGCTGCCTTGGTCCCCCGGGACGGCCGGGACCACGACCTGGGTGGCCGGTGCGGCCGCGGGGACGACCCAGTCCGCGCCGGCCGGCGCGTCGCCGGCGGTGCGAATGCGTCGGGCGGCCGCCGCAACCCGCCCCGAGGTGGCCTGCACGGAGACGGTGAGCGGGCCCTCGGCGTCGATCAGCCCGGACAGCGAGACGGACCGGCTCGACCGGGCCGGGACGTCGCTGCCGGCGCTGCCGGGGACGGCCACCCGACCGTTGCGGCCGTAGAAGGCGAGGTCGACGGTCGCCTCGGTGTCGTCGGGGTTGCTCAGCACCAGCTCGGTGCGGTCCGACGCCCCGGAGGCGATGCCCGGGAGCCACGCGGAGGTGGAGGGCACCAGGCAGGGCGCCGCCTCGAGCCCGGCCTCGGGCCCGTCGTCGGAGCGGCTCAGCACCGCGCCGACCGCGGTGGTGGCGATCGTGCCGCCGGCCTGCAGCAGCACGGGCGCGGCCGCGCCGGCGAGCGTCGCACCGCGGCCCTGCCGGTCGACCGTCGCGCCGCTCTGGTCCTGCCCGAGCAGCCCGAGCGTCAGGCGCCCGGTCGGGTCGTCGGTGCCGGTGTCCGTCGGACCGGACGCGACGGCGACCACGCTGCCGGTCACGGCCTTCGCCGTCGCGCTGGGCAGCGGGACGAGGGTGGGCGCGGTGCTCGGGGTCGCCTCGGGGACGGGGACGCCCGTGCTCGGCGTCGCGGACGGGGTGCCGGCCCCGGGGGTGAGGGTGGGGACGGCCGAGGTGCTCGGCGAGGCCGACGCCGTGACGCTCGGGCTCGCGGTGCCGCCGGGTGCGGCCGGGGCCTGGGCCGGCGTCGTGCTCGCCGCGCCGGGCGTCAGGGTGGGCACCGCACCCGGTGTGGTCGTCGGGACCGCACCGGGCGTCACCGTGGGGACGTCCGTCGGCGCAGGGGTGGGCACCGTGCTCGGCACGGTGGTCGAGGGCAGCGTCGTCGCGGTGGGTGCGGCGCTCGCCGACGGTGAGGCGCTCGCCCCCGACCCGACGGTGCCGACGGTGCAGATCGCGTCGGTCTGGCCCGCGACGGCGGTGCCGACCTGGCGCGCGTCCGGCTGCTGCGGACGGATCAGGGTGGCCGCGGCGACGACCAGGCCGAGCACGACGAGCACGGCGACGATCGCGAGGGCACGGCGTACGGGGCTGGTCACGAGCCCACCTCCGACAGGGTGGCCGCGCGGCGCGCGGAGAGGACGGGGTCACGGACGTCGGACCGGCGGATGCCGGGGGCAGCGAAGACCAGGGCGACCAGCAGCGCGAGCCCCTGGAAGGGCAGGAACCACGAGGCCGGGCTGCGCAGGGACCAGACCACGGTGCCCCCGGTGGCCGGCAGCACGAAGCCCTCCTGCCAGCCGTCGACGACGCGCGCCAGCCGGGTCCCGCCGAGCGTGGCGTGCCACCGCGGGTCGGCGGCCTCGCCGATCAGCAGGTGCCGTTCGCCGGAGCCGGGCGGCACGGCGGCGGGCGCCCGCGTGACCGGGACGACCGGGTCGGTCGACGCCGGGTCGGCGGGCACCACGGAGGCGCGGGCCACGGCCGGGTCGAGCTGCCAGACCACGGCGGCGCCGTTCCCGCTGGCCGGGCCGAGGCCCGGGGTGTTCCCGATCCGGGCCCGTTCCTCGTCGTCGGCGCCGCGGACGACCACGTACCCGACGCCGAGCCGGCGGAGCCGCTGGGTCACGTCGGCGTCGGCCGAGCCGGCCGACAGGCGGGAGACAGCATCGGCGACGTCGTCGCGGGCCGTGCTCGACCCGCCGAAGGCGTAGCCGCGGTCGGCGTCACCCTGGCGGGCGGCGCCCTGCCGGCCGCTGAGGACGCTGTAGCCCACGCCGCCGCCGCTCAGGTCCAGCGCCAGCACGCGCGGCTGCGCGTCGGACCGCATGGCGACGCTCACGTACGTGGGGAGCAGGTCGTCGGGGCTGCGTTCCACCGGTCCCCGGGCACCGGCCCAGAGCCACCAGACCCCGCCGCCGACGGCCACCAGGGTCACCGCGACCCCGGCCAGCACCGCGGCGGGCTGCACCCAGCTGAAGCTGCGGCCGGCGACCTCGCCGGTCACGCCGTCCGCGCCCACCGCTCCCGCGACCAGCAGCGCGGCGAACGTCACGAGCAGCAGCGCACCGACCCAGGGCCTGACCTGGGTGCCGAGCGGCGGCACGTCGACGACGAGGCGCGACGAGAGGACGGCGAGCATCAGGCTCGCGGAGGCGGTCACCCAGGCGGCGATGACGACGCGGTGGGCGGGACGCCGCAGCAGCCCGAAGAGCGCGAGGACCCAGACCGTGCCGAGCACGACCGCACCGAGCCACAGCGGCGGCAGCCCCGGACCGAGCCCGCGCCCGATCAGGAAGCCAAGCTCGTCCGGTGCGGAACCGGCCGCGTCGAGCGCAGCGTCGGGCCCCACCAGCAGCCGCCCGGGCGCGATGATCAGCGTGGGCCACCACGGCAGCCAGACCACCAGCGGCAGTCCGACCGCGATGCCGATGCGGCCGATCTTGCGGGGGGTGCGCCGCAGGGCGACGGCCCCGAGGACGCCCAGGACGACGGCGAGGATCATCACCGCGGGCTGGAAGGCCGACAGCACGACGAGCACGACACCCGCGCCCCAGCCGCCGCGCCACGCCTCGAAGGAACGCACCCGGCGCAGCACCAGGCTGCGGACGCCGAGGGCCAGCAGCGGGAGCCCGACCGCGAAGACGCTGACGGCGAGCCGGCCCTGGTTGGTCCCGGCCAGGAGCACGGGCAGCAGCGCGTACGTGCCGGCGAACCACAGCCGCACGCGTCGGTCGACCACGAGACGGGCGGCGATCGGGTACACGGCGAGCAGCGCCAGCGGCACGACGCCGCAGACCAGCAACGTGGTGAACCACTCGGGCTGGCCGAGCGCCAGGGTGGAGCCGAGGGCGGTCACGGCCAGCCAGGGCGGCGAGGTCTCCCCCGGCGCCCCGGGGATCGGGTGCCAGACGGCGGACCAGAGGTCGGCGAGCGAGTCGTACGCGGGCAGCAGCGCGGGCGCCGCGAGCGAGCCGGTCCCCAGCAGCCCACGCCCGGCGACGAACGACCCGAGCACCGCGACCACGAACAGCACGGCCCCCGGGCGCAACCAGGGGTGGCGGGGGGTCTCGTCGGCGACGGAGCTGAACTCGTCGGCGGTCAGCTCGTCGAGGGAGGCGCTGTCGACCTCGCCCGCGACCGACGCGTAGCGCTCGGACAGGGCGCCGCTGAGCATCTCGCCGAGGACCCGCAGGCTCGACCACCACGGCGGGCGCAGCGACCGGACCACCTCGGCGGTGCCGGGCGCGGGGTCGATGGAGGCCGTCCGGCTGCGCAGGGAGCGCAAGCGGTTGGGGTGCATCACGAAGGACCAGACCGCGGCCAGCTCGTCACGCGAGCGGCCCGGGGCCTTACCGAGCAGGTAGGCCAGCGCGAGCACCAGGCAGCTGAGCACGAGCCGGAGCCAGACCAGCGGCAGCGACCGCGTCGGGGCGTGGCCGGCGACGACGGTCATGCCGAGCAGCCGGTCGAGCGCACCGGGGTGGCGCCCGGTCAGCCCGCGCGGACGCAGCCCCGCCCGGCCGACCTGGCGGTGGGTCATCTCGGCGTCGGGGGTCGTCACGACGCGGTAGCCGTTGAGGTGGGCGCGCCAGCCCAGCTCCACGCCGTCACGGAACACGGGCACCGCGGGGTCGAGCCCGTCGAGGTCGCGCCACACCGACGTCCGCACGAGCATCCCGCAGGTGGAGACGCCCAGGCGTTCGGCCGGCTGGTCGCGCTGGCCCTGGTCGATCTCGCCGCGGTCCAGCAGCAGCTCACGGCGCCCGGTGGCGGAGATCGTGACGCCGACCTCGCTGAGCTGGTGGCTGCTCTGACGGCGACGCGGCAGCAGGAGCTTGGGGCCGGTGATGTCGATGTCCCGCTCGAGCGCCACGTGGGCGAGCAGGCGGTAGAGCGCGTCGGGCGCAGGGACGGCGTCGTCGTGCAGGAGCCACAGCCACCGGCGGTCGCGCGACCAGCCCGGGTGGTCGGCGAGGTCCCCGGTGCCGGTCAGCCCCGTGTCCAGCAGGCCCGTCGCGCCGGTCTCGGTCGACCCCGTCCGCACCGCGCGGTCCTGGCGCAGCGCCGAGGCCACGGCCTGGCCGAAGCCGTACGACTTCTTGCCGGTGTAGACGGCGTCGAGCAGCCCTTCCGCGCGCGCCCGCTCGAGCAGGGCGTCCGTGCTGTCGGTGCTGCCGTTGTTGATGGCGACGAGGCGGTCGGGACGCACGTCGAGCGCGCTCAGCCCCTCGAGGGTGGCGGGCAGCCAGCGCGCCGCGTCGAAGCAGACGAGGACGGCGGTGACGTCGAAGCGGGAGACGTCGAGCCGCTCCCCCTCGACGGGCTCAGCCGCGGCCCAGGCCCAGGGGTTGTCGTCGACACCCTCGGCGGCGGCGGGCGGGAGGTCAGACCAGCCGGCCTCCGAGACCCCGGCCCGGCCCCGCGAGCCCGAGGGCACGCGACGTACGCGCTCGGGCATGGGGACGACTCTCCTACGGGTGACGTGGTCACCCGCTCGGGCGACACGTCACTCTACGTGGACCGGCACCCCGGGACCCAAGTCCTGCGGAGACGCCGTACGCCCCGCGCCCGGGCGGCCGTCAGATGGCGCGCTTCTTGAGCTTGCGGCGCTCGCGCTCGCTCAGCCCGCCCCAGATGCCGAAGCGCTCGTCGTTCTCGAGGGCGTACTCCAGGCAGTCCCCGCGGACGTCGCACGACAGGCACACCTTCTTGGCCTCCCGGGTGGACCCGCCCTTCTCCGGGAAGAACGCCTCCGGGTCGGTCTGGGCGCAGAGCGCCCGTTCCTGCCATCCGAGGAGGCCCTCGTCGATCTCTACGTCCTCGACCAGTGCTAGCAACTCGTTCACGACCCCGCCTTTTCGACCCCGAGCTTTGTGGACCGGCGCCAGGCGGCTTCGCGGGCCGCACCGACTACCAGGAACGTCGTCGGCCCCTCGGGGCTCCTGCTGCCTGGGCACCGGGAGACCCCCGGACCGGCGATCGCTTGCGGAACAACATACGTGAAATTACATGCCTGTCAATACCTGTGAGCAGTGGAAGAATGCGGTGGCACGGCGTGGCGGGCGCTTGTGACTGGTGTGACAAAAGATACTGATGGGTCGTTTCGCGACTGGACCCCTCGTGGGGTAGAGCGTGTCGCCCGGACCTCAGGACGCGTTCGGCGAGCCGTCCCGCTCGTCGCGCCCGGGCGGCAGCGCCCGCGTCCCGTCCGGTGCGGCCGAGGGCGTCGACGGGTCCGTCGGCCAGCTCAGGTCACCAGCAGTGCCCCACTCCTGCGCGGGTGCACCGCGGGCCGCCTCCCCCGCCGTCCGCCACACCGCGCCCGCCGCCGCGTCGTGCGTCCAGGAGGGCTGCAGCTCGGGGTCCGGCGCGGTCTCCACCGGGCCGTCGTCCGCCTCCGCGGCAGCGTCCGCGGTGCCGAGCGCGGCCGTCGACGTCGGTACGGGCTGCGGGCGGGCGAGCACCAGCAGACCGGCGCCGACGAGGGCCGGGACCGCGAGGTCGGGCAGTCCCCAGACCAGGTTCCACCCCGCCACCGCCGCGTCCGTCAGGCCCAGCGCCACGAGCGTCGCGACGACCGACAGCACCGTCAGAGCGGCGCCCCAGACGGCGAGACGGCGACGGACGCCGACCTCGGGGCCGAGGAAGCACGAGGCGACGAGCACCCCGACCAGGACCGTCAGGGCGGCGTCGCTGCCGTTGGGCGCGAGCCGGGCCGCGGCCACCGCGCGCGAGCCGCCGGTGCCCACCACCTCCGACAGACCGAGCACGACCCGGGCCGCGGCGACCAGCGTCAGCACGGCCAGCGCGGCGACGGCGAGCGGCACCCGCAGGGGGCTGAGTCGGTCCACGCCTGAACAGTAGGGCCGCGGCCTCGTGGGCGGGTGGAAGGATCGAGCGGTGCAGATCGTGGTGCTCGCCGGTGGCGTGGGCGGTTCCCGGTTCACCGCAGGAGTCCGCCGGGCCTACCCGGACGCGACCGTGACGATCGTCGGGAACACCGCCGACGACATCACCATCCACGGGATGCGGGTCTGCCCCGACCTGGACACGCTGATGTACACCCTCGGCGGCGGGGGCGACGCGGAACGCGGCTGGGGCCGGCTGGACGAGAGCTGGCGCGCGATCGAGGAGCTGCGGGCATACGGGGCCGAGCCCACCTGGTTCGGGCTCGGCGACCGCGACCTGGGCACCCACCTCGTCCGGACCGGGATGCTCGCCGCCGGCGTGCCGCTCTCGGAGGTCACGGCGCGGCTCTGCGCCCGCTGGTGGGCGCACGACCCGGGCCTGCGCCTGCTGCCGATGACCGACGACCCGGTCGAGACGTACGTGGAGATCGCGGACGCCGAGGCGCCGGGTGGCCGCCGCTCGGTCCATTTCCAGGAGTACTGGGTCCGCCTGCACGCCGTCCCCGAGGCCCTCGCGCTCACGCAGGTCGGCATCGAGGCCGCGCGCCCGGCGCCCGGGGTCGAGGAGGCCCTCTTGGGCGCCGACCTGGTGCTGGTCGGGCCGAGCAACCCGGTGGTCTCGATCGGGCCGATCCTCGCCGTCCCCGGCCTGCGCGACGCGGTGCGGGCGACGCCCGCCCCGGTCCTCGGGTTCTCCGGGATCCTGCACGGCGCGCCCGTGCTCGGCATGGCGCACCGGCTGCTGCCGACCATCGGCGTCGCCGTCGACGCGGCCGCCGTCGGGCGGCACTACGGCGCCCGTACGGGGTCCGGCGTGCTCGACGCGTGGGTGGTCGACACCGGCGACGCGGGCTCGGCCGCCGCGCTCACGGCCGACGGCCTCCCGACCCTGGTGCACGACCTGGTCATGAGCACCCCGGACGCCACGGCCGCGTTCGTCCGCAGCGCGGTGGACGAGGTGCTGGAGTCGCGGGGACCCCGGTGAACGCGGGCCCGGGCCGGGCCGAGCTGCTCGTCGTCGGGCTCGCCGGGATCGGCGAGGTGGCGGCCGGGGACGACCTCGTGGCGACCGTGCTCTCGGCCGTCGACGCCGGCACCGACGGCCCGCTGCGCGACGGCGACATCCTGGTCGTGACGTCGAAGGTCGTGAGCAAGAGCGAGGGACGCGCCGTCGCCGCGACCGAGCGCGAGTCCGCCATCCGCGAGGCCGCGGTGCACACGCTGGCCCGACGTGGCCCGACCCGCATCGTCCGGAACCGGATCGGCCTCGTCCTCGCCGCCGCCGGCGTCGACAACTCCAACGTCGAGCCGGGCGAGGTGCTGCTCCTGCCCGTCGACCCCGACGCCAGCGCGGCGGCCATGCGGGACGGGGTCCGCGAACGGACCGGTGCCCGCGTCGGCGTCGTCGTGTCCGACACCCTCGGCCGCGCCTGGCGGATGGGCCAGACCGACGTGGCGATCGGGGCGGCCGGCGTCCGGGTGGTCGAGGACTACGCCGGGCGGCGGGACGCGTACGGCAACGACCTGCACGTGACCGCCGTGGCGCTGGCCGACGAGCTCGCCGCCGCCGCCGACCTGGTCAAGACCAAGCTCGCCGGCCGGCCCGTCGCCCTGGTGCGCGGCCTGGCGCACCTCGTCGGCGACGACGAGGGCACGGCCCGCGACCTCGCCCGTCCGCCGGAGCAGGACATGTTCGGCCACGGCGCCCAGGAGGCCGTCCTGGCGGCGGTGCTGGGCGCGGTCGACCAGCCCGGACGCTACGAGGCGCTGCTCGACCTGCCGCCCGACGAGCGCGCGGCCGCCCTGCTGACCGGGCCCGGCGCGCCGTCCCTGGAGCCCGCCGCCGCCGCGTTCGTCGAGCGACTGCTGGGCGTGACCCTGGCCCCGACCCGGCCCTGATCGATTCGTGACGGGGCCCGCGCACAGCGCGGCCGTCTAGGATCACCCTCGTCCGCGGGCCTCTGGGCCCGACCCGCGAGCCCCGCTCGCCCGCCGCCCGAGGAGCACCCCCCGTGACCCACGCCCCCCAGCCGAAACCGTCGGCGGGCCGTTCGGACGGCCAGGGCCCCGGCCCCAAGGGCAGTGCCGGCGGCAGCAAGAACGGCGGCGGCAAGGAGGGCGGCAACCGCCGGGACCGGCTCGCGTCGTTCGAGAAGGCCCGCAAGGCCGAGCAGCGGCGCCGCACGATCCTGCTGCTGTCCGTGTGCATCGTGGTCGCGGCCGCGCTGCTCGCCTACCCGATCTACCTCGTGGCCAAGGACTCGAAGGTCACCGCCGCCGGCCTCGCCGCCATCGGCGTACCGCTCGCCGACGCGGGCTGCGACCCGGTCCAGGAGAACCCGGCCACCGGCAACCAGGAGCACGTCGCCGAGGGCACCAAGGTCCAGTACGCGCAGTCGCCGCCCGACTCCGGCAAGCACTACCCGTCGCCGGCCGCGTTCACCAAGCACTTCTACTCCACCGACGACCGGCCCGAGGTCGAGACGCTGGTCCACAACCTGGAGCACGGCTACACGATCGCCTGGTACCGCGCCGACGCCCCGGAGTCCGACGTCACCGCGCTGCGCCAAGCCGCCGGGACCTTCGGCAGCGAGACGTACGACCCGACGCAGAAGTTCATCGCCGCCCCCTACTCGTCGACGGACGGCACGTTCCCGGAGGGCAAGAACGTCGTCCTCGCCCGCTGGACGGCCGACCCCAGCAACCCGGGCGACCAGACGCAGCAGAAGGGTGTGCGCCAGTCCTGCACCCAGGTCAGCGGCCAGGCGATCACCGACTTCATGGCCAAGTACCCCTACTCGAGCAGCCCCGAGCCGAACGCGGCGTGAGTTCAGAGCTCGCCTCGTGCGGGCTCACCTCTGCGCCAAGTGGTCACTCCGGGGCCTCTGGAAGCGCTTGCACACCGCCCGGACCGACCACTTTCGGGTGTCCGAGCGAAGCGGAGACAGAAGTTACGCGTACGAGGTGCCCAGGGTCGCGGTGACCTGGGCGAGGAGCTCCTTGATGCGCTCGGCCTCGCTCGTCGGGCAGACGAGGGTGATCTGCGGGGTCTGGACGATGACCATGCCGGACAGGCCGACCACCGCGACGAGGCGACCGTCCTCGGACTGGTTGATCACGACGTTGTCGTGGGCGTCGACCAGCACGCTGACGCCCTGGACCGCGTTCCCGCTCGCGTCCTGGGGCAGGTGCTCACCCAGCGCCGCGAAGCCGCCGACGTCGTGCCAGCTGATGGGCAGGCGGACCGCGACCACGCGGGCGCTCCCCTGCCCCTGCGACACCGGCTCCATCACCGCGTAGTCGACGCTGATCTTGAGCAGGGTGGGGTAGATCTCCCCCAGCCGCTCGGGCTCGGCGGCCAGGCGGACGAGCGCGGCGTACGTGTCGGGCTGGAGGGCCTCGACCTGGCGCAGCAGCGTGGCCGCGCGCCAGACGAACATGCCCGAGTTCCACCAGTACTCGCCGGAGCCCACGTAGTGCTCGGCCGTGGCCGCGTCGGGCTTCTCCTTGAACGCGTGCACCGTGCACACGTCCGGGTGGCCGGGCAGCTGCTCGCCCCGCTGCAGGTAGCCGTAGCCGACGTGCGGCGAGGTGGGCACCACGCCGAAGGTCACCAGCACGTCGGGCGACTCCTCCGCGACCGTGAACGCCTCGTCGAGGGCGGCCTGGAACGCGTCGACCGGGTTCATGATCTGGTCGGCGGTGACCACGGCCATGACCGCCTCGGGGTCGCGGGCGGCGAGGATCGCGGCGGGCCAGGCGACCGCGTTCAGCGAGTCGCGGCCCTCGGGCTCGCCGAGGATGTTCGCGGCGGGGAGCTCGGGCAGGTCGGCCGCCACGGTGGCCGCGTAGTCCGCCCCGGTGCAGACCAGGACGTTCGCGTCGGGCACCAGACCCTGGACCCGCTCGTACGCCAGGCGCAGCAGGCTCTTGCCGCCGACCACCTTCAGCAGCTGCTTGGGCATGTCCTGCCGGGACAGGGGCCAGAGGCGTTTGCCGGACCCGCCGGCGACGATCAGCACGTACCGCATGGGCAGAAGGCTAGGGGGAACGGGCGCCCTCCACGTCCCTGCCCGAGAACTGCCGCGGACGGCCCGCCCCGGCTGGGTACGCTCCGGGCGTGCCGCTGATCGCCGAGCTCCTCGCCCGTCGGGTCCGGTCCGCCGGCTCGGCCCCGCTGGTCACCTACTACGACGTCGACGCCGGGATCCGGACGGAGCTGTCGGGGACGACGTTCGCGAACTGGGTCGCCAAGACGAGCAACCTGCTGACCGACGAGCTGATGCTGGAGCCTGGGGCGTCGGTCGAGCTCCTCGTCGCCGCACGCCACCCCGGCCACTGGATGACGCTGGTGTGGGCGCTGGCCTGCTGGCAGACCGGCGCGACCCTCACCCTCGGTCGGCCCGACGAGGCCGCGCTCGTGGTGTGCGGGCCGGACTACGCCGACGTCGACCCGGGGACGGCCGAGCTGGTCGCCTGCTCGTTGCACCCGCTGGGCCTGGGGCTCGAGCCCCCCGTGCCGTCGGGCGTCGTGGACTACGCCGCGGAGGTCCGCGTCCAGCCCGACGTGTGGAACGTCAACCCCGTCGCCTCCGACGCCCCGGCCTGGCACGACCACGAGCGGGCGCTGGACCAGACCGACCTGCTCCTCGGCGGCCCGGTCCCGGCGCAGCGGCTCCTGGTGCGTTCCGGGGACCCGTGGGCGACCGTACGGGACGCCGTCGTCGTACCGCTGCGCGACGGCGGCTCGTCCGTGGTCCTGGCCGGCGCCGCCGACGACGAGCGCGCTCGGCAGATCGGCCTGACCGAGCGCGTGGACGCCGTCGTCAGCGACTAGCCGGACGCGACCGGCCGGATGATCAGACGGTCGTGTCGCCCGAGAGCCCCTGCTGGGCCCGGGTGACGGCCTCCGACGTCCCCTCGGGCGGGGCGTCCGTGGCGGGCGGGACGTCGTCCTCGGCGAAGTCGGACACCCCCGCCGCGACGCGGTCCTCCTCCACGAGACGCTCGAGCGCGTCGTCGTCCTCCCGGACCGGCATTCCGCCGTGCACCCGGCGGTCGTGGTGAAGACCGCCGTCCTGCTCGGGCTCCAGCACCTCGTCGAACGGTTCGGGCACGGGTCCTCCTGCGTCGTCGGGCTTGAGGGACCGAACGTAACCGACCCGGCGGGCGCGCTTCCGGCCACCCCCGGTCAGACTAAGTGGGTGCCGTACGACGTCGCGCTCGCGGACCGGATCCGCATGGTCCTCGCCGAGGAGCTGCTCGGCGGCGAGCTCGACGACGACGAGGGCGACCTCGGCCTCGTCGAGGAGAAGAAGATGTTCGGCGGCCTCGGCTTCATGGTGGCCGGCCACCTGGCCGTCTGCGCCGGCTCGAAGGGCGACCTGATGGTCCGCGTCGACCCGGCCGAGATCGACGCGCTCTGCGCCGACGCGGACGTCGAGCCGATGGCGATGGCCGGCCGCACCTCGAAGAGCTGGGTGAACGTCGCCCCCGAGGCCCTGACCGACGACGCCTTGAGCGCCTGGATCGAACGCGGCGTCACCGCCGCCCGCTCCGCCTCGCGCCGCTGACCCGGGCCCGCTCACCACGCGAAACTGGCGCTGACCCCACCGGATCTGGTGGGGTCAGCGTCAGTTTTTCACGTGAACGTGAAAAACCTGGGGCTCGTGGGGCGCGAAGAACTACTGGTTCTGCGGGAAGCCGAGGTTGATGCCGCCGTGGCTCGGGTCGAGCCAGCGCGACGTGACGACCTTGCCGCGGGTGAAGAAGTGCACGCCCTCGACGCCGTGGGCGTGGGTGTCGCCGAACAGCGAGTTCTTCCAGCCACCGAACGAGTAGTACGCCATCGGGACGGGGACCGGCACGTTGATGCCGATCATGCCGACCTTGACCTCGTTCTGGAACTGCCGGGCCGCGCCGCCGTCGTTGGTGAAGATCGCGGTGCCGTTGCCGTACGGGTTGTCGTTGATCAGCTGCAGGCCCTCGGCGTACGTGTCGACGCGGACGACCGCGAGCACCGGGCCGAAGATCTCGTCGGTGTAGATGCTCATGTCCGTCGTGACGTGGTCGAAGAGCGTCGGGCCGACGAAGAAGCCGTTGCCGTCGGCGTTGACCTTCGGGTCGCGGCCGTCGACGACGAGCGTCGCGCCCGAGGCCTCACCGGCGTCGACGTAGCCGGCCACGCGCTTCTGGGCCACCGAGGTGACGAGCGGGCCCATGTCGCAGCCGCGGGTGCCGTCGCCGGTCTGCAGCCCGACGGTGCGCTCGCGGATCTTCTCCACGAGCGTGTCGGCGACGTCGCCGACGGCGAGCACGGCCGAGATCGCCATGCAGCGCTCCCCCGCCGAGCCGTAGCCGGCGTTGACGGCCGCGTCGGCCGCGAGGTCGAGGTCGGCGTCGGGCAGCACGAGCATATGGTTCTTGGCCCCGCCGAGCGCCTGGACGCGCTTGCCGTGCGAGGTGCCGGTCTCGTAGACGTAGCGCGCGATCGGGGTCGAGCCGACGAAGCTGATCGACTGCACGTCGGGGTGGGTCAGCAGCCCGTCGACGGCGACCTTGTCGCCGTTGAGGACGTTGAAGACGCCGTCGGGCAGGCCGGCCTCCTTCCACAGCTGCGCCATGAACAGGGCCGCGGTCGGCACCTTCTCGCTCGGCTTGAGCACGACGGTGTTGCCCGAGGCGATGGCCAGCGGGAAGAACCACATCGGCACCATGGCCGGGAAGTTGAAGGGCGAGATGATGCCGACGACGCCGAGGGGCTGGCGCACCGAGTGCACGTCGACGCGGGTCGAGGCGTTCTCCGTGAACGCGCCCTTGATCAGGTGCGGGATGCCGCAGGCGAACTCGACGACCTCCTGGCCGCGGGCGACCTCGCCGCGGGCGTCGGAGAGGACCTTGCCGTGCTCGCTGGTGATGATCGCGGCCAGCTCGTCGGCGCGGGCGTTCAGCAGCTCGCGGAACGCGAAGAGGATCTGCACGCGGCGGGCGAGGGAGGTGTCGCGCCACTTCGGGAACGCCGCGGAGGCCGCGGCGACGACCGCGTCGACGTCGTCCTCCGACGCCAGGGCCAGCTGGGCGCTGACCTCGCCGGTCGCCGGGTTGGTCACGTCGCTGAAGCGACCGCCGGAGCCTTCGAAGGTCGCGCCGTTCAGCCAGTGGTGGAGGGTGGTGGCCATGCTGGGTTCCTGCCTGTCGGGTTGCTGATCGGATCTAGGTACGGGTGAGGGCGGCGGCCTGGTCGGCGCCGAAGTGCTGCGTCACCAGGCTGACGGCCGCGTCGCGCTGACGCTCGGAGATCGCGCGCGCGTCCTCCTCGAAGCCGAAGACGCAGCTGCTGATGACACCGTCGAAGCCGACGGCGGCGAGCGCGGCGAAGACCGCGTCGTAGTCGACCTCGCCGCGCCCGACCTCCATGTGCTGGTGCACGCGGACGGCGTTGCCGGGCGGGTTGGTGATGTAGCGCAGGCCGTGCGAGGCCGTGTGGTCGAAGGCGTCGGCCAGGTGCACGTAGCTCACCAGGTCGCCGGCCGCCTCGATGATCGCCGCCGGGCTGTGGCGCTGGTGGAACGCGTGCGGCGTGCAGTAGAGGAAGCTGACGCTCGGGTGGTTCAGCCCCCGGATCATCCCGACCGCGTCCAGGCCGTCCTCGATGAAGTCGTCCGGGTGCGGCTCGAGCACGAGCCTGATCCCCTCGCGCTCGACGATCGGCAGGAGCTCGTCCATCGACCGCAGGAACATCGCCTCGGCGGTCTCCGGGTCCTCCGGACGGCCGTTGAACTCGGAGTTGAGCACGTCCACGCCGAGGTCGACGGCGATCTGGATCGACCGCTTCCACGACCGGACGGCGGCCTGGCGCTGGCCCTCGTCGGGACCCGACCAGCGGTTGAGCGGGATGATCGAGGCGAAGCCGACGCCGGCGTCGGCGGCGACCTTCTTGAGCCGGCGGACGCCGGCGTCGTCGATCCGGGGGTGCCGGAAGAACGGGATGAAGTCGTCCTTGGGCGACAGCTCGATCCAGGCGTAGCCGAGGCCCGCCGCGATGTCGGGCAGCTCGTAGACGCTGCTCGTGGCGAAGAACATCTGCGCGTCGAGGGCCAGCCTCACGACGACGCCCCCTGCCTGCTGATCATGGCCGGGCCTCCATGACGACCGGCACCTTCTCACCGGTCCGGACGGCCTGCACGCCGGCCTCGCAGACCGCGACCGCGGCGTAGCCGTCCCAGACGCCCGGGCCGTCGATCGTGCCCTGCTTCGCCGCGGCGACCCACCGCTGCAGCTCGGTGTCGTAGGCCTGCCCGAACCGCTCGACGAAGCCCGGGGTGATCGTGCCGCCCCAGCGCCCGTCGGTGGTCGTGCGCACGAGGTTCTGGTCGAGCCCGATCATGGCGCTGCCGGCCTCGCCGACGACCTCGGTGCGGACCTCGTACGCGATGCCGCTGCGGACGTAGATCTCGTCGGTGACGAGGCGGCCCGAGGTGGTCTCGAAGACCACGATCATCGGGTCGTTCGTGCCCTCCGGCGCGGCCGAGGTGGCCACGCCGCGGAGCACCTGCACCGAGGTGATCTCCTCGTCGAGCAGGAAGCGGGCGACGTCGACCTCGTGCACCACGGAGTCGCGGATCATGAACTCCGAGTTGAAGTGCTCCGGCACCGTCGGGTTGCGGTGCGTGCAGTGCACGAGCAGCGGGTTGCCCAGCCCGCCCGAGGTGATCAGGTCGTGCAGGGTGACGTACTCGGCGTCGAAGCGCCGCATGAAGCCGAGCTGGACCAGTGGCCGGTCGAGCTTGGCCTCGGCCTGCACCAGCGCGTACGAGGACGCGATGTCGGTGGTCAACGGCTTCTCGCAGAGCACCGGCTTGCCCGCGTCGAGGCAGGCCTGGACCTGGCCCGCGTGGGCCGCGCCCGGGGTCGCGATCAGGACGGCGTCGACCTCGGGGTCGGCGATCGCCTCGAACGGGTCGGCGACGACCCGCGCACCGATTCGGGCGGCGACCTCTGCGGCCTTGTCGGCGGCGAAGTCGTTGACCACGGTGACCGTCGCGCCCTTGACCCGGGTGGCGAGCGCGTCCGCGTGGAACGCCCCCATCATCCCGACGCCGAGGACGGCGATCCTCAGGTCGGCGCTCACGCGCGGTTCCCGAGGTCGATCTGGGCGGAGCTGCAGGACTGCAGGTACGTCCGCGTGCGCTTGGCGATCGGCAGCGGCAGGTCAGCCGGGCACGGGTAGAGGTCGTGCTCGACGATGCCCATGATCGGCCGGTTCAGCGCAGCCAGGGCGTCGAGCACCGGGGGCATGTCCGGCACGCCGAGCGGCGGCTCGGTCATCGCGCCCATCCGGACGGCCTCGGGCCACACGATGTTCTTGTCCCGGACCTCCTCCATCACCTCGGGGCTGACCTGCTTGAGGTGCACGTAGCCGATGCGCTCGGGGTACTTGGTGATCAGCTCCACCGAGTCACCGCCGTAGTAGGCGACGTGGCCGGTGTCGAGGCAGAGGTTTACGTAGTCGGGGTTCGTGGCCTCGAGGAACCGCTCGATGTCGGGCTGGTAGCCGACGTGGCTCTCGGCGTGGCTGTGGAACTGGACCTTGAGCCCGTACTCCTCGAGGATCCGGCGGCCCAGCTCGTCGGTCTGGCCGGTCAGGAGCGTCCACTGCTCGTCGGTGAGCGTCGACGGCTCGAGGTCAGCGCCGGTCTTCTCGTCGCGGTACATCGCCGGGATGACGACGATGTGCTCGCCGCCGACGGCCTTGGTCAGTGCCGCGACGTCGGTCACCTGCTTCCACACGTCGTCCCACGAGCCCGGCCGGTGCAGCCCGGAGAACACGGTGCCGGCGAGCACGGTCAGCCCGTGCGCCTCGAGGGCGTCGGACAGCTCCCGCGGGTCCTTCGGCAGGTAGCCGTACGGGCCGAGCTCGATGGCCTCGTAGCCGGCCTCCACCACCTCGCGGAGGAAGACGTCGGCCGAGACCTGCTCGGGGTCGCTCGGGAACCAGACGCCCCAGGAGTCGGGGGCGGTTCCGATGGTCAGCTTGCCAGGCACGGCGTGGTGCTCCTTCTGCGGTGGAGGTGCGTACGGACGGGTCGAGACGGGGAGGTCGGGAGGGGCGGGTCAGGACGTGCGGGGCGGGGTGAGGAACAGCCGCTGCCGGGCCTTGTGCTCCTCGTAGGTGGTGCGCGCCCGCTGGGTGGACTCCAGCGTGGACGTGGCGCTGACCGGGACGTCCCACCACGAGTCCGAGGGCGGCGCGTCGATGAACGGGTCGGTCTCGACGTAGATCACGACGGGCTCGGACCCCGCCTTGGCGACCTTGATCGCGTCGGCGAGCTCGGCCATGGTCTGGGCCTTGATCACCTCGAGCCCGAAGCTCGCGGCGTTGGCCGCGAGGTCGACCGGCAGGAAGTCCCCGTCCAGGCGGTGGCTCTCCGCCCCGCGGGCGCGATAGCGGGTGCCGAAGCGCTGCGACCCGAGCGACTCCGACAGCGCGCCGATCGAGGCGTAGCCGTGGTTCTGCACGAGGACCGTGATGAGCTTGACGTGCTCCTGCACGACGGTCGCCAGCTCGGTGGCCATCATCAGGTACGAGCCGTCGCCGACCATGACGAAGACGTCGCGGTCCGGGCACGCCATGGCCACGCCCAGGCCGCCGGCGACCTCGTAGCCCATGCAGGAGTAGCCGTACTCGACGTGGTAGCCCTTCGGGTCGCGGGTGCGCCAGAGCTTGTGCAGGTCGCCGGGCATCGAGCCGGCCGCGCAGACGACGACGTCGCGCGGGTCGGACAGCTCGTTCACCGCGCCGATGACCGCGTTCTGGCTGAGCAGGCCCTCGCTCGTCTCCGGCTCGGCGAAGACCGAGGTGACCGTGGCCTCCCACTCGGCGTCGAGCGCGGTGTAGCGGTCGACGTAGGCCTGGTCGACGTGGTGCCCGGCCAGCAGGTCGGTGAGCGCGGCGAGGGTCTCGCGGGCGTCGGCGACGACGGAGAGCCCCGACTGCTTGACCGCGTCGATCCCGGCCACGTTGACGTTGACGAACGCGACGCCCGGGTCGGCGAACGCCGTCCGGCTCGCGGTGGTGAAGTCGGAGTAGCGGGTCCCGATGCCGATCACCAGGTCGGCCTCGGCGGCGACCGCGTTGGAGGCGGTCGTCCCGGTCGAGCCGATGGCGCCCAGGCACTGCGGGTGGTCGTAGAGGAGCGTCCCCTTGCCCGCCTGGGTCTGCCCGACCGGGATGCCGGTGGCCGCGCAGAAGGCGGCCAGGGCGTCGGTCGCCCCGGAGTAGTGGACGCCGCCGCCGGCCACGATCAGCGGCCGCTTGGCCGAGCGGATCGCGGCCGCCGCCTGCTCGAGCACGCGGGTCTCGGGCCGCGGGCGGGCGATGTGCCACACCCGACGCTCGAAGAGCTCGACGGGCCAGTCGTACGCCTGCACCTGCACGTCCTGCGGGAAGCAGACCGTCACCGCACCGGTGGTCGCCGGGTCGGTGAGCACCCGCATCGCCGACATCAGGGCCGGGGCGAGCTGCTCGGGCCGCCAGACGCGGTCGAAGTAGGTCGAGACCGGGCGGAACGCGTCGTTGACCGTGAGGTCGCCGGCGTACGGGTGCTCGAGCTCCTGCAGCAGCGGCGAGGCCGAGCGGTCGGCGAAGGTGTCCGCCGGGAGCAGCAGCACGGGCAGCCGGTTGATCGTCGCGAGCGCGGCGCCGGTGAGCATGTTGGTCGCGCCGGGGCCGACGCTGGTCGACACGACCCAGGTCTGGCGCCGCTCCTTCATCCGCGCGTACGCGACCGCGGAGTGCACCATGGCCTGCTCGTTGCGCCCGAGCACGTACGGCAGCAGGTCCGGCTGCTCGAGCTCGGCCTGCAGGAGGGCCTGGCCGATGCCGGCCACGTTCCCGTGGCCGAAGATGCCGAAGCACCCGGCGAAGAGCTTCTGCTCGACCCCGTCGGACTCGCTGAACTGGGCCCCGAGGAAGTTGATCGTGGCCTGCGCGACGGTCATGCGCACGGTGTTGCTCATCGGGTCTCTCCGGTCAGTCTGGGATCGACCGCCTGGTCGGCCCACGAGGCGCGGACCCAGGTCTGGTCGGGGTGGTCGGTGATGAGCCAGGCGCGCTTGCCGTCACCGGCGGCGGGCGGTCCGGCCATCACGTTCAGGTAGTACATCGGGTGGCCCGGGGCGGCGACGGCGGGGCCGTGCCAGCCGTGCGGGACGAGGACGACGTCGCCGTCGTGGACCTCCTCGGTCACCTCGATCGGGTGGCCGGGCGAGGAAGAGGTCCGCATGAAGCCGAGGCCCGGCTGACCCTGCGGGCCGGCGGCGATCTCGAAGTAGTAGATCTCCTCCAGCGCGCTCTCGGTCTCGCTCGCCTCGTCGTGCTTGTGCGCGGGGTAGGACGACCAGTTGCCGCCCGGGGTGATCACCTCGCAGGCGATGATCGCGCCGGCGTCGAGGGCCTCCGGCGTACCGAAGTTGCGGACCTGGCGGCTCGACCCGCCGGCGCCGCGCAGCTCGACCGGGACGTCGGCCGCAGCGCCGTGCCGGACGGGCAGGCGACGGTCCGTCCGGGCGGAGCAGAGCGCGAAGCGTCCGCCCCGCTCGCTCACGAGCGTCGCGGTCGTGCCCGGCGGCAGGTAGGAGAAGTCGGTCGGGCCGGCGAACACGTCCGCGCGCCCGGCGAGGTCGAGGTGGCTGCCGTCGGCCTCGACGGAGACGGCCCCGCTCAGCGGGACGACGAGGACCTCGTCCTCGCCGGTCGCGAACCCGTGCTCCTCGGCGGCCGCGAGGGTCACCACGTGGAGGCCTGAGTAGCCCCAGCCGGCCGACTCCGGCGTGATCGCGACGTCGTACCCGTCCGCACCGGCGGTGCCCGCGGGGAGGTAGTGGATCGAGGTCATCGCACCAGCCCGACCGCGGTGTCCACGGCCTTGGCGACGTCGTCGTCGGCCGGGTAGAGCATCGTGCGGCCCAGGACCAGGCCGCGCACCGACGGCAGCGCGAGCGCGGCCGACCACGCGGCGTACGTCTCGTCCGGCGCGTTCTCGGGGTCGCCGCCCAGCAGCAGCGTGGGCAGGGTCGTCGACGCCATCACGCGCTCCATCTCGGGCACGACGGGGAGCTTCATCCACGTGTACGCGCTGGAGGCACCGAGGCCGGACGCGATCGCGACGGACTTGATCACAGCGTCGGCGGTCAGGTCGTTGACGACCTTGGTGCCGTGCTTGGTGGGCACCCGACGCGACATGAAGGGCTCGACCATGGCGATGAGCCGGGCCCGGTTGCACTCCGTCACGACCTGGCCCTGACGCTCGAGCGTGGCGACGGTGCCCGGGTCGTCGAGGTCGATCCGGGTCAGCATCTTCAGCCCGTCGAACCGCGCCTCGAGCGTGCCCCGCACGTCGTAGCCGGTGTTGCGGTCGTCCATCTCGAACGACGATCCCTGGAGGCCGCCGCGGTTCAGCGACGCGAAGACGAGCTTGCCCTCGAGCGCGCCCAGCAGGAGCAGGTCCTCGGCGATGTCCGCCGTGGCGAGCAGCCCGTCGACCCCGGGCCGCGACAGCGCGGTGGCGAGCCGGTCGAGCAGCTCGAGGCGGTCGGCCATCGCGTTCTTCTTGCCGGACGCGCCCAGCGCCCCGCGGGCGGGGTGGTCGCAGGCGACGATCATCAGCTTGCCGTCGGCCCCGAAGAGGTCGCGGCGCTCGCGGTTCGCCAGCAGCTCGCCGATCCGCTGCGGCTCGCGGGCCCGGACCTCGTTGATCTCGGCCACCGAGGACACGAACCGGCCGTCGGACACGAGCCCGACCGCGGACGGGCGGTGCACGGTCGTCGAGGTGGCGGTCATCGGCCGGACCCGGCGAAGTGCGAGGCCAGCGAGTCCGCCAGCCGCTCGTTGGGGTCCCCGCCGGCGAGGAGGGTCTCGATCTCCTCCTGCGTCGGCATCGCCGTCGAGCACTCCAGCCGCGAGGCGACGATCGCGCCGGCGGCGTTCGCGTGGCGCAGCACCTTCTCCAGGGGCCAGCCCTCGAGCAGACCGTGAATCAGTGATCCTCCGAAAGAGTCGCCGGCACCGAGGCCGTTCAGCGGGCGGACCGGGATCGGCGGCGCCTCGACGCGCTCCCCCGACCGGGTCTTCGCCAGCACGCCCTTGGGGCCCTGCTTGACCACGGCCAGCTCGACGCCGGCCGCGAGCAGGGCGTCCGCCGCGCGCTCGGGCTCGGTCTCGCCCACCGCGACCTCGCACTCCTCGCGGTTGCCGACGGCGACCGTGACGTTCGGCAGCACCTTCTGGACCTGCTCGGTCGCGTGCGCCGGGGTGTCCCAGAACATCGGGCGGTAGTCCAGGTCGAGCACGGTGAAGGGCTTGCGGGCGCGGGCCTCGAGCACCTCGAAGTGGCTCTGCCGGCTCGGCTCCTCGCTGAGACCCGTCACCGAGAGCCACAGCAGCTCGGTGGCCCGCACCGCGTCGAAGTCGATGTCGGCGGGCGTGATCTGCAGGTCGGGGGCCGTCGGCTTGCGGTAGAACCACAGCGGGAAGTCGTCGGGCGGGAAGATCTCGCAGAAGGTGACCGGGGTCGCGTACGTGTGGTTGGTGACGACGAACTCGTCGCTCACGCCGAGGTCGCGCAGCGCGCGGCGGACGAAGCGGCCGAAGGGGTCGTCACCGACGCCGGTGATGATCGAGGTGCGGTGGCCGAAGCGCGCGGCCGCGACGGCGACGTTCGCGGTGGTGCCGCCGAGGTACTTGCCGAAGGTCTCCACGTCCTCCAGGCCCACGCCCACCTGCAGCGGGTAGACGTCGACCCCGGCGCGACCGAAGGTCAGCACCTGCAGCCCGTCGGGCGCCGTCCCGTCCACGTCGGCGGGCACGGCTGGCTGGCTGGTCATCGCTCTCCTTCGAGTACCCGACGCGCGGGGGTGGGACCTGGCACGAACCTACGATCACGGACCGACACTGTCAATCCTTTGTCCTGACAAATGCGGGGAGTCTTGCCGACTTCACAGGTGTTCCCGCGGTCGTCCCTCAGAGGTCGCCCTCGAGGAACTGCGCCCGACCCAGCCCGAAGGACCAGTCGGCGCGACCGTTCGCAGCGACGGACACCACGAGGTCGGTCGGGGCGACGCCGCACTCCGCCTCCAGCCGTTCCGCGAGTCGAGCGTAGAGCGCCTTCTTCTGCTCGTCGCTGCGCCCCTGCTGGAAGACCTGGACGAGCACGCGGTCGTCCGTCCGGTCGAAGCCCAGGCCCGTGTCCTGCAGGATCAGGTGGGTGGAGCGGTGCTCCTCGACGACCTGGTAGCGGTCCCGCGGCGGGGCGGCGAAGACCTCCTCGAGGACCTCCTGCACCACGTCCGCCAGCCGGCGCAGCTCGGCGGGCTCGCGCCCCTCGACGACATCGATCCGGACCAGCGGCATGACGACTCCTGACAGAAGTTTGTCAGGACAAAGTAGCAGAAGCTTCGTAGTCCCGCTACGGGGCGACGGTGCGCAACCGCGTGCAGCTGTCGGCCGTGTCGTAGTCGTCGGGCGTGCGCGACACCTTGTCGAGCTTGGCGTAGCCCTTGTACTGCTTCAGCTCCTCGAAGCTGCCGGCCACGTCGCGGCTGACGTCGGACAGCTTCTGGCTGTAGGGACCGAGCGCGTCCGCCAGCGCGCCGGTGCTGGAGGTGGGCAACGCTTCGGCCTCGTCCTGGAGGGCCTTGAGCTGGGTGTCGATCGCGGCGTACTTCGCCACGACCGCCGCTTCGATCTCAGCCCCCTGGTCGACCGATGGCTCACCGGCCTGCTTGACCCGTACGCCCGCGACGGTCGACGCGTTCACGTAGGCCCCGGCGCTGCTGACGACGGACAGCTTGACGTCGGCCGGTGCACCGCCCGCCTTCAGCACCTCCCGCAGCTGGTCGTTGCTCCGCGACAGGCTGCCCCGAAGGTCGGAGCCCGCCCCGCAGAACGTCCCGACCCAGGACGACGTGTTCCCGCCCCCGCCACAGGCGGCGAGCGGGGAGGTGACGGTGACGAGCGCAGCCACGACGGCGGCGCGGCGAAGGGACGGGGGAAGGTTCACGGGGTCTCCACGGTCGTCCGGCTGAGCCGGGTATCTGAGGCAGGAAGAGGAACCTAACCGGACAGCCGCTCGCAGGTCCGCGCTTCCGCACCTTTTCCACAGCGCGTTCAGGTGCGGAAGTGCGCACCTGGGCAACGACCCCGCCGCGTCCCTAGGAACGCGGGCGCCGCAGCCCGACCAGGAACCCGGCCCCCCACGACAGGTGGGTGACGGCGAGGACGAGGGGCAGGCGTACGCGGGCGGCGTCGGACATAGAGCGGGAGGTGACGGCGGAGCCGCCCAGGATCACCGCCGCGTAGCCCGCCGGGGCAGCCCAGGCCAGCCGGAGCAGCCGGGACCCCGTGACCGACCCGGCCAGGCCGAGCAGCGTGCCGCCGGCGATGGCGGCGGTGGCCAGCGGCGGGGCGAGGTAGCGGACGTTCGCGGTGTCGGGGTAGCGCCGGATGACCTCGCGGCGCCACTTGCCGGTGTCGTACATCTGCTTGGCCAGCGCCCGCACCGAGGAACGGGGCCGGTAGGTGACACGCAGGTCCGGGGAGAACCAGATCGTCCGCCCGCTGGCCAGCAGCCGGTGGTTGAGCTCCCAGTCCTGGGCCCGGTGCATGGTCTCGTCGAAGCCCCCGACCGCCTGCAGCGCCTCGCGCCAGAACACCCCGAGGAAGACGGTCTCGGCCGGCCCCGCCTGCGACTCCGCGAGGTGGAAGGAGCTGCCGCCGAGGCCGAGCTTGGTCGTGTACGCCGCCGCCACGGCCTCCTCGAAGGGCGAGGTCCCCTGCGCGTCCATGACGCCGCCGACGTTCGCCGCGCCGGTCTCGTCGAGCAGCTCGACGGCGCGGCGGATGTAGCCGTCGGTGAGCATCCCGTGCCCGTCGACCCGCACGATCACGTCGTGCCGGGCGGCGGCGACGCCCAGGTTCAGCGCGTGGGGCGTCCGCGAGGCCGGGTTGTCGACGACCCGGACCCGGGGGTCGACCGCGGCCAGCCGGTCGGCGATGGCGCGCGTCGCGTCCTTGCTGCGACCGACGGCGAGGACGACCTCGAGCTCGCCGGGGTACTCCTGCGTCAGGACGCCGGAGACGGCCGCCTCGAGGTGGAGCTCCTCGTTGAGCACCGGCATCACCACGGAGACGCCGGGCCAGCCCGCGCTCACGCCGTCGTCCTCCCCCGGGCCGCCGCCGGCCGGGTCAGGCAGAGCAGACCTTGGACAGGTTGGACGTGTCCACGCCCTTCTTCGCCGGGTCGGACGAGCTCGAGCTCGTCGAGGACTTCTTGGGCTTGGTGCTGGCCGACGCGTTGCCCGCCGGGACCGCGGTCGCGGACGGCTTGGGCTCGTCCATCGCCTCGGACTTGGCGATCTGCTCGGCGACGGCGGCCTGGATCTTCGGGAAGTCCGGGTCGGCCGGCTTCTTCAGCAGCGGCGGGACGATGGCCAGGCTGCCGACCGGCTTGGTCTTCGCCTTCTGCGCCAGGTCGAGCATCGTCGAGACCTGCGAGCTCGGGACGTCGGTGGCGACGATCTCCTTGCTCGCGCTGGCGATGCCGTTGAACTTGGTCAGCACGGTCAGCGGGTCGAGCTGGTTGAGCATCGCGTTCATCACGCACTTCTGCCGGACGATCCGGTCCCAGTCGCTGGAGTCGGAGCGCGAGCGGGCGAACCACAGCGCCTCCTTGCCGTCCAGGTGACGGTTCTTGCCCGCCTCGACGTAGCCGTAGATCGGGTGGGTGGGCCCACCGCCGATCGGGACGCGACGGTAGACGTCCATGTTGATGCCGCCGAGCGCGTCGACCAGGTCCTCGAAGCCCTTGAGGTCGATGAGCGACCAGTAGTTGATCGTCAGGCCGGTGACGCCCTCGATCGCCTCCTTGGTCGCCTGCGCGCCGGGGTTCTTGACCTTCGGGTAGAGCTCCTTGTGGCCCATCGCGTAGGTGTAGACGGCGTTGAGCATGCAGACGTCGTTGGGGCAGTCGAAGCCCTTGGGGAACTTCTTGTGCATCGGCGAGGACGCCGGGAACGGGGCCTTCTCCAGGTTGCGCGGCAGGCTGATCAAGACCGTACGACCGGTGGCCTGGTCGACGCTGGCCACGGTCATGCTGTCCGGGCGCAGGCCCGTGCGGTCGGCTCCGGCGTCGCCGCCCATGAGCAGGATGTTGATGCGGCCGGCCTTGGCGACCTTGTCGCCGCCGCCCGAGAACACGCTGCTGACGAGCTCGCGCTGGGCGGACACGACGTTGGCCGAGGCGATGAGACCGATCAGGACGGTGAAGGCGAGCCCGATGCTGAGCATCGCGAAGCCCAGGCGGTTGCGCCGCGCCATCTCCGGCGGGCGCGCGATGCGCCAGGCGTCGAGGAAGAGCAGCGCCCACCCGATGCCGAGCGCGACGAGCGCGCCCTGCACGATGCGCAGCGTCACCGGCCGGGTGATGACGGTGATGGCGGCGCTGTGCCAGACGAGCACGAAGAGGCCGGCCAGGACGGCCAGGACCCACAGGGCGGCCCACACCCGGAGCGCGGTCCGGCCGATCCGGCGGTTGCCCGCGGCGACCTGCGCCGAGCCGGGCAGCACCAGCGTCATGAGCAGGAACGTGAGGCCGCGACGGAGCTTGACCCGCTCGCTGCGCCGCTCCGCGGTCTGCAGCGAGTCGGTGATCAGACGGTCGCGCTCGGCGGAGCCGTCGTCGTCGCGCATGCCCTCGCGCTCGGGCGTCAAGGTGCTGGACACTCGGGTGGAGCCTCTCTGCCGACCAACGGTTTTCGGCCCGCCGGAACAGGCCGTCCGTCAGTATGGACAGGCACCGGGGTCAGTCGGGCCGTGCCACGCCGGGGTCCCGCGGACCGATGTGGTCAGGCCTGTGGTCTGACTCCGCGGAGCCCTCGCGCCGGTAGCCTCGACGCATGGCCAACCGCCACGAGGCCGACCTCGACTGGCTCTACGGGCGTGAGCAGCGCCGTTCCGAGCCCGAGCCGACGCGCGTGATGCCGGCACCCGCTGACCGTGGTGAGTCCCGCGCCGCTGCCGCTCCCCCCGCTGCCGCCGCTCCTCCCGCACCGCCCCGGCCTGCCGTCCGACCCACGCCTGCGGACTACCCACGGACGCCCGCGTACGGAGCGGGCTTCGCGCCGGACCCGCGCGGCGTGCCGCCGCAGGGACCCGGGGGCCCCTACGGTCCGGACGGGCCCGGCGGTCCTGGAGACGGGTCCCGCCGGCCGCGTAGACGGCGCCGCCCCGTCCGCACCTTCTTCCGCGCGCTCCTCGTGCTCGTGCTGCTCGGGGTGGTCTGGCTGGTCGGCGTGCCCGCGTACGCGTGGAGCCAGGTCGGCCGCGTCGACGACACCCCGAGCGGCAAGCGGCCCGGCGACCAGCCGGGCGAGACGTTCCTGCTCGTCGGGTCGGACTCGCGCGAGGGGCTCAGCAAGGCCCAGCAGAAGAAGCTCGGCACCGGCTCGGTCGCCGGGCAGCGCACGGACACGATCATGCTGGTGATCAAGCCGGCGACCGGCAAGCCCGTCCTGGTCTCGCTCCCCCGCGACTCCTACGTGGACGTCCCCGGTCACGGGCAGGACAAGATCAACGCCGCGTACGCGATCGGCGGTCCCGACCTGCTCGTGCAGACGGTCGAGCAGAACACGGGCCTGCGGGTCGACGGCTACGCCGAGGTCGGCTTCGGCGGCTTCGTCTCGGTCATCGACGCTCTCGACGGGATCCGGATGTGCGTCCCGTCGGCGATCAAGGACCAGGACTCGCACCTCGACCTGAAGAAGGGCTGCCAGACCCTCGACGGGACCACGGCGCTCGGCTACGTCCGGATGCGCAAGGCGGACCCGCGCGGCGACCTCGGCCGCGTCGAGCGGCAGCGCGAGATGCTCGCGGCGGTGGCCAAGAAGGCGGCGTCCCCGGCCACCGTGCTCGACCCCGTCCGCTACTGGCGGCTGTGCAACGCCACCGCGTCGGCGGTCAGGATCGGGCAGGACACGACGATCGTCGACACCGGGCAGGCGGCGCTCGCGCTCCGGACGGTCTCGGCCGGCGACGGGCTGACGCTCACGGTCCCGGTCGCGAACCCCGGCTACAGCACGCCGGTGGGCTCGGCGGTGCTCTGGGACGCGTCCGCGGCGTCGGACATGTTCGCCCAGATCGCGCGGGGCGACACCTCCAAGCTCGGCAAGTACGCGAAGTAGCCCCGTGCGGGGAAGAGCTCCTGGCGGCGACCGGCCCTAGAGGTACTGCCCGGTCGGCAGTCCTTCCGGCGGCTCGACCGGGTCGGGCAGGGTCCCCAGCGGGCTGCGCAGCAGGATCTTCCCGTTCTCCGGCCCCAGGGTCAGCACCAGCCAGGCCGCGCCCGTGGTGGTGCAGCTGACGACCGACGGCGGCAGCGGCCCGTACCGGTCGAGGACGGGTCGCAGCGCGGCCGGCGTCTCGACGGGCACGAGGTGGGCGGTGCTGTAGGCGAAGGCGAACGGTCCGGCCACCCACGTCCACCGGCGGCACTGGCATTCCGACTGCGCGGCCGTGAGCCGCGGGACGACGTAGCCGAGGCGGCGGTCCGGGACCAGGCTGGCCGCCCAGGTCACCAGGGCCGGGAAGAGGACGATCCAGACCAGGAACGTTCCGAGCGCGGGCGAGGTGATCCACCCCGCCGGCTGCCCGTGGGCCGCCGCGACGTCCCGGGCGGGCGGGAAGACGAGGATGCCCAGGACCAGGGCGAGGACCCCGAGGACGATCGGGAGCACCTTGCGGGTGCCGCCGAGCGGCACCTCGTCCGCGACCGACCGGGGCGCGAGGAAGAAGGCGCGGATGCCGATCTTCTCCGCGTACTCGCTCGCGACGCCGGTGTCGAAACGGTTGAGGCCGGGCTCGCGGGCGAAGATCTCGACGAGCCCGATGCCGATCCCCGCGAAGAGCGCGATCGTCGGGTAGCCGGTCACACCGCTGACGAGGAAGGCGATGGCGCCCAGGACGAGGAGCAGCACGCGACGCAGGCGGCGTCGGCCCTTTGCGCCCGGCGGGACGTACGCGGCCAGGGCGGCCTGGATCCGCGCGACGTGCGGGTTGGTCCGGTCGACGACGTGGAGCAGCAGGGCCGCGCCGTCCCGGTCGCCACGCATGCGCAGGAGCTCGGCGGTGTCCAGCACCAGCTGCGGGTCGGAGACGAACGACTCGGACGCGCTGTGGAGCAGGTCGGTGGCCACCCGCAGCACCCCGGCGGACTCCCGCACGGCGGTGGACGTCGGGTTGTCCCGGGGCGCACCCCAGATCTTCGTCCGGCCGGCCGGTCCCTCCGGCTTGGCCCGGGGCCGACGCCCGACCACGTCCGCGACGATGCGCGGCAGGACGCGACGCCCCTTGTCGCCCAGGCGTTGGAGCTGGCCGAGCGCAGCCTCGGACAGCCCGAGGTCCCCGCGAGCGTCGCCGACGCGGAGCAGGCAGTGCGCGAGGTAGCCCGCCCAGTCGGTGGCCGAGACCAGCGGCGCGACCTGGCGGAGCCAGGCCATGGCCCCGTCGTCGCCGAGCGCGGCCCGGCAGGTGGCGGCCACGAGGTGGTCACGACGGAGGTCGTCGTCCCCCGGCGGCGGCAGGACGAGGTCCGGCGGCAGCGCCGCGAGCGCCTCGCCGAAGCGCCGGGCCAGCATCAGCGCCGACGCCCGCCGCCCCGCGGCGTTCTCGTCGGGGGCGCCGGGTCGCTGCTGCGCCACCTGGAGCAGCTCGACGGAGAGGTCGTCGAGGTCGAGGTTGCCGGCCCCGCCGGCCCACTGCTCGGCGGCCGCCGCCACCCCCGTACGGCTGTCGAGGATCGAGCCGCCCACGAAGAGCCCGCCGTCGGCGGGTGGTGGGGCGAAGAGCTGCCTGGGGTCCTGCTCGGTCGTCACGGACAGCATTCTCACTGGTCCGGACGACCGAGCACGGAGTTTTCCCCAGACTCCTTGCGGGCTCTACGCGCTGCGGTCAGCGGTGCGCGAGCTCGGGCTCCTCGATCTCGACCGGCGGCTCGTCGATGACGCCGACCTTCTCGACGACGACGGTGCGCTTGTCCTTGACCCCGCCGATGACGACCTTGCGCAGCGACACGTTGTTCTTGGTGCTGCGCTCGTAGAGCACGGAGTCCGGGTTGGCCGCCACCTCGATGTAGTAGGTGCCGTTCTTCACCGTGGTCAGGTCGAAGGCCTGACCCTCCCGGAACTGCTCGTAGGTGTCGCCCGAGCCGGCGTCCAGCACCTCGCGGACCCCGAGCGCCTGCCGCCCGCCGCACGCGGTGGACAGGTCGGTGTTCTGCGGCCTCCAGCTGGCGCCCTTGACCGTGTAGTCGACCGCGTCGGTGTTGGCGAGGCAGAAGGCCTCCTTGCCGCTGACCACGCTCGTCTTGAGGTCGGCGCTCACCAGGCTGTAGCGCGCGAAGTCCTTGAAGTGCCAGTGCTGGTGGTGGTCCCGGGCGTCCCACTCCATGCCGCCGACGGGCGCGTAGCCCTTCTGCTTGCCGGACGCGGTGAAGAAGTACTGGTACGCGTTCATCAGGTCCGCGTCCTTGTCGTCACGGAACCCGTCGACCACGAGGCGGCCGGGGCCGGCGTTCCAGACGGTGGCGCTGAAGTTGAGGTAGCGACCGTCGGACACGATCCCCCACGCCGGCAGCGAGCGGAGGTCGGGCAGCGGACCGCTCGGCTTCACCTTCGACCCGGTCAGCTTCTTCGGCGCCTTCTCCACCTTCGCGCTCGCGGCGCGGTTCGGGTCCGCTCGCCGGCACCCGCGGGCCGTCCGGCAGTCGTCCTCCTTGACGTCGACGACGGTCACGTGGACGGTCGCCTGGGCCTTGACGACCGGGATGCGCAGCGCCTCGCGGTAGGCCGGGGTCACGCTGACCGTCGCCGTGTACGAGCCAGGCTTCAGGTCGGACAGGCCACCGGGCTCGTCCTCGCCGTCGTAGTAGTCCTCGTTGCCGGAGAGACTGGTCGCGTAGCCGGCCTGCAGGCCCCAGACCGCGCCCAGCGCGTACGGGTTGCGGGCGTCGCCGCAGCTCTGCGGGTAGGGCGAGGTGGCCGGCGCCTTCGGCGAGCGGCGGACGGGCTCGTACGAGTTCGCGCAGAACGACGAGGTCGAGGTCGTCACGACCTTGCCCTTGCTGTCGCGGAAGGTGGTGCGCGAGAAGTCCGTCAGCCCGGTGAGGTCGGCGGGCACCGGGAGCGTGCGGTCCTTGCCCTTGCGCACCAGCGTCGCGACGAGCGGGCTGCTGTAGTCCTTGCGCGTCGCCCGCACCTCGAAGGCCTGCTTGGGGTCGGCCACGGCGTAGATCCCCAGGTCGCCGTCGACGTAGACGCCGCCGTCGCCCTCGCCGTCGTCGTCCTCGACGTAGCGGTAGACGGTGACGTTGGACCGGGCGGCCTCGAGCGTGAGCGCGGGCCGTGTCGCGGCCCCCGCGGGCACGGCGCCGGCGGCCGCGATGGCGGTCACCGCCGCGGCGATCAGCAGTGATCGGGCTGTACGTCGCACGGTGCGTGGACGATCGTTCACGTAGGGACCCCCTGAGCCGGGGCCGGAGGGTTCCGGCCCGAGGGCTGAAGACAAGCACAGGTCACTGACAGGTTGCTCTTAGGGGCACGCCTATTCTCACGGAGCTCGCGAGATCAAGACCGTGGTCGTACGCGGGGAGAGCCGACGGGCTGACGCCGGGGCCGCCGCGCGGTAGGTTGCGGCGCCGATTCCGCCTCAGGACGCGCGGAAACCTACCTCTCGCGGGATCGCAGGCCCGTCAGCGCTTGAGCAGCTGGCGGGCCATGACGACGCGCTGCACCTGGTTGGTGCCCTCGTAGATCTGGGTGATCTTCGCGTCGCGCATCATGCGCTCGACCGGGTAGTCGCGGGTGTAGCCGTAGCCGCCGAACAGCTGCACGGCGTCGGTCGTGACAGCCATGGCCACGTCGGAGGCGAAGCACTTGGCGCTCGCCCCGAACCAGGTCAGGTCCGGGTCGTCGCGCTCGCTCCGCCCCGCGGCGGCGTACGTGAGCTGGCGTGCGGCCTCGACCCGCATGCCCATGTCGGCGAGCATGAACTGCACACCCTGGAAGTCGCCGACGGGATGGCCGAACTGCTGACGGCCCGCCACGTACGCCAGGGTCGCGTCGAGCGCGCCCTGCGCGATGCCGACAGCCTGCGCCGCGATGGTCACCCGCGTGTGGTCGAGCGTGCGCAGGGCCAGGGCGAAGCCGGCCCCGGGCTCGCCGACCATCCGGTCGGCCGGGAGCCGGACGTGGTCGAGGTAGACCTCGCAGGTGGGTGAGCCCTTGATGCCGAGCTTCTTCTCCGGCGCGCCGAAGGAGACGCCGGGGTCGTCGCGCTCGACCACGAACGCGCTGATGCCGTGCCCGCGCGGGGCGCTGGGGTCCGTCACCGCGAACACCGTGTAGAGGCTCGAGACGCCGGCGTTGCTGATCCAGCGCTTGGCCCCGTCCAGCACCCACTCGTCGCCGTCGCTCACCGCGCGGGTCCGCATGGCGGCGACGTCGCTGCCCGCCTCGGACTCGGAGAGGCAGTAGCTGACGAGCGCCTCGCCGCTGGCCACCCGCGGCAGGTAGCGCTGCCGGAGCTCCTCGCTGCCGGCCAGCATCCACGGCAGCGAGCCGAGCTTGTTCACCGCGGGCACCAGCGAGGTCGACGCGCAGGCCCGGGCGACCTCCTCGATGACGATCGCGGTGGCAAGCGCGTCGGCCCCGACCCCGCCGTACGCCTCGGGGACGTGGGGAGCGTGGAAGTCGCCGGCCCGCAGCGCCTCGTAGGAGGCCCAGCCGAACTCGGCCCGTTCGTCGACCTCGGCGGCGAGCGGCGCGACCTTGGCGTCGCAGAGCTCGCGGACGGCGGCCCGGAAGGCCTCGTGCTCCTCGGAGGGCCGGAACATGGCGGCGGCGTCCTCGACGGTGGGGACCATGCGGGCAGCGTACGCCCGAGGTTACCGGCGGGTAACTTGCGGCGACCGGCCGTCGGGGAGGTCGGTCGACTCGTTCAGGAGCTGCCGGGCGAGCAGCGTCCCGGCCGCCGTCGCGACGGGGAAGACGACCACCGCGACGAACGGGACCGAGAGCAGCAGGAAGCACGGGACGCCGAGCCCGAAGCTGCGCCAGCGACGGCGCCGCAGGGTCTCGCGGCGGCCCCGCAGGGTGAGCACGCCGCGACGTTCCAGCGGGCTGCCGACCAGCTCGGTGACCAGCATCCAGCCGCCGAACAGGGCGCCACCCACGGCCGCCGCGACCTGGCCGACGACGGGCACGAAGCCCGCGCCGAAGAGCACCAGCGCCCCGGCGAGCGAGACGAGGACGAGGCCGACGGACTGCCGGACGGCGCGGACGGCTCCGGTCCGCAACGGTTTCTCGACGGCCGGCGGCGCGTCCGGGAACGCCCGGTCGACCGCCTCGCTGATGGCGTCGTAGACCGGCGACCCGACGGCGAGGGTCAGGGTGCTGAAGACCAGCACCATGAGCAGCACGGTGCCCCCGACCAGCAGCGTCCCGACGACGACCCGGGCGGTGAGCGCCACTCCGGCGGACCACCCGGCGGCGAAGGGCGTGAGCGCGGACGTCAGCACGCCCAGGTGGTCGACCAGGACCACCAGCGCGACGACGAACAGGACCGAGGTCACCAGCGGCGGCAGCGCGCCGAGCCAGAAGAGCCGGGGCCGGCGCAGCAGGAACGAGGCGCCCCGGCCGAGCAGGCTCAGCCCGCCGACGGCCTCACCCGGGGTGGACGGCACGCCGCACCGCCTCGCCCTTCGCCTCCGCGCTGCGCCGCAGGTCGTCCTGGAACGTGAGCATGCGCGCGGTCAAGGCCGGGTCGCCCGCGGCGAGGATGCGGACGGCCAGCAGGCCGGCGTTGCGGGCGTTGCCGATCGAGACGGTGGCCACCGGCACACCGGCCGGCATCTGCACGATCGAGAGCAGCGAGTCCATCCCGTCGAGGTGCTTGAGCGCGACGGGGACCCCGATCACCGGCAATGGGGTGACCGCGGCGAGCATGCCCGGCAGGTGCGCCGCTCCCCCGGCCCCGGCGATGATCACCTCGAGCCCGCGCTCGTGCGCCGTCCGCCCGTAGGTCAGCATCGCGTCGGGCATCCGGTGCGCGGAGACGACGTCGGCCTCGTACGCGATCCCGAACTCCGCCAGCGCCACGCCCGCGGCCTCCATGGTCGGCCAGTCGGAGTCGGAGCCCATCACGATGCCGGCCCGCACGCGCGTGGGCTCAGGCATTCGGGTCCCCCATCAGGTAGCCGGCCGCGTGCCGCGCCCGTCGGCGTACCTCGACCAGGTCGTCGCCGTACGTGGTGACGTGCCCGACCTTGCGGCCCGGCTTCACCTCCTTGCCGTACAGCTGGACGCGGAGCCGGCGGTCGCGGGCGAAGCAGTGCAGCAGCGTGGAGGGCAGGTCGGGCTCGGCGCCGCCGAGGACGTTCGCCATCACCGTCCAGGGGTCGCGGGTCCCCGGGTCGCCGAGCGGGAGGTCGAGGACGGCGCGCAGGTGGTTCTCGAACTGCGAGGTGTGCGCGCCGTCGATGGTCCAGTGCCCGGTGTTGTGCGGGCGCATGGCCAGCTCGTTGACGACGACGGTGCCGTCGCGTCGTTCCATGAGCTCGACGGCCAGCACCCCGACCACGCCCAGCTCGGCGGCGACCTGCAGCGCGAGCGCCTCGGCCGCGACCGCCTGCTCCTCGCTGAGCCCGGGGGCGGGTGTGGTGGTCTCGACGCAGATCCCGTTCCGCTGGACCGACTCCGAGACGGGGTACGCCACCGCCTGCCCCGACGGCGAGCGCACGACCAGCGCGCTCAGCTCACGGGCGAAGTCGACGTACTCCTCGGCCAGGATCTCCGCGCCGGCGGAGAGCCCGCCGAGGGCGGCGAACGGCTCCCCGGCCTGCTCGGCGGAGTCGATCTTCCACACGCCCTTGCCGTCGTAGCCGCCCCGGGAGGTCTTGGCGATCACCGGCCAGCCGGTCTCGTCGCCGAAGGCGCGCAAGGCGTCCGCGTCGGCGACCACGCGGTAGGCGGGGCACGGGATCCCGGCGGCGCTGAGCCGGTCGCGCATGACGACCTTGTCCTGGGCGTGGACGAGCGCGTCGGGCCCGGGCCGGACGGCGACGCCCGAGGCCTCGAGGTCCCGCAGGATCCCGGTGGGCACGTGCTCGTGGTCGAAGGTGATCACGTCGCAGCGGGCGGCGAACGCCCGCAGGGTCGCGTGGTCGGTGTAGTCGCCGACGGTCACGTCGTGGACGACCTGCGCGGCGGACACGTCCGGTCCCTCGGCGAGCAGGGCGACCCGGATGCCGAGCCCGATCGAGGCCTCGTACATCATCCGCGCCAGCTGCCCGCCACCGACGATGCCGACCACGAACGGGCGGACGGGTGGGGCTGCGGTCGTCACGTCGCCGCAGCCTATCCGGACCGCGGACCCACGCTCACCCGAAGTCGAGCACGAGCCGCCCGCGGACGCCGCCCGCCTCGAGCCGACGGTGGGCCTCCGCCGCCTCGGCGGCCGGGAGCACGTCGGCCACGCGCAGGGTGACCTCGCCGGCCTCGGCCTGCGCCCGCAGCCGGTCCAGCGCGTCGGTGGCCTGCCCGTAGTCGCGCACCATCACCGGCAGCACCCGGACCCCGCGGGCCAGCTCGACGTCGGCGTCCTCGCCGCGGTAGCCGCGGACCGTCGTGACCACGCCGCCGTCACGCACGGCGGGCAGGACCTGGGCCCCCTGGACCGACCCGTCGGCCAGGCCGGCCACCCCGTCGGGGAACCGTTCCCGGACGGCTGCGGCGAACCCCTCCCCGCGCGGCAGCACGACGTCGGCGCCGAGGGAGCGCACCAGGTCGACGTCGCTCTCTCTGGCGTCGGCGACGACCGTCAGGCCGTCGGTCTTCGCGAGCTGGACGACGTAGCCGCCGAAGGAGCCCGCGGCACCGGTCACCGCCAGCACCTCACCCGGCTCCAGCGCCATCCGGTCGAGCGCGAGCCGGGCGGTGAGACCGTTCATCGGCAGCGAGGCGGCGGCGGCGTGGTCCACGCCCGCCGGGACCGCGACCACCGAGGCGGCCGGCAGCACGATCTGCTCGCGGTAGCCCCCGTGGCTGCCGGCCGGGATCACGATGCCCATCACGTCGTCGCCGACCGCCAGCCGCCCGTCGGTGCCGGGTCCGACCTCGTCGACCACCCCGGCCACGTCCATGCCCGGGATCCACGGCATCTCCTGCGGGGCGCCCGGCCGGGTGGCGTACGTGCCGTTGCGCGCGTACGTGTCGGTCGGGTTCACCGCGGCCGCGCGGACGGCGATGCGGACCTCGTTGGGTCCCGCGTGCACCTCCGGGACGTCCACCAGGTGCAGGGCCTCCGGCCCGCCGAACTCGGTCACTCCCGCTGCTCTCATGCCAGGTGCAAGGGCGCCGGACACCGTCGTTGTTCCTCGCCGGGAACCGGTGCGAGATGTCTCACGCGCGTCGGCCCGACCTCGCGAAAGAAGTTTCCGTCGCACCTCAACGCCAGCGCTGCCGGCCGCGTACACACCCGCAGTCGCCACCGGGCGACCCTCCGCCCGGGTCCGGGCGACCGAAGGGAACTGACCGATGAAGCTCCGCCGCGTCACCATCGCCATCGCCGCCGTCGCCGTCGCCGGCCTCGCCGTCCCGGCCACCGCCATGGCCGCCTCCGCCGAGGACGCCACCGGGCTGGCCGGCGACCGCCTGGTCCGCTTCGACACCGACAAGCCGACGAAGGCCAAGCGCACCAAGGCCATCACCGGCCTGACGGGCGACGCCTCTCTCGTCGGCATCGACCGCCGCGTCCAGAACGGCAAGCTCTACGGCGTGGGCAACGCCGGAGGCCTCTACACGCTGTCGACGAGCTCGGCCAAGGCCACCAAGGTCGGCCAGCTCTCGGTCGCGCTCGACGGCACCTCGTTCGGCGTCGACTTCAACCCGGCCGCCAACGCCCTGCGGGTCGTCAGCGACACCGGGCAGAACCTGCGCCAGCCCTTCGGCGAGGGCGACGGGCCCACCGTGCCGACGGTGACCGACGGTGCGCTCACGTACGTGCTCCCCACCGGCAACGTCCCCGGGACCGGCGTCGCCGGCGCGGCGTACACGAACAACGACCTGGCCGCCGCCACGGGGACCACGCTGTTCGTGCTCGACACCAACCTCGACCAGATCGCGGTGCAGTCCCCGGCCAACGCCGGCTCGCTCGCCGCGACCGGCAAGCTCGGGGTGGACGCCGGGGCCGGGGTCGGCTTCGACATCTTCTCCGACATCAAGTCCGGCCGGACCAACTCGGTCGAGGGCTACGCCACCGTGACCGTCAAGGGCAAGTCGTCCTTCTACACCGTCGACCTGCTGACCGGTGACATCGACAAGGTCGGCTCGCTGCCCTACGCGGTCACCGACCTCGCCGTCGACCTCGACTGACCCCGTGACGGGCTGCCGCCCGGGCCGGGGGGACCCCGGGCGGCGGCCTCACGCGATCTTGAAGATCAGACCCCGCTGCACGACGAAGTTGACCGTGGTCGCGATGCCCTGCGCGACCACGAAGCCGACGAGCTGCACCACCCGCAGCGACAGGTCCTGGGCCGAGAGCAGGTCGAAGAGGACCGAGAACAGGCCGACCTGGAGCGCGAACGTCACCGCGTAGAGGACGACCACGGCGGCGAAGCGGCGCCGGGACGGTTCCGCGACGAAGGTCCAGCGGCGGTTGATCAGGTACGCGGTCGTCGTGCCCGCGATGAACGACAGCGACTTGGCGGCGGTGTGGCCCAGCCCGAGATGCATCAGCAGCACGAGCAGGCCGAAGTCGACCAGGGCCGAGAGGCCGCCGGTCAGCACGAAGCGCACGAGCTGGGTGCGCAGCGGCAGCGCGGAGGCACGTTCCGTGACCGGCAGCTCGACCGGTTGGGGCAGGTGGCTCACCGGGCGCCTCCGGGGCCCGGGGCGGCGTTCAGCTCGCCGAAGAGCTGCTCCGACACCGCGCGCTGCACGTGCTGGACGTCGGGCACGTCGCGCAGCGCCACCGAGCCCTCCCCCGCGGTCTGGGCGACCAGCGTCCCGCAGCCGAGCACCCGGTCGCCCAGGCTGCGCTGCGTCGAGACGTCGTTGATCCGCCACAGCGGCAGGTCGACGCTCACCTTGCTCAGCACGCCGGTCCGCATGACCAGGCGACGGTTGGTGAGCGAGTACGTCGTGGCCCGCCAGCGCAGGAACGGGCGTACGCACGCCCAGCCGGCCAGCGCGCCGCCCAGCACGAGCACGACGACCTGGCCCAGCGGGCGGTAGTCGGTGGGGATCACCGCGGTGCCGGCGCCGACGAGCGCGCCGATGCCGATGAGCGCGAGCGCAGGGCCGACGAGCGCCTTGGCGTGGGTCCGCGTGTGCAGGACCTCGTACTCGTCGGCACCCAGCATCCGCGACGGCAGGCCCACGCCAGCCATGGTGGCACAGCGGACCTCTCCGGACGTCCGACTCGGGTCTTCCTCCGGTCAGCCCCTGACGAGGCCCTCCCACGACCAGCGGGGGATGCTCAGACCGCTCGGGACGTCGTCCGGCGAGTCCGGGTAGGCGGCCATGGCACCCCGGGTCGACCAGGCGAAGTAGTCGTGCAGCACGCCGCCGAGCCGGGTCTCGACCCCGACACCGACGTCGTCCAGCGCCCCGTCGAAGCAGGCCACGGCGCGGTCGTCCATCTCGGGGTGCTCGCCGTTCCCGGCGTGCATCCGCACCACGGCCGACTCGTCGCCGTAGCGGGTGGAGAAGGCGGCCGGGCCGCCGAGCGCCTCCCCGAGGTAGGCGGCGAGCCGTTCCGTGTGGTGCGGGTCGAACCCGTGGCTGAACGCGTGACCTACGACCTCGTCGACCACGACCCGCGCGTGCCACGCCTCGGCGAGGGCGAGCATCCCCGCCGCGCCGCCGGCGGCCTCGTACACGCTCGACGTCTCCGTCACCACCTCAATGTGGCACAGGAGAACGCCCAGAGACACCCCCTCGGCCGGTCCTGCTCAGCGCAGGTGGACGACGTCCCCGACGGCGAAGGTGCGCGGCCCGTCGGCGGTCTCGAGGACGAGACGGCCGGAGGCGTCGACGTCACGGGCCACGCCGTCGACCGCGGTGCCGTCGGACAGGCTGATGCGCACCTCGCGGCCGAGCGTCGCGCACCGCTCGCGGTAGGCGAGGGCCAGGCCTTCCGCCCCGATCCCGGGCACGTCGGCCACCTCCTCCCAGCGGCGCAGGATCCGTTCCAGCGAGCGCAACGTCGTCGAGATGATGCTCGTCCGGTGCAGCGGGAAGGCGCCCAGCCCGAGCTCGGCCAGCACCAGCGCCAGCGACGTGGCCGTCGGCACCGGCAGCTCCTCGGCGGTCAGGTGCACGTTGACGCCCATGCCGATCACGACGGCCGGGCCGTCGGGGGTCTCCACCCGCTCGGCGAGGACGCCGGACACCTTCCGGCCCAGCACCAGGACGTCGTTGGGCCACTTGAGGTCGGCCGGGAGGTCGGCCTCCTGCCGGATGCCGTCGGAGACCGCGAGCCCGGCCAGCAGGGGCAGCCAGGTCCAGCGCTCCGCGGCGACCTCGGGCCGGACCAGCACGGACATGGCGATGCTCGTGCCCGGGGGCGCGGTCCACGTACGCCCCATCCGCCCGCGCCCGGCGGACTGGTGGTCGGCGACCAGCACGCTGCCCACCGGCGCACCCTCCCGCGCGGCCCGGGCCAGGTCCGCGTTGGTGGAGCCCGTCTCGGCGACCACGTCGAGACTGGTCCACAGGCTGTCGGTGTCGACCAGCTCCGCGACGAGGGTGTGACGTTCGAGCGGATCGGCGGCGCGGGGGTCAGGCACGTGCCGACCTTAGCCAGAGAGCGGGGCTAGGGTTCCCTGCTGTGAGTCTCGACGCCGACGCTGCCAAGACCAGCCAGCCGAACATCCACACGACCGCCGGCAAGCTGGCCGACCTGGACACGCGGATGGACGAGGCGGTCCACGCCGGTTCCGCCGCGGCCGTAGAGAAGCAGCACGCCAAGGGCAAGCTGACGGCGCGCGAGCGGGTGGAGCTGCTGCTCGACCCGGACTCGTTCACCGAGCTCGACGAGTTCGCCCGGCACCGCTCGACGACGTTCGGCATGGAGAAGCGTCGCCCGTACGGGGACGGCGTCGTCACCGGCTTCGGCACGGTCGACGGCCGGCCGGTGTGCGTGTTCAGCCAGGACGTGACGATCTTCGGCGGCAGCCTCGGCCAGGTCTACGGCGAGAAGATCGTCAAGATCATCGACTTCGCGCTCAAGACCGGCTGCCCGCTGATCGGGCTCAACGAGGGCGGCGGCGCGCGCATCCAGGAGGGCGTGGTCAGCCTCGGCCTCTACGGCGAGATCTTCCGGCGCAACACCCACGCCTCCGGCGTCATCCCGCAGATCTCGCTGATCATGGGCGCGGCCGCCGGCGGGCACGTGTACTCCCCGGCGCTCACCGACTTCATCGTGATGGTCGACCAGACGTCGCAGATGTTCATCACCGGCCCGGACGTGATCAAGACCGTCACGGGCGAGGACGTCACGATGGAGGAGCTCGGCGGCGCCCGGACGCACAACACGAAGTCGGGCAACGCGCACTACCTCGCCGCGGACGAGGAGGACGCGATCGCGTACGTGAAGGGCCTGCTGTCCTTCCTGCCGCAGAACAACATGGAGGACCCGCCGGCCTTCGACGCCGACGTGGACCTGCAGGTCTCCGACGAGGACCGCGAGCTCGACACCCTCGTGCCGGACTCGCCCAACCAGCCGTATGACATGCACGAGGTCCTGCGCCACGTGCTGGACGACGGCGACTTCCTCGAGGTGCAGCAGCTCTTTGCCCCCAACATCCTCGTCGGCTTCGGCCGCATCGACGGACGTTCCGTCGGCGTCGTGGCCAACCAGCCGCTGCACTTCGCCGGCTGCCTCGACATCGACGCGTCCGAGAAGGCCGCGCGGTTCGTGCGGACCTGCGACGCCTTCAACGTCCCCGTGGTCACGTTCGTGGACGTGCCCGGCTTCCTGCCCGGCACCGACCAGGAGTGGAACGGCATCATCCGTCGCGGCGCCAAGCTGATCTACGCCTACGCCGAGGCCACCGTCCCGCTCGTCACGGTGATCACCCGCAAGGCCTACGGCGGCGCGTACGACGTCATGGGGTCCAAGCACCTCGGCGCCGACTTCAACCTGGCCTGGCCGACCGCGCAGATCGCGGTCATGGGCGCCCAGGGCGCGGTCAACATCCTCTACCGCCGCGAGCTCAAGGACCACCCGGACGCGGACGCCCGCCGGGCCGAGCTGATCACCGCGTACGACGACGAGCTGGCCAACCCCTACATCGCGGCCGAGCGCGGCTACGTCGACGCGGTCATCGCCCCGCACGAGACGCGCGCGGAGATCACCCGCGTGCTGCGGCTGCTGCGCAACAAGCGCGAGACGCTGCCGCCCAAGAAGCACGGGAACATCCCCCTGTGAGCGGAGCGAACGAGTCGGACGCTGTCAGCGACGACCTCGACCCGGCGCCGGAGCCGCTGTTCCGGGTCGTCCGCGGCACCCCGACCGACGTCGAGCTGGCGGCGCTCAGCGTGGTGCTGGCCGCCCGGACGCGCCCGACGGACGAGCAGCCCGAGACGCCGCAGGGGCCGACCGCCTGGGCCGCCTCGGCGCGTGGTGGCCGGACCCTCCCCCGACCCGGCCGTGACGCCTGGCGGCTGTCCGCGCGACACTGACCTCATGAGTGCCATCGACGACATCGTCGCCCAGCTGCCGATGAGCAGCCTCGCCGGACAGGTGGGCAGCGACCCGCAGACGACCGAGGCCGCCGTGCGGCAGGTCCTGCCGACCCTGCTCGGCGGGCTGCAGGCCAACGCGCAGGACCCGGCGGGCGCGAGCTCGCTCGCCGGTGCGCTGCAGAGCCACTCGCCGGACCTGGTGGACGGCGGCGTGGACCTCGGCCAGGTCGACCCGGCCGACGGCAGCAAGATCGTCAGCAACATCTTCGGCGGCCAGACCGACCAGGTCGCGCAGACCCTCGGCGGCTCGCTCGGCGGCCAGACCGGCCTCGTCGAGAAGCTCCTGCCGCTGCTCGCCCCGATCGTGCTGTCCTACCTGACCAAGCGCCTCGGCGGCCAGGCCCAGGCGGGCCAGGGCGGCGACCTCGCCGACGTCCTGGGCGGTCTGCTCGGCGGCCAGGGCGCGGGAGCCGGTGCGGGCGCCGGTGGCCTCGGCGGGCTGCTGGGCGGCCTGCTCGGCGGCAGCCAGGGCGGCCAGGGCGGCTCCTCGTCCGGCGGGCTGGCCGACGTCCTGGGCGGGCTCCTGGGCGGCGGACGCCGCTGAGCACCGCGGAGGGCTCGCACCGCGTACGGCTCGTCCTCGCGTCGGCCTCGCCGGCCCGGCTAGCCACGTTGCGCAGCGCAGGTCTCGACCCGGAGGTCATCGTGTCCGGCGTCGACGAGTCCGGAATCGAGGCCGCCACGCCGGCCGGGCTGACCGCGGAGCTCGCCCGCCTCAAGGCGGAGGCCGTCGACGCGACGCTCGACCTCGACGGCCGGACCACGGTGCTGATCGGCTGCGACTCGATGCTGGAGCTGGACGGACAGGCGTACGGCAAGCCCGGCGACGCCGGGGTCGCGGCGGAGCGCTGGCGCCTGATGCGCGGGCGGACGGGCGTGCTCAACACCGGCCACCACGTCGTCGTCCACGCGGGCGGTTCGCGGACCGTCCGCAGCGCCGTCGGCTCGACGCGGGTGACGTTCGCCGACCTCTCCGACGCCGAGATCGAGGCCTACGTCGCCACGGGCGAGCCGCTCGAGGTGGCGGGCGCGTTCACCGTCGACGGCCTGGGCGGGGCGTTCGTGGAGCGGATCGAGGGCGACCCCCACAACGTGGTGGGCATCAGCCTGCCGCTGCTGCGGTCGCTGCTGCGCGAGCTCGACGTCGCGTGGCCGTCGCTCTGGGCACCGGGCTGACCCTCGGCCCAAGACGGTTCACACCAGGACGGTTCAGCCCAGGACGGTGAGGACGACCAGGCTCAGGTTCAGCGCGACGACGATCCCGACGACGAGCCAGGCCAGCCGGATGACCTGGCGACCGGTGGGTGCCAGGCGCATCAGGTCGTGGTCGGCGGCGATGCGGACCAGCGGCACGAGCGCGAACGGGATGCCGAAGGACAGCACGACCTGCGAGCCGATCAGCAGCCCCGTCGGGTCCAGCCCGAGCGCCAGCAGGACCAGCGCCGGGCCCGCCGTCATGAGCCGCCGCACAAGCAGCGGGATTCGCCGGTGCAGCAGGCCCTCGGTGATCACGGCACCGGCGTAGCCGCCGACCGAGGTCGAAGCGAGGCCGGAGGCGAGCAGCCCCAGCGCGAACAGGGTCGCGACGCCGGAGCCCAGCCGGTCCCCGATCCCGGCCACCGCGTCGGGCAGGCCGTCGATCTCGAGGCCGTTCAGGGTGCTGGCCGCGACGAGCAGCATGCCGATGTTGACCGCGCCCGCGAAGACCATCGCCAGGGTCACGTCGAGCCGGACCCCGCGCAGCACGCTGTGCGCGTCGTCGCTGCGGGCCCGGCCGTGCCGGTCGCCGACGAGCGCGGAGTGGAGGTAGACCGCGTGCGGCATCACGGTCGCCCCGAGCATGCCCACGGCCAGCAGGGCGCTGTCCGGACCGGCGAGCCGCGGCACGAGGCCGTTCAGGGCCCCGACCGGGTCGGGCGGGTCCAGGAAGAGCCCGGCCAGGAAGCCGACCGCGACGACGGCGAGCATGCCCGTCACCACGCGCTCGAAGGTCTTCTGCCGCCGCCGGCTCTGCAGGAGCAGCAGCGCGGTGCTGACCGCGGTGGTGATGACCGCGCCCACGACCACGGGGATCCCGAAGAGCAGGTTCAGCGCGAGCGAGCCGCCGACGATCTCGGCGAGGTCGGTCGCCACCGCGACGATCTCGGCCTGCACCCAGAACGCACGTCGCAGCCAGGGCCGGTTCCGCTCCCCCACCAGCGCTGGGAGCGAGCGCCCGGTCAGCCAGCCGACCTTGGCCGACAGGTACTGCACCAGCCCGGCCATCAGGGTCGCCCCGACCAGCACCCACAGCAGCAGGTAGCCGTACGAGGCACCCGCGGCCGTGTTGGTGGCGACGTTGCCGGGGTCGACGTAGGCGACCGCGGCGACGAAGGCGGGACCGAGCAGGCGTGAGCCCGCGCGCAACCGTTCGATGCGCTCCCGCTGCACCAGCACTCGCCGCTCCCGGACGCTCGACCCACCTGACCCCTGCGGACCGCAGGGTAACCAGCGCACTGCATTCGGCGCAGGGCCTCCGAGAGACGGGTCCGTCGGTGGACAGACCCGCGGTTACCGTGACGCGTGCCTTCTGAGCCCGGGAACCCCGCCGTACGACGTGGTGCGGAGGTCCGGCTCGTCGTCGTGCTCGGGATGCTCTCGATGTTCGGGCCGATCTCGCTCGACCTCTACCTGCCGGCGCTGCCCGCCCTCGCGACGGACCTCGGGGCGTCCACCTCCGCCGCCCAGCTGTCGATCACCGCCTGCCTGCTCGGGCTCGCCACCGGGCAGCTCGTCGCCGGACCGCTGTCGGACCAGTTCGGGCGACGGCGGCCGCTGGTCGTCGGCCTCGTGATCTACCTGCTCGCGTCCGCGGCCTGCGCGCTGGCCCCGACGATCGAGCTGCTCGTCCTGCTCCGGCTCGTGCAGGGGCTGGCCGGCGCGGCGGGCATCGTCATCGCCCGGGCGGTCGCCCGCGACCTCTACGCGGGTCGCCGGCTGGTGATCATCTTCTCCCGCCTCATCCTCGTCAACGGGCTCGCCCCGATCCTGGCGCCCGTGATCGGCGGCCAGCTCGCGCTGGTCATGACCTGGCGTGGGATCTTCCTGGTGCTCGCGGGCTTCGGCGTGGTGCTGCTCGCCGCCGGGGTCTTCGGCGTGCCCGAGTCGCTGCCCGCGGAACGTCGCCGGGCCGGCGGGGTGCGGGACACCCTGCGGAGCTTTCGCACGCTGCTGCGGGACCGGCTGTTCGTCGCCGTCGTGCTGGCGGCCGGCCTCGCCGGGGCGTCGATGTTCGCCTACATCGCGGGCGCGACCTTCGTGCTGCAGCGGCTCTTCGGGCTCTCGGCCCAGCAGTTCTCGTTCGCGTTCGGCAGCAACGCGCTCGGCATCGTCATCCTGGGCCAGGTCGGGGCCCGGCTCGCCCACCGGTGGTCGCCGCACCGCGTGATGGCGCTCGGGCTGCTGATGAACCTGCTGGGGGCGGCCGGCCTGGCCATCACCGTGCTGGTCGGTCTCGGGCTGCCCTTCCTGCTGGGCTCGCTCTTCGTCATGGTCAGCGCCCTCGGCCTGGTCTTCCCCACCTCCACCGCCCTCGCCCTGGCCGACCACCCGGACCGGGCCGGATCCGCGTCGTCCCTGCTCGGGCTGGGTCAGTACCTGATGGGCGCGTTCGTCGCGCCCCTCGTCGGCCTCTGGGGCGAGGACACCGCGGTGCCGCTGGGGGTCGTCGCGGTCGTCTGCAGCGTGGCCGCGTCGCTGATCTTCTTCGGCGTCGCGATCCCGGCCCTGCGCCGCTCCCGCCTCGTCGAGCCGGACGAGGTGCAGGCGCCGCAGACCCCGGCCTGAGCGGCTTCGACCCCAGGGCAGCATAAGTATCGCGCGCGATCTATGAGTCCGCTGATAAAGCCGCGGCGAGGGCATAAAGCCTCGGACGGGCCGGTTGACGATTCTCGTGGCGGGACCGCGAGGTCCCGCCCTCGAACACGAGAGGAACAACCCATGCCCTCATCCAAGGTCTGGTTCATCACCGGTGCGTCTCGCGGCTTCGGTCGCGAGTGGACGATCGCCGCGCTCGAGCGTGGCGACCGCGTCGCGGCCACCGCCCGCGACACCTCGTCCCTCGACGACCTCGTCACGAAGTACGGCGACGCCCTGCTGCCGCTGCAGCTCGACGTCACCGACCGTGACGCCGACGTCGCCGCCGTGAAGCAGGCGCACGACCGCTTCGGCCGCCTCGACGTCGTGATCAACAACGCCGGCTACGGCCACTTCGGCATGGTCGAGGAGCTCACCGAGGCCGAGCTCCGCGCCCAGCTCGAGACGAACCTCTTCGGCGCCGTCTGGGTCACTCAGGCCGCCCTGCCCTTCCTGCGCGAGCAGGGCTCGGGCCACATCATCCAGGTCTCCTCCATCGGAGGGATCAGCGCGTTCCCGGGCATCGGCGCCTACCACGCGTCGAAGTGGGCCCTCGAGGGCATCAGCCAGTCCCTCGCCCAGGAGGTCGCGGGCTTCGGCATCTTCGTGACCCTCGTCGAGCCCGGCGGCTTCTCCACCGACTGGTCGGGCCCGTCGGCCAAGCACAGCGACGAGAACCCCGCCTACGACCAGGCGCACGAGGCCTCCCGCAACCGCAGCAGCGGCGCGGACCCGGGCGACCCGACCGCGACCGGTGCCGCGATCCTCAAGATCGTCGACGCCGAGCAGCCGCCGCTGCGTGTCTTCTTCGGCAAGGCCCCGCTCGGCATCGCGACGAAGGACTACGAGTCCCGCCTCGCGCTCTGGAACGAGTGGCAGCCCGTCTCGATCGAGGCCCAGGGCTGACCCGCTAGCCCCGGCCACAGACCGCTGAGGTCAACGCACGCCCTCCAGCTCGAGGAGGGCGTGCTTGGCCTCCTCTCCCCCGCGGTAGCGACCCATCGTCCCGTCCGACCGCACGACCCGGTGGCACGGCACCACCACCGGGATCGGGTTGGTCGCACAGGCGGTCCCGACCGCCCGCACGGCCCGGGGGCTCCCGCTCAACGTGGCCAGCCCGGCGTAGGACGTGGTGCGGCCGTACGCCACGTCCACCGCCAGGTGCGTCAGCACGTCCCGGCGGAACCCGCTCGACAACTGCCAGTCCAGCGCGACGTCGAAGCGGCGCCGTCGCCCGGCGAAGTACTCGTCGAGCTCCCGGGCCGTCTCGTCGAGGCGGCCCGGCAGCGGCAGCACCCGCGGACTCACTCGGTCGGCGAGCTCCTGCAGCACGGCGTCCTCCCCCTCGGAGGCGAACGCGACCCGGACCAGACCGGCCGGCGTCGCTGCCAGCAGCAGCCGCCCCACCGGTCCGTCCACGGTGCGGTAGCCGACGTCGACCTCACCCCGGCCGTCCGCCTCTCCCACCAGCCGGCCCAGCAGCCGCTCGAGGTGGCTGTCGGAGGCTTCGTACGCCTCGTCGAGACCGCTCACCCGTCGACCTCCGCCGCCGTGGACGTCTCGGGCGGGGCCGGAGCCCGGACCGGGGACGCCTTGACCGCGCCGGCTGCCAGCGCACCCTCGAGCTGCAGCAGCTGACGCTTGCGGTCGACGCCGCCGGCGTACCCCGTGAGCCGTCCGTCCGAGGCGACCACACGGTGGCACGGCACGACCACGCAGAGCGGGTTGCGCGCGACCATCTGGCCGGCCACCCGCGGACCCACCCCGACCGCGCGACCCAGCGCGGCGTACGTCGTCGTCTCGCCCCGGGGCACGGCGGCGACCAGGTCCCAGACCTCCCGGGCGCGCTCCGACCCGTCCGCCCGGACGGGCACGTCGATCGTCGTGCGGTGCCCGCTGACGTACGCGGCCAGCTGCTCGGACGCAGCCGCCAGCACCGGGTCGTCGGTCACCTCCACCGCCTCCCCGAACCGGGTGGCGTCCGGCTCGGGCCGGTGCTCGGGGAAGTAGACCCCGACCAGCGCGGCGCCCTCGCCGACCAGCGTCAGCTCCCCCAGCTCGGTGTCCACCGTCGTGTGCCTCCTCACGGGCACCGCACCCGCATCGACCGCCGGGCCCGCCGCCGCCGACCCGTCCACCGTCTCCACCGCCGCTGCTGCCGTCATCACGACCTCCTCCGCCGGCCCCGGACCGTCTCCGGGGCGCTGTCACGGGGTAGACGCCCGGACCGGGCAGAACGTGAGGTCGACCGCCACGTGACGGTCGTCACATCGCTAGTCGCCGCGGGCCTGCGCGGTGGCACGGTCGTTGAACTTCTGCAGGGCGTCGACGAGCTCGTCCTTCGTCATCGTCGACCGGCCGGAGATGTCGGCCTGCTGGGCGAGCTCGTAGAGGTGCTCCTTGGACGCATTGGCGTCCACGCCGCCCTTGGTCTCGCGCTGCGTGTCCGCACCGCCCGCGGCCTGGGCGTCCGAGGGCCCGTTCGACTCCTTCGGCTCCCAGTGGTCGCCGACCTTCTCGTGGGTGTGCTTCACCGCGGACCACGCGGTCTGGTGCGCCCGTCGACCGTCGCCGTACTGGTCCTCCGCCGAGGCCAGCGTCTCGGCGTACGTGTCCTTCGCCTTCTGGTCGGACCGCTCCAGCGTGCTGGGGAGACGGTCCTCCTCGATGCGCTCGGCCTCGCTGCCCTTCTTGGGCATGTGTCCTCCTCGACGTCGTCCCGACCGGGCCCATCGTCGCACCGGGCGCGTGGCCAGAGCCGCGCACGGTCGCGACAGCCGCCCAGGTCGGGGCCTGGGCGGCTGTTCGGGAGGTACGCGGCTGTCGCGGAGGTGCGCGGCTGCTCCCGCCGGCAGACCGGGTCCCGAGAAACCACCCCGCTCAGGCGCTGGTGAAGCCCTGCAGCCGGTTGACGGCGGTGACGTGGACGACCGCCTCGCCGGCCTCGTCGCTCGCCGCGAGGTCGACGTCGGCGCTGATGCCCCAGTCGTGGTCGCCGGCCGGGTCGTCGATGATCTGCCGCACGCGCCAGCGACCGGGCTCCTGCTGCACGCCGAACATGGCCGGACCGCGAGCGTTCGCCCCGGTGAGGATGGCGCTGTGCTCGGCGAAGTAGGGCTCGAGCGCCGCCACCCAGGCGTCGGCGTCCCAGCCGTCGGCCACGTCCAGCTCGCCGAGCGGCCAGTACTGCCGTCGGGCCGCCAGCTCCACCCGACGGAAGAGGGCGTTGCGGACCAGGACCCGGAAGGCGCGGGCGTTCGCCGTGACGGGCGGCGGCGGCGCGACGAGCGCGCCGTCGGTGCCCGCGTCCTCGGTCAGCGCCTCGGGGTGCGAGAGCCGCTCCCACTCCTCGAGCAGGCTCGAGTCGACCTGGCGGACCAGCTCGCCGAGCCAGACGATCAGGTCGGTCAGCGCCTCGGTGCGCGCGTCCTCGGGGACGGTCTGGCGCAGCGCCTTGTAGGCGTCGGAGAGGTAGCGCAGCACGAGCCCCTCGGAGCGCGCCAGCTCGTAGCGGGCCACGAACTCCGCGAAGGTCATCGCCTCCGAGAACAGCTCCCGCACGACCGCCTTGGGCGACACCTTCTCGTCGAGCACCCAGGGGTGGGTGGACGCGTACGCGGTGAAGGCCACGTCCAGCAGCTCGTCGAGCGGCTTCGGCCAGGTCACCTCCTCGATGAGGACGACCCGTTCCTCGTACTCGATGCCCTCGGCCTTCATCGCGTCGACGGCCTCGCGCCGCGCGCGGTTGCGCTGGGCCATGAGGATCGGGCGGGGGTCCTCGAGCGTGGCCTCGATGATCGAGACGACGTCGAGCGCGTACGACTCGGACTGGACGTCGAGCAGGTCCAGGGCGGCGAGCGCGAAGGGCGAGAGCGGCTGGTTGAGCGCGAAGTCGCGCTGGAGGTCGACGGTGAGGCGGGCCGTACGCCCCTCGGCGTCGGGCTCCGTGAGCCGCTCCACCACGCCGGACTCCAGCAGCCCGCGGTAGATCGACAGGCTGCGAGACACGTGCCCGCGCCGCGCCGACGGCGGGTCGTCGTTGTCGGTCAGCAGGTGCCGCATCCCGGCCCAGCAGTCGCCCGGGCGCGCGACGACGTCGAGCAGCATCGCGTGGGTGACCTTGAAGTGCGAGGTCAGCGGCTCGGGCGGGGCGGAGACCAGCCGCTCGAAGGTCGGCAGCCCGTAGCCGACCGTCCCCTGCGGCGGCTGCTTGCGCACGACCTTGCGACGCTTCTTCGGGTCGTCGCCGGCCTTGGCCATGGCCTTCTCGTTCGCCACCACGTGGTCCGGCGCCTGCACGACCACCTGCCCGCTGGTGTCGAAGCCGGCCCGTCCCGCACGCCCCGCGACCTGGTGGAACTCGCGCGCGGTGAGCAGGCGGGCGCGGATCCCGTCGTACTTGCTCAGCGAGGCGATCAGCACGGTCCGGATGGGCACGTTGATGCCCACGCCCAGGGTGTCGGTGCCGCAGATGATCTTGAGCAGCCCGGCCTGCGCCAGCTTTTCGACCAGGCGGCGGTACTTGGGCAGCATCCCGGCGTGGTGGACCCCGATCCCCTGGCGGACGAGGCGGGACACGACCTTGCCGAAGCCGGCGCTGAAGCGGAAGTCGCCGATCAGCTCGGCGATCGCGTCCTTCTCCTCGCGGGTGCTGATCTTGAGGCTGGTCAGCGACTGGGCCTGCTCGACGGCCGCCGCGCGACTGGAGTGGACGACGTAGATCGGCGCCTCGTGGGTCTCGAGCAGCTCCTCGACCGTCTCCAGCATCGTCGTCGTGACGTAGCGGTGCAGCAGCGGCACGGGACGCTCCACCGAGGAGATCGTCGCCGTCGGGCGGCCCGTGCGCCGGGTCAGCTCGGCCTCGAAGCGGCTGACGTCGCCGAGCGTGGCCGACATCAGCAGGAACTGGGCGTTCGGCAGCTCGATCAGCGGCACCTGCCAGGCCCAGCCCCGGTCGACGTCGCCGTAGTAGTGGAACTCGTCCATGACCACGCAGGCCACGTCGGCGTCGGCCCCCTGCCGCAGGGCGAGGTTGGCCAGGATCTCCGCGGTGCAGCAGATGATCGGCGCACCCGGGTTGACGCTCGCGTCGCCGGTCATCATGCCGACGCGCTCGTGCCCGAAGGTCGCGACCGCGTCGAAGAACTTCTCGCTCACGAGCGCCTTGATCGGCGCGGTGTAGAACGTGCGGCCGCCGCGGGCCAGCGTGGCGAACTCGGCGCCGGTCGCGACCAGCGACTTCCCCGAGCCGGTGGGCGTGGAGAGGATGACGTTCGCGCCGGACACGAGCTCGATCAGCGCGTCGCTCTGGTGGGCGTACGGCGTCAGGCCGCGGTCGTCGACCCAGCCGGTGAACGCCTCGTACACCGCGTCGGGGTCGGGCTCCGCCGGGATGCGGTCGGCGAGCGTGCCCCCGGCGGTCGTGCTGGTCAGGGTGCGCGCGAGTGGTCGCGCGGCCGGAGCGGCTCCTCGCCCGTACGCGCGGCGACGTAGGTCTCGAGGAACGAGCGGAACAGGCCGATGCCGGCCTGCGTGGTGATCGACTCCGGGTGGAACTGCACCGACTCCACGGGCAGCTCACGGTGCCGCATCGCCATGATGTAGCCGTCGTCGCGGGAGCGCGCGCTGACCTCGAGCTCCGCCGGCAGCGTCGAGTCCTCGACGACCAGCGAGTGGTAGCGCGTGACGACCTGGTCCTTGTCGGCGGCGCGGAACATGCCGCGCCCGTCGTGGTCGATGGTGCTGGTCTTGCCGTGCATGATGTGCGCCGCCGGGGAGACGGTCGCCCCGTACGCGCAGCCGATGGCCTGGTGGCCGAGGCACACCCCGAGCAGCGGGACCTGCCCGGCGAACTCCTGCACGAGCTCCACGTGCCCGGAGTCGAGCGGGTGGCCCGGGCCGGGGCCCAGCACGAGCACGTCGGGTGCGAGGTCGCGCACGCGGTCGGCGTTGCCGGGGTCGGAGCGGATCACGACCGGCTCAGCGCCGAGCTCGGCGAGGTACTGCTCGATGATGTAGACGAAGCTGTCGAACGCGTCGATCAGGACGACCTTCATGAGACGAGCTCCTCTCCGGTGACGGCCCAGTAGGCCGCGCCCATCTTGGTCAGGGTCTCGGCCCACTCGCCGTCCGGCGTCGAGTCCGCGACCACGCCGGCGGAGGCCCGCAGGACGTACGCCCGGTCGTCGCCCGTGCCCGTGCGGACGGTCATCCGGATCGCCAGGCCCAGGATGGTCCACCCGCCGAAGCCGATCAACCCGAATGATCCGGCGTAGAGGCCGCGCCGGCTCGTCTCGAGCTCCTCGATGATCTCCATCGCCCGCACCTTCGGGGCGCCGGTCATCGTGCCGGCGGGGAAACCGGCCCGGATCACGTCGTAGACGTCGTGCTCGGCCCGGACCGTCGAGCTGACGGACGAGACGATGTGGAACAGGTGGCTGTAGGCCTCGATGACCATGAAGTCGTCGACCGACACCGAGCCGGCCACGGAGACGCGGCCCATGTCGTTGCGGCAGAGGTCGACGAGCATCACGTGCTCGGCGCGTTCCTTGGGGTCGGACAGGAGACGTTCCACGGCGAGCTCGTCGCGCGCCGCGTCGCCGCTGCGCCGAGCGGTGCCGGCGATCGGTCGCATCGTCGCGGTCCGACCCTCGAGGCGCAGGAACAGCTCGGGGCTCGCGCCGACGACCGTGCGGCCGGCGATGGGCATCAGGCTCATGTACGGGCTCGGGTTGCGTTCGCGCATCCGCCGGTAGACGGTCAGCTCGTCGGCCTGCGTGCGCACGGTGATCGCGTGGCCGACCTGGACCTGGTAGATGTCACCGACCCGGATGTGCTCCAGCGCCTGCTGGGCGTGCTCGACGAACTCCGCCTGCGTGGTGTCGTCCACCACGCCGAGCGGCGCCGGCACGGCGGGCTCGGGCAGCGCCGTCGGCAGCACCTCGAGCGCCGCGACGACCGCGGGCAGCTCGAGCTCGGGCCACCCCGGGCTCGAGGCGAGGGTGAGCCGGCCGGTCTGCTCGGTCAGGTCGATCTCGACCAGGGCCCGGACGAGGGCGAAGACCGCGTCCGGCGCGGGCTCGGGCGGGTCGTCGATGAGGCGCGGCAGCCGCTCGATGTAGCGGACCGCGTCGTAGCCGTGGAAGACCAGCACGCCGAAGCCGAACCGTTCCGCGTCGCGCTCGACGTCGAACATCGCGTCCAGCACCCGCGGCAGGTCGAACAACCCCGCATCGCTGGTGAGCCGGAAGCCGGCGCCGTCGGGCTGCGTGACGCCGCCGTGCACGAGAGCGTCGGCAGCCGCGGTCACCAGGTCGGGCACCCCGGTGAACGTGACGCGCGAGCGGTGGACCTGCACCTCGAGGAGACCGGTGACCCCGGCGAGCGAGGCGCGGGTGTCGGCGATCGGACCGGCCAGCGACTCGAGCAGGAACACCTGCTCCTCGCCGACGAGGTCGCGCAGGGCGACGTACGCGGCGAGCGGGTCGGACGTCTCGACGGACACCGTCTCCAGGTCGACCGCGATCCGGGCGCCGGCGGGCGTGGCAGAGGTGGTCGGCACGACGCCCGACCCTACCCGCGCGTGAACCTCCGAGGCAGGTAGTCCGTCAGGCGACGGCGGCCAGGATCCCGCCGGCGAGCAGGCCGGCGACCACGGTCGCGCCGGCCGTGGCGGCGGTGGCCTTCCAGCCCAGCGCACGGCCGACCATGACCGCGGAGGGGAGGCTGACCGCCGGGAGCACGATCAGCAGGGCGCCCAGCACACCGAGGCTCGCGCCCGCGGCGGCCAGGCCGAGCAGGATCGGGATCTCGCCGGCGGTCGGGAGCACCAGGACGACACCGATCAGCGCCGCCAGGAGCACGGCCAGGGCGCCGCCGTGACCGAGCAGGTCACCCAGCGTGGCCCCGACCAGGCCGACCAGGAACACGACGACCAGGTACTCCGGCACCAGCACCACGGCCAGCCGGGCGAAGCGCACCAGCAGCCGCCGCGGCACCTCGCGCCAGACGAGGGGTTCGTCAGCGGCACGTACGGCCTCCTCGGCCGCGGGCAGCTCGGCGGTGCGCCCGCCGCGGCGCGTCAGAGCGACGCCCACCAGGGCCGAGAAGCCGAGCACCAGCAGCAGCCCGACGCCGACGCGCACGAGCACCCACGAGGGCGGGGCGAGCAGGGCGAGGAAGACCAGGACCGCCGGGTTGAGCACCGGGTTGCCGAGCCAGAAGGCGAGCGCCGCGGGCAGGGGCACACCGGCGCGGCGCATCGTGACCGCGAGCGGTGCGGCGCAGCAGGTGCACATCATCCCGGGCAGGGAGGCCAGACCACCTGCGGCCGACCCGCCCAGCGGCGTCCGGCGACCGAGCACCCGGACGAGCCACTGCTTCGGGACGAGCACGTCGAGCACCGTCGCGACGACGAGGGCGACGAGCAGCGCCTTCCAGACGGCGCTGCCGTACGTGAGCGTGAAGTCCCAGGCGCGAGCGAAGGGGTTCTCGCCCGCGCCCGTGGTCAGCAGCGAGGAGCCCTTCCACGAGCCCGAGGTCGCGACCGCGCCGGCCCGCTGTGCGTACGGCAGCCACTTCGCCCAGCTCAGGCCGACCGCCGCGACGGAGACCAGGACCGCGAGACCGATCATCGCCGTTCGGCGTGAGACCGGCGTGGGCGCGGAGAGCGAGGTCGACACGCTGCGAGTGTGCCGCAGGCCCGCAGGCCCGACCGGAGCGCAGGCGAGAGCAGGACGGGTCAGATCGGCAGCAGCGTGTAGTCGCCCTTGGCGTCCTCGAAGAACACGACGAACGCGTACTCGTCGCCGTCGACGTCGCCGTGGCAGACGGTCGTGACGTCCTGGGCGACCTGCGCCGTGGCCGGGCAGGTCACGTTCTCGGGGTCGCCACCCTCGTCCCGCACCTGGCGCGCGATCTCCGCGGCCAGCGCCGGGCCGTCCAGCCCGGCCCCGGCCGACGGCGCGATCGTGCCCCGGATCGGCGTCGAGCCGCCCGAGCCATCGCCGTCGTCGGACCCCACGAACGTGCTCGTCAGCGCGTACACCCCGAGCAGCAGGACGCCGAGCAGGGCGAGCCCGCCGAGCACGACCCCGGTGATCGCCAGGCGGCGTCCGTCCGGCGCGGGCCCGGGCTGGGGCACCCCGGTCGGGGACGGTGTGTACGCGGGCGGCAGGTAGGCGTGCGAGGGCCCGTACGGGTCGAGCGGTGCGGGATGGGGCGCCCAGGGCGCGCGCGGGTCGTGGTCGGTCACGGCGGGTCTCCTCCGAGGTGTCGCCGCACGCTATCGCCGGAGGGGCAGCAGGATGGATCCGTTGCCGAACCGTTGCGAGGCAGGAGCAGACCGCGATGACGCAGGAGCCCCGGCAGGAGCTCGAGGTCCAGGGCCGCGTGGGCGAGCCTGTCGCCCTGCCCGTGGGCACCGACGGCGCGACCCCGTACGCATGGACGCTCGAGCTGCCCGAGGGCGTCGAGGCGGCGGGCACGCACGACGGCCGCCTGCTGGTCCGGGCCGACGAGCCCGGGAGCCACGTCCTGATCGCCACCCTCGCGGACCCGGCGTCACCGACCCCGATGACGGTCCTGCCCATCCGGCTGACGGTGCGCTGAACCCGCCAGCCGGAACGCGGCGAGGGGTCAGCCGACCTTGGGGCGGAGCGGGACGTCCGCCGTGACGCGAGCGGTGTCGTCCGTCGTCACCAGCTGGTCGTCGGCCAACGCCATGCTGCCGTGCGTCTCGGGCAGCATCGCGAGCCCGATGATCGCCAGGACCACCAGTCCCGACACGGAGGCGATGGCAAGCGCGAGGCTCCCGCCGAACCACTGCGCCGCGATGATGCCGGCCAGCAGCGGCCCGGCCGCGGTCGCGAGCCGGCCGATGCTGTTGGTCACCGCGATCGCGCTCGCGCGGACCGCAGGGCCGAAGAGCTCCGGGAAGTAGACCGAGTTGCCGGAGAACAGGCTGTAGACGCCGAACCCGACCACCGGCAGCCCGATCAGGTAGGCGGTGTACGAGTCGGCCAGCGGGTAGAGCAGCCCGACGCCGAGGATCGCCAGCACCAGGCTCACCGCGTACGCCCGTTTCCGCCCGATCGCGTCGGCGATGAAGCCCCACGCGGCGTAGCCGAGCACCCCGCCGAGGTAGAGCATGGCCATCGCGTTCGAGACGTACGGGACCGCTGCCGTGCCGGTGATCCCGTCCTTCGCCACGACACCGCGGATCACCGCCGGGGTCCAGGTCGTGACGCTCCAGAAGGCGAACAGCGCGCCGGCGGCGATCAGGGTGCACAGGACGGTGCGGCGCAGCAGCGGGCGGGTGAAGAGCTGGACGAGGACGAACCGGTCGGCGGTCGTGCGCTCGGCGCCCGCGGCCCGGGCCAGCTTCCGCTCGGCGCGACGCTCGCGGACCACGGCCATCGACTCCGGCTCCTCCACGTGACGGCGCACGAAGAGCACCAGGAGCGCCGGCAGCACGCCGACCAGCAGGACGGGGCGCCAGCCGTACGGCCCGACGAAACGGTAGACGAGCGTGGCGAGGAAGAAGCCGATCGCGAGACCCGACATCATCACGCCGGTGGCCTTGGCCCGGAAGCGGTTGTTCCAGGCCTCCGCCACGAGGGCGGCCCCGATCGGGAGCTCGACGCCCGACCCGAGCCCGGCGAGGAAGCGCAGCGTGACGAAGCTGCCGTAGTTGGGCGCGAAGGCGGCGAGCCCGGTGAAGACCGAGTAGGCCAGGACGCCGATCATCAGCACCCGGACCCGGCCGATGTAGTCGGCGAGCGCGCCGAAGACGACGGCACCGAGCGCCCAGCCGGTGAGGTAGATCGTCACGGCCAGGCCGGTCCAGAAGGACAGCGACGCCGGGGCCAGCCCGGGCAGCAGCTCACCCGTGGTCTGGCCGACCACCAGGGTGAAGAGGCTCGAGTCGAGGCCATCGAGCGCCCACCCCAGCGTGGTGGCGGCGAGCACCATCCACTGGGCGCGCGTGATCTCGTGGCGCCAGCCGGGGCCTGCGGGGGCGGTGGGTGCTGCGGTGCTCATGGTGGTCCCTTTCGTCGTCGAACGGGGTCGTGGGGCGGTGGGGGGGCCGGCGGTCAGCCGGGCTGCTCGCCGCGGCGCAGCGAGCCGACGACGAGCCGGTCGACGCTGAGGTCGAAGGCCTGGTCGCGGGTCAGCGCACGTCCGGCGCGGACCATCGAGCGGATCTCGGAGTGCACCCGGGAGCCGTGCCGCAGGACCGCGTCGATGCTGCGGTCCGTGGTGCCCACGAGCTCGGGGGCGCCGGCGACGACGTGGTTGACCAGGCCGAGCTCACGCGCCCGGACGGCGTCGATGGGCAGCCCGGTCGCGGTCAGCCAGAAGGCCTCGCGCTCGCCGACGAGGGCGGGCAGCCAGGCGAGCACGAGCGCCGGGGCCAGCCCGATGCCCGCCTCCGGGAACGAGAACTGGCTGCTCGCGACGGCCACGGCGAGGTCGCACGACGCGACCACCCCGACGCCGAAGCCGGCCGCGTCCCCACTCACCTCGGCCACGGTGAGCAGCCGCGTCCCGTCGAGCGCCCGGTGCAGGCCGACCAGGACCTCGCTCTCCTCGCGCAGCTCGCCGGGCGTCGTCCCGGCCCGCTCACGACCGAGGCAGAACGCTTCCCCACTGCTGCGGAGGCGGAACGCGGTGACGCCGACCGGGGGCGCCAGCAGGGTCGCGGTCAGCTCCTGGCAGTCCGCGACCGTCAGCAGGCCGCCCGGTCGGGCGATGTCGACCGTGAGCACGCCGCGGTGGTCGACCCCGCTCTCGAGGCCCGGCATCAGTTGAGCCGGTCGGTCGCGACGCCGCCGTACCAGTCGACGTCGTCGGGGGCGGTCCGGACGGTGATGGCCCGCACGTGGGTGAAGTCGTGGAACGACTCCCAGCCGCCCTCGCGGCCGACCCCGCTGTCGCGCAGGCCGCCCCACGGGGACGAGGGGTCGAGGCGGTGGTGGTCGTTGACCCACACCATCCCCATCTCGAGCTGGCGGGCCACCCGGTGCGCGCGAGCGACGTCGCGGGTCCAGACCGAGGAGCCCAGACCGAACTCCGAGTCGTTCGCGATCCGGATCGCGTCGTCCTCGTCGTCGAAGGGGATGACGACCACGACGGGACCGAACACCTCCTCACGGGCGACGCGCATGTCGTTGGAGACGTCGGCCAGCACGGTCGGCTCGAGGAAGTAGCCGCCCGCCAGGCCCTCGACCCGCCCCGTACGCCCGCCCGTGACGAGGCGGGCCCCCTCGGCGACCCCGGCCTCGACGTACTCGAGGATCCGGGTCCGGGCCCGTTCGCTGATCACGGGGCCGAGCTGCGTGTCGGGCAGGCTCGGGTCGCCGACGCGCAGGGACTCGGCGACGCGGGCGAGCTCGGTGACGAAGTCGTCGTAGATCGAGCGCTGCACGATGAGCCGGCTGCCGGCGATGCAGGTCTGGCCGGCACCGATGAAGCCGCCGAAGGCCGCGCCGCGGGCCGCGACCTCGACCGGGGTGTCGTCGAAGACGAGCACCGGGGACTTGCCGCCGAGCTCGAGCGTCGCCTTGGCGAAGCGCTCGGCCGCGGCGTGCGCGATCGCGCGGCCCGGACCGGTGCCGCCGGTGAAGACGACCTTGCGGACGAGCCGGTGCTGGGTGAGCGCGGCCCCGGCGGTCGGGCCGAGGCCCGGCACGACGTTGAAGACCCCGTCCGGGATCCCGGCCTCGGCCGCGATGTCGCTGAGCAGGAGAGCCGTGAGCGGCGTCTGCTCCGACGGCTTGAGCACCACGCTGTTGCCGGTGGCCAGCGCGGGCGCCAGGCTCTTCGACGTGATCATCATCGGGTGGTTGAACGACGAGAGGATCCCGACCACGCCGAGCGGGAACCGGCTCGTGTACGAGTGGTAGTCGCCGCGCATCGGGACGACGGCGTCGCGGTCGGCGAGCAGCAGGGCCGCGTTGTAGCGGTACCACTCGGGCAGCCGGGTGATCTGCGCCTTCGTCTCCGTGATCGGGCGACCGTTGTTCATGGTCTCGATGCGGTAGAGGTCCTCCATCCGCGCCGCCATGCCGTCGGCGAACCGGTTGAGGACCAGGGCGCGGTCCTGGATGGGCATGTCGCGCCACACCCCGCTGCGGAACGCGGCGTCGGCGACCCGGACGGCCCGGTCGATGTCGGCCTCGTCGGCGCCGGCGACCTCGGCGAACACCTCGCCGGTGCTGGGGTTGGTGACGGGGATCGGCGCGGCGCCCCCGGGGAGCACCTCACCGCCGATCCGCAGGCCCGTCCGCAGGCTGCCGATGGGCAGCTCGACGACGTCGTGCGCGCGTTCGATGACGGACATCGATGTCCTCCTCTGTCTACAGAAAGTCGTATCTGTATACGGGCTACAACGGTTCGTGCGCAACTCGACGCGCGCCACAATGGGCGCATGAGCATCGAGGCCCGCGAGCTGGCGGCGGCGGACAACCCGCTGGGCGCGGCCACCCGTGTCGCCAACGCCGTCCGCGACCTCGTGCTGACCGGCGGCATCGCGGCCGGGGCCCGGCTGTCGCAGTCGCAGCTGGCTGCCGAGCACGGGGTGAGCCGCATCCCGGTCCGCGACGCGCTCCAGGTCCTGGCGGCCGAAGGCCTGGTGGAGCTCGGGGGGACGTACGCCGTCGTCCGCGGCATCTCGGTCGCCGAGCTGCAGGAGCTCTACGAGATGCGCGAGGCCCTCGAACCGGTCGCGACCCGGCTGGCCGTGCCCAACGTGGGGCTCGCCGAGGTGCTCCGGATGACCCGGCTGGCCGAGCAGATGGAGTCGTCCACCGACCCACGCGGCTGGATCGCCGCCAACGCGCGGTTCCACGCCACCGTCTACCACCAGGCGGGCCGGCCGATGATGGTCAAGACCGTCGACCAGCTACGACGCCTGACCGACCGCTACCTGCACCTGCACCTCGCGGTGATCGGCCACGTGGAGCACCTGCACGTCGAGCACCGGGCGATCCTGGAGGCCGTCCGCCGCGGGGACGCCAACGAGGTCGCCGACCTGACGCTGGCGCACCTGACCAGCTCGCACCGCTTCATCCTCGACTACCTGCTGACGAACGGTTCCGAGGGCGACGCCTGAGGGCGCTACCTCGCCGTCCGCACCCCCGTGTCGGGACGCTGGGCTATGGTCACGGCAGGAGGCGATCATGGACATCAAGAAGACGTTCCTGGACTGGCCGGTGCTGCGTCAGCTCACCGGTGGCGACCCGCTGGGTCGTGGTGCGGCGGTGCAGTCGCCCAAGACCCGCGCCATCACGCCGCGCACCGCCACGGCCGACAAGGTCGTGCAGAGCGTGTGCCCGTACTGCGCCGTGGGTTGCGGTCAGCGGGTGTTCGTGAAGGACGGTCACGTCACCCAGATCGAGGGCGACCCCGACTCCCCCGTCTCGCGTGGCCGCCTGTGCCCCAAGGGCTCGGCCAGCGAGCAGCTGGTCAACTCCCCCGGCCGCGCCACGACGATGCTCTACCGCCGCCCGAAGAGCGACCGCTGGGAGCGCATCGGGGTCGAGCAGGCCACCGACATGATCGCCGACCGCATGGTCGAGTCCCGCAAGCGCTGGTGGCAGGACACCGACGAGCACGGTCGTCCGGTCCGCCGCACGATGGGCATCGCCGCCCTCGGGGGCGCGACGCTGGACAACGAAGAGAACTACCTGATCAAGAAGCTCTTCACCGCCATGGGCGCCATCCAGATCGAGAACCAGGCCCGTATTTGACACAGCGCCACGGTTCCCAGTCTGGGAGCCTCCTTCGGCCGTGGTGGCGCGACCAACTTCCTGCAGGACCTCCAGCAGGCTGACTGCATCGTCATCGAGGGCTCCAACATGGCCGAGTGCCATCCGGTGGGGTTCCAGTGGGTGATGGAGGCCAAGGCGCGCGGCGCCAAGGTCATCCACATCGACCCGCGCTTCACCCGGACCTCGGCGGTGGCGGACACGCACGTCCCGATCCGGGCGGGCAGCGACATCGTGTTCCTGGGCGCGGTGATCAACTACATCCTGAGCAACGACAAGTACTTCCACGACTACGTCGTCGCCTACACGAACGCGGCCACGCTGGTCAGCGAGGACTTCACCGACGTCGACGACCTCGACGGCGTGTTCTCGGGCTACGACCCCGAGACGGGCACGTACGACACGGCAAGCTGGTCGTACGAGGGCGTCGGCGAGCACTCGGCCGGCGGCGGTCCTGCCTCCGCGCCCGGTGAGAAGGAGCAGGGCGAGGGCGCGACCGGTGGCTCCGAGGAGTCCGAGCAGTCCGAGAGCGACCGCGGCGCGGGCCACGAGCTCGGCGGCCACGGTGCCGCGCTGGAGCACTCCGAGGTCAAGCGCGACGAGACGCTGCAGCACCCGCGCACCGTCTTCCAGGTGCTCAAGCGGCACTTCGCCCGCTACACCCCGGAGATGGTCCAGGAGACCTGCGGCATCTCGGCCGAGCAGCTGCTCGAGGTCTGCGAGGCCGTCACCGAGAACAGCGGCCGCGACCGCACGACCTGCTGGGTCTACTCGGTCGGCTGGACCCACCACACGGTGGGCGTGCAGATGATCCGGACGTCGGCGATCGTCCAGCTGCTGCTGGGCAACGTGGGCCGTCCGGGCGGCGGGATCCTCGCGCTGCGCGGTCACGCCAGCATCCAGGGCTCGACCGACATCCCGACGCTGTTCAACCTGCTGCCGGGCTACCTGCCGATGCCGAAGGTCGGGCCGCACGACTCGCTCGACGAGTACGTCGGCGAGATCGCCAGCCCCGACCAGAAGGGCTTCTGGGTCAACTCCAAGAGCTACATGGTCAGCCTGATGAAGGCGTGGTGGGGCGATGCGGCGACCGAGGAGAACGACTACGCGTTCGGCTACCTCCCGCGCCTGACCGGTGACCACGGGACGTACGCGACCGTGATGTCGATGCTGCGCGACGAGATCGACGGCTACTTCCTGCTCGGGCAGAACCCGGCCGTCGGGTCCGCCCACGGCAAGATGCAGCGGCTGGGCCTGTCCCACCTCAAGTGGCTGGTCGTCCGCGACCTCAACCTCATCGAGTCGGCCACCTTCTGGTCCGACGCGCCGGAGATCGAGACGGGCGAGCTCAAGACCGACGAGATCGACACCGAGGTGTTCTTCTTCCCGGCGGCCTCGCACGTGGAGAAGGGCGGGACGTTCACCCAGACCCAGCGGATGCTGCAGTGGCACCACAAGGCGGTGGAGCCGCCGGGCGACGCGCAGAGCGAGCTCGAGTTCTTCTACCTCCTGGGTCAGAAGATCCGCGCACGGCTGGCGGGTTCGACCGACCACCGCGACCGGCCGATCCTCGACCTGACGTGGGACTACCCGCTCGACGAGTCCGGCGAGATCTCGGCCGACGCGGTGCTGCAGGAGATCAACGGCTTCCACCTGACCGGCGACAAGGCCGGGCAGCCGCTGAACACGTTCAACGAGATGAAGCCGGACGGCTCCACCTCGGGCGGCTGCTGGATCTACACCGGCGTCTACGCCGACGGGGTCAACCAGTCGATGCGGCGCAAGGCGGGACGTGACCAGTCCTGGGTCGCCCCTGAGTGGGGCTGGGCCTGGCCGATGAACCGGCGCACGCTCTACAACCGCGCCTCGGCCGACCCCGAGGGCAAGCCGTGGAGCGAGCGCAAGGCGCTGGTCTGGTGGGACGCCGAGGCCAAGAAGTGGACCGGGCACGACGTGCCCGACTTCGAGATCGGCAAGGACCCGTCCTACCGCCCGCCCGAGGGCGCGTCGGGTCCCGCCGGGCTCGCCGGTGACGACCCGTTCATCATGCAGGCGGACGGGAAGGGCTGGCTCTACGCGCCGGCCGGTCTGCTGGACGGACCGATGCCGACGCACTACGAGCCGGCCGAGTCCCCGGTCAGCAACCCGATGTACCGGCAGCAGGCCAACCCGACCCGCGAGGTCTTCCCGCGCGAGGACAACCTGCAGAACCCGTCGGGCGACGAGCCCGGGTCCGAGTTCTACCCGTACGTCTTCACGACCTACCGGCTCACCGAGCACCACACGGCCGGCGGCATGAGCCGCTTCCAGCCGTACCTGTCCGAGCTGCAGCCCGAGTTCTTCTGCGAGGTCTCCCCCGAGCTGGCCCGTGAGCGCGGGCTGGAGAACAACGGCTGGGCGACGATCATCAGCGCCCGGACCGCGATCGAGGCGCGGGTGCTGGTCACCGAGCGGGTCGCCCCGCTGTGGATCGGCGGCAAGACCGTGCACCAGATCGGGCTGCCGTACCACTGGGGCGTCGGCAACCAGGCCCTGATCACGGGCGACTCGGCGAACGACCTGTTCGGGGTCACGCTCGACCCGAACGTGCACATCCAGGAGACCAAGGTCTCCTCGTGCGACATCCAGCCGGGGCGTCGGCCGCGCGGCCCCGCCCTGCTGGAGTACGTGGCGGCCCACCGGGAGCGCGCCGGCGTCACGACCGCCACCGGCAACGTTCAACGGACGCCGCCCGAGGACGCGGACGGGCAGCACGCCCGGTCCGTCCACGCCAGCAACCACGGCGACGAGGCCGGACACCCCGACGAAGGATCCCGATGAGCCTGCTGACGAACCTCAAGCCGTTCGCCCGGCGGCTCGACCCCCGCAGGGGTTCGGACCAGGCCTTCACCTCGGTCGAGCCCGGCGGTCCCGCCGTCCGGGCCGGCTGGGGCGAGGAGCCCCCGCCGCGCAAGGGCTTCTTCACCGACACGTCGATCTGCATCGGCTGCAAGGCCTGCGAGGTCGCGTGCAAGGAGTGGAACGGGGTGCCGCAGGACGGCATCTTCGAGCTGCTCGGGAGCTCGTACGACAACACGGGCGCGCTGGGGGCGAGCACGTGGCGCCACGTGGAGTTCATCGAGCAGCGCAAGCCGCTCGGCGGGCAGACCACCGGCGTGACGATCGGGGTCCCGGAGACCGCCGTGGGCGCTGGCGTGCAGCTGCCCGACTCCGGCGCCGGCTCCTTCGGGGCGACGGCCTCGTCCTTCGGCAGCGTGGGGTCGTTCGACACCATCCCGGGGCCGGTCTCCGGGCCCGACCACAGCGGCATCGACCTCTTCGGCTCGCTCAAGCCGGAGCCGGTCCGACAGCCGGAGCCGGTCAAAGCCGGCACGCCGATGGTCGACCTCGGCATGCCGTCGTTCGACCTCCCCAGCGCGTCGCCCGACGCGGGCGAGCGGACCGAGTTCCGCTGGCTGATGGCGTCGAACGTCTGCAAGCACTGCACCAACGCGGGCTGTCTCGACGTCTGCCCGACCGGCGCGCTGTTCCGGACCGAGTTCGGCACCGTCGTCGTGCAGGACGACGTCTGCAACGGCTGCGGCTACTGCGTCGCCGGGTGCCCGTTCGGCGTGATCGACCGCCGCATCGGCGACAAGAACCAGCCCAAGGACGCGATCGCCAACAAGAACGCCGGCATCGCGCAGAAGTGCACGCTCTGCTACGACCGGCTCGGCGAGGGCCTGACCCCGGCGTGCGCGCAGGCGTGCCCCACCCAGTCCATCCAGTTCGGCGACGTCGACGAGCTCCGCGAGCGCGCGAACGTCCGCCTCGCCGACCTGCAGGCCGCCGGTGTCGCCGGCGCCCAGCTCTACGCCGAGGACCCCGACGGCGGCGTTGGCGGTGCGGGGGCGTTCTTCCTGCTGCTCGACGAGCCCGAGGTGTACGGCTTCCCGCCCGACCCGATCGTCACCACGGCCGATCTGCCGCGGATGTGGAAGAACGCCGGCTTCGCGGCCCTGGGCCTCGCCGCCGCCGTGACGACCGCCTTCGTCGGCGGCCGGCGATGAGCCCGGGCGAGAGCGGCGACCCGCACGAGGACAACCAGATCGGCCAGCAGGATCCCGGCAGCAAGGCGGCCAACCCCGAGCGCCACGACGGCGAGCGGCCACGCGACGGGGCCATCCGAGCGGTGCCCGGCACCGAGGGCCAGGCCAGCGCCTCGGCGACCACCCGGCGTACGGGTGGTGGCGGCCGGGGCACACGCGGACCGGGCCGCAAGGGCGGCGGACGGCGACGCAAGGGTCGCGCCGAGGAGCTGATGGTCCCGGACGCGACCTTCACCTCCTACTACGGGCGCCAGGTCGTCAAGCCGACCCCGTGGGAGTCGGACATCCCCTTCTACCTGTTCGCCGGCGGGCTGGCCGGCGGCTCGTCGTTGCTCGGGATGGGGGCCGACCTGACCGGTCGGCCGCACCTGCGGCGCAACGCACGGATCACCGCGACCGTGGCGCTGAGCGCGAGCATGCTCGCGCTCGTCCACGACCTCGGTCGGCCGACGAAGTTCTACAACATGCTTCGCGTCTTCAAGCCCACGTCGCCGATGTCCGTCGGCACCTGGGTCCTCACCGCGTACGCCCCCGGCAACGTGGTCGCCGGGGCGTCCGAGGTCGCACGCCTGCTCGACGTCCAGCGCTTCCTGCCGACCCGGCTCAAGTTCCTGAGCGGCCTGCTCGACTGGGCCGCGCGGCCCGGCGGCATCGAGGCGGCGCTGCTCGCCCCGGCGGTCGCCTCGTACACCGCGGTGCTGCTCACCGACACGTCGACGCCGGCCTGGCACGAGGCCCACCGCGAGCTGCCGTTCGTGTTCGTCGGCTCCGCCGCCGCCGCCTCCGGCGGGCTGGGCATGGTCACGGCACCGCTGGCCGAGACCGGGCCGGCCCGGATGCTGGCCGTCATCGGCGCCACGGTCGAGCTCGTCGTCGAGCACCAGATGGAGAAGTCGATGGGCTTCACCGCCGGTGCGCTGCACGAGGGCACTCCCGGAAAGCTCATGCGCGCCAGCAAGATCCTCACCGCCGTCGGCGGCGCCTCCGCCCTGCTGCTCGGACGTCGGCACCGCGCCTTCGCCGTCGCCAGCGGGCTCGCCCTCGTGGCCGGTTCCGTGTGCACCCGTTTCGGGGTCTTCGAGGCGGGGCAGGAGTCGGCGCGTGACCCCAAGTACACGGTCGTCCCCCAGCGCGAGCGGCTGAACGCCCGACGCGCAGCCGAGGCGGCCGGCCAGGACCCCGGCGCGACGCCGACCAGCGTCCGACCGGGACCTCCCGCCGACGACCTCCAGACCACCAGCCCCACCGCAGAGCACACGACGCAGGAGAACACCGCATGAGCACGGCCAGCACCACCGCGAGCCCCCGGGGCGACGCAGGCAACCCGACGAAGGGCCGGTGGGGTCTCGTCGTCGCGGCGCTGCTGCTCCAGCTGTCCCTGGGCGCGGTCTACGCCTGGAGCGTCTTCAGCTCCGCCCTGCAGAAGGCCTCCGCCTTCAAGCTGACCAAGCCCGAGGCGACGCTGCCGTTCGAGGTGGCCATCGGGATGATCTTCATCGGCACCTACCTCGGCGGCCGGATCCAGGACCGCCGCGGCCCGCGCACCGTCGCGATCGCCGGCGGCGTGATCTACGGCATCGGCGTGATCGTCGCGTCGTTCGCGCGCGACGGCGACCACCTCGCGCTGCTCGTCATCGGGTACGGCGTCCTCGCCGGGTTCGGCCTCGGGCTCGCCTACATCGTGCCGATCGCCATGCTGCAGAAGTGGTTCCCCGACCGCCGTGGGCTGATCACCGGCCTCGCGGTCGGCGGCTTCGGCTTCGGTGCCGTGGTGACGGCCCCCATCGCGCAGGCCCTGATCAAGAACAACCCGGACGTCCCGACGTCGGCCTTCCTGCCGCTCGGCATCGCCTACCTCATCGCCGCCGTGATCGGCGCCTTCTTCTTCCGCAACCCGCCGGAGGGCTACACCGTCCCCGGCTACACGCCCGCCACGTCGGGCAACGTCGTCGACAGCGGCCAGGACTACACGCAGGGCGAGGCGCTCAAGACCTGGCAGTGGTACACGCTCGCGGCCATCCTGACCCTCGCCGTGCTCGCCGGGATCGCCTTCATCTCGCAGGCCGCCGCGAGCTTCGCCGACATCTCCGGCTACACGGCCGCCGCTGCTGCTGCCGCGGTCGGCTTCCTCGGACTGTTCAACGGGGCGGGCCGCATCTTCTGGGCCGCCATCTCCGGCCGGCTGGGCCGGATGCGGACGTTCATCGCGATCCTCGCGATCGAGGGCGTCTGCATCCTGCTCATCCCGCACGCGCACAACGCGGTGCTGTTCTTCATCCTCGCCGCGCTGGTCTACCTCTGCTACGGCGGCGCCTTCGGCACCATGCCCGCCACCGCCGGGGACTTCTTCGGCGTCAAGCACGCGGGCGGGATCTACGGCCTGATGCTGATCGGCTGGAGCCTCGGCGGCGTCGTCGGCCCGCTGATCGCGGCCAAGCTGATCGGTACCGACAAGGACTACACGACCGCGTACACGGTCATCGGGATCATCGCCCTGGTCGCGATCGTCCTCCCGGTGATCACCCGCATCCCCCGGACCCGCAAGGACGCCTCCGAGGGTGCGTTGGGGACGAAGACCGCCACGCGCTGACCGTTCCGCCCGACTCGCTCGACCCCACCGCGAGGCGTACCTTCCCGCGCCGCGCGCACCCTGCAGGGTGCGCGCGACCGCAGAAGCTACGCCTCGTCGGCGTTCGGGATCAGCTGCCGCCGGTCTGGCCCTGACCCGGCGTGGGCGCACCCGACGGGGGCGCGGGCGGCGTGGGCGCGTTCTCGCCCGCGGCCGGCGGGGTGGGCGCGTTCTTCCCGTCACCCGGGGTCGGCGGCTTCGGGGCGTCCTGGCCGGCGGCCGGCGGCTGCGGGGCCTGTCCGCCGGCGGGCGGAGCCGGCGGGGCGGGCGGGGCCGGCGGCGCGGCGGGCGCACCGCTGGACTGGTCGCCCGGGGTCGGGGCACCGCTCGGCTGGTCGCCCGGGGTGGGGGCACCGCTGGGCGCACCACCGGGGGCGGGGGCGCAGGCGCCCGGCCCACCGGCCGGTCCACCCGCGGGTCCGGCCGGCCCGGCGCCCGGGGCGGGCGGAGCGGCCGGCGCACCGCTGGGAGCGTCACCGGGGGTGGGGGCACCGCTCGGCGCGTCGCCCGGGGTGGGCGCACCGCTGGGGGCGTCGCTCGGGGTCACGTCGGCGGGCTGCACCTGGGAGGTCCCGGTGCCGCCGGCGCTCGGGGAGCCGCCGGCCGCGAGGGCCGGGACCGCGATGCCGGTGGCCAGGACGGCGGCCACGGCCGCCCCGATGGCCCACTTGCGGCCGCGGTGCTTGCGGACGAACGGGCTCTGCTGGTCGTCGTGCGAGCTCAGCGTCTCGGGCTGGTTCGCGTCGTCGTGGTTCATGGGTGCTCCTCGTTCTCGGGTGTCCCGCCCCTCGGCGGTGACCTGGGAACGACTCTGCGAGCGGATCCTGAAGCCAGGCTCAAGCCAACGCCCCGGGGGCAGGTTCTTGAGGCGTTCTTCAGCGCGGTGACGCCACACTGTCTGGCGTGACTACGAAGGTTGCTGGCGCCCGCGTGCTCGTCGTCGAGGACGACGGCGCGATCCTCCGCTCGCTCGTCGGCTCGCTCGGGGACGCGGGGTACGAGGTCCGGGGCCTCCCCGACGGACGCGAGCTCGAGACCGAGCTCGACCGCTTCCGCCCCGACCTCGTCGTCCTCGACTGGATGCTTCCGGGTCGGGACGGACCGGCGCTGAGCCGGGTCATCCGCTCCCGTACGGCGGCCGCGGTGATCATGGTGACCGCGCGCGACGAGGTGGACGACCGCGTACGCGGCTTCGACGCCGGGGTGGACGACTACGTGGTCAAGCCGTTCGCCACCTCCGAGCTCCTGGCGCGCACGCGGGCGGTCCTGCGCCGGGCCGGCGTCAACGTGGGCACGGTCCAGGTCGACGACCTGCTCGTCGACCCCGGCGCGGCCCGGGTGACGCGCGGCGGGGTCGACATCGACCTGACCGCGACCGAGCTGCGGCTGCTGGTGTTCCTGGCCGAGAACCGCGACCGCGTCATGTCGACCCTGCAGATCCTCACCCAGGTGTGGGGCTACGACGACTACGCCGACAACCTGGTGCAGGTCCACGTCAGCGCGCTGCGCCGCAAGATCGAGGCGCACGGGCCGCGACTGATCCACACCGCCCGCGGGCTCGGCTACGTGCTGCGGGCCCCGCGATGAGCTCGGGCGCCGCGGTGCCCACCGACGGTCTGCGGACGCGCTCGCTGCGCAACCGGGTGACGATCACCGTCCTCGCGTTCCTCGCGGCGATGCTCGTCGTGCTGGCCGTCGTCACCGACGTGGCCCTCAACGCACGGCTCGAGGGCGAGCTGCGCCAGCGGCTGCAGGACAGGGCCAGCTACGCGACCATCCTCGTCGGCCAGCGGTCCAGCTCCCAGCTGGTGGATGCGCTCGAGGGCGACGGGGTCTCGGTCCGGCTGACCACCGCCTCGGGTCAGGTGATCCCGAAAGGCCCCCTGTCCGGTACCACGGGCTCGACGGCGACCCCCGCCCCCCTACCGCCGGGTCCGGCGGGCGGACCCAAGGGCCCGGTCGCCGAGCAGGGCAAGATCCTCTCCGTCACCGAGCAGCTCTCCGACGGCAGCACTCTCGTCCTGCTCGCGGACTCCGGCGACGTCCAGCGCACCCTCGATCAGGTGCGGACGACGCTCGCGGTCGGCGGGCTGGTGCTGCTGGCCCTGGCCGCGCTCGCCCTCCGGCCGGTCGTGAACCGCGCCCTGCGCCCGCTCGACCAGGTCACCGCCACCGCCCGAGCGATCACCGCGGGTGACCGTGGCGCCCGCCTGCGGCCCGACCGACCCGAGACCGAGCTGGGCCAAGCCGCGTCGGCGTTCGACGCGATGCTCGACGAGGTCGAGGGCGCCGAACGGTCCGCGCGCGGCGCCGAGCAGCGCCTGCGCGCGTTCTTGTCCGACGCGGCCCACGAGTTGCGCACGCCCCTCGCCGGCGTCCAGGCCGCCGCCGAACGCCTCCTGCGCGGCGTCGACGACCGGGCCCAGCGCGAGCAGCTGAGCGTCACCGTCATCCGTGAGGCCCGCCGTGCGAGCCGCCTCGCCGACGACCTGCTGACCATGGCCCGGATCGACTCGGGGCTCGAGCTGCAGCGCGTCCCGGTCGACCTGTCCGGTGTGGTCGGTCGCGTCGCCGACGTGGCCCGGCTCGCCCACCCTGCGGCGCAGGTGGAGGTCCTCGGGACGGCCGGCGCGGTCGACGCGGACCCCGACCGGGTGACCCAGGTCCTGACCAACCTCGTCGACAACGCCCTGGCCGCGACGCGGCACCAGGGTCACGTGACGCTCACCCTCGCGCGTACGCCCGACGCCGTGACCGTCGACGTGGCCGACGACGGCCCGGGGATCCCACCCGCCGACGCGGACCGGATCTTCGAACGCCTGGTCCGCCTCGACGCCTCTCGTACGAGCGGAGGGTCGGGCCTCGGCCTCTCCATCGCCCGCGGCATCGCCGAGGCGCACGGCGGCTCGCTGGCGCTGGTCCCGTCAGACGCTCAAGGCGCGAGGTTCCGTCTGAGCCTGCCCACCCACCCAGCCTGACCCGAAAGTGGTCGTTCCGGTCGAACTTCAGGCCCGAGAAAGGGCCCGGCCTGACCACTTGCTGAGGTAGCCGGGCTCAGACGCCCTGCTGCTCCGCCCGCTTCTTCTCCGCCCGCGTCTTCGCCCCGCGCTTGGCGGCGGCGCTGCGCCTGCGTCGAGCGAGCTCGGCCTCCTCGACGAGCTTGGCCAACCGGCGTTCCTCGCGCTTGACCGCGTTCGCGGCCTTGCGCTGCTCCGCCTCGATCACCGACGCCGATCGGACCGGCCACACGTACGGGACCGCCGGGTCGGCGTCCGGGAACATCGGCCCGTAGAGCTCGGGGTCCTTGCGCACCAACGCCGAACGATGGCTCTCCAGCACCGGGTCCCCGTCGACGTCCCAGGGTGGCATCGCGTCTACCTCGCGGAGCGCCTCCTCGGACCGGATCGGCGCGATCCCGAAGGTCGCGAGGTCCTCGGTGATCGTGCCGGCGCAGGTGTCGCCGAAGCCGCGCCCGACCCACGCCTCGCACATCGCGAGGCCGTAGCGCCCGAGCGCCTCCTCGTGGCCCTGCCACATCAGCACGGCCGGGTGCGTCTTCCAGGCGTAGCCGGGCACGGTGAGCGCCCGCACGATCTGGATGACCTCGACCCGCTGCTTGCCGAGGCGCTTGTCGTCCAGCGCCTCCGCGGAGCGGGCGAAGTCGGCGTACGGGAGAAAGGTCTGCACGGAGCCCGGGGCTAGAGGCCCAGCGGCTCGGGGTCGCCGGGCAGGGCGGGGTCGCCGACGTCCGGCGGCAGGTCCGGCGTCTCGAACTGCACGCGGGCGAGCTCGGAGCAGGCCTTGCCGATCAGCGCCCGGAACTCGCCGTGCTCGGGGTCGACGTCGTACGCCTGGTAGGCCGCCCCGTCGACCCAGTCGTTGGTGATGGCGAAGCTCCAGCCGCCCTCGCGCAGGCCGGCGTCGAAGCCGATCCGCATCGGGCCGACGAGGCCGGCGGGGCGCATGCCGGCGAGGCCGAGCAGGCCGGCGTCGAGCCCGAAGCGGGTCTCCTCGCTGGCGGCGGGGTCGATACGGCCGAGGACGACGTTCCTGATCACCGGACCACGATCCCATGCTCGCCGGCGGCCACCGTCTCCCCCACGACCGGGGCGCCCGGGATCTCACCCACGACCAGCAGCCCGCCGCTCGTCTGCGCGTCGGCCAGGAGCAGCAGCTCGTCCTCGTCGACCCCGTCGGCCCCGAGGTCGGGACGGACCCAGTCGAGGTTGCGGCGGGTGCCGCCGCTGACGTAGCCGTCGCGCAGCGCCTCGCGCGCCCCGTCGAGGTACGGCACCTTGGTGTGGTCGATGACGAGCGTCACCCCGGACGCGCGCGCCATCTTGAAGCCGTGGCCGAGCAGCCCGAAGCCGGTGACGTCGGTCGCCGCGGTGATCCCGGCCGCGAGGGCGGCCCGCGAGGCCTCGGCGTTGAGCCGGACCATCGACGCGATCGCCTGCGCGAACACCTCGCCCGTCGACTTGTGCCGGTTGTTGAGCACGCCGATCCCGAGCGGCTTGGTCAGGCTGACCGGAAGCCCCGCCTTGGCGGCGTCGTTCCGCAGCAGACGCGACGGATCGGCGATCCCGGTGATCGCCATCCCGTACTTGGGCTCCGGGTCGTCGATGCTCTGACCGCCGGCGAGGTGCACCCGCGCCTCACGGGCGACGTCCATCCCGCCGCGCAGGACCTCGGCCAGCAGCTCCATCGGCAGCACGTCGCGGGGCCAGCCGACGAGGTTGAGGGCGATGAGCGGCGTGGCGCCCATGGCGTAGATGTCGGACAGGGCGTTCGCCGCGGCGATCCGGCCGAAGTCGTACGCGTCGTCCACGACGGCGGTGAAGAAGTCGGTCGTCGCCACGATCGCGCGGTCGCCGTCTATGCGGACCACGGCCGCGTCGTCCCCGGTCTCGAGGCCGACGAGCAGGTCCGGCGAGGTCCACGGGACGAGCCCGGAGACCACCTTCTCGAGCTCGCCCGGCGGGATCTTGCAGGCGCACCCGCCCCCGTGGGCGTACTGGGTCAGCCGGATCGGGTGGTCGTGCCCGGTGTCGGTCGCAGAGGTCGCGGTCACGGCGTCCAACGTAGCCAGGTCCCGCCGGGCGGCACGGCGCCGACCGGCCTCAATCCCGTGTGGAGACCAGCACCCCGGTGGCGCTGCGGCACTCGTCGAGGGGGTGCCCGGTGTGCACGACCAGCGGGTTCGTGAGGTCGGCCGGCTGCGAGAACACCGCACCGCCCGCCCGCGTGCAGCTCTCCTCCCACATCCGTCGCTGGGCCGCCGCGTTGGCCCGCAGCAGCGGCACCAGACCTGCGAGGACGAGCACGATCCCGACGAGCAGCAGCAGCAGGCGACGACGCGTCGGAACCACCACGGGCACCTCCAGGCTCACGGACAGCCCAGTCTGGTCCGCACCGGGTCGCATGGGAAGGCTCCGCCCTGAGATCCGCTCACTCGATGCGCCTGCACGCCGAAATCCCCGCTCAGCGCCGCCGTCGGGGACAGATCGAGGTGACGTTTCTCAGGGCGGCGCCTGCGCCGACGTCCCCCGACCCCGCGGAACCTGCCCGGCTACAGTCGGCGACGGAGGCGTACAGGCGCCTGGTGGCCCTCCCGGTCTTCAAAACCGGTGAAGTCGAGTACCTCGGCTTGGCGGGTTCGATTCCCGTCCGCCTCCGCCAGACCTCCCGCGACGGGGACGGCCGCTTGGGCCAGTCTGGGCGGATGCCCGTCACCCTCGCCGAGTTCGCCCTGACGCTGCTCCTCGCCCTCGTGGCCACGCTGGTCGTCGTGGCGGTGACCCACCTCGTCGCCGTGCTCACCTCGCGACGCTGGCCGATGGTCGGCCGGCTGTCGCGCTACGTCGCCGTCCCGTTCCGACTGACGGCGCTGGTGCTCGTGCTGGCCGCCGTCTGCCGCGACTCCCGGCCCGACCAGGTCAGCCCACAGCTGTGGACGGGGGTCGAGCTCGCGCTGCGGCTGGCCTCGATCGGGACCGTCGCGTGGCTCGTGGGCGCGCTGCTGCTGTTCCTGGAGGACCTCGGGCTCGAGCGCTACCGCGTCGACGTGACCGACAACCAGAACGCGCGCCGCCTCCGCACCCAGGTGCTCGTCATCCGGCGGCTGACCGTCGCGCTCGTCGTCCTGATCGCGGCCGGGACCGCGCTGCTGACGTTCCCGGGCGTACGCGCGGTCGGCGCGAGCCTGCTCGCTTCCGCGGGCCTGGTCAGCGTCGTGGTCGGCGTCGCCGCGCAGTCGACCCTGGCCAACGTGTTCGCCGGCATCCAGCTGGCCTTCAGCGACGCGATCCGGATCGACGACGTCGTCGTCGTGGACGGCCAGTGGGGCCGGATCGACGAGATCACCCTCAGCTACGTCGTCGTGCACCTCTGGGACGACCGGCGCCTCGTGCTGCCGTCGGGCTACTTCACCAAGGAACCCTTCGAGAACTGGACCCGGCGCACCTCCGAGCTGCTCGGCACGGTCGAGCTCGACCTCGACTGGCGGGTCGACGTCGACGCCCTCCGGGCCCACCTCGACGAGGTCCTGGCCGGCACCGCGCTGTGGGACGGCCGCAAGCAGGCCCTGCAGGTGACCGACGCCGTCGGCGGGCTGGTCCGCGTCCGGGTCCTGGTCAGCGCGGTCGACGCGTCGGTGCTGTTCGACCTGCGCTGCCACGTCCGCGAACGCCTCGTCGCCTGGGCGCGTGACAGCGCCGACGCCGTCGCCCTCCCCCGCCGGCGCGTGGAGCTCGTCGGGCCGACCACCGCCACCTCCGCCGTCGACGCACCGCTCGGTGTGGGCGGCAGTTCCTAGGATCGGTCGATGACCACCACGGCAGACCCCCGACGTTCGGTGCCCCGCACCGACCAGGTGCTCGCCGACCCCCGGCTCCGTGCGGCGGCCCAGCGGCTCGGGCCCGACCTGGTCAAGCAGGCGGTCGTCGCCGCCCAGCAACGGGCCCGTTCCGGGGAGCTCGCGCCCACCGAGGTGGCGGACGCGGCCGTCGCGTCGTTGCCGGCGCAGGCCTCGAGCACCCGCCGGGTGATCAACGCGACCGGCGTCGTCCTCCACACGAACCTGGGTCGCGCGCCCCTCTCCCCCGCCGCCGTCGACGCGCTGGTCGACGCGGCCGGCTACACCGACGTCGAGTTCGACCTCGCCGACGGGAGCCGGGCGCGTCGCGGCCGCGGAACGCTGGCGGCGCTCGCCGCCGCCGTCCCCGCCGCCGAGGCCGTGCACGTGGTCAACAACGGCGCCGCCGCGCTCGTGCTCGCCACCACCGCCCTCGCCGCCGGGCGCGAGGTCGTGATCAGCCGCGGCGAGCTCGTGGAGATCGGCGACGGCTTCCGCCTGACCGACCTCATCGAGTCCACCGGCGCCCGGCTGCGCGAGGTCGGCACGACCAACCGGACCAAGCTCGCCGACTACGCCGACGCGATCGGCCCCGACACCGGCTGCATCCTCAAGGTCCACCCCAGCAACTTCCGCGTCGAGGGCTTCACCTCGTCGGTCGACGTGGGCGCGCTGGGCGGGCTCGGCGTCCCCGTCGTCGCCGACCTGGGCAGCGGCCTGCTCACCCGCGAGACGCTGCTGCCCGACGAGCCCGACGCCGACACGGCCCTGCGCGCCGGCGCCGACCTCGTCACCGGTAGCGGCGACAAGCTCCTCGGCGGACCCCAGGCGGGGCTCCTGCTCGGACGTACGGCCGTGGTCGAGCGCCTGCGCCGCCACCCGCTCGCCCGCGCCCTCCGGGTCGACAAGCTCACCCTCGCCGCGCTCGAGGCCACCCTGCGCGGTCCCCGGACGCCCACCTGGAGCGCGCTGCACGCCGACCCCGACGGCCTGCGTACGCGGTGCGAGGCCCTGGCCGCCGCACTCGAGGGCGTCGTGGCCGCCGAGGTCGTCCCCTCCGACGGAGCGGTCGGCGGCGGCGGGGCACCCGGGCTGACGCTGCCGGGCTGGGCCGTCGCGCTGCCCCCCGCGTACGCCGCCGCGCTGCGGACCGGCGACCCGACCGTCGTCGCGCGCACCGAGCGCGGCCGCTGCCTGGTCGACCTGCGCTGCGTCGACCCTGACGACGACGGCCGGCTCGCCGACGCGATCCGCGCGGTCGGCACAGCGACCGCCGCGCCCGGCCAGGCCTGACGCGATGCACGTCGTCGCCACCGCCGGCCACGTCGACCACGGCAAGTCGACGCTGGTCCGCGCGCTCACCGGCATGGAGCCCGACCGCTTCGCCGAGGAGAAGCGCCGCGGGATGACCATCGACCTCGGCTACGCGTGGACCCGGATCGGGGAGGGCCCGGGGGCGACCGAGCTGGCCTTCGTCGACGTGCCCGGGCACGAACGGTTCATCGCCTCGATGCTCGCCGGCCTCGGTCCCGCGCCCGCGGTCATGTTCGTGGTCGCGGCGGACGAGGGCTGGCGGCGCCAGTCCGAGGAGCATCTCGCCGCCGTCGACGCGCTCGGCCTGACGCAGGGCCTGCTCGTCGTCACCCGGAGCGACCTGGCCGACCCCGCCCGGGCAACCGCCGAGGCCCTCGAGCACCTCGCGGCCTCCACCCTCGGTACCGTCGACGCCGTCGCGGTCTCGGGGGCGACCGGCGCCGGGCTCGACGACCTCCGCCGCGCGCTCGTCGACCTCACCGGCACGCTGCCCGTGCCGCGCACCGACGGCCGCGTCCGGCTCTGGGTCGACCGGTCCTTCACCATCCGGGGGGCCGGCACCGTGGTCACCGGGACGCTCGGCGCCGGCACGCTCGCCGTCGGCGACACCCTCGCCCTCGGCCGCCGCGAGGTGACGGTGCGCGGGCTGCAGAGCCTCGGCGCCGACGCCACCTCCGTCGCCGCCGTCGCCCGCGTCGCGGTCAACCTGCGCGGTACCGACGTCGACGACGTCAGCCGAGGGGACGCGCTGCTCACCCCCGGCGCCTGGGCGTGGACCGACGTCGTCGACGTCCGGGTCCGCCCGCACACCGGCGAGGTCGCGGACCTGCCCGCCGAGCTCGTCGCCCACCTCGGCACGGCCGCGGTCCCGGTCCGGCTGCGCCCGCTCGGCGGGGCGATGGTGCGGCTCACGCTTCACCACCCGCTGCCGGTCGAGCCCGGCGACCGGCTGGTCCTGCGCGACCCCGGCCGGCACGCCGTCGCCGCCGGGGCCGTGGTCCTCGACGTCGCTCCCCCGCCCCTGGTCCGTCGCGGGGCGGCCGCCGTGCGAGCCGACGACCTCGCCCGGGCCGACGACCCCGCCGCCGCCCTGGCCGACCGCGTGCGCCGTACGGGGGCGGTGCGGGCCGCCGACCTCGTCGCGGAGGGCGTACCGACCCAGGACCCGTCCCGGGTGTCGACGGTCGGGGCGTGGTTCGTGGACCCGGCGACGTGGGAACGCTGGCAGACCGGCCTCGGCGAGGCCGTCGACGAGCAGGCCCGGCGCACCCCGCTCGACCCGCGCGTCACCGCCGAGGCCGCGCGCCGCCGGCTCGACCTGCCCGACCGTGCCCTGCTGGCCCCGCTGGTCGAGGCGGCCGGGCTCGCGTACGCCGACGGCCGCGTCGCCCGGCCCGGCGCCGGCACGGGCCTGGGCCCCGCCGAGGCCGGGATGGCCCGGCTCGAGGCGCACCTCGCAGCGGACCCGTTCGCGGCCCCGGAACGTCCCGAGCTCGACGCCTGGGGCCTCGGCGTCCCCGAGCTGGCCGCCGCCGAACGGGTCGGCCGCGTCGTCCGCCTCGCCCCCGACATGGTGCTGCTCCCGACCGGCCCCGCGCAGGCGATGCGCGCGCTCGCCGCGCTGCCGCAGCCGTTCACCACGAGCGAGGCGCGACTGGCCCTCGGCACCACCCGCCGGGTGGCGATCCCGCTGCTCGAGCACCTCGACCGCCGCGGCTGGACCGTCCGCGTGGACGGCGGCCACCGCAGGGTGAAGGGCCGCTGATGATCACCGTGACCACCGACCAGTAGGTTGCCCTCCATGCCGCTGGTGCTGCCGTACGCCGAGCACGCGCCGGTGCTCGACCCCACGACGTGGCTGGCGCCGAACGCCACCGTCGTCGGGCAGGTCCGCCTGCACGCCCGCTCCAGCGTCTTCTACGGCGCGGTGCTGCGCGGCGACATGGCGGAGATCGTCGTCGGCCGCGGCACGAACCTCCAGGACAACGTGGTGGTCCACACCGACACCGACTTCCCCGCGCTGATCGGGCTGGGCGTCAGCGTCGGGCACGCGGCGGTGGTGCACGGCTGCACGATCGAGAACCACTGCCTGATCGGCATGAACGCCACCGTCCTCAACGGCGCGGTGATCGGCACGGGCTCCCTCGTCGCCGCCGGATCGGTCGTGCTCGAGGGGACGGTCGTCCCGGCCCGCTCGCTCGTCGCCGGCGTGCCGGCCAAGGTCCGCCGCGCGATCACCGACGAGGAGCACGCGCACATCGTGCGCAACGCCACGACGTACGAGGAGCTGGCCGTCGGGCACCGGGCGGCCTCGCGCTCGTGAGCGTCCCGATCGTCCCGGTGACCCGTGCCGGGCACGCCCCCGAGGTCTGGCGTGACCGCCTCGCGGCCACCCAGCGGTGGTCCGTGGCCGACCTGCGCACGCTCGCCGGAGGTCGGGACCGGCTGCTCGCCTTCTCGGCCCACCCCGACGACGAGACGATCGGGGCCGGGCGGCTGCTGTCCGCCTGGCGGCGCACCGGTGGGCACGTGCGGTCCGTCCTCTCCACGTCCGGCGAGGCCTGCTTCGACCACGTGGGGGCACGGCCGCCCGGGCTCGCCGCCGAGCGGCTGGTGGAGTGGCGGAACGCCCTGGCGGCCCTCGACGTGGAGGCCGGCCCCGCGTACGGGCTGCCCGACGGCGGCCTCGAGGCGGCCGAGGAGGGGCTGGAGGCCGCCGTGGCCCGGACCGTGACCGACGCAGGTTCCCTCGACCGGACCGTCTTGCTCGCCCCTCACCCGGGCGACCCGCACCCCGACCACCGCACGGTCGGACGGGCGACGGGACGCGTCGCGGCCCGGCTGGGCCTCCCGGTCTGGTTCTTCCCCTTCTGGATGACCTACTGGTCGGACCCACGGACCGACGTCGGAGGCCGGCTGGTCACCGTCGAGGTCGACCGCGCCGACGAGGACGCGCGGCAGGCGGCGGTGGCGTGCTTCCCCACCCAGGTCGCCCCCGTCCGGCCGGGCTGGGGTGCGGTCATCCCGCCCGAGCTGCTCGCGCTGCACGACCGCCAGCTGCTGGTCCTGCCCGGGCCGGGCCAGCCGTGAGCGGACCGCCCGACTTCGACGCCTACTACCGCGCCGACCCGGACCCGTGGGACGTGGGCGGCAGCTTCTTCGAGCAGCGCAAGCGTGCGGTGGTGCTCGCGTCCCTGCGCCAGGCCCGCTACACCTCTGCGTGGGACCCGGCCTGCGGGACCGGCCACCTCACCGCGGACGTCGCCGCCCGCTGCGACCGCGTGCTCGCCAGCGACGCCTCCCCCACCGCCGCCCGCCTCGCCGCGGAGCACTGCGCCGGGCTGCCGGTCGAGGTCGGTCACCGGGCGCTACCGCTGCCGCCCGCGGACGACGGGTTCGCGCCCGCGCTCGTCGTGCTGAGCGAGGTCTTCTACTACCTGGCGGACGAGGTCCGGGCCGCGACGGTGGCGGTCGTCGACCAGCGGGCCGCGCCGGACGCCGAGGTCGTCGCCGTGCACTGGGACGGCGCGCCGTCCGACGCCTGGCTCAGCGGACGCGGCGGGCAGACCGAGCTCGTGACCCAGCTCGTCGCGCGCGGCTGGACGCGGCGGGTCCACCACGAGGACGACGGCTTCCTGCTCGACGTCGTGACGCGCGGCGCGGCCTGAGGGTCCGTCCGGCCGACGCTTGGCCAGACGCGTCGGGCGCGTCATCATGCGGGGGTGACTTCCTCCTCCTCGCCCCGCCGGTGGGGCGTCTCGTCCCCCGCGGTGCTGACGCTGGTCCAGGACTTCCTCCAGGACGCGGCCACGCGGACGCACGAGCGCCTGGGCGACGTCGCGGGGGTCGCGATCACGTCCGCCGTCGAGGGCGGTGAGCCGCTGACCGCGGGGTCCAGCACCGAGCTGGCCGCCGCCGTCGACCGCGTGCAGTACTCGATCGGGATCGGGCCCTGCCTCGACGCGCTCCAGGAGGGTCGGGAGAACTACGTCCCCGACCTCGCGCGGGACCGGCGCTGGGACCCGTACGGCATCGAGGCCGCGAGCCTGGGCGTCCGCACCTCGCTGTCCGTCCCGGTCGTCGACGGACGTTCCGGGGTGCTGGGCGTGGTGAAGGTCTACGCCGCCACCGTCGACGGGCTGGACGACCGTCAGCGGCACCTGGCCCGCGCCTTCGCGCTCGAGGTCGCGGGCGGCGTGGGGCTCGCCAACACGCTGGTCAGCACCTCGCTCGAGCTCGACGACCGGATCGACGCGATGGACACGCGCCGCACCATCGACCTGGCCACCGGGCTGCTGATGGGCCGGCTGGGGTGCAGCGCGGAGGAGGCCTTCGGGCTGCTCCGCCGCGAGTCGCAGAACCACAACACGAAGGTCACCGAGGTCGCCGCCGACCTCGTGGCCCGGTCTTCGAACCCGGCCGCCGGCAGCGCCGCGGCCGACACGCAGGACCGTCTTCCGGGCGGAGCGCAGCAGGCGCCGTTCAGCCGCCGTGGGGAAGCCCCGGCCCAGGGGCGCTGACGGCCGTCTCCCTCACCGCCCCGGAGGTCCGGCACGGCTCGGGCTAACGTGAGCCTTGCGGTTCTGCAGCGACGATCAGCCGCTCCTCATGCACGTCCTGAAGGAGCCCTGATGTACCTCTACTCCCAGCAGCTGATCAACGAGATCGCTCCCGGCGAGCCCGACCCGGCCGCGGCCAACGCCCTCCAGGAGGGCCTGGGCGGCCAGTTCGGCGAGATGCGCACGATGATGCAGTACCTCTTCCAGTCGATGAACTTCCGCGGCGACGCCTCCGCGCAGCCCTACCGCGACCTGCTGCAGGGCGTGGGCACCGAGGAGATCAGCCACGTCGAGCTGATCGGCACCACGATCTCCCGCCTCCTCGACGGCGCACCCGGCTACCAGGGCAAGAAGAGCGACCCGGTCGACGAGCCGGGCGCCAAGGGCGCGACGCCGCTGAGCATCGCCAAGGACACCGGCAACATCCACCACTTCCTCGTGGGTGCCCAGGGCGCGCTGCCGGTCGACTCGGCCGGCAACCCGTGGAGCGGCTCGTACGTCTACAACTCGGGCAACCTCGTGCTCGACCTGCTCTACAACCTCATGCTCGAGAGCACCGGCCGGCTGCAGAAGTGCCGGATCTACCAGATGACCGACAACCCCACGGCGCGCTCGACCATCGCCTACCTGATCGTGCGCGACCAGGCCCACGAGAACGCCTTCGCCAAGGCCCTCGAGTCGCTGGGCATCGACTGGGGCAAGACCCTGCCGATCCCGAAGACGAACGCCGAGCAGTTCCCCGAGGTCAAGAAGCTCGTCGACCTCGGTCTGCAGAGCGTGCAGTACACGTTCGACGTGGACGGCGCCAGCCAGGCGGCCAAGCTCTACCGCGGTGCCTCGCCGAGCAACGACGGCACCGAGCTGAGCACCGCGGTCATGCCGGACGGCGTCCCCGTGACGATCTCGCCCGAGCGCAAGGAGGAGTTCGCCCCGGGTCTCGACCCCGAACTGCTCGCCCTGATCCAGGCCACCGCCGAGGTGGAGATCGAGACGATCAACAAGACGGACACCACCGCCTCCTGATCATGGTCTGATCTGATCATGAGCTCTTCCGGCCCGGTCCCGACGTCACCGACCCCCGACCGCCCCACGGCGGCCGCGGGAGGTGGCGGCGGGACCGGGCCGCTCTCGCTCGCGGGGCTCTCGGTCACCGAGCCGTTCCCGCCGGCGCGACCGCTGCCGGCGGCGTACGACCGCTACCACCCCGACGTCGCCCCGGAACGTGCCGTCGTGGCCGGCCTCGTCGACGGCATCGACTGGGCCGGGCTGACCTGGCCGGCGGTGATGGAGGAGCTGATCGCCCTCGGGCGCACGGACGTCCCGCTCGCGCGGCTGAGCGAGGGCCACGTCGACGCGCTCCGCATCCTGGCGCAGGCCGACGCCGTCCCGATGCCCGGAGCCCTGTACGGGGTGTGGGCCTCCCGCTCCGCGCGGACGGGCATCAGCGCGACCGAGCGGGGCGACACGTACGAGCTCGACGGCACGCTGCGCTTCGCGTCCGGCTCCGGGCTGCTCGACCGCTCGCTCGTCCCGGTCTGGCTCGACGACGACCGCCACGTGCTGCTCGACCTCGACGTCACCGGGCTGCCCGTCGACCCCACGGTCTGGCGCACCGCCGCGATGACGCCGAGCCGGACCTACGAGATCCGGGTCGACCACGTGGTCGTGCCGCGTTCCGCGCAGCGCGGGCCCGAGGGCTTCTACCTGGGCCGGCCCGGGTTCCAGGCCGGCGGCGCCGGGGTCGCCGCCTGCTGGGTCGGCGGCGCCGCACGGGTGCTCGACGTCCTGCTCGCCTTCCACGCCCGGCCCAACCCGGCGCAGCAGGTGCGGCTGGGTCAGATACGGGCCGACCTGGTCGCGGCGGCCGCGGTCGTCCGCTCGGGCGGGCGGGCGCTGACCAGGCCGGACGTCGACACGAACGCCGTCGCCCTCGAGGTGCGGACGGTCGTCGCCGAGGCCGTCCACCGCGTCCTGGCCTCGGCGCGGATGCTCACCGGTCCCACCGGGCTCGCGCTGGACGACGCGGTGAGCCACGCGATCCCCGACCTCGAGCTCTACGTCCTGCAGCACAACGTCGACGCCGCGCTGTCCGGGCTCGGCGCTGGGCTTCCTGCTCGATAGCCCGACCGAGATCAAGGTGGGGGTCGGCGGCTGAGCGTGGATCGGCGCCCGCCGCCCGATCTCGGGGCACGAAATGAGCGGGCGCCCGACGACCGATCGCTCAGGCGCTGGTCGCGGAGGCGTCGGGACCGGCCAGGTGCTCCTCGAGCCGTCGGGTCGCCTCCTGCAGCACCCGACGGGTGACGGCGAGGTCGGCCTCGTCGGCGCCGACGAAGGACACGGCGAGCGTCAGGCCGACGGGGTCGGGCAGGCCGTCCCAGAGCGTGCGGCCCGCCTGCGTGACGCTCAGCAGCCGCTGCCGCTGGTCGACGGCGTCGGGCTGCTGGTCGACCAGGCCCTTGCGCACCAGGGTGGCGACCACCCCGCTCAGCGTCGCCCGCTCGACGCGGAGGAGCTGGCCCAGGTCGCGCTGCAGCGTCGGTCCGACGTTCACCAGCCGGTGCAGCACGTACCACTGGGTCGGCCCGAGGTCGTGCTCGCGCAGGATCGACTCGATCAGGGCGCGGGAGGCGAAGTGGTACTTCTTCGCCCACGCCCCGACCGAGTCCTGCCGGTCCCGTTCCTCCGCGTCAGCCACGGGCCCACCTCACCACGGACTCACCTCACCACGGGATCGTGGCGTCCTCCCAGCGCGTGAAGGTGCCGGTCGGGCCGTCGGGGCCGAGCAGCGCGACGCGGACGACCTCGCGGGAGCCCTCCTCGATCGACTCGGTGCCCGCGAAGTTGTTGAGCGCCGTGCTCGTGAAGCCGGGCGACACGAGGTTGATCTTGATGTCGGTGTCCTCGAGCTCGATCATCATCGCCAGCGTCATGGCGTTCTCCGCCGTCTTCGACGCGGCGTACCCGGGGCCGTAGATCCGCCGGTAGGGGAAGCTCGGGTCGGCGTTCGAGGCCAGCGAGCCGACCCCGCTCGAGACGTTGACGATGCGGGCGTCCGACGACTCGCGCAGCAGCGGCAGCATCGCCTGGTAGACGGCGAGCACGCCGAAGACGTTGACGTCCCAGATGGCCCGGACCTCGTCGAGCGAGGCGAGGCTCGCCGTCCCGGACGCGGCCATCTCGTCGGGCGTGGCGCTCCCCGTCCGCGTGTTCGAGATGCCGGCGTTGCTGACGAGCAGGTCCAGCCGGCCGTGCTCGGCGCGGATCCGCTCGGCCGCGGCGGCTATGGAGGCGAGGTCGGTGACGTCGAGCTGGATCGCGGTTGCCCCGTCGCCGATCCCGGCGGCCGCGGCCTCGCCCCGGGCCAGGTCACGCGACCCGACGTAGACCGTGACGCCGTTCGCGGCGAGCTTGGTGGCGACCTCGAGGCCGACCCCCTGGTTGGCTCCGGTGACCAGAGCGATGCGTTCCGTGGGCATGGGTGCCCTCCCTGCTAGTTCGTTAGGTACCTGTCGATTATTGTCAGGTGGCTGACGAAAAGCAAGGGGTCACCGCGCAGCGGCCCGCTGGAGGCTGCGCTCCATGGTCAGGTAGGTCAGCGCGAAGTGGCCGCGGGCGATCTCCTGGGCCCGCTCGGCCGCCCCGTCGACCACTGCGCCCACGAGCTCCTCGTGCTCGTGCAGGGCCTGCTGGAAGAACTCCGGCTCGTACGGCTCCGCGCCAAAGCCGAGCGTCGCTGCGGCCGTGAGGTGCGCGCTCAGGGCGGTGAGGTGCGGGTTGGCCGCCGCCGCGCAGACCAGCCCGTGCAGCCGCCGGTCCCAGGCGCGGGCCAGGGCCATGTCCTCCCCCGTCGTGGCGAACGCGGCCAGCGCCTCCTGCAGCTGGGTCCGCTGCTCCGGCGTACGGCGCTCCGCCGCGGCGCGGGCGATGAGCCCCTCCACCAGGCAGCGGTAGTCGAAGAGGTCCTTGAGACGGGGCAGCTCGGTCTCCAGCGTCCGGCGGGCCTCCGCCGGCGCGACGTCCTCCCACGCCTGCGTGGTGACGAACGTGCCGCCGTTGCGCCCGCGCTTGGCGACGACGAGCCCGAGCTCGTTCACCCGCAGCAGCGCCTGGCGCACGGTGACGCGGCTGACCTCGAGCCGCGTGGCGAGCTCGCGCTCGGAGGGCAGACGTTCTCCCGGCGAGAAGGCGCCGACGGCGATGGCCGTGACCAGGCGGTTCGCCACGTCCTCGGTCACGCTCGCGGGGCGCCCCAGACCAGCAACAGCCACAAGACCGTAACGAGACGCGTCATCCAAAGGTATTGAGACCACACCTTTACCGTGTTTGACTGCCGAGGCCGCAACAGCCTCGGGGGGAACCGGAACCATGAGCAGTCTAGAAGTGGGGTCGCAGACCCTGCCCGTCACGACGGGGACGATGCCCTTCCGCGGGCACGAGACCTGGTACCGCGTGACCGGCGCCCTCGACCCGGACGGCGCCGCGGACGGACCCGCTCCGCTCGTCGTCCTGCACGGCGGACCGGGGGCGGCGCACAACTACACCCTGGCCATGACGGCCCTCGCCGGCGACGGCCGTGCGGTCGTCCACTACGACCAGCTCGGCTGCGGGCTGAGCACGCACCTGCCCGACGCCGACCCGTCCTTCTGGACCGTCGAGCTCTTCGTCGCCGAGCTCCGCGCGCTCGTCGTGCACCTCGGCATCGCCGACCGCTTCCACCTGCTGGGCCAGTCCTGGGGCGGGATGCTCGGCCCCGAGGTCGTCCTGTCCGACGACTCCGGCATCCTCTCGCTCTCGATCTGCGACAGCCCGGCCTCCATGCCGCTGTGGCTGCAGGCGGCCAACGAGCTGCGCGACGAGCTGCCCGCCGACGTCCAGGCGACGCTGCTCGCCCACGAGGCCGCCGGCACGACCGACTCGGCGGAGTACCACGCCGCGGAGCAGGTCTTCTACGACCGCCACGTCTGCCGCGTGGTGCCCAACCCGCCCGAGGTCACCGCGAGCTTCGACCAGATCGACGCCGAGCCGACCGTCTACCACGCGATGAACGGGCCGAGCGAGTTCCACGTGATCGGCTCCCTCAAGGAGTGGTCGGTCGTCGACCGCGTCGCCGGGATCGCCGTCCCCACGCTCGTCGTCGCCGGCGCGTACGACGAGGCGAAGCCGATCGTGTGGCAGCCGTTCGTCGACCAGATCCCCGACGTGCGCAGCCACGTCTTCCCCGAGTCCAGCCACATGCCCCACGTCGAGGAGCCCGAGGCCTTCACCGAGGTCGTCGGCACCTTCCTCCGCGAGCACGACCACCCCACTCCCGAAGGACGCGCATGACCACCCAGCAGAACGCGGGCTCCGCCGAGCTCGCCGAGTTCGGCTACAAGCAGGAGCTCAACCGGACGCTCTCCACGACCGACCTGATCGTCTACGGCCTGGTCTTCATGGTCCCGATCGCCCCGTGGGCGATCTTCGGCGTGGTCTTCAACGCCTCGTCCGGCATGGTCCCGCTCGTCTACATCATCGGCCTCGTCGCGATGATCTTCACCGCGCTGTCGTACGCGCAGATGAGCAAGGCGTTCCCGATCGCCGGCTCCGTCTACTCCTACGTCGGCCGGGCCCTGCACCCCGTGCTTGGCTTCTTCGCCGGCTGGACGATCCTGCTCGACTACCTGCTGGTGCCGACGCTGCTGTACGTCTTCGCGGCGGAGTCGATGTCCGGCATCTTCCCGGGCGTGCCCAAGCCGCTGTGGATCATCGTGTTCCTCGTCATCAACACGGCGATCAACTACGTCGGCATCTCCTTCACCGCGATCGTCAACCGGCTGTTCCTGGCCGCCGAGCTCCTCTTCGTGGTCATCTTCGTGATCATGGCGATCGTCGCCATCAGCCGCGGCGTCAACGGCGCCGCCTTCACCACGACCCCGCTCTTCAACGCCGACCTCTTCACCCCGCAGCTCGCCGCCGCGGCGCTGTCGATCGCGGTGCTGAGCTTCCTCGGCTTCGACGGCATCGCCACCCTCAGCGAGGAGGCCAAGGGCGGTCGTCGCTCGGCCGGCATCGCCATGATCACCGGCCTCGTGCTCGTCGCGGTCTTCTTCGTGACCCAGACCTGGCTCGCCGCGATGCTCGTCCCCGGCACGACGCAGTTCGGGGACGACGAGGTCAACAACGCGTTCTTCGGCATCGTCGGCTCGATCAGCGGCAGCGCCTGGATGGTCGCCTTCCTGGCCATGAACGCCCTCGCCGTCGGCATCGCGAACGCCGTCGCCGCGCAGAGCGCTACCTCGCGGCTGCTCTTCTCGATGAGCCGCGACGGCCGGCTGCCCCGGTTCCTGGCCCACATCGACCCCAAGAGCAAGGCCCCGCAGCGCGCGATCCTCGTGGTCGCCGGGCTGACCCTCGTGCTCGGGCTCGTCTTCGTCGGGCAGATCGACATCATCTCGACCCTGGTGAACTTCGGCGCGCTGACCAGCTTCCTGCTGCTGCACGTCTCGGTGATCGGCTACTACGCGGTCAAGAAGCGCAGCAAGAACATCTTCCTGCACTGGATCTCGCCGGTCCTCGGCTTCCTGATCATCGGCTTCGTCCTCTGGAACGCCGACGCCTCCGCCAAGATCGGCGGGATCATCTGGCTCGGCGTCGGCGCCCTCGTCCTCCTGTACTACGTCCGCAAGGGCACCGGGGTCCTCGCCGAGCACGCGTCCGACCCCTTCACCGTCGCCGAGTCCGACGCGACCCTGGCCACGGAGGACCGCGCGTGAGCGACCACTTCCTCGGCCGTGAGCTCGGGACGGCGTCGTTCAGCCCGAGCCGCGAGCCCGTCCTGCGCGTGACGCCCGGCGCGGGCGACCGGATCGCCTTCGAGACCGACGACCTCGCGTACGCCCAGATGGAGGAGTTCGGCGACCTCAGCCAGGTCACGGCGACCATCAACCCGGTGACCGGCCCCGTCTTCGTCGAGGGCGCCGAGCCCGGCGACGTGCTGGCGGTGACGATCCACGCGATCGACGTCGCCGAGCAGGGCTGGTCGGTGTCCATCCCGGGCGCGGGTGCGCTGTCCGACGTCATGGGCCCGGATTTCTTCGTGCGCCGGGTCCCGGTGCGCGACCGCCGGGTGCAGCTGACCGACACCCTCGACTGCGCCGCCGCCCCGATGATCGGCTGCCTCGGCGTCGCCCCGGCCGCGGTCGACGGCTCGACGGTCATGCCGACCTACCCCACCGGCGGGAACATGGACCTCACCGAGGCCCGCGTCGGCAGCACGGTCTACCTGCCCGTGCAGGTACCGGGCGCGCTGCTCTCGGTCGGCGACCTCCACGCGGTCATGGCGCGCGGCGAGTCGACGTTCGTCGCCATCGAGATCGCCGGCACGGCCACGCTGAGCGTCGATCTGATCAAGGGCCGCTCGATCCGCGGGCCGCAGGTCGACACAGGCGACGAGTGGGTCTGCGTCGGCCTCGGCGACCCGGTGCAGGACTCGATCGTCATGGCGTACGAGTCGCTCTACGACGTCATGGTCACCGAGCACGGCTGGAGCCGCGAGGACGCGTACGTCGTCCTCAGCGCGCTTGGCCACACCGAGCTCGGCGGGCCCACGGGTTCCTCGGACCCGGACCCGCTGCACCCGTTCCGCGCCGTCGGCGCCGTCACCCTGGCCCGGATCGCCAAGGACGTGCTGCTCAGCGGCGGTCGCTGAGCCAAGCAACGCTCCCTGAGCCTGTCGAACGCTCCCTGAGCCTGTCGAAGGGCCCCGCACGGGTTGGCACCCTTGCACCTCGAGGAATGCCGACCTCTTCGAGGCCCTTCGACAGGCTCAGGGAGCGTTTCGCGCGACGTCACGCAGAGCCCGGAGCACGGCCTCGATTGCAGGCGCCGGGTCGCCCGGAGGGCGGACGGCCAGGAGGCGTCGCCGTTCGTCCGTGCCGTCGGTGACCTCGAGCATCTGAACGCCCTCGGGCAGCACGGGGGCCAGGTTCGCGGGGATCGTCGTGAGGCCGCACCCGGCGGCCACGAGGTGCAGCTTGGTCAGCCAGTCCTTCGCGCTGTGCGCCACCCGCGGCCGGCCGGCCAGTCCGGGCCAGACGCCGAGGAGCGGCTCGCTCCCCGTGCCCGGGCTGGCGATCCAGTCGACGTCGGCCAGCTCGGCGACCTCGACCGACGTCCGCCCGGCGAACCGCCCCGCCGCCGGTACCGCCACGAGGAGCCGCGCCTCGGCCAGGGTCTCGACCTCCAGCGCCGGCAGCTCGTCATCTGGCGGTCGGAATGGCGGCCGCGCCGTCACCACCGCCAGGTCCAGGCTGCCCGCCCGCACGGCCCGGACCAGCGCCGGCGTCGTGCCCTCGCGGGTGGTGACCGCCAGGCCCGGCGCCCGGAGTCGCAACGCCTTGAGCGCCTGGGGCACGAGCACCGCACCGGCGCTGATGATCGCGCCGAGCCGCACCTCAGTCCGACCGGCGGACTCCCCCGCCAGCTCGCGCCGGGCGGCCTCCAGCTCGTCGAGGACCACGGCCGCGTGCCGGAGCAGGGCCTGCCCGGCCGGGGTGAGGCGTACGCCGGCGGTCCGCCGCTCGAACAGCCGGTGCCCGACCTCCTGCTCCAGCACGGCGACCTGGCGCGAGATCCCCGACTGGGTGTAGCCGAGCTCGACGGCGGCGGCGCTGAAGGAGCCACGTTCCGCGACCTCGCGCAGCACCCGCAGGCTCGTCGTCGACACGTCCATGACGCCTACGCATACCACGTGTGCGTCATTCTCGTTTGAGGCATAGGTGGGACGGACCTAGCGTCGGCGTCAGACGACAGGAGGTCTTCCGATGAAGGCAGCAGTGCTCGAGCAGTTCGGGCAGCCCCTCGTGGTGCAGGAGGTGCCCGACCCGGTCGCGGGCGGCGGCGAGGTACTGGTGGAGGTGCTCGCGACGTGCGTGCTCCCGTACGCGGCGGACGTGTTCGGCGGCGTGCGCCGCTATCCGCTCGAGACGCCGGTGGTCCCCGGGCTCGGCGGGGTCGGCCGCGTCCTCGCCCTCGGTCCCGACGCGACCCGGCTCCGCGTCGGCGACCTGGTCTGGTGCGACCCGACCGTGCGCTCGCGCGACGACGCCCGGACGCCGGACATCACCCTGCAGGGGTGGAGCTCGCGGGGCGAGGGCGGGCTGGCGCTGTCGCGACACTTCCACGACGGCTCGTTCGCGGAGCGGATGGTCGTCCCGACCGAGAACGTGGAGCCGCTGGGCGACCTCGACGCCGACCAGGTCGTGCGCTGGGCGGCGCTCGCCGTGCCGCTCGTCCCGTACGGCGGCCTGCTCGCGGTGGGGCTCGAGGCCGGGGAGACGCTGCTGGTGAGCGGCGCCACCGGCAACTTCGGCAGCGCCGCCGTCGCGGTCGGGCTGGCCATGGGCGCGGCCCGGGTCGTGGCGGTCGGCCGCAACACGGAGGTGCTCGCCGGCCTGGAACGACGGTTCGGTCCGCGCTGCCGGTCCGTCGCCCTGACCGGCGACGCGGAGGCCGACACGACGGCGATGCGGACGGCGACGGGAGGCGGGGCAGACGTGGTCCTCGACCTCATGCCGCCCGAGGTCGGCGCCGACGTCGTCCGTCGCGCCGTGATGAGCGTCCGTCCACGGGGACGGGTCGTGCTGATGGGCGGCGTGGGCATGCTGGGCGGCGACGACCTAGCACTGCCCTACCCGTGGATCATGCGGAACGACATCACCGTGTGCGGGCAGTGGATGGGGCCGCGCACGGCGAACGGCCGCATGATCGCGCTCGCCCGCGCCGGCCTGCTCGACCTCGCGCACGAGGACGTGACGAGGTTCGCGCTCGACGCGGTGAACGACGCCGTGGCCCACGCGGCTGCGCACGGCGGACCTTTCGTCCGGACGATCATCACGCCACAGAGCGCAGCATGACGCAGGTCACAGCGGTCCGTCCGTAACGAACCCGCGCCACGAGCGATGTCACCGTCGAAGGTCGAACGGCAACCTGAACCCCCGAGCAGGCCGCCGTTCGGCTTTCCTTGTCTTTGCACCCGGTGAGCACCCCCGGGTCCGCCGGTCTTCGGCCCCTCGTCCCCTCTTCTGCGCCGGCGAAGCCGCATCGACACCCGACGAGCGTCAGAAAACCGGCGAGCACGTGTAACGCCCGACCCTCGCCTGGCGATAGAAGGGTCGAGAGTCAGCGTCAACCTGAACCCCCGAGCAGGCCGACGCTGACTCTTCCCATGTCCGGATCGGCACCCGAGTCCGCTGCACTACCCTCCTGATCATGGTCGCGACGAGCTTCGGCTACACCTTGCCCGCGTGGGTCGGCGACGAGATCGCCGACGTCCCGGACGTCCTCCCCTCGCTCGAGGACCGCATGCGCGTCGTGCACCACCTCGCCGGGCGGAACTTCCTCGAGGGCAACGGCGGACCGTTCGCCGCGATCGTCGTGGAACGCGACTCCGGCCGCCTCGTCTCCGTCGGCGTCAACGTCGTGCTCGCCTCCGGCATCTCCTCCGGCCACGCCGAGGTGGTCGCCCTCGGCCTCGCGCAGACCGCGATCGGTGGCTGGGACCTCGGCGGCGAGGGCCTGCCGGCCCACGAGCTCGTCGTCAACTGGCGCCCCTGCGTCCAGTGCTACGGCGCAACGCTCTGGTCCGGCGTCCGCTCCCTCGTCGTCGCCGGCGACGGGCCCGAGCTCGAGCAGCTCACGGGATTCGACGAAGGCCCGATGGTCGCCGACTGGCGCGACCAGTTCCGCGCCCGCGGGATCCAGGTGACCACCGACGTCCTCCGCCGCGAGGCCGTCGCGACCTGGAAGGCGTACGCCGACCACGTCGCCGCCACCGACACCGTCGTCTACAACGCGCGCTCCTCCGGCACCGCCTGAGCCCGTCGCCGTCCCCTGAGCCAGTCGACGTCCCCTAAGCCTACCGACGTCCCCTGAGCCTGTCGAAGGGCGATGAGTCCGGAGCCCGGCGCCGGTCTTCCCGGCATGAGCACCGCCGCATCCGCAGCCCGGGTCCGTCCCCTTACCGTCGCCACCTGGATCGCCCGCGCGTTCCTCGCGCTGGTGTTCCTCGGAGCGGGCGCGTCCAAGCTCGCGGGCGACCCCACGATGGTCGCGATGTTCGACCAGATGGGGTCCGGTCAGTGGCTCCGCCTGCTGGTCGGGGCGTTGGAGGTAGCCGGCGCGATCGGTGTCCTCGTCCCCCGCCTCAGCCTCCTGGCCGCGACCGGTCTGGCCCTCCTCATGCTCAGCGCCGCGGTCACCAACGTCACCGTGCTCGACGCGTCACCCTGGACGCCCCTCGCGCTGCTCGTCGTCGCCGGCTTCGCGGTCTGGTCAGGCCAGCGGCTCGCCCGTCGAAGGCCTCTACCCTCGAAGGCGTGAGCAACGGCAGCGGCTGGACCGCGGAGCAGATCCCCGACCTGACCGGCCTGCGGGCGGTGGTCACCGGCGCGAACAGCGGCCTCGGCCTCCAGACCGCGCTGGAGCTGGCGCGGCACGGCGCCTTCACGACGCTCGCCTGCCGCAACGAAGAACGGGGTCAGGCCGCCGTGGCCCAGGTCCGCGCCGAGCTCGGCGATGGACCAGGCACCGCCGACCTCGCCCTGGTCGACCTCGCCGACCTGTCGTCCGTCCGCCGCTTCGCCGAGTCCTGGCACGGCCCGCTCGACATCCTCGTGAACAACGCCGGCGTCATGGCCGTCCCGTACGGGACCACCGTCGACGGCTTCGAGCGCCAGCTCGGAACGAACCACCTCGGCCACTTCGCCCTCACCGGGCTGCTGCTGCCGGCGCTCCGCCAGGCCCAGGCCGCCCGGATCGTGAACGTCTCGAGCATCGGCCACCGGATGGGCCGCATCGACTTCGACGACCTGCAGTCGACGACGCACTACCAGCGCTGGGCGGCGTACGGGCAGAGCAAGCTCGCCAACCTGCTCTTCACCCGCGAGCTGGTCCGCCGGCTGAACCGCGCCGGTTCGACGGCGCTCGCCGCCGCGGCCCACCCGGGCGGGTCGGACACCGAGCTCTACACCGGGTTCGCCGGCGCGGCCGGGCCGCTGTCCCGGCTGGCCAAGGTGTTCACGCAGGTCAGCACGCAGCCGGCCGCCGCGGGTGCGCTTCCGAGCCTCTACGCCGCGACGATGCCCGACGTCGTGCCGGCCGACTACTTCGGCCCGTCCGGCACCGGCGAGGTCCGTGGGACCCCGACCCGCGTGGGCATGAGCGCCCGGGCCCGCGACGCCGTCACCGGCACCCGGCTCTGGGACGTCAGCGAGGAGCTGACCGGCGTCACGTACGACCTCCCGGCGTGACGGACGGCCCCACGACCGGTCGCTTCGGACCGTTCTTCGCTCTCGAGGTCGTTCCGGCGACCGTGGACCTGTCGACCGCCGGCTGGCTGCCGGTGACCGACCTGGTGACCGACCCGGATCGACTCACGGGTCGCACCCGCGCGACCCAGGTCGCGCTGAGGAAGTATCAAACGGCCGCCCTCGAGGGGGACGCGGCCTGGCGGGTCGCCGCGTCCGTCACCCAGCTCGGGGTGGGCGCACGGCTGATCGCCGTGGCGCTCGCGCTGACCGTGGACGGCGCCGACCTGCCACCGCTGGAGCGCCTGGTCTTCCAGGACAGGCTGGGCGGGCCGTACCCCCTCGCCGTGACCGCGGCCCACGAGCCACCGGCCGCTCGGGCCGCCGCGGGCGCCTGGCCGCGCGTCGTGCTGGAGTGGGCGGGTCCGGTGACGAGGGCGAGCATCGACCGCCACGGCCTGTCGCCGCGGGTCGCGTGGGGCAACGTCGCGTCGGCCGTCGCCGGAGCCGCCAAGATGATCGCCGCGGCCGACCGGGCGGCGGGGGAACGGGCCCGGATGCTCGCCGCGCAGGCCCTGGGGCTGCACGAGCTGGACGGAACCGGTTCGTCCGAGGCCGACGGCGCCTACCGTCGGCGCAGCTGCTGCCTGATCTACCGGCTCTACGACGACCCGATGTTCTGCGTCGACTGCGTGCTCGCGACGCGCGCGACGACCTGAGACTCAGGTCCGAGCCTGGTCGGTCACCGCGGCCCAGCGGCAGGCGCACGGCCGAACGAGCCCCTCGTGACCTCTCGACGTCCCCGTCCGTGCAGCACCAGGCCCACCACGGCGAGCACCACCACGCCGCCGAAATACAAGACCGGCATCGCGATCACGCCGACGGCACCGAGCGCGTCGTCGCTGTTCAGGGTCAGCACGTCGAGCAGGACCGACTGGATCACCACCACGATCGCCGTGACCGCGACCGCGATCCGGAACCCCTGGTGCGCGCTCCGGCTCGCCCACCCGAGCAGGGCGGCGAAGGCGACGTACGGGCCGACGAGCCACGCGGTCAGCCCCCACGAGAAGACCCGTTCCCCGTCCTCGCCGTAGCCCTGGAACATCCCGTACAGGCCCAGGACCACCGTCGGCACGACGGGGGTCATCACCGCGAGCAGCAGCAGGGCCCGGGGCGTGATGATGCGCAGCAGCATGGCTCAGTGTGGACGGATCGCTCCCGCGCGGCCAGCACCTCGGCCTCGTAGGGTCCAAACCGTGACCTCGCGACCCCGACCCGTCCGCACCGGACGCGCCGCCGCCCAGCTCGGGGCGCAGCTCGCGGCGCTCCGCGAGCAGCAGGACCTCAGCGTCGACCAGCTCGCGGAACGTTCCAACCTGAGCCGCGCGACCGTACGCCGTGTCGAGGGCGGCGACCCGTCGGTCGGGCTCGGCGTCTTCCTGACCGTGGTCAAGACGCTCGGCCACCTCGACGCGCTGCACGGCGCGCTCGAGCCGGAGGACTAGACCCGGAGAAGCCCCTGGCATCGGAGGTCGCCCCAGGCCTGGTGCGCGCGACCGAGTTAGATGAGGGCGTGGCACAGCACTGGGTGGCGACCCGCTACGGCAACCTCGACGGTCTCGAGCTGCGCGAGGTGACGCCTCCGGCGCCCAGTCCTGGCGAGGTGACCATCGAGGTCGCGGCCGCGGGCATGAACCCGGCCGACTACAAGCGCGTGCTGCAGGGCCAGGACGCGAACGCGCTGCCGGCGCCGATCGGCTTCGAGGTCGCGGGCGTCCTGTCGGCGATCGGCGAGGGCACGGAGATCGGGTCCGGACCGGCGCAGGTCGGGGACGCCGTGCTCGCGTTCCGGATCGCCGGCGGCTACGCCTCCGCGCTCACCGTCCCGGCCAAGGACGTGTTCGCCAAGCCCGACAACCTCGACTTCGCCGAGGCCGCCAACCTGCTGCTCGCCGGCACCACCGCGGCCGAGATGCTCGACGTCGTCCACGCCCAGGGCGGCGAGACGATCCTGCTCCACGGCGCGTCCGGGGCCGTCGGCGTGAGCGTCCTCCAGCAGGCCCGCCGCCACGGCGTGCGCGTGATCGGCACGGCGAGCGAACGCAGCTTCGACGTGGTGACCCGCTTCGGCGGGACCCCGGTCGCGTACGGGCCGGGGCTCGCCGACCGCGTACGCCGGGCGGCGCCGAGCGGGATCGCGGCCGCGCTGGACTCGGTCGGGACCGACGAGGCCGTCGACGTCTCCCTCGAGCTCGTCCCGGACCGCGAGCGCATCGTCACCATCGCCGCTGCCGGGCGGGCCCAGGCGGACGGGATCCGGATGATCGGCGGGGCGATGCCCGCGAGCGCCGCGTTCCGCGACCGGGTGCGCGCCGACCTGATCGCGCTCGCGGCCGGAGGGGACCTGGTCGTGCCGATGGCGCGGACGTTCCCGCTCGCCGAGGCCCGCGCCGCGCTCGACCTGCTGCGGGGCGAGCACCCCGGCGGCAAGCTCGCGCTGATCCCCTGAGCGCTCGGGGGGACCAGCGTCAACTCGGTCAGCGCCGGTCGGTCGCAGATCACCCCTCCTGCACCTCCGCGGCCAGCCGCCCGGGCGAGGTGAAGCGGCGCGAGACCAGCGCTACCACGGACGCGGCGATCATGGCCGCGGCGATGATCAGCAGCGAGGCCGAGAAGCCGCCGGTGAGGTCCTTGACCTTGCCGATCAGCGGCGTGACCGCGAGGCCGGCGACGTTCGCCAGGGAGTTGATCAAGGCCACGCCCGCCGCGGCCGCGACGCCCGTGGTGAAGGACGTCGCGCTCTGCCAGAGCGCCGGGATCGCCGACCAGGCCACGCCGGTCGACACGGCCAGCAGGGCGAACCCCAGGAACGTCGGGCCCGCCACCACGCTGAGCGCGAGCAGCACCCCGGAGATCGCCATCGGGACGGCCATGTGCAGGTGCGCCTGCCCCCGCTTCGCCACGCTGCGACCGACGATCAGCATGAAGACCACCGCGAACGCGTACGGGATCGCCGTCAGCAGCGAGGTCGCGAAGTTGCTCGGGTTGCCGAACGTCCCCTTGATCACCTGGGGCATCCACAGGGTCAGCCCGATGCTGTTGAACGAGTAGAGGAACAGGAACAGCGCCAGCAGCAGGATGCCGGGGTTGGTCAGCGCCTGACCCACGGAGAACGTGCGCTGCGTCTCCAGCGCCTTCCGCTCGGCGGCGAGCTCCTCGATCAACCAGGTCTTGTTCTCCGCGGGCAGCCAGGCGGCGTCCTTCGGGGCGTCGGTGAAGTAGCGCAGCACGACGAAGGCGAGCAGAACGGCGGGGATCGCCTCGAGGATGAACAGCCACTTCCAGCCCTCGAGCCCCCACACCCCGTCCATCCGGACGATGAGCCCGCTGATCGGCGCGCCGAGGCAGGTGGCGAGCGCGGAGCCGACGTAGAAACGTGCGGTCGCCCGCGCCCGGTGCCGGCTCGGGAACCACAGAGACAGGTAGAAGATGATGCCCGGCGTGAAGCCGGCCTCGGCCGCGCCCAGCAGCATCCGCACGAGGATGAACGACTTGTCGCCCTGCACGAGCGCCATGCAGCCGGCGACGATGCCCCAGGTGATCATGATCCGGGCGATCCAGACCCGCGCGCCGAAGCGGTTGAGCGCCAGGTTGCTCGGCACCTCCGCGAGGATGTAGGTCACGTAGAACAGCCCCGCGCCCACCCCGTACGCGGTCGCCGTCAGCCCGATGTCGGCGTTCATGGTCAGCGCGGCGACGGAGATGTTCGTCCGGTCGAGGTAGGCGACCAGGAACAGCAGCATGATCAGCGGCAGCAGCCGCTTGGTCACGCGTGCGACGGTGTCGCTCTCGAGCGGCGTAATCGCGGTGGGCGGGGCGTCGGTCCGCTCGGACCTGGTGGTGGACATGGATCTCCTGGAGCTCGCGCGAAGTCGGTCGTGCCGGTGGGGGCGGTACGGGTGGGTCAGGACGGCTCGGCGCGGCGGAGCCGGGCGGCGAGTCGGGTGAGGCCGGCGACGATCGACGTCTCCAGCTCGGGCGTCAGCCGGTCGGCGACGAAGCTCACGCTCACCGCCGTGGGCGAGCCCGGTGATCCGACCGGCACGCCGAAGCAGCGGATCCCGGGCACGCCCTGCTCGTCGTCGATGCTGTAGCCGCGCTCCCGCACGGCGTCGAGGTCCGACCGCAGCTGCTCGACGGTCCGCAGCGACCGTGACGTCCGGACCGGCAGCTGCTCGGTGTCGCCGAGGCGACGTTCCAGCTCGTCGTCGGACAGGCCCGCGAGCATCGCGCGGCCGAGCGCGGTGACGACGGCCGGGTTGCGGGTGCCGATCTCGTTGACGTAGCGCGCCGGCTGCTGGCCGTCGTGGCGGGCCACGTAGACCACGTCGGCCCCGTCGAGGACGGCCAGGACGACGGTCTCGCCGACCAGCTCGCGCGACGCCGTCGTCGCCCGGTGGAACTCGCCCACCACCTCCGTCGACGTCAGTGCCGCCCGGCTCAGCTCGAGCACCTTGTAGCCCAGCACCCAGCCGCCGGGGGTGCGCCGCACCATCCCGGACGCCTCGAGGCTGACGAGGAGGTTGAGCACCGAGGACTTGGCCAGCCCGAGCTCGGCCGCCAGGGCGGTCAGGAGGAGCGGCTCGCTGCGCCGGGCGAGGAGCTCGAGGAGCAGTCCAGCGCGGTACGCCGCCGGGGAGGGTGCCGTGACCCCCGGGTCTCCCTCGGCGGCACCTCCCCGACGGCTGTCCCGGTCCCCCGTCGGCTCGAGCTCGGCCTGCCCGGCCTGCTCGGTCCGAGGTGCTGCTCCCACGTCGACCTCCTCGTCGCCAGACACCAGACCACCTCTCGCCGTCGAGCGGAACCAGTCGTTCAGCCCGCTGAATTGTGCGCCGTCGATCCACGCACTGCAGGTGCTCCTCGAGCAGCCCGCTGAACGCGCCCTCGGTGCCATGGCACCGCTCCCCTAGGTTGGATGGGTGACCCCCACGACGAACGACCACGCCCCCGGCATCTACGTCGGCCCCGACCCCGACGACCGCCTCGAGGCGGCCGTACGCGAGGGCGGCGGGCAGGTCGTCGGACCGGACGAGGCCGTGGGGGTCGTGTTCCACAGCGCGGCCGACGACCCCGCCGAGAGCGTCGGGCTCGTCACCGACCGGACGCGCTGGGTGCAGCTCCCGCACGCCGGCGTCGAGCGCTGGACCTCGAACGGCCTCATCACGACCGACCCGGTCTGGACCAGCGCCGCGGGCGCGTACGGGCCCCAGGTCGCGGAGCACGCGTTCGCGCTGATGCTGGCCGGCGCGCGCCGCCTCCAGGCCGCCGCGCGGGCGCAGACCTGGGACCGGCAGCCGGGGCGGATGTTCATGGGCAGCACCGTCGCCCTCGTCGGCTACGGGGGCATCGGCCGGTGCCTGCTGCCGATGCTGGAGCCGTTCCACTGCCGCGTGCTGGCGGTCACCGACTCCGGCCCGGTTGATGGGGTCGAGCGGACGGTCTCGCGCTCGGACTACCGCGACGTCCTGCCCGAGGCCGACTACGTCGTCCTGCTCGCCGCCCTCACCCCGCAGACGCAGGGCATGATCGGTGCCGCCGAGCTCGACCTCATGCGCGACGACGCCTGGCTGATCAACGTCGGCCGCGGCGGTCTGATCGACACCGACGCCCTCGTGGACGCACTCCGGGGCGGCCGCATCGGCGGCGCCGCGCTCGACGTGACCGACCCCGAGCCCCTCCCCGACGGGCACCCGCTCTGGACCGAGCCGAACGCCCTCATCACCCCGCACGTCGCCAACCCCAAGGACGCGCACGACGCCGCCCTCGCCCAGCGCGTGACGGACAACGTCCGCCGCTTCGTCAACGGCGAGCCCCTCCTCGGCGTCATCGACCCCGAGGCCGGCTTCTGACCCACGTGCGCGGAAACGCCCCCTGAGCTTGTCGAAGGGCTGCCGAACGCGCCCTGAGCTTGTCGAACGCCCCCTGAGCTTGTCGAAGGGCCTCGAAGAGGTCGGCTCACGTCACCCGAATTCGAGCGCTGAACGACCGAAATCGGCCCCGTCGTCTCCCCGGGGGACACGGTGTTGTCCGCCCCTCCTGAAGTGTTGTCGTGGTTCCGCTGAGGGTGGCGGAGTGACCCCCCACTCGTGCCAAGATCGGACTTCGACGGGCTATGGGGTTGGAACGTCCCCGGTCAGCGCGCCCGTCTCCCCGACGATTTTGGGGTCGGCCAACGCCGACCAGGAAGCGAGTGGCTCATGTCCGGACGCGTACTTTCCAGCGAGCAGGCCAAGTCGGCCATCACGCAGATGCAGTCGATCATCAACGGCGGCCTGACCAACGAGATCAACAACCTCAACACCCAGGGCACCGCCCTGTCCGACCCGAACAACTGGGACGGCCCCCTCGCCGAGCGCTTCCGCAGCTCCACCTGGCCGGAGACGAAGTCCGCGCTCGACAAGGCCAAGGTCGAGCTCGAGGAGCTCCGCGGGCAGCTGCAGCAGATCAGCAGCAACATCATGACCGCCGGCGGCGGCAGCTGACCAGCTGCTGATCCCCGCGGGGCCGGACCACTGAGGTCCGGCCCTCACCGGGTCCGGCGCCGCCGGAGACCCGACCCCGTCTTGCTTGATCGATGGCCGCGTGCACTTCAGCACGCCGCCACCTGCTGCTGTGGAGGACCTCATGGGCCTGGGTGCCAACGCCGAACCCGTTCCGTTCGACTTCGGGGCCGCCGACGCGCTCGTCGAGGCCTGCCGCACGGCGGCGTCGTCGGTCGACGGGCAGGCCGGGCAGCGGTGGTCGCTGGTCAGCACCGGCTCGACGGAGTTCAAGGGCCTCTTCTCCCAGCTCTTCGCCCAGAACGCCCTGACGGCAGCAGGCGACGCGGGCGAGCTCTCGTCGTCCCTGCGCCAGATGGCCGACGCCGCGCAGAAGCTGGCCGACCAGGCCAGGGAAGAGCAGCAGCGCCGCGACAAGGCCAAGGCGTGGCAGGAGGAGCACGACAACCGGAGCGTCGGCACCCGCATCATCGACGCGGTCACTGGCGGCGACGACCCGCCCTTCGGCCAGCCCTCTGAGCCGGGGCCGGTGGCGGTCGCTGCGCCGCCCAGCCGGCCGCGCGAGCCCATGGCACCGGCCGGCGGCTCGGGGCAGCGGGGTGGCGGTGGCTCGACGTCATCGGCGATCCCCAAGAACCTGCACGCCTTCGCCTCCGGGTCGGCCGACCTCAACGGCCAGCTGCAGGCGGTGCCCGGCCGCCTCAGCGACGCCTACAACACCTTCTGCATGACGTGCCACTGGGGCAGCCTCGACGCCAACGGCCCGATCAACGGGTTCCGCCAGTGGCTCACGGCCAATGCGCAGGACGTGCAGTGGGCGACGGTCGTCGCCAACGCCTTCAAGGCCGCCGGGAGCAACGGCGCCGTGTCCACCCTGTCCAACAGCGCGGTCGCCTCCGCGCTCCAGGCCCACCACGTCAACATCACGCGCAACGACCTCACCATCCAGCCGGCGCAGGCCTACGGCGCTCCCCCGACCAGCGGCTACGCCGACGACCCGGTCAACACGGCCACGGGTAACTTCCTCGAGGTCGAGGCCGACGTCACCTTCCCCGGCGCGGCCAGCGCCCTGACGTTGGGGCGCACCTACAACTCGTTCGACCGCGCCGAGCACGCCTTCGGACCCGGCTGGTCGTCGATCTGCGACGCCGGCCTGACCTTCGACGAGACCAGCGGGCTCGCTCGCTTCACGCTGCCCGACGGTCGGCAGATCCACTTCCCGCGCCTCGGCGAGGGCTGGGACCGCGCCGTTGGCGAGAGCCTGTGGCTCGACCGCGACGAGTCGGGCGACCTGCTTGTGACCGGCAACGACGGCTCGTGGTGGCGCCTCACCAGCGGCGGAACGCTGCTCTCGTACGGCACCGGGCCCGAGTCGTCCCGCGCCTTCATCACGCTGCGTGGCGACGAGACCGGACGCGTCAACCGGCTCGAGCACGCTCGCGGTCAGTGGATCAGCCTCGACTGGACCGACGCCCGCATTGCTGCGGCCCACACCGCCGACGGCCGGACCGTCAGCTACGCGTACGACGCGGACGGCCACCTCCTCTCGGCCGCCGGGCCCACCGGCGCCCGCACCTACCGCTGGAACGAGAATGGCCTCATCGCCGCCGTCGTCGACGCGGACGGTGTCATTGAGGTCGACAACGTCTACGACGCCGACGGCCGCGTCACCAGCCAGCGCTCCCCCTTCGGGCGCACCACGCGCTACGTCTACCTCCCCGGTCGCACCACCGTCGTCTCCGACGAGGACGGCACCCGGTCGAACACCTGGCTGCACGACGACAAGGGCCGCCTCGTCGGCGTCGTCGACGCGGACGAGCAGCGTCAGTCCACCTCGTACGACCGCTGGGGCAACCGCGTCCTGCTCACCGAGCGCGACGGCCAGACGACCGTCCACGAGTACGACGCCCGCGGCCGCCGGACCCGCTCCGTCACGCCCTCGGGCGCCGACGTCACCTACGGCTACGACGACCTCGACCGTGTCACCACCGTGGTGACCGAGCAGGGGGCCGTCACCGAGTACACCTACGTCGGCGACGAGCGGAACCCGTCGACGATCCTCGACCCCGAGGGTGGCCTGTCCCGCCTCTCCTGGGCCGACGGTCTGCTCACCGAGATCGTCGACCCGACCGACGTCGTCGTCCGCTTCTCCTACGACGCGCACGGCGACCTCGTCGGCACCACCAACGCCCTCGGCAGCACCGCCCACCTCGAGCGCGATGACCTCGGTCGCGTCACGGCGGCGATCACGCCGTCGGGGCACACGACGACCTACACCTACGACCCCGCCTCGGGCCTGCTCGCCGAACGTCGCAACCCCGATGGCGGCGTCTGGCGCTACGAGTACACCGCCGGCGGCCGCCTCGCCGCGACGACCGACCCGCTCGGCTCGCGCACCAGCGTCGAGTACGGCCCGCACGGCGAAGAGGCCGCGACGATCGACCCCCTCGGCCGAGCCGTCACCCGCCAGCTCGACGACCTGGGCAACCTCGCCTCGGTCGAGCTGCCCGACGGCTCGCGTTGGGAGTTCGCGCACGACGCGCTCTCCCGGCTGACCGCGACGACCGACCCGACCGGCGGCACCTGGCGCCAGGAGTACGACCGCGCGGGCAACCCGGTCGCCTCGATCGACGCCACCGGCGTCCGCGTCGGCGTCAACCTCGACGCCGGGTCCAACGAGGTCGAGGTCGGCGACGGCGAGGCCTCGACGCGCACCGGCTTCGATCCGCTCGGCCGGCTGACGAAGGTCGGCCAGGCCGACGGCTCCGCCGCGATCTACACCTACGACCGCTGCGGGCGGCCCGTCGAGGCGCTCGACGCCGACGGTGGGCTCACGATCATCCGGCGCGACCCCGCCGGGCGTCCGGTCGAGGTCGTCTCCCCCTTGGGCGCGACGACCCGCTACGCCTACGACGTCTGCGGCCGGCTCGTCACCGTGACCGACCCGCTCGGCGCGGTCACCACCATCGGCTACGACGTCGACAGCCGCCCAGTCACCCAGACCCTGCCCACCGGCGAGGTCGCCCGCTCCACGTACGACGTCTGCGGCCGCATCGTCGAGCACGTCGCGCCCGGCGTCGGCACCGCGCGCTGGACCTACGACCTCGCCGGTCAGGTCGTCGAGTGGCGCGATGCCCAGAGCGGCACCCGCCGGTTCCGCTACGACGCGGCCGGGCAGCTCGTCGCCGCGATCGACGGCAACGGCGGCGAGACGACCTACGTCTACGACGCCAACGGCCGCACGACCAAGATCGTCAACCCGCTCGGCGGCGTGACGCTGCGCGAGTTCGACGCCATGAACCGGTGCATCGCCGAGACCGACCCCATCGGTCGCACCACCCGCGCCGGCTACGACGCCAGCGGCCGCCAGGTCTGGCAGGAGTCACCAGACGGTCGCCGCACGACCTGGACGTACGACGCCTCCGGCCGCCCCGCGACCATGGCTGTCGACGGCCGCACCGTCAGCGCCCTCACCCGCGACCTGCGCCGCCGGACCGTCCGCACGGTCGACACCACCCGCGAGGACGGCACCGTCGTCGAGCACGCGCTCGAGTGGAACCGTCGCGGGCAGCTCGTCCGCCGCACCCGCGACGGCCGATCGGTCGAATGGGCGTACGACGCCGACGGCCGCCGCACCTCGATGGTCACGCCCGACGGGACCACGACCGCCTACGCGTACGACGTCGCCGGCAACCTCACCTCGATCGACTCGAGCGCCCTCGGGAGAGCTGCCTTCGACCGCGACGCCGCCGGGCGCCTCATCTCCGCGCTGGCCGGTGGGCTAATCCAGTCCTGGGAGCACCGCGACGGCTTCGTCGTCGGCCACACCATCACCGACGGCGAAGGCTCGACCCGCACGACCATCGACCGCGACGGCGATGGCCGCATCTCCCGCGTCTCCAAGGGTGACGGCGTCAACCGCTCGGTGACGGAGTATGCCTACGACGGAGCCGGCCAGCCCGTGGAGTCACGGACTCGGGCGGGCATCGGGTCGGTGAGCGGCCGGTGGGCCTACGACGCGGCGGGACGGCTGCTGACCGAGACGATCGAAGACGAGGTCGGCGCAACACGCAATGGCCGGGGCGCAGGTCCCGAGGTGACTCGGCACGTGTACGACGCTGCCGGTCAGCTGCTGACGACGCTCGACGCTCAGGGGACGCGTACCCATTACAGCTACGACGGCGCCGGCCGACGGGTCCGGGCGGAGTCGAACAACGGGTTAGCACGGGACTTCCTGTGGAACCCGACGGGTTATCTAGCCGGCATCGTTCGACACGACGGCGACAGGGTCCGCAGGATCACGATCCACGCCGACGCGCTCGGCGAGCTGGCAAGCGTGGACGGGACAGAATTCTTCTGGGACAGCGCGGCCTACGCCGGAGCTCCAGTCCTGGCTGGTGACACCCCCATCCTGAGCGCGGGGCCAGTGACCGGGATCGGCGCTGGCTGGACGGCGCCGGGATGGCGTACTGCTCGTTCTGTCGGGTCCGATCCATGGGCCAGCGGCTCGGCGGGCGTGCAGCTGGGTGGTCTCGGCGCAGCCGCCATCAGCTCGTCTGGCGGTGTATCGATCGATGGGTTGGAGTGGATGGGCGCGCGGGTCTACGACCCGGCCGCTCGTGGCTTCCTGTCCGTCGATCCGTTGGAGTCGGTCGCGGCGTCCGGCACGACGGGAAACCCGTACGCCTTCGCGGGCAACGACCCCTTGCACAGTGTCGATCCCACCGGACTGCGTCCGGTCACCGATGCAGAGCTCCAGACGTACCGGGACAGCAACGGTGTCGGCGGCATGCTCAAGTCAGCGGCAAGCGCGACCGGGCAGTGGTTCAAGAACAACTGGGAGTACGTGGCCGGCGGCGCGATGGTCGTCGCCGGCGGAGTGCTCATAGCAACCGGGGTCGGGGGCCCTGCGGGCATGATGCTGGTCTCGGCGGGGGCCGACACGATCATTCAGAAGGCCACCACCGGCGAAGTCAACTGGGGTCAGGTCGCAGTTTCCGGAGCCTCCGGGGCGATCGGCTTCGGCGCCGGTGGGCTGCTGGCGAAGACAGCGCTGAGCACCGGGGCCAAGGAGGTGGTGGCGAACGTCGCCGAAGGCGTGGTCAGCAACGGTGCCGGTTACATGGTGGGTCCCGGTCCGCACACGCCCGCTGGCCTGCTGAAGAGCAGCACGATCGGCGCGGTGACCAGCGTCGGTCCGGTTCGTGGTGGCGCGGCAGTCGGCGACCTCGAGTCGGGTGCGACCCGCATGTTGAACCGGACCGAGGAGGCCGTCACCGGCTGCTTCGTGGCCGGAACGCAGGTCCTGATGGGGGACGGCTCCTCGAAGGCCATCGAGGACGTGCGCAAGGGTGACGAGGTCGTGGCGGCCGATCCCTCTACAGGCGAGACCCACGCTCGCGAGGTCGTCGAGACCTTCGTGCACGAGGACATCCCGACCTGGCGGGTCGAGACCACCGACGGGGCCGTGGTGTCGACTTCAGAGCACCCGTTCTTCGTGCAGGGCAAAGGTTGGGTGCCGGTCCGCGAGCTCATGCCTGGCGACGCGCTCGTCGACGCCAAGGGCAGCGAGGTGTCAGTGGTTGCCGTCAGCCCAACGGGCGAAGGGGCGACGGTCTACAACTTCCACGTCGACGAGCTGCACGTCTATCATGTGCAATCGAACGAAGCCTGGATCCGTGTTCACAACGTCTGCCCTCGAGGATACGATCTTCGAGGAGTTGACCCGATGAGCGTCGTCCCCGGTCACGCCGAGGTTCGTGAGCTGACGCCACATCCAGGGGCAGGATCACAGTACGGGCTGGAATTCAAGTGGCAGCACGAGTCTGGCGTCACCGCGCGCATGAGAATTCATGGCCCCGATGGAACCGCTCCTCCAGGGTCAAACTCCGCGTCGGGTGAGACCTACAGGGTCCAGATCGGCAAGCAATATCAAGATGAGGCAGGCAACCTTCACCATGCCCAGTCGCACAATCCGAACAGCCCTTACTACGACCCGTCCGCCGCAAACGCCACGCACATCCCGTGGCCGTCGCAATATCCGGGACTCTGATGTCTTTAAGTGGTGAGAGCCTGGGCCAGTTGCTCGCGCAGGCCGTCGCGGACTCACCGGAGATCCGCGAAGAGGCAGCGGAGACAGCAGTCGACTGGGAGACGTCGATGACAGACTTCCAGAAGCGCGTCGTTATCCGACTGCTGTCAGTTGTGGCGACCGCGGAGGAGCCTGGGCGTGTCCGAGAAGCGCAGCTGAACGCCATAAGCAACTTGTTCTTGCCGCCTTTCATGACGAAGGCCGACGTGGCGCCCCTCTTCGAGATCCCCGCCGACACCCTCGACCAGGGGGACGTCGAATACCTGAACGGGTTCCTCGAAGCCCTCGCCCCTTTCGCGCCAGAGCCGAGCGGACGCGGATAGCGACCCGCGCCCGCCGCCTCCATTGCCCGTCACGCGGAGGTGTGGCCGCGCACGCCGCAGAAGTGCTCGCCTCGGGCGCTATGACCCCTTGGGACCGGCCTCTGGCAAGGCCGGGATGACGACGTGTGGCTCACCGGCGGTAGCGCCCTCGACGACCTCCTGCCCGAGATCGACGTGGCCGTCTCCCTCTGCCGCCTCGGCGCGTCCTAGGTCCCCCCGTTAGCGTCGCGCCCAAGAACCACGTCGAGGTCTGGCTGATCGACCGCCGCGACCCGGCCGAGAACTCGAACCTTGACCTCGTCCTCCGTCGACGCGGTCGCCGGCCTCCGCGCCAATAGCCGCACGGTCTCCTTCACTGCGTCCAGGCCCAACGCCGTGCGCCGACCGTCGCAGCCCTGTACGGCGCCCGCGTACCGGCCTCCCCGCCGAGGAGTCCCCGGCGAACATTCAGCGGGTGCTGCGCGGGGCGCACCTGAACCGCGCGAGCCTTGAGGCGCTCGAGACGAACTGAATGCCGTCGGGCCGCCACCCACAGCACCACGTGGGCGCACAGGCTTCGGCTTTCACGCCAGCGCAGGTAAGCCCGGGCCTCTGCGGCAACTCAGGGAGCTCAGGCCACGCAGGACCGAGCGATCTGGAAGCTACCGACTTCGCCCGGACTGCCAGCGCCAGATCGCGTGGTCGAGCGTAATCACCGGGACGCTCATGCGACAGGCAGCCACCTTGACCGCCTGGCCGGCTGAGGAAGGCGTCAGCACGGGCTTGGGTCGTCCACTAGCCTCTTGGACGAGGCGGCAGATCATGCGATCAGCCTTCACCCCTGGCACCCCGGCAAGCATCAGGAAGTAACGCCAGGAGATGCCTGACCGCTGACCGGGAAGTGCTCGCCACCCTGCCTTCAACGAGGCGAGCTGCTCGGTGCCGAACGCGCGAAGCGTGAGGGTCGTCGGCGCGCCCTGCTCCACCAGCAGCTCTGCGGCCGGACGAATGGCGGCCGCCTTCAACGGCGCGCCAGACTGGCTGGACGTCCGGTTCCGGTTGCCGATGCCGCGCACCCATGCGGAAGTGTCGCCTCGAGCGTCGAAGGTTCTGAGTAGTTCGGGCGCACCGTCCGTGTCAGCCTGCGTCGGTCGCGCGGCGCGGTACCGTCCCACCACTGCCTCGACGGATCCGTAGTGCCGAGAGACTGGATCGAGTCGATGACGCACAGCGCTAGTACTGTTGGTAGCCGGTCGGGTTCACCCACTCCACGGGATCGGGTAGCTTCTGCCTGACACGACGGGCGACCTGCTCGGCGAGATCCTCGGTGGGCAGGTGCGAGGGGGCCACCGTGAAGATAATTCTCTGCCGTCGACGTCATCACGCACCCTCTCCTGCTGTCTCCTTCGGGGTGGCTGAGTAGAGCCGCCGCTCAGGCCTCGCGGTCGACCAACCAGGTGGGCAGCGAGAGCATCGACGAATGCCCGCCGCGCCGGGGTGAGGTCTTGCGGGAGATAGAGCACCACGGCGCCACGATCCAGGCTCGGGACGATACCGGTGGCGCCCGTGAGCAGGTCGACCTCGTCGTACCAGGCGCCATCTAAGCGGCCTGCAACCACCGTCTGCGGGCGGACGACCTCTTGGGTCAGCCCACCCGTGGACGCCAGTTCCCCGAGCGTGGCTGTCGGGAGGTGCCGCACGAGCGGTAAGCCTGAACCAGCGCCTGGACCGTGGCGGGGTGGTCGGCAACGTCGACGAACAGACCCGGTTCGTCACGCAGCGCGGTACGCCAGGCGCCTGCCAGCAGGGACGGGGCAAGGGGGCGCCGTTGGTCCATCCGAGGAGCGGCCCAGCGTTCGGCAAGCCGGTCGAGGGTGCTGATCTCGAGCGCTGCGACGCCCGAGCGTCCAGCCTCACGACCCTTGGCGAGCGATCTCCTGGCCACGACACCGGCCAGGTTCGACGGCACCAGAATGGTGATCCGGCGCATCGGGTCGGTCGCCTTCGCCTCGGCGCGAGTTGCCGAAGGACGCCGAGCGCCTCCGCGCTGTAGGCACACTTGTTACCCGCACACCCGCTCCTGGCTCGGCCCCGAGCCGATCACGCACAAAGTCATCATCAATCAACCCGCCACACGGTGGTAGGGGATACGCGCGGACGCGGCGTGGTCCTACTGTCCAGGGCGACAACAAGCGGCTGTTCATCGCTGGCGGTCCAAGTGGTCACGGCTGCCGGCGCAAGCCGCTTGCGGCGCGTTTACGCACGCCCCTTGGCGAATCCTCAGCGACGCGAGACTCGCCCGTCGAACTGGGCCGCCGGAGGTGCACGCTGCCCTGGCGCGCCCCGTGCACACACCAGGTCAAGGACTTCCAAGTGGGCGAGTGACACCTCAAGTAGCGTGTGGCTGGCCATGCCTGAGACATCCTTGCCACTCGCCGCCGAACAGCGTGCCCGCGTTCTGATCGACGGCCAGCTCTCGGCGGCAGGATGGTCTGTGCAGGACCGAGCGGCAATGAACCTCTTCGCCGGACCTGGGGTCGCGGTTCGCGAGACGATCATGACGAAGGGTCACGGCCGAGCCGACTACCTGCTCTACGTCGATAAGCGAGCTGTGGGTGTGATCGAGGCGAAGCCCGAGGGCACGACGCTGTCAGGCGTCGAGTGGCAGTCGGCCATGTACGCCCAGGGCCTGCCTGCCGAGGTACGCCTCAAGTCCCTCACCGTCGAGGGACGACTGCCCTTCGTGTTTGAGGCCAGCGGCTCGGAGACACACTTCACGAACGGGTACGACCCGACGCCAAGAGCGCGCCGCATCTTCGCCTTCCCCGCGCCTGCCACCCTGGCGCGAGCGCTACGTGAGGCTGAAGCCGACCTGGAGCGCCCCACGTGGCGGGCCAAGGTGCAGCACATGCCGGAGCTCGACGTCGCCCCACTGCGTCCGGCGCAGATCACCGCCATCAACGGGATTGAGAACTCGCTTGCTGAGCAACGCTTCGACCGGTCACTCGTGCAGATGGCGACCGGCGCCGGCAAAACCTTCACTGCAGTCACGGCGGCCTACCGCCTGCTCAAGCACGGCGGATTCCACCGCGTCCTGTTCCTGGTCGACCGCAACAACCTCGCTGACCAAACTTTGGCGGAGTTCCAGAACTACCGCACCTCGGATGACGGCCGGCGCTTTACCGAGATCTATAACGTCGACAAGTTGACCAGCGCTGGCGCCCTCGGCAGCACTCACGTTGTCATCTCCACCATCCAGCGGGTCTTCATGGCCCTGCGCGGTGAGGGCGTCAGTGACTCCGACGATCCAGATCTGGACTCCTACGTTCCCAAAGCCCCGGTCACCGTCGCATACAGCGCCTCTCTACCGCCGGAGGCTTTCGACCTTGTCATTGTGGACGAAGCCCACCGCTCCATCTACGGGGTGTGGCGCTCGGTGCTGGAGTACTTCGACGCCCACGTGGCCGGCCTCACCGCCACGCCAGGCAAGCAGACGTTCGGCTTCTTCCGCCAAAACCTCGTCAGCGAGTACACCTACCCCCAGTCCGTGGCGGACGGGGTCAACGTCGACTTCGACCTGTACAAGATCGCCACTGAGATCAGCCAAGGCGGCTCCCGCATCGAAGCTGGGACCGTGGTGCCCACCGTGGACAGGCGCACCCGAGTGCAGAAGCTCGTCGAACTCGACGAGGACCTGGAGTACACGAGCAAGCAGCTGGACCGGGCCGTGACCTCTACATCCCAGATCCGCTTGGTGCTAGAGACCTTCCGCGACCGGCTCTACACCGAGATCTTCCCGGGCCGCTCAACCGTGCCCAAGACACTGATCTTCTGCAAGGACGACGCCCACGCCGAGGAGGTCGTCACCACCATCAGAGAGGTCTTCGGCAAGGGCAACGACTTCGCAGCGAAGATCACTTACGTCGCCAAGGATCCCAAGGGCCACCTGCAACGCTTCCGCACCTCCGCCTCCCTGCGCGTTGCCGTCACAGTGGACATGATCGCCACCGGCACCGACGTCAAGCCGCTGGAGTGCGTGTTTTTTATGCGCGACGTGCGCTCAGCGCAGTACTTCGAGCAGATGAAAGGCCGCGGTGCCCGCACCATCGACCCTTCCGACTTCCAGGCCGTCACCCCCGACGCCACCGCGAAGACCCGCTTCGTCATCGTCGACGCCGTAGGGGTCACCGATCACGACTTTGTCGACCCACCCCTTAACCGAGACAAGGGCGCTTCCCTCAAGCAGCTGCTCACCAGAGCCGCAGCACTAACGATCACCGAAGCCGAGACCGCCACCCTCGCGTCCCGTCTAGCGGCGCTGGAGCTGCAACTCACGCCGGCCGAGCGGGCCGAGCTCGACGTCGTGGCCGGTCAGCCGGTGCGCGACGTAGTCCGCGGCTTGGTTGACGCCGTCGACCCTGACACCCAGGCCAAGGCCGCCGAAGGCGCGGCCGACCCCCAAGCCGCTGTTCAGAACTTGCTTGATCGCGCAATCGAGCCGCTGGCCGCCAACCCCGACCTGCGTCTGCGCATCCTTGAACTGCGCACCGCGCACGACAAGGTCATCGATGAAGTAAGCGTTGACGTGCTTCTCGATGCCCACGGTGTCGTCGATACCCAGCGCGCCAGGTCGATCGTGGAGTCCTGGACGCAGTACTTGCTTGAACACCGCGACGAGATCACGGCCATTCAGCTCCTCGGCGAGGCCAATGAACGACGCATCTCCTTCGCTGACATCCAAGAGCTCGCCGACCGCATCAGTCGGCCACCGCGGAGCTGGACTCCCGACCTCATCTGGGCTGCTTACGCCGCAGTCGAGGTCGGACGCGTACGACACAGCGACCGACACACCCTCACTGATCTAGTGTCGCTGCTTCGCTTCACGCTCGGCACTGACGGCGAGCTAGTGCCCTACGCCGACCGGATCCGGCAGCGCTACGCCTCGTGGTTGGCACAACAGAAGCAGGCCGGCACGACCTTCGATCATCAGCAGCGGTGGTGGCTTGACCGTATGGTCGAGGTGGTTGCCGCTTCAGCAGGCATAACGACTGACGACCTCGATGGAGCACCCTTTAGCGAACGCGGCGGCGTAGACGGGGCGCTTCGCGACCTCGGCCAACAAGCCGTGTCGTTGATCAATGAACTGAATCGGGATCTTACTGCGTGACCCACGATGCCAACCTTCGCCCGCTCGGCGAGATAGCCAGAGTGGTACCAGGACGAACCCCCCGTCACTTGGATCATCACCTCAAGGAACACCCACGTCACGATCGAACGATTCCGTTCTTCAAGGTCGGCGACATGAACGGCGCCACTGTTCGAATCACACGGGCGAGGACTCATCTGGCACCAGATGAGCTAAGCCTTCTAGGTGCCACGCCCCTGCCGGCGGGAACTCTTATATTCCCCAAGGCAGGCGGAGCGATCGCAACGAACAAGAAGAGGACACTCGCAGTGGATGGGGTCATCGACCTCAACTGCATGGGCGTGGTTGCGTCGTCGGAGGTAGAGCCGGAGTACCTCCGACTCTGGTTCGAGTCTATCGAGTTGTCATCTCTGGCCGACGGCTCGATTCTTCCCCAGATATCCAAGAGGCGGGTTGGCAGCCTGATGGTGCCTGTTCCTGCACTTGATGAGCAGCGGCGAATCGTCGATATCCTCGGAAACCACCTCTCCCGCCTTGACGGCGCGATGCAAGAAATCGCCACCGCCGCGGCAAAAGCGCGAAACTTGGACCTCAGCGCAATGCGCCGCGTCAGGCGAGCTTTCCTGGAGACAGCCGTCCCGGAAGTCCGCCTCGGGGATGTGTGCCAAACGACCCTCGGAAAGATGCTAGATGCTAAACGGGCTAACGGTATCGCTACCCCTTATCTCCGAAACATCAATGTTCGGTGGCGGAGCTTCGACCTAAGTGACGTCAAGTCGGTACAACTCACGCCTGCAGAGACGGACCGCCTGCGAATTGTTGACGGGGACATCTTGGTGTGCGAAGGGGGCGAGCCGGGTCGATGCGCAGTTTGGGATGGCGGTTCTAAGCAGATAGCATTTTAGAAGGCAATTCATCGAGTCCGCGTTAACGACGCGAGCGCCATGGTGCCGAGCTACGTCGCCTGGATGATAGAGGAGACCATCAAGTCAGGCCGCGCCGACCGACTCCTGACTGGCACGACCATCAAGCACCTGCCGCAGGAGAAACTGCGGCTGATCGAGATTCCACAACCGAACATTGAGCAACAAAGATCAGCAGCCTCGCACCTGCAGCAGCTATCGGTCGCACGGGAACGCATGGTCGGCGAAGCCAATGCGGTTGGCAATAAGTGTCGAAGTCTGCGGCAAGCCGTGCTCCAAGCCGCTTTCGCTGGCCGCTTGACCGGGCATGCTGCTGACTTGCAAATAGCGGAGGAGATTGCTGATGTCTGACGCGCGTCGCTTAGTCGACAAACTATGGTCCTATTGCAACGTCCTTCGCGACGATGGCGTGGGCACGATCGAGTACACCGAGCAGTTGACGTATCTACTTTTTCTCAAGATGGCGCATGAGCGGGAGACCCGACCGCTCAAGCCGGAGCACATCGTGCCTGCACACTGCTCCTGGCAGCGCCTGCTCGATGCGGACGGCGACGACCTTGAAGTCACCTATCGGCACATCCTCGAGGACCTCAGCCGCCGTCCCGGTGTGCTCGGCACTGTGTTCCGCAAGGCACAAAACCGCATCCAGGACCCGGCAAAACTCAAGCGCCTGATCGTCGATTTGATCGACAAGGAGAACTGGTCGGCCACCGGCACCGACATCAAGGGGGACGCGTACGAGGAGTTGCTTTCCAAGGGCGCAGAGGACATCAAGTCCGGTGCTGGCCAATACTTCACGCCACGACCACTGATCCAAGCAATGGTCGACTGCGTGCAGCCGACGGTTGCTGACACCGTCACCGACCCCGCAGCCGGCACTGGGGGGTTCCTCCTAGCAGCCCACGAGTACGCCGCACGCAACGCCGAAACCATGACCCCGAACCAGCGCGACCACCTACGCGATGACTTTGTCCACGGCGTGGAGCTTGTCGACGGCACCGCACGCCTTGCAGCGATGAATCTCATCTTGCACGGCATCGGCAAGCCCACTGGGGAGAGCCTTATCGAGGTGCGCGACTCCCTGATCGCGCCGCCGGCCAAGCGCTGGTCGGTGGTCCTGTCCAATCCGCCCTTCGGCCGCAAGTCGTCCCTGACGATGGTCGGCGCCGACGGGCGCGAGGTCCGCGAGGACCGAGAGATCGAGCGCCAGGACTTCGTTGTCACGACTGCCAACAAACAGCTCAACTTCCTGCAGCACATTCGCACGATCCTGACCATCAACGGCCGCGCAGCCGTCGTCTTGCCGGACAACGTCCTGTTCGAAGGGGGGGCAGGAGAGACGCTGCGCCGGCGGCTGCTTAAGGACTTCGACCTGCACACGATGCTGCGGCTGCCGACCGGAATCTTCTATGCCCAGGGCGTGAAGGCCAACGTCCTCTTCTTCGACAAGCGGCCCGCCTCAGAACAGCCGTGGACGGAACGCCTGTGGGTGTACGACCTGCGCACCAACCAGCACTTCACGCTCAAGCAAAACCCCCTGCGCCGCCACCACCTGGACGACTTCGTCGACTCCTATCAACCGGGAGCGCCGAGGTCAGAGCGTTCGGAGTCCGAGCGGTTCAAGGCCTTCACCTACGACGAGCTCATGGCCCGAGACAAGGCCAACCTGGACCTGACATGGCTACGCGATGAGTCACTGGAGGACTTCGACAAGCTGCCCGCGCCGGAAATCATCGCTCGGGAGATCGTCGAGGACCTCACTGCCGCGCTGGCCGAGTTCGAAGCTGTCGCTGCTGCTTTGGAACTTGAGACTGCGGGTGGAGTATCGGAGTTCGAGCAGTGAGCGACGAGCTGTGGGTCGTACGAGCCGGAGAGAAGGCCAGGTACGTCGACGAGTTCGTCGCCGGCTCCTATGTGGCCATCAGCTTTGTAGAGTTCGCCGCTGACGACCTAAGCAGCTCGGACGAGACCATCCTCAAGAGCAAGATCACGGGCCCAACGGACCGTAGCTACGCCAACCAGCTGGTGGCCTTCGCCTACCGGATGCAGGTCGGCGACCTCGTGATCGTGCCTCGACTCACGTCCCGCAACCGTGACTACCTGGTCGCCCGCATCACGGGCGCCTACGAGCACGCGAGCACAGCCGGCGCTTCCGGTCCGCACCACCGCGCCGTGGACTGGTTGGGTTCGTTCCCGAGAGAGGCTCTGACCCAGGCGGCCACCAATACGATGGGCGCAATCTCAACGGTGTTCAGACCGACTGCGGTAGAGGCCGAACTGCGGGGATTGCTCACTGCTCTCTCGCCCCTCGAAGCCCCTGTAACCGTTCGCTCGCCTAGCACTCCGGCCCAGACGCAGCCGGCACAACAGCAGTCGAGGGGAGGAGTGCTTCCAGTCACAGTGACTCCCTCATCTCGACCGCTCTCGCAAGCACAACTAGACATCGACTTTGATGCGCAGGGACGGGCGCGCATCACAGGCGCCCACCCAGCGCTCGTTAGGGAGCAGACGCCACGCCACGTAGACCCGCGCCAGGACTGGGCAGGCGTGCCCGGCATCTACGTCCTCACCGGTACAGACCTGCAGCAGTCATCATCACGCACCGGCAATGAGCGAACACTCACCACAACTCTCATCGTGAGGCCCTGGGCCTACGTTGGGCTGAGTGAAGACTTCCTCAGCCGCATCGGGAGTCACCGGCAGTCCAAACCCGAATGGCGGCGCGCACTGCTGGTCCGAAGTGCGGCACAGCCCTTCAGCAGCGACGACATCAAGTACCTGGAACAGAAGGTCCACGCCGTTCTCGACGAGACCGGCGAAGTACTCCTTGCGCAGGCAACCCCACGCGGGAACCTGTCCGCGCATCCACGCAACCCGTCGATGCTCGATGCCTGCGCCGATACCGTGGTAGCCGTGCCTAGGCTCACCGGCACGCTCATCTAAGTGACCTCAGATGCGCCGTAGCCAGGACACGAGGTACTCGCAGACCGTCTCGGATCCCGCAGCGATCGCCTCGGGCCGGTAGGCCTCTACCGGTTCTGATTCTCGGTGGCGAAGAAGGCCGCTGCTTTCCAGAACTCCTGGTCCATCCGCCTCGCGGCATTCTCGGTCCGAAGCCGTTCCAGCTCGGCCCGCTCGTCAGCGTCGACCGGACCCCCGACGGATGATCAGTCTGAGCCCGCTCCACGGCCACCCAGCGTCCCCGCAGCGGCGCGCCAACCCGGTTTCACGGGCCACCTGCAGGATCGGGCGCCCGGTGTCGATCACCAACCGGCCGCCTCATGCCGATAAGCCGAGGTGTAGGTCTTCCGCTTCCTCGACATGCAGAACATCCTCTCCGCGGACCAACGGGTCCACGGTCGATGTTTCCGCCAAGTGGGGGGCCTCAGTGCTGTTGTTCGTCCTTCAGGCCCACCGCGAAAGGCCGAGCACGGGTCTGACGATGACTATCGCTCGAACCCTCGTCCGATGAGCCCGCCGCATGCAGCACTCGGGGGGGGGGGGGGGGGGGGGGGGTGCCGCACAGAACCGTCACCCATGCCTTGCCGACCCCGCTTGTCCGCCGCATCGTCGGGTGAGTGGCTTTCCTCAGGCGCACACCGTCAGCTGAGCGGTTCTCCTCCGGCTCGTTCCGGGATGCGGTGGCATCATGACATCTGTGCAATCGGTGAGACCAAGCGATACGGAGCGGGGCCGAGCGTGGCTGAAGAACTTTGCGACTACCGATCGATATCATGCACAGCTCCTGCTCGACACGCTACAAGTCAAGAGCCCGTCCGAGGTGTTTCACGGACTGAAGGAGAGCATAGAAGCAATTACGCCCACCTTCGGGGGCAGTGCGTGCGCGCTGATACCAGTTCTATCTCTCGATGATATCGATTCGACAGTCGCTATAAAAGACTTGGGTGCTCGCACGAGCTCCCGCGAACCAGTCAGCCACGTGGCCTACGTCACTTTTAACCCGGGTGCCCCCTTGCTGGCGACACCGGGTAGTGAAGCGGCAGTCGGCACCCTAGTTCGAGACTTTACGGGCAGCCAGCCTGGGCGCGAACGCGGGCAGTGGTTACACCCTGGGAACCAACTCGAAACCCTGGCCACGCGGCGCTGCGAAGTATTGGTCCTAATCACCGACTACATCGGGTCGGGTCAACAGGTGATTGAGTTCGCGGCCACCTTCACACGAAACGCCCGGATCCGCAGCTGGCGGTCCTTTGCGCGCCTCGAGATTATCGTCGTCGCATATGCTGCCTCGAGCGCCGGGCGAAAGGCAGTCCAAGCGTGCAAACACGTCGATGCCTTGTTCGTCAACCTACCCGCTTCCTCATTCTCCGATGCGGCCTGGACCCAGGAGGAGCGTGAAGCGATTGAAGCGCTGTGCCTTTCGTACACCCCCAGGAAGCAACAGAAGGAAGCGTTGGGTTACGGTGCCAGCGCCGGACTGTTCTTCACCCATACCGCCGTCCCCAACAACCTACCTTTTATTCTCCGACGCAGCACCAAGGGCTGGCATGCCTTACTCCCAGGTCGCAAAGTTCCAGCAGATCTGGCGAAAGAATTAAGTTACTATGCGAGACCTCCCAGAGATCTCGCTTCCGCAGCTCGTTCGGCGAATCAGGCCAGACTTGCCCGTGCAATAGACTCCGGTCGCCTAACAACGTCCGCAGACGCCATCGTCATAACTCTTGCACTCATTGCTTATAGTCGCCACACTCGCGCGGCCCTTGCCCATCAATTAGCCCTGCCTGACGCACAAGTCGCGGCGATCATACAATTCCTCCAAGACGCAGACTTCGTGGATGCGGGGCTCTCGATCACGGCGCGTGGCAGAGTCGAGTTGCGCCACGCCCGTCGGCTCGACCGCGTCGCGACGGCTCGACTTCGCGGACAGACGGAGGCGTACTATCCTCTCGTACTGAGGTGAGGAGTCGCGTGGCGAACCTAGAGAAGTCGGTGCGTTGCACTGGCACGTCGAGCCAACTGGCTCGAGGTCACGGCTGACCGTGTACCGGCGGACAAGCTCACGCTACGCGTGGTCAAGCGAACATCGCTCGGCGACGCTGGCTGCGGCTTCCGTTCGCTTGGCCTGTCGGGATAACACCAAAAGTAGATGAACCCGTCGACTCCTCACCAATACACAACTGAAGGTCGAAAAGCAGGCGTACCTGAGAGTGTTCTCACTGCAAGCTCCCGCCAGATGGCCCTCAGTAGGGCGCGTCAAGCGAAACCAATCTTGAGTCTTGGTCACCTGGCTCACTCCAGTGGGGCTCCATACCTCTACCTTCGAGAGATTGTTCAACGGCGTCGGGACCCCTACACGACGATTACGCGCGTAAAACGCTCGGGAGGCACCCGATCTCTGTCGGCTCCTGAACCCGTGCTGATGGACGTACAGCGCTACATTCTTAATGCAGCTCTCGAGAACTTGAGCTTGCATCCGTCGAACTATGCATATCAGAAAGAGCGCAGCATTGTTGATTGCGCCAAGCAACACCTTGGCGCCCGATGGTTGCTCAAATTTGATATACATGATTTCTTCGACAGTGTTGAAGAACGTGATGTCTTCCGCGTCTTCGAGGCGAGAGGGTACTCAGCGCTCGTCTCACTAGAGTTGGCCCGCATCTGTACACGAGCGGGCGTATCTTCGTCTTGGGCCTCCACTCGTGGCAGTATCCCAACCTATGACGTGGATGTCATAGGGCATCTACCGCAGGGCGCGCCCACCAGTGGTGCATTGTCGAACGCGGTCGCCACACCGATCGACGACGCCTTGTCGACGCTCGCGACGAATGAAGGATTTACCTACACGCGATACTCCGACGACATGGTGCTGTCTTCGATTCGTAGTGATCTAGACCGAGCGCAACTTGTCCACGTCGTCCATGAGGTGGGCCGGGTTGTGGCAGCCCATCGGTTCCGTCTACACGAGCGGAAAACGCGTATAGTTCCACCCGGTGCTCGGCATGTTGTGCTCGGGTTGTTAGTAGACGGCGAAGATAGCGTGCGCCTGCTACCGGAGTTTCGCCGTCGCGTCGAGGTGCATATCCGCGGAGTGCGAAAGTTCGGTCTAGTGCGCCATTCGGAACATCGGGGTTTCCGATCTTTACTTTCTTTTATCAACCACGTTGACGGGTGTTTGGCATTCGCTAAAGGAGTGGATTCCGGCTGGGCCAGTTCTAGTCAGTCGGCTTGGTGGGAGGCTCTGCGCCTGAATAACTTTCCGATCTAGGTGGAGCCCACGTCTCAAAGCCGAGCTTCCCACCATCTGCACAAGTACGACCAGATCATTTGCCGATCCGCCACGCTAACCGTGTCCATCCGTCCCTATATCGACACCTTTGGTGCTCGTATGCTTCTCTAGGATCATTACTATGTCGAACAACGCTTCCAGATACCGCACAGTCAGGTAAGCACTGCGACCAGGATCGCAAAACTCGTAGAGCAAGCAAGTCTTAGTACAGTTCAGGACGACGGTCTTCGAAGGAGTTGTTCTGGACACCGACTGCCTTCGTAAAGGCTTGATTTAAATCAAGATCGGCCCACAGCACCAGGGCATCGCCATTCGCTGGACCCGCCATCGGATAACCCCAGACGTTGCAGATAACGCTACCGCCAATCCAATCGACGCCGCGCTCGGAGCCAATGCGGTCGGCGACGACGGTGAAGACGCGGTTTACCGCGGCGAAGGCCTGGGCCTTCACAACTTCAGGGGCCCGCTCGCCGGGCGGAGGAGGTAGCTTCAGCGCCGGCCAGTTCGACGGGGCGAGGACGAGCTGGGCGCCGCGGCGGGCGACGCTGCCCACCATCTCGGGGAACTCGGCGTCGTAGCAGATCATCACCGCGATCTTCCCGACGCTCGTGTTCACCACGGGAGCGGGCTCGTCACCGGCGGTGAAGATCAGCTTCTCGGTCCCCCAGAGGTGGGTCTTGCGGTAGACGACGAGGACCTCGCCGTTCTCGACGACGGCAGCGGAGTTGAACGGGCGGTCGCCGTCGGAACGTTCGCAGAAGCCACCGACGACGATCGCGTGGTGCTTGAACGACAGCTCGCGGAAGAGCTGCACCGTAGGTCCGTCGACGGGCTCCGCGCGTGATTGAGCCTCCGCGATGTCGTGGAAGACGTAGCCGCTCGTGCAGAGCTCGGGCAGGACGATCACCTGCGGCTCCGCCTCGGCCGCCTCCGCGACCGAGGCGCGCAGCCGCTTGAGCGTCCCGGCGGGGTCGTCGATGTCGATCGCGTACTGGCAGACGGCGACGCGAGTGGTGGGCACGAAGTCAGCCTCTCAGTTCACGCTGCATCGCCCGTGCCCACCGCCCTGCGACCTTGTTCAGGTCGTGTTCCCCGCGCGTTCCTGCTTCTCGAGCTCAGTCGTCCTCGGTTGCTGTCACCAGGACGGCGACGGGGGCGACGTAGCCGTTCGGGTCGAGCATCCAGCCGGCGTCGAAGGCGGCCTCGACGACCTCGGGGGCCCACTCGAGGCGTACGCGGCCGTCGCCGGCGGTGACGACGAGCAGCTCGCCCGTGCCCTCCTCGGCCGCGTCCTCCCCGGCCTCCAGCAGCTCGATGCTCCGCCACGACCCCGGCAGCACCGACAGCATGTCCTGCGGGCCGAGGTCGACCGACTCCTGCGCGTCGCCCTCGTTCAGAGTCACGCGCCAGGTGCCCGACTTCACGATCAGCGTCGAGGTGGCCCCGTGGCGATGCCGCAGCATCCCCTCGCCGGGGGTCGCCTTGAGCCACGCCATGTTGAAGCTGTGCGGCTCGTGCAGGCGCGGGACCTGACGGCGGTCCTCGCTCATCCCGTAGCCGATGACCAGCGCGAGCTGGCCGCGACCGCCCGGCACCGCCTGCGACAGCAGACCACGCGAGCTGTACCGGCGGTCCGACGCAGCCGTTACACGGCCGCGCATCTCCTCGACGCTGAACGGCGTCAGCTCGTCGATGTACTCCTGCTTGATCGGCTTGATCAGCGGCACGTCGGACGGCAGCTCGTCACCGGCGACGGTGTCGATCAGCCGGTTGTCGGCCGTGAGGTGCAGGCCGTACGACTCGGCCTCCTTGAGCACCGACGGACCCCAGATGATGCCGCCGGTGACGTCCTGGCCGAGCACGGTCAGCAGCAGGCCCTCGTCGGGACCCTCGTTGGTGAAGCCGCGGAAGATCCACGCAGGCACCGAGATGATGTCGCCGTCGTGGCTGACGTACTCCCCCGCCTTGCCGTCGACACCCCACCGCACGCGGAACGTGCCGCCGAAGTTGATGAACACCTCGGCGGTGAAGTGCAGGTGCAGGTTGTTGTTGACGCCGTTCGGCATCCCCGCGGCGCCGACGTTGTACCCGTGCGGCTCGGAGAGGTTGATGAACTGCTTGGCGTTCTGCGAGACGCCCGGGCCGATGAAGGCGTAGTTGGACTTACGGTCCGAGCCGGGGGTGCGGCAGTCGATGAAGGCGGCGTTCTCGGCGACCCAGTCGGTGCGCCGGATGGTCCGTCGGGTCAGCTCGGTGGAGGGGACGACCACGTCGGTCATGGGTGGTTCCTTTCGGAGGTGGTGCGGCAGAACGAGCGGTCAGTAGATGTTGGTGCCGGCGAACTCGACGTCGCCGCGACGGCCGTGGATCTGGCTGCGGACGGCGATCTCGTCGTAGACCCGCACCTCGCGGACCAGGCGGCCGTCCTGCACGAGGAACTGCGAGACGCCGAGGATCTCGACCGGTGAGCCGGTGAGCGGGCCGAAGTCGGCCGTGCCGTCGTAGGTGCCCTTGTAGACCCAGGTGACCGCGACGCGGAGGCCGGCGTACTTGACCGCGTAGTTCGTCTGCACGTCGCGCACCTCGAAGCGCCCGCCCGGGAACGGCCGGAGCATCTTGAGCAGCGAGCGCCGGTAGCCCTCGGGGCGCGTGATCGTGCGGTAGCCGATGGTGTGCAGCGTCAGGTCGCGCACCCAGTACTGCTCGACCGCGTTGAGGTCGCGCCCGTTCCAGACCCGCTCGATGAACTCGAGCACCATCTGGGCCTCGGAGCGGTAGTCGTCGGGACGTTCGCCCGAGTCACCGACGGCGAGGACGTTCTCCGGCGGCGGGGTCAGCATGCTGCCGGAGTAGCCGATGAACGGCTTCATCCGGGCGACCTCGTCGGGGTCCTGCCCGAGCTGCAGGCAGATCGCGAGGAAGTCGCGGACGACCCACTCCTCGACCATGCGACCGCGGCGGTAGAGGCAGTTGGCGACCGTGCGGCTGATGAAGTCGCTGCTCGGGTCGACGGAGAGCACGAGGTGCGAGCTCAGGAACGCGTCGTCGCCGCGCTCCTCCCACACCACGTCCTCGGCCTGGCCTACACGGTCCGGGGTGGCCGAGATGCGCATCAGGCTCCCCTGCACCACCTCCTCCACGCCGACCGAGGTGCCGTACGAGCCGTGCACGATGGCGTCGGGCTCGTAGTTCTCGTAGATGTGGCCGATCGCGCGGTTGACCCAGATCAGGTCGGTCACCTCGCGGATGAAGTCGTCCGGATCTGCGTACGGCTTGTACGCGATCGCGTCCAACGGCATGAGAAGTCCTCTCGTGGCTTGCGGCTTTCGCAGCAGTGTATGCGTATGCATCGACGAGAGTCGAGGCTTGCGGCGCGTGTTCTGGGTTACGTGCATCCGGGTAGGCGCGAGGTGCGGAAGGACGCCTACTTCTTCGAGGCCCTTCGACAGGCTCAGGGAGCGTTCTTGCGCTCGGGGAGCGTTCGGCGTGCTCGCTCGACGCGCGAGGCGTCAGCGCGAGGGCGGGCCGAGGGTGGAACGTTCGACGAGGTGGCTCGGAAACCACTCGTGGCGGTAGGGCTCGCCGGGGCCGAAGGTGAGGCGGTCGACCATGAGACTCGCGGCGCGGCGGGCCATGGCCTCGAGGTCGAAGGCGACGGTCGTCAGCTGCAGCAGCGGCCAGCTGGCCTCGGGGAGGTTGTCGAAACCCGTGATCGACACGTCCCCCGGGACCTCACGGCCCAGCTCACGTGCGGCGTTGAGGGCCCCGTACGCGACGACGTCGTTCGCGCAGACGATCACGGTCGGCGGGTCGTCCTGCTCCAGCAGGCGGTGGGCACCGGCGTACCCGGTCGCGAAGTCGAAGCCGCCGCGGAAGGCGAGCTCGTCGGGGACGGTGACGCCCGCCGTCGCCAGCGTCGAGCGCAGGATCAGCTCGCGGTTGGACGCCGTGCTCGCGTTGGCGGGCCCGAGCACAGCGCCGACGCGGCGGTGGCCGAGCGCGAGGATGCGCTCGGTCAGCTCGCGCATGCCGCTGCGGGCCTCGACCTCGACCGAGTCGGCCTCGACGGCGCTGGCGCGGCGGTTGAAGTAGACGAACGGCATGCCGCGATCGCGCAAGCGGACGGGGAGCAACGAGTCGGTCGCGGTGGTGGCGAGCAGGACGCCGTCGAGGGAGTTGGACAGCAGCCGGTCGGCGACGCGGCCGGTGTCGGAGGCCTCGGTGTGCAGCACGAGCTGGTAGCCGAGCGACTCCAGCGCGTGGTGCATCGGGGCGATCGTGTGCGTGTAGAACTGGTTGGCCAGGTCGGTGACCAGGAGGCCCACGCGGTGGGTCCGCCCGACCGAGAGCGCGCGGCCGGTGTCGCTGGGGACGTAGCCCAGCGCGGTCGCCGCCTCGCGTACCCGGAGACGGGTGAGCTCGGAGACCTTGGGGCTGTCGCGCAGCGCGCGGGACACCGTCGGCTGGCTGACCCCGGCGAGGCGCGCGACGTCGTGGCTCGTGACCACCTCTGCCCTCTTTCGCCCCGGGTGCCGCTGACGATTCCGCCGCACAGGAACCGAAGCCTAACGGCCGCGCCTTGACCCTGCGGGAGCGATCGGGTTAACTCGCAGCATACGTATGTAGCACCCCCGCTCGCTCTAGGAGATGCGTTGCCCACCTCGTTGAAGTCCGCCCGGACGAAGTCGTTCGCCGACGTAGCCCAGGACGAGGTGCGTGAGCGCGTCCTGGCGATCATCGGCGACATCCGCTCGACCGGGGATGCGGCCGTCCGCACGTACTCGGAGACCTTCGACAGATGGAGCCCCGAGAGCTTTCGGCTGAGCGACGAGCGCGTGCAGGAGATCATCGCCGGGCTCGACCCGCAGGTGATCACCGACATCGTCTTCGTGCAGGCGCAGGTGCGCGGCTTCGCCGAGGTGCAGCTCGCGTCCATGGCCGACGTCGAGGTCGAGACGCTGCCGGGCGTGTTCCTGGGGCACAAGCACGTGCCGGTGCAGTCGGTCGGCGCGTACGTGCCGGGCGGCAAGTACCCGCTGACCGCCTCGGCCCACATGACCATCGTGACCGCGAAGACCGCCGGGGTCCCCCGCGTCGTCGCGTGCACCCCGCCCATCCGCGGCGAGATCCCCGCGGCCACGGTCGCGGCGATGCACCTGGCCGGCGCGGACGAGATCTGGATCCTCGGCGGCGTGCAGGCCGTCGCGGCGATGGCCGTCGGCACCGAGACCATGAGCAAGGTCGACCTCATCGCCGGCCCGGGCAACGCGTACGTCGCCGAGGCCAAGCGCCAGCTCTACGGCGAGGTCGGCATCGACCTTTTCGCTGGACCGACCGAGATCCTGGTCGTGGCCGACGAGCACGCGGACCCGTTCCTCGTCGCCGTCGACCTGCTGTCCCAGGCCGAGCACGGCCCCGAGTCGCCCGCGGTGCTCATCACGACGAGCGAGCGCGTGGGCCGCGAGACGATGGCCCACATCGAGGCGATCCTGCCGGGCATGCCGACCGCCGACTACGCCGGACCGGCGTGGCGCGACTTCGGCCAGGTGACCGTCGTCGACGACCTCGACGAGGCGTACGCGCTGGCCGACAGCTACGCCTTCGAGCACGTGCAGATCCTCACGGCCGACCCGCGCGAGGCGCTCGACAAGATGCGGAACTACGGGGCGCTGTTCCTGGGCGAGAACACCTGCGTCTCCTACGGCGACAAGGTCATCGGCACCAACCACGTGCTGCCGACGCTCGGCGCCGCCCGCTACACCGGCGGCCTCTGGGTCGGGAAGTACCTGCGCACCGTCACTTACCAGGAGGTGCGCAACACCGAGACGAGCGGCGAGCTCGGCCGGGTCTGCGGCCGCGCGGCGCGGGTCGAGCTGTTCGAGGGGCACGCCCGTTCCGGGGACGTCCGGGCCGCGCAGTACCTCGGCGACTCCTACCCCTGGATCGACGAGGCCAAGGCGCGCTACCAGAGCCCGCTCGAGGCTGCTGGGCAGGCGTGACTCGCCTTCACGCCAACCTCTTCGAGGCCCTTCGACAAGCTCAGGGGGCGTAGTGGCTGACCTCAGTGGGCGGACGGCGCTCGTCACCGGCGGTGGGACGGGACTCGGGGCGGCGATCGCTCGGGCGCTGCACGCCGGCGGGGCGACGGTCGTCCTCGCCGGACGTCGAGCTGAGCCGCTCGCGGCGCTGTGCGAGGAGCTGGGCGAACGGGCGTCCTGGCGCGTGTGCGACGTGGCCGACCCGGCCTCGGTTGACGCGCTCGCGGACGCGCTGTCCGACGTCGAGGTGTCGATCCTGATCAACAACGCGGGCATCGGCGGACCGGTCGCCCCCTTGATCGAGATCGCCGTCGACGCGTGGGACGAGGTGTTCGACGTGAACGTGCGCGGGGTGTTCCTGCTGTGCCGGGCGTTCCTGCCGGGCATGGTCGAGCGCGGCAGCGGCGACGTGATCAACCTGGCCTCGGTGACGGGCAAGCGGCCGCTGACGCGACGGACCCCGTACGCGGCGTCGAAGATGGCGGTCATCGGGCTGACGTCGACGCTGGCCTTCGAGGTCGGCGCGTCGGGCGTCCGGGTCAACAGCCTCTCCCCCGGACCGGTGCAGGGTGAGCGCATGGACCGCAACTTCCGGCTCGAGGCCGAGCGCACGGGGACGTCGTACGAGCAGGCGCAGGACGCGTACGTGTCGCGGAGCGCGCTCAACCGGATGATCACCGAGGACGAGGTGGGCGCGGCCGTCGTCGCGATGCTGGGCATGACCGGGATGACCGGGGCCGACGTCGACCTGTCCGCGGGGATGATCGCGTGAGCCTCAAGGCGCGGCTGGCCGCGGGTGAGCGGGCGCTCGGCGTCCTGCTGCGCATGCCCGGCGAGGAGCTCGTCGAGATGGTCGCGGTGGCGGGCTTCGACTTCGTGCTGGTCGACGGCGAGCACGGACCGGCCGACGTCGTCGAGCTGCGCCGCCACATCGCCGCCGCCGAGCTCTACGGCGTGCCGGTGCTGGTCCGGGTGGGTTCGGCCGAGCCGGCGCTCGTCCTGCGCGCCATTGACGCAGGCGCGGTCGGCGTCGTCGCCCCGCACGTCGACACCCCCGAGCAGGCCGTCGCGCTCGTCGACTCCGCGCACTACCCGCCGCTCGGGCACCGCGGCTTCGCGACGTACGGGCGGGCTGGCCGCTTCGGGCTCGTCGACCCGCGCGCGCACCAGGAGCGGATGCGCGTGGAGACGCTGGTGTTCGGCATGATCGAGTCGCCCGCCGGGGTGCGCGAGGCCGAGGCCATCGCCGCGACCGAGGGGCTCGACGGGATCATGGTGGGCGTCGCCGACCTGGCCGCCTCGACCACTGCCGACGACCCGCCGCACCCGGACCAGGTCCGGCACGTGCACCAGGTGCTGGCCGACCAGGACAAGCTGCGCATGGACATCGTGAACAGCCTCGCCGCGGCGGAGAAGTCGTTCGCCGACGGTGCCCAGCTGGTCGTCTACAACCTCACGGCGACCGTGATGGCGCACCTGGCGGAGCTCAGGACCGCGCGGCTGGACTGACCAGTGGTCACTCCGGTGGGGTTGGAAGGGTCACGAGCACCGCGGACTGACCAGTGGTCGAAGACGGAGCGACACCAGCGCGACCGGTAGGTCCGGGCGGTGCTACGTTCCGACCGACCCCATCCCAGCCCGACGAGGAGTCCCCATCACCACCTCCAGCACCGACGCTGAGCCCGAGGTCGACCTGACCTTCCGCCTCGACGGACGGGTCGCGCTCATCACCGGTGCCGTCTCCGGCATCGGGGCGGCGATCGCCGACGTCTTCGCCGACGCGGGGGCGCAGATCGTCGTCGTCGACCTCGACGAGAACGCCACCGAGCTGCGCGCGACGGAGATCGGCCGCGGTGCCCTCGGCATCGGGTGCGACGTCTCCGACCCGACATCGGTCGACGCCGCCGTCCAACGGGCCGTCACGGCCGTCGGGCACGTGGACGTCCTGATCAACAGCGCCGGCATCGCCGCGCTGGCCCCGGCCGAGGAGCTGAGCCTCGACGCCTGGAACCGCACCATGGCGGTCAACCTGAGCGGCACGTTCTTCATGAGCCAGGCCGTCGGGCGGCACATGCTGGCCGCCGGCCGCGGCAAGATCATCAACTTGGCGTCGCAGGCCGCGAGCGTCGGCCTGGTCGAGCACGCGGCGTACTGCGCCTCGAAGGCTGGCGTGGTCGGGCTGACCAAGGTGCTCGCGACGGAGTGGGCCGGCCGCGGCGTCACCGCGAACTGCATCTCCCCCACCGTCGTGCTCACCGACCTCGGCCGCAAGGCCTGGGCCGGGGAGAAGGGCGAGGCGGCGAAGCGGGAGATCCCAGTCGGCCGGTTCGCGCTGCCGCGCGAGGTCGCCGGGGCGGCGTTGTTCCTGGCCAGCGGGGCTTCGGACATGATCAACGGAGCCGACCTCGTGGTCGACGGGGGCTACACGATCCGCTGACAGCGGGGCTTCGACAGGCTCAGGGAGCGCAGCCGGTCAGTCCTCGACCTGCGCCGAGAGCCAGGTGCCGGGGGCGAAGAGGGCCACACGGGAGCCGTCGACCGCGTCGAGGACGACGAGCGCACCCTCCTCGACCTCGAAGTGCGAGCCGATCTCGACGTACACGTCGGTGGTGCCGTCGTGCGCGGGGGTGATCTGCTGGACGTTCACGGCCATCGTGGTGCTCCTTCGTCGGTGGCCACCACGCTAGGCCGAGCCCCACCCCGACGGGATCAGCCCGCGGTCCCCCGTGGCTGGGCCGACAGGTGGAGGCGCACGGTCGTACCGAGGTCGTTGGACCGGACCTCGACGAGGTCGCAGACCTGGTGGGCGAGCCAGACCGGGTCGTGGCGAGGGCCGACCGGGGGCCGCCGACCGATGAGGAGGTCGTCCACGACGCTGCGGTCGGAGACCTCGCAGACCACCTCGTCCGGCGCGTCCCACCAGCGCAGTCGCGCCTCGCCTTCGGCCCGGCGGACGCTCTCGGCGACCAGGCCGCGGACGACGTCGTTCAGGAGGAGGACCTGGTCGGAGTACAGGTCGCCGGCGGTGGCGCGGAGCGTGACCTGCTCCGCCGCGAGGTCCAGGGCCCGGCTGGTCACCCGGAGGTCGAACCCGGGCTCACCCAGATCGGCCAGCTCGGCACCGAAGAGGGCGCGGGCGTGGTCCCGGCCGCGGTAGGTCCCGCTGCCCACGTACGAGGTGGTGGTCGCCAGGACCGGGTGGCTCCGACCCGCGTCGTCCAGCAACGCCGGGTCGACGTGCTCGACGTCGTACGGGCACACGAGCCAGAACGGCAGGTCCGGGTCGACGGCCAGGTTGAGCAGGGCCTCGGTGAGCTGAGCCTCCCGGACCTCCTCCGGACCGCGGCCGGGCCAGTCCGGTTCGCCGATGCCTCGGGCGGGAAGGCCCGGTGCGCAGTACGCGTCGAGGAGCTCCAGCAGGGCTGGGATGACGCGGGCGGGGTTGCGGGCGAGCTGGCTCAGGTCGACGAGCTGGACCTCGGTGGCTCTCGACCCGAGCTCGTCGCCGATCCATCGCGCGTGCTCCGGCGTGACGCCGATCAGGACCGTCTCGCCGGCGTCGAGGCCCTCGAGGACGAACGGCACGAGGTGGGAGACGTACTCCGCTCGACCGCGCCAGAGGAACGCCTCGTGCCGGTAGCTCTGCCGGGGTCGGCTCGGAGCCGGTGTCGTCACAGGTCCTCCCGCGGTGAAGACGATCAGTCGGCGCCGGCCGGGAAACGTGCAGCCCCCCTGCCCCGGTCGGCGCCGACCGACTCACCCCTAGCCAGCATCTCTGCCCGCCCGGAGACCGTCAGCCTACGTGAATGATGGCTGAGCGAACAGTCTGTCCAGGTCGACAGCAGGCGAACGTCCGCTCACGTCAGCAGGAACTCGGCCGGGTGGTCGGCCCGCAGGACCTCGTCGTGGATCTGCTGGTCCAGGGCCGCGCCGCCCTCGGCGAGGGCGTCGAGCAGGGCCCCGGCCACCGGGGTCGCAGCGCTGGCCACGACGTCGACCGGGCCCAGCTCGGCGGCGAACGCCTCGACCAGCGCCTCGCGGTAGGCCGGGTGCTCGGAGGTCAGGATGGAACCCCCGAGGACGCACGGCACCGGCGCTCCGCCACCCAGACCCGTACGCCGGGCCGCCACGGCCGCGAGCTGGGCGAACGCCGCCGCCTGACCGGCGACGATCCCCCACGCGACCGCGTCACCCGCACCGGCGGCGCGCAGCACCGACCGGGCGGCGACCCGCTCGTCCGGCACCGGGCGGACCGGGTGGCGCCGGGTGAAGTTGTGCAGCATCGACGCGACGTCGTCGTAGCCGTAGAGGGTCAGCAGCTCGTCGGTCAGCAGGGTCGGCCGGCCGGAACCGAGCTCGGCGTCCACGACGGCGCGGAACGCCGACTCCCCCAGCGACCGCCCGCCGAGCGGGTGCGAGATCCACCAGCAGAGGCAGAACTCGCTCCCGTCCGTGCCGCGGGCGGCGACGGCCGGGCCGGTGCCGGCGTTGATCGCGACGCCGACCCCGTCCGGGCTGCCGCAGCGCAGCAGCGAGAACCCGTCGTTCTTGATGCTGACGCTCCCCAGCTCCGGCAGCCGGTGGGCCAGGACCGTGGACCAGTGCTCCTCGTCCTCGGGCCAGTCCACGCCGGCCAGCCGGAACGCGGCGTGGTGGACCTCGCCCGGCTCGAGGCCGGCGTCGGCGAGCGCCGTACGGACGGCCCGTTCGACCTCGCCCTCCGCGTCGGGGGCGGAATAGATGTCCCCCGACGCCCCGCGCCCGCGACCGAGCACGACGCCGGTCTCGTCGGCCACGAGGGCGACGGTCTTGGAGTTGCCGGCGTCGAGGCCCAGGTAGTACGAGCTCACCGCAGGAGGCGCTCGGGCAGGTAGGCGGCGTTCGCGTGAGCGAGGTCGTCGTAGAGCTCCTCCGCGACGGCGAGCGTCGGGACGAACGGGTGGGCGACGAGGGCGCGGACGGCGTCGGCCCGGCTGCCGTCCCACGCGGCGACGGCGGCGAGGCGCTGGTACTCGGCCAGCTCCTGCGTGATGCCCCGGACGGCGTGCGGCAGCGGCTTCTGGGGGATCGGGTGGGCGCCGGTCCCGTCGACGTCGCACCACATCTCCACCACGGTGTCCTCGTCGAAGCCGGGCAGCGCGCCGCCGGTGTTGAGCAGGTTGACGGGGAGCCGCGCGGACTTGTCGTTGTAGTAGGCGCTCATCACGTCGATGGCGAGCTCGAGCTCGTGGATGCCGCCCCGCGAACGGGCCGGGTCGAGCTTGGGGTGCTCGCTCGCCGCCTGCTCGCGGTAGTGCGCCCAGTAGTCGTCCACGTGGGACAGGATGACGCCCGCGCGGGTGAGGCGCGAGGCCTGCGCCTCGCGGAAGTGCTCCTGGCCGAAGTAGTAGTACTTGAAGTAGTCGGCCGGGATGGACTGCATGGCCACGGCCAGGTGCAGCATCCGGCGGTCCCAGATGTCGACCGTGTGGTCGTCGCGGACCTTCTCCCAGCCCTGCTCGAGCAGCGGCATGATGTCCTCGCCGTCGTACAGGTGCGTGGTCGACCAGCAGTTGTGGTTGACCCCGGCCATGATCACCTCGGCCCGCTCGGGGTCGAGGCCCGCGGTCTTCAGGATCGACGGCCAGAAGATCATCGGCCCCTCGCACATCGAGTAGATGGGCGTGTCCGTGTGGTCCTCGACCGCCTGGGAGACGATGTTCACCGGGTTGGTGTAGTTGAAGATCCGCGCCCCCGGCGAGACGTCCTCGAGGTCGGCGATCAGGCCCTGGAAGACCTGCACCGAGCGCAACGACATCATGAAGCCGCCCGGGCCCTGCGTCTCCTGGCCGATGACGCCGTGCCGCATGGGGATGAGCTCGTCCTGCTGCCGCATGGCGAAGTCGCCGGGGCGAAAGCTGGTGAGCACGGCGTCGACGCCCTCGAGCCCGTCACGGCGGTTCGTCGTCGCGGTGACGGTGAGGTCCATGCCGGCGTCACGGGCCGTCTTCTCGGCCAGCGTGCGGACGATCTCGAGCTCGTCGGCGCGCTGGTCGATGAGCACGACCTCCGAGCCCTGGAACTCGTCGGCGTGGGCGATGAACGAGGCCATGGTGCCGGCGGCGCGGGAGGAGCCGCCGCCGAGGTAGGCGAGCTTGATCTGGGCCATGGGTGCGAGGTTCCTTTGCTGGTGCGGGCGTCGAGAGCGGGAGGGCTAGCGGGCGGGGACAGGCTCCGCGGCGGCGAACGCCTCGGAGTCCAGGAACAGGTGCGGGTCGACGCAGTCGGCGAAGACGGTCGCCGGCCAGGACGGGTCGTACGTGTCGGCGGCGAGCAGGTGGGCCGCGGCCCGGCCCTTCTCCCGGCCGTGCACGAGCATCGCGACGGACCGCGAGCTGGCGGCGATCGTGTCGATGCCCACGGTCACCCCGTGGCGCGGGACGCGGGACAGGTCGCCGCCGAAGGACGGGAACGTGGCCAGGTTGTCCCGGCGCGTGCTGTCGGGCAGCTCGACCACCCGCGTACGGCTGTCGCGCGCGGCCCCGGCCGGGTTGAAGGCGATGTGACCGTCGCTCGAGCCGGAGGCCAGCAGGAACAGGTCGATGCCGCCGACGTCGCGGATCCGGTCGTCGTACGCCGCCGGGTCGGCCGGGTCCGGGAACCAGAGGTTCTCGGGCCTGACGCCGCGCCCCGCTCCGGCCGCGTCGTCGAGCGGGCGCACGATCTCCTCGCGGCCGAAGCGGATGCAGGAGTGCGGCGCCTGCGGGAGCTCGTGGACGAGGGTGCCGTCGGGCCCGCTGACCAGGTAGTCGTCCATCATCACGACGACGAGGTGGTCGAGGTCGAGCCGCTCCATGTGGACCAGGTCGGCCAGCGCGGCGTACGCGGGGGCGGCGCTGCGCCCGCCCGGGCAGCCGAGCACGTACGGCCGTCCTGCCTCGCGGGCGGCGACCAGCCCGTCGGCGATCATCCGCGCGACGCGGCCGCCGAGCTCGTCGGGGGTGTCGAAGACTTCGGGCTCCACGGTCATGGCTGCTCCTCGGGGGTCGGGGTGGTGAGCGCGTGGCGGGTCATTCCTTGATCGCCCCGCTCAGGACGCCGTGGATGAACTGGCGCTGGAAGAAGGCGTAGAGCACCAGGATCGGCAGGCAGATGATCACCGCGGCAGCGGCCATGGTGTTGAACTCGGTGGTGAAGCGCCCCTGGAACGCACCCAGGGCGAGCGTGACCGGCTGCTTCGTCGGGTCGGAGATCATGATCAGGGCGACGAAGTAGTCGTTCCAGGTCCACATGGCGTTGAGCAGGACCAGGGTGAGGATCGCCGGGCGCGAGACCGGGACGAGGATCCCCCAGAGCACGCGCCAGGTGCCGGCGCCGTCGATCCGGGCCGACTCGACGAGCGAGCCGGGGATCGCCCGGAACGTCGCCCGCATCCAGAAGGCCCCGAAGGGCACCCCCATCCCGACGTGGATGACGATCAGCCCGAGCCAGGAGTTGATCAGGCCGATCTCGCGGAACTGGAAGTACAGCGGGATGATCAGCGCCTCGGTGGAGAGCATCAGCCCGAGCAGGATCACCGGGAAGAGCACCCGCCCGCCGACGACGTCGAGCACGCCGAACGCGTAGCCGGAGCCAAGCGCCAGCAGCACCTGCAGGATGACGGCGCCGACGGTGATCACCGTGCTGGCCAGCAGCGCCTGGCCGAGCGAGCCGCGCGTCCAGGCCGAGGCGAAGTTGGACCACTGCAGGTCGGTCGACGCGCTGCCGTCCATGTTCGGGCTGAGCGCCGCGAGCAGCGTCCAGAGGATCGGCAGCATCACCACGGCCGTGAACAGCAGCAGGACGAAGTAGTTGAGCACCGTCTCCGACTTGCGCGTCACGACTCACGCTCCGTGACGCGCTGGATGAGGATCGCGACCAGGAGGCAGGCGATGGCCAGCACGACGGCGATGGCCGCGGCGGCGCCGACGTCGGGGTTCTGGAACGCCTTGCGGTAGAGCAGCAGCGCCGGCGTGGTGGTCGACGACCCCGGTCCGCCCTGGGTGGCGACGTAGACGAGGTCGAACGTGCGCAGGGCGGCCGTGATGGTCAGGGTCAGCGCGACCGCGAGCTGCGGGCGCAGGCCGGGCAGGGTGACGGCGAAGAACTCCGCGACCGGGCCGGCCCCGTCCATGCGCGCCGCCTCGTACAGCTCCTGCGGGATCGACTGGGCGCCGGAGACGAAGAGGATCATGCAGAAGCCGAAGGTCACCCAGGTCCCGATGACGCCGAGCGCGGGGAGCGCCCAGGTGACGTCGCCGAGCCAGTTCTGCGCCAGGGCGCCGAGCCCGAGCGCCCGCAGCAGCGTGTTGATCGGGCCGTCGGGGGTGTAGAGGAACTTCCAGACCACGGCGGTCACGACGGTGGTGACGACCTGCGGCAGGAACAGCAGCGAGCGGAACAGGGCCGCGCCGCGGAGGTTCCGCCGGGAGATGATCGCCGCGGTCAGCATGCCGAGCGCGATCGGCAGGAACGAGAAGAAGCAGATCAGCACCCCGACGTGGCCGAGCGCGGCCCGCAGGTCCGGGTCGGTGAAGAAGTCGCCGTAGTTGCCCAGCCCGACCCAGGTCGGGGTCGAGACGCCGTCCCAGGAGTAGAGCGAGTAGTTCGCCGACTGGACCAGCGGGACGAGGACGACCCACGTGTACATGGCCAGCGCGGGCGCGAGGTAGAGCAGCCCGGCCCAGCGCATCCGCCGGTTAGGGTTGCGCCGGCGCGCGCTGCCGGTAGGGGCGTCACCCTCGACGAGGGTCCCCGCGCCGCCCCGACCGAGCCGGGGCGGCGTCGTGAGACCCGTGGTGCCCGTGCTCACCCGCGCTTCGCGGCGGCGTCGTCGTAGCTCTTCTGCCCGTCGGTGACCAGGGTCTCCGGCGTCGAGCGGCCGGCGAGGATCAGCTGCACCTGGCCGCCGATGACGTCGAGCATCTCCGGGCTGGACCAGTCGAAGAAGGGCAGGAAGCCGTCGTCCTTGGTCACCGTGGCCGCGCCGGCGACCTCGTCGGCGAACGTCGTGCCGGGTTCGACCTGGGCCGTGGAGGGACGGATCGGCAGGTAGCCGTTCTGCACCGAGAGGTCGTTCATCTCCTGGCTGCCGAGGTAGTTCAGGAAGGCTGCGGCGGCGTCGGGGTTCTTGGTCTTGGCCGAGATCCCGAACACCGCGGACGCGGCGCCGACGCTGGTCTGCGCCCCGCCGTCCGGCTGCGGCAGCTGCACGCGACCGAACTTCGTCGAGTCGGCCCCGGTGCCCACCAGGGCGCCGGAGTAGTCGAAGTGGAAGGCGGCCTTGCCGTCGGTGAAGACCTTCTTGCCGCCGTCGAAGTCCAGGCCGTTGTAGCCGGGGTTGAGGTAGCCGTCCTTCTGCCACTCGGCGAGCTTGGCGGCGGCCGTGCCCAGCCCGGTCTGCTCGAGCGTCGTGCCACCGGAGCCGTAGACGAAGTCGTTGATCGCCTTCGGCGAACCCAGCAGCGACTGCAGCGCGAAGAGCGGGTTGGTCGCGTACGTCTTCTCCTGCGTGCCGAGCGCGATCGGCGTCTCGCCCTTGGCCTTGACCGCCGCCAGCGCCGTCTCGAACTCCGCGTACGTGGTGGGGACGGCCACGCCGGCGTCGGTGAGCAGCTTCTTGTTGTAGTAGAGGCCGACCGTGGTCAGGCGCGCGCCGGGGGTGCCGTAGAGCGAGCCCTCCCCCATCTTCTTGCCGTCCGGGGTGAACTCGAGCTGGCGCAGCATCGTCGGCGACAGCTGGTCGCGCCAGCCGTAGAGCTCGGCGTACTTGTCGAGGTTGAGGATCAGGCCGGCCTTGGAGAGCGTGCCCATCGACTGCCAGCCGTTGTTGATCGTGGCGACGTCGGGGCCGTTCGGGTCGGCGAGCCGCAGGTTGAGCGTCGACATCACCTGGTCGAAGCTCTGCTCGGTCCGCTCGATCTTGACGTTCGGGTACTGCTGCTCGAAGCCCGCGATCGCCTTCTTGATGTACGCGGCGTCGGGCCCCTCCTCGAAGTCGAGGAACCTGAGCGTGACCGGACCCGCGGAGGCGACGTCGGACGAGACCGCCGACGGCTGCACGTTGCCGCCGCCCGAGTTCGCGGCCTGGGGGGCGCACGCGGCGGCGACCAGGGTCAGGGGCAGGGCGAGTGCCGCGACCAGGCGGGCGACTCTTGGAGATGACACGGATGACTCCCTCGTTGGAACCAGCACACGCACGCCCGGCATCAAGACCAGTCGCAGGACAGAACATACCGATTAGACCAATCGAGGGCAAGGGGTAGTTCCGGTCTGTCTCGATCGCTACATTGACCCGATGCGGGCCTCCTTCGCCTCCGAGCAGACGTACCGGCAGCTGACCGACGCGCTGCAGCGCGGCGTGTACGGACCGGGCGCGCGGCTGCCCGCCGAGCGCACGCTCGCCGCCCAGTACGGGGTGTCGCGCGAGACCCTGCGCAACGCGCTCAACCGGCTCGCCGACGAGCACCTCGTCGAGAGCGTCGTGGGCAGCGGCTGGTTCGTCGCGCCCGAGGTGGTGGGCGAGCCGCCGAGCGTGCTGCAGACGTTCACCGAGATGGCCCGCGCGCGCGGGCTCCGGCCGACGGCGCACGTGCTGCGGCGCCGGGTCCGGACGGCCACGCTCCCCGAGGCCGACCAGCTGCGGATCCCGCCGGGCGCCGACGTCCTGGACCTCGTCCGGCTGCGCGGCATGGAACGCACCACGATCTGCCTGGACGAGACCGTGATGCCGCTCGACCTGGCCGCGCCGTTGCAGGACGCCGACCTGGAGGACCGCTCGCTCTACGAGGAGCTCGAGACCCGCTGCGACGTCCGCGTGCACCGTTCCGTCTACTCCGTCCGGGCCGAGGTCGCCGACACCTACCTCGCCGCCCAGCTCGGCGTCACCGCCGGCTGGCCGGTGCTCGTGGGCGAGGAGGTGGGCTACACCGACGCCGGCCGCCCCGTCCTCGTCGGGGCCACCCGCTACCGCGGCGACGCGTACCGCTTCCAGGCCGACCTCTTCCGCCCGGTCTGACGCCGGCTCCTACCGGCCAGGCGCGAGCCAGCGGTTCAGGTGGGCGGAGAGCTCGTCGGGGCGCTCGAGCGGGGACAGGTGGGCGCAGTCCTCGAGGACCACGAGCTCCGCGCCGGGGACCAGGGACGCGATCTCCTCGTGCCGCTCGACGCCGCAGAGCCGGTCGTCGCGGGCGGCGACGACCAGGGTCGGGACGCGGACCTGCGCGAGACCGGGGCGTTCGTCGACGCGGGTGTCCTGCAGGCGGCACTGCGCGGCGTACGTCTCGGCGCCGAGCTCGTCGGCCATGGCCAGCACCGCCTCGTCCAGGTCGGTGCGCCCCGGCGAGCGGAGCACCGGGAGCAGAGACGCCTGCAGTGTCCGGGCACCGTCGGTGCGCAGCACCTCCCGCTGGGCGGCCCAGGCTTCGTGCTGCCCGGGCGTCGGGGCGTACGGGTTGGTCGACATCAGGCAGAGCCGTGTGACCCGTTCCGGAGCGCGCCGCACCAGCGCCATCGCCACGATCGCGCCGAGCGAGAGCCCCGCGAGCGCGAACCGGTCGGGCAGCACCGCGAGCAGCCGGTCGACCTCGCCGTCCAGCGTCGGCTCCTGCAGCACCGGCGTCACCGTCTCCACGTCCAGCGTGAGGGCCGCCCACAGCGAGGCCGTGCAGCCAGAGCCCGGCAGGAGGACGAGGGTCACCCCTTGACGGCCCCTGAGGCGAGACCGGCGACGAGGTACTTCTGCGCGATGAGGGCGATGCCGATCACGGGCAGGGTCAGAAGCACCGTGGCGGCCGAGGCCTGCTGGAGCAGCGGCAGGTTCTGCCCGAGCTGGGTGGCGATGAACACCGGCACGGTCTTCGACGACGTGTCGGTGAGCACAGCCGCTGTCAGGTACTCCTGGAAGGCGAACAGGAAGACGAAGATGCCGGCGGTGAGGATCCCCGGTCCCATGAGCGGGATCATGATGCGACGCAGCACCCCGAACCGGGTGCACCCGTCGACCATCGCCGCCTCGTCCAGCTCCGGGGGGATCTCGGCGAAGAAGTTCCGCAGCAGCCAGATGGTGAACGGCTGGTTGATGACGATGAGGGCGCCGGCCAGGGCGTACGTGGTGTCGTAGATCCCCAGGCTCTGGGAGATGTCGTACATCGGCAGCACGACCGCGAACCGGGGCAGAGCGCGGAAGACCAGTGCCAGCACGAGCAGCACGACCGAGGAGATCCCGGTGTAGCGCGACAGCGCGTACGCGCAGGGCAGACCGACGATCAGGGCGACGATCGTGCTGATCACCGCGACGACCAGGGTGTTGACCAGGTAGAGGTAGAAGTCGGTGGTCTGCCAGAGGTCGACGTAGGGCTGGAAGGTCGGCGCGAAGCGGAACACGGGCGGGTTGGCGAAGGCCACGTCCGTCGGCTTGATGCTGGACAGGGCCGCCCACAGGAACGGGAACACCATCAGCAGGCAGACGATGGTCAGCACGACGGCGGTGACCACGCCCGCCCGCCGGGACCGCCGCGACGCGGGACGGCCACGGCCGGCCTCGGGAGCGAGGTCGACGGGTGCCTGGGACGAGCGGGTGCTGGCGGCGGGGATGTCGAGGGTCACGCCCGGGCCTCCTTCACGATGTTGCGGATGGAGGGGAAGAGCAGGATCAGGATCAGGATGATGGTGAGCACGCTGATCGCGCTGCCCAGACCCAGGTTCCGCGAGGCCTCGCTGAACGCCACTCGGTAGATGTAGACCATCAGCGACTCGTTGCCGTTGGTCAGCGACTGCGGCGCGAGGGGGATGAGCGAGTCGAACACGCGGATGACGTCCATGGTCAGGATCAGGACCACGAAGCCGAGCACGCCGCGGATGCTGGGGATGATCACGTAGAGGTGCCGCTGGAGGGGCGAGGCCCCGTCGATCTCCGCCGCCTCGAGCGTCTCCTCGGAGACGCCCTGGAGCCCGGCCAGGATCATCAGCATGGCGAACGGCAGCATGAACCACACGACGTTGGCCACGATGATCAGACGGTTGGGCCAGGTGGAGGTGAACCACAGCGGGTTGCCGAAGGCGCCGCCGCTGACCGCGTTCAGGAGGTAGTCGACGATCCCGCCGAAGTTGGAGTCGAACAGCCAGGAGAAGGCCACGGCGCCCACCACCTGCGGCGAGACGTAGGAGATGAGCAGGATGCCCAGCACCAGGGGCCGAGCCCGGCCGAGCTTGTTCACCAGGGCGGCCAGGACGTAGCCGAACACGATGCAGAACGCCGACGCGACCACCGTCAGGCCGACGGTGAACAGCACCGCACGGCCGAGCCTCGCGTCGCCGAGCGCCGCCCGGTAGTTCGTCAGCCCGATGAAGGTGCCGGCCTCGCCGTAGTTGACGCTCTCGAAGCTCCACCGCAGGGTCTGGTAGAGCGGCACCAGCATGAACCCGAACATCACCACGACGCTGGGTGCGACCAGCGCCCAGAACTGCCGTCTCTTCATGGCCCTACTCCTCGTCCGCTGCGGTGGCAGGTGGGCCGCTGGGGCCGCCCCGGGGCTGGGGTGGGTCCGAGAGAGCTCGGACCCACCCGCAACCGGCTACTTCTGGGCGGCCATGACCTTCTCGGCCGCGGCCTGCATCTGCTGCTGCGCCGCCGGGACGTCGATCTTGCCCGCCATGTAGTTGGCCAGCACCGGACGGATGGCCTCGCTCACCGCCGGCACGTAGGGCTGGATCTCCTTGGTCGGGCCCTTGGCCAGCGAGTCCTTCGTCGCCGCCGCGTACGGCGAGGCGCTCTGGTCGACGGTCGTGCGGGCGGGGAACGCCGCGGGCACCGAGGCCTGCGAGGCCTCCTGGCTCACCGAAGCACCGATGACCTCGAAGAGCAGGTCCTTGTCGACCTTCGTGTTGAAGGGGATGGACCAGCCGTCGGTGGACACCGTGCTGTAGGCCTTGCCCCCCGCGAACACCGCCGGCGGGGCCGCGAAGCCGAACTTGTCGTAGAGCTTGGTGTTCTTCTGCTGCACGAGGTCGTTCATCCGACCCGAGAACATCACGGCGACGGCGGCCTTGCCGTTGTAGAGCTGCTGCTGGACCTTCGGCTGGTCGAAGGTCGTGACCTGCGGGTCCATGTACGGCAGCAGCGACTTCAGCTGCTCGAGAGCCTTGGCCGTCGGCTCCTCGGTGAAGTTCGGCTTCTTGGTGTCGGGGTTGACGAAGAAGGCGCTGTCCTGCGAGCCGAGCGCGGCGGCGAAGGCGGTGTCCAGGTCGGCGGTGCTCAGCAGCGGCAGCGCGATCGGGTACTTCATCCCCTCCGCGTCCTGGAGCCTCTTGGCGTCGGTGCGCAGCTCCTCGAAGGTGGTCGGCGGCGTCAGACCGTTCTTGTCGAACAGGTCCTTGCGGTAGGCCATGACCAGGAGCTGGGACTGCATCGGCAGCCCGTACAGCTTGCCGTCGTACGTCATCGACTTGAGCGTGTTCGGGTCCAGGTCGCCCAGGGCGTACTTGTCCTTGTTCTTCGCGTACAGGTCGTCGAGCGGCTGGAGCTTGCCCCGCGAGGCCAGGTCCGGGATCGCGTAGGTGTAGGTCTCGACGACGTCGTACGTGCCGGTGTCGCCCGCGAGGGTGGCCGTGGTCTTCTCCAGCTGGCCCGCGAAGTCGATCGGGTCGTGCTTGACCGTGACGTTGTCGTGGGTGCAGCTCGCGACCATCGTGTTGCTGAACGGGTCGACCGCCGAGGAGTTGTACGCCAGCACGTTGATGGTCGTGGGCGTCGACGGGTTGGTGAAGTCGCAGGCGACCTTGGTGGCGGTCGCCGCACCGGTGCGGGAGCCGGCGCCGCAGGCGGTGAGGGCGAGGGAGGCGGCCAGCAGGCCGACCGCCATCAGCCGGACGGGACGTTGAGATCTGGGGAGACGCATGTGACGCATGGGACCTTCTTCTCGGCAGGCGGGAACGACGGACGCAACGGGTCGGGCACAGGGTCGAGCAGGGTGGAACCCTACGTATTCAGTTGTCCCGCTCGCACGGGTCGAGCGGTCAGCCGGTAGCTACGACGAGGAGATGATGTCCAGACGCAGCTGCGCGCTGTCACGGTGGCCGGGCATGCCTTCGAAGTCCGCAATGGTTACCACAGGTCCGGCCTGCGCCTCGGTGGAGGCGCGCGTGGCCTTCTGGTAGGTCAGCTGCTTCAGGTAGCCGGTGACGGACAGCCCGCCGGTGTAGCGGGCCCCGCGGGCGGTCGGCAGGACGTGGTTGGTGCCCGACATGCCCTTGTCCGCGTAAGCGACCGTCGACCACTCGCCGAGGAACAGCGAGCCGTAGTTGGTCATGTTCTCCAGGTAGAAGTCGGTGTCCTCGGCGAGGATCTCGAGGTGCTCGGGGGCGAGGACGTTCATGATCTCGACCGCGGTCTTCGGGGAGTCGGCGACGTAGATGGAGCCCCAGTCGCGCCAGGCGGCACCGGCGATGTCGCGGGTGGCGAGTCCCTCGAGCTGGCGGGCGACCTCGACCTCGACCGCCGCGGCGAGCTCGGCCGACGTCGTCACCAGGCAGGCCGGGGTGGTCGGGCCGTGCTCGGCCTGGGCCAGCAGGTCGGCGGCGACCATCTGGGCCGTGGCGGTCTCGTCGGCGATCACCGCGACCTCGGACGGGCCGGCCAGGACGTCGATGCCGACCTTGCCGTACAGCTGGCGCTTGGCCTCGGCCACGAACGCGTTCCCCGCGCCGACGATCATGTCGGCCGGCACGCCGTCGAGCAGACCGAAGGCCATGGAGGCGAGGGCCTGGACGCCGCCGAGGGCGAAGACGCGGTGGGCGCCGGAGGCCCGCGCGGAGTAGAGGACGGCCGGGTGGACCTGGCCGTGGAGCGACGGCGGGGTGCAGCTGACGACGTTCGGCACGCCGGCCGCGCGGGCCACGCCCACGGTCATGAACGCGCTGGCCAGCAGCGGGAAGCGGCCGGCCGGGAGGTAGGCGCCGACGTTGCCGACCGGCACGTAGCGCTGCCCGCAGATGACGCCGGGGATGACCTCGTCCTCGAAGTCGACCAGGTGCGCGCGCTGCATGTCGGCGAAGCGGCGCGTGCGCTCGGCCCCTGCGTCGAGCGCGTCGCGCAGGTCCTGCGGCAGGCCGTCGACGAGGCCCGGGATCGAGCTCTCCGCGATCTCGAAGTCCTCGCCGCCCGTCCAGCCGTCGAGGCGCTCGGCGTAGCGCCGTACGGCAGCGAGCCCGTCGCGCTCGATCTCGGACAGCATGCTCGACACGGTCTCGATGACCTTCGGGTCCGACTGGGCCGCCACGTCCGGGCGCTCGGGGGCGCGGACGACGGAGAACGAACCAGTGATCCTGAGGGCATCGGCCGGGGTGAGGTGCATACGTATAACTTAGGGATCGCCGATCGCGTTTGGCAACCTCTGCGGACGCGTCGTCGCCGATCGTCACGCAACGGTGACGCGGACGTCCCCTGCTCGGTACCTCTGCTCCCGCAGCGATGCCGCGCGGTCAGTAGAGGTCGGTGCGCCGGTCGGCGAAGACGTGGTTGCGGCCGCTGATCGCCTTGTCGAGCGTGGCGTCGAGGTCGACGTCGGTCACCAGGACCGTCTCGACGCCGAACTCCGGCCCGGCGACGCGGTAGCCCTCGTGGTCGCAGATCACGCTGCCCCCGACCCAGCGGCGGCCCCGTTCCTCGCCCACCCGGTCCGCGACGACCACCACGACGCGGTTGATCGCCGCGCCGGCCATCGCCTTCGACACCTCCGGCGGGCGGACGTCGGGGCTGTCGGAGTCGGGCCAGTTCGCCGGCGAGGCGATGAGCTGGGCGCCCCGCAGGGCCACGCTGCGCAGCACTTCCGGGAAGGCGAGGTCGTAGCAGATGAGCGGGGCGACGGCCCCCACCGAGGTCTCGACGACCGGCGGCAGGACGTCGCCGGGGGTGAAGAGCTCGTTCTCGAAGTCCCACAGGTGGGTCTTGCGGTAGACCGCGAGCACGCGGCCGTGGTCGACGACGACCGCGCTGTTGTAGGGCAGGTCCAGGCCCGAGACCTCGCAGAAGCCGGCCACCAGGACCAGGTCGAACGCGTCGGACAGCTCGGCGAAGAAGCGGACGGAGGTCCCGTCGGCCGGCTCGGCCCGCGAGGTCGACTCGGTGGCGTCGGCGAAGATCGACCCGCACAGGGCCAGCTCGGGCAGGACCACGAGGCGGGCGCCGAGGCGCGCGGCCTCCGCCACGGACTCGAAGACGAGCCGCCTCGTCTTCTCCGCGTCGTCGATGTCGATGGGCACCTGGCACGCCGCCACTCTGGTCACGCGCAGATCGTTGCATCCGGATGCACGACGCGCGAGCCGTTGCGGTGACAGGTGCGTGACGATGTGGCGGCGGACCCCGTTCCTATGCTGGTCAAGATCACCGCAGCACGATCACCGCCGTACGACGCAGGAACCGAGGAGAAGCCGATGAGCTGGGTTGCCACCGAGCAGGAGTCGCTGGTGCAGACCCTGCGCAGCACCGACCCCGACGCCCCGACGCTGTGCGACGGCTGGGACGTGCGCCGGCTCGTCGCCCACCTCGTCCAGCGCGAGCAGGGCCCGGTCGCCGGTCTCAAGGACGCGGTCGCGCGGAAGCCGCCGGGCCAGGAGCCGGGCCTCGGCAAGCTGACCGACCGGGCCCGGTCGAAGCAGGGCTACGACCGGCTGGTCGACCGCTTCGTCGCCGGCGCCCCCGCCTGGTCGCCCATGAGCTGGGCGGCCGAGAAGATCAACTTTGTGGAGTACGTCATCCACCACGAGGACGTCCGCCGCGGCGGGAACGTGCCGGCCGAGCCGCGCGACCTGCCGGTCGAGGAGCAGGACGAGGTGTGGAAGCAGCTCGCGCTGTTCGCGCTCAGCCTGCGGAAGGCACCGGTCGGGGTCCGTCTGGCGACCCCGCGGGGCCAGACGCGGGTCGCGAAGGCCGGCGACGGCGTGACGCTGACCGGTGAGCCCGTCGAGCTGGCCCTGTGGATCAGCGGTCGGCGCGAGCACGCGCAGGTGGCGGTCACCGGGTCGCCGGAGTCGCTCGACGCGTTCCAGGCCTGGGCGCGGGCGTAGGGCGTACGGCGGTGGTCGAGCGCGAGCGGGACGCCCGGGGTCGGGCGCAGAACGCGCGGCCGCGCGACCAGCTGGGCCGTCCCCTGCCGCGGGGCGCGGTCGGCGTGGAGCGCGTCCCCGAGGACCTGGTCCTGGAACCGCTGCCCGCGCTCGTCGAGGCGCAGCGCCTGCTCGACGCCGGCCTCCCCTTCCACGCCCACGAGGTGCTCGAGGCGAGCTGGAAGGCCGCGCCCGACCCCGAGCGCGAGCTCTGGCAGGGTCTCGCCCAGCTCGCCGTCGGGCTCACCCACGTGCTGCGCGGCAACCCGACGGGCGCGACCACCCTCCTCCAGCGCGCCCGCCGCCGCATCGCCCTCTACGCCGGCGCCCCGCCGTACGGGATCGACGCCGTCGGCCTCGTGCGCTGGTGCGACGAGCTGCTGGAGGTGCTGACCTCTTCGAGGCCCTTCGACGAGCTCAGGGAGCGTTCTCCCGAGGCCCCGCCGACACCAGTGCTGCGCAACGCTCCCTGAGCCTGTCGAAGGGCCTCGAAGAGGTCGGCGTCTGGCTCAGGCGACCACGCGCAGCGTCGCCATCGTCGGGTCCGCCGCGTAGGCGATGCGGGTGCCGGCCCGCGCCGCGGCCTGGAGGCTCGCGACGGCCTCGGCGGTGATCCGCTCCCCCGGCGCCAGGACGGGGACGCCCGGCGGGTAGGGCGCGACGAGCTCGGCCGAGACCCGCCCCACGGCCTCGTCGACCCCCAGGGTGGTCGCCCGGGCGAAGAACGCGTCGCGCGGGGGCATCACGATCTCGGGCCGGACGCTCCAGCTGGCCGCCACCGCCCTCTCGCGCGGCGGGCCGAGATGTCGTCGGACCGCCGCGACCAACGCGACGACCAGCCGGTCGACCGTGTCCTCGGTGTCCGCCAAAGTGACGACGGGGATGAGCCAGTCGCGGTCCGCCAGCTCGACCTCGACCCCGGCCGCCCGCAGCTCGCGGCCCACGACCACGCCGTCCGCGCCGGTCCCGGCCAGGCCGACCACCAGGCGCGTGGCCTCCGCCGCCTCGAGCACGGTCAGCCCCGGAACCTCCCGTAGCCGCGCGCGGGCCGCGGCGACGAGGCGTACGGGCCGGTCCAGCTGCGCCTCGCCGTCCAGCTGCAGCAGGGCCCGGGCGGCGTCGAGGCTGGCCAGCAGCGCGCCCGCGGGGCTGGTGGTGTGGGTGGCGTCGAAGGCGGCTTGCAGCCGGGCGGGGTCGAGCCGCTCGGTCCGGGCGAGGACGAGGGCGGCCTGCGAGTACGCCGGCAGCATCTTGTGCGCGCTCATGACGAGCGCGTCGGCCCCGGCCTGCAGCGCGTGCGCGGGCAGCGCCGGGTGGAAGCCGAAGTGGGCGCCCCAGGCCGCGTCGACCAGCAGCGGGAGCCCGGCCGCGTGCACCAGCTCCGCCACCGCCGCCAGCTCGCCGACCGTGCCGACGTAGGTGGGGTCGCCGACGAAGACCGCGACGACGTCGGGATGGTCGCGCAGGCACTGCTCGACGTCGTCCCGGCGGCAGCCGAGCGGCAGGCCCGAGCCGGGGTCGACGCGGGTGGGGAGCCAGACGGGCTCGAGCCCGGCGAGGACCAGCCCCAGCAGCAGCGACCGGTGGAGCGTGCGCGGCACGACGACCCGGTCGCCGGGCCGTCCGACCGCGAGGGCGAGCGCCTGGTTGCCGTGGGTCGAGCCGGCCACCGAGAAGCGGGCGACGTCGGCGCCCCAGAGGGCGGCGGCGCGTCGCTCGGCCTCGACCAGGAGGCCGCCGGTCAGCCCGATCGAGTCCAGGCCGCCGTGCAGCGGGACGTCACCGGCCACCACTCGGCCGAAGGCGGCGCTCCGCTTGTGCCCGGGGATGGTGAAGGGGGTGGCGTCGCCGTCCAGCGCGGTCAGGTAGGCGTCCAGCAGCGGCGCCTCACCCCGTACGAGGTCCTCGAACGCGCCCATGGGTCGGCATGCTGCCACCGCCCCTCCCCCAGAACGGGAAAGTGGTCACCCCGAGCCCGCGACACGCCGTGCGTGCCGGGGCGGGATGACCACTTGCCGCGGGTGGTGCGGGTGGTACCGGTCAGATCACTCGGTGATCGGCGCCGGGGTCGTGCGGTTGGCGACCCGGTTCTCGGCCTCGATCATCCAGGCGAGCTGCTCCAGGCGCACGAGGAACCCGTGCAGGAGGTCCGCCGTCGTGGGGTCGGCGTCGTCGACGTCGTCGTGGACCTCGCGGATCGTGCCGGCGACCGCGTAGATCGCCGTGACGATCAGGTCGACCGTCTCCGCGGTGTCGACCTCGCCGCCCGGGAACTCCGCGATGCTCGACGTCTTCGCGATGGTCGACGCGCGCCCGTCCGGGGTGACGTAGATGGCGCGCATGCGCTCGCTGATCTCGTCGGAGAACTCGCGGGCGGACTCGACCAGCTCGTCGAGCTGGAGGTGGAGGTCGCGGAAGTTCTTGCCGACCACGTTCCAGTGGGCCTGCTTGCCGACGATGTGCAGGTTGATCATGTCGACCGCGACCCGCTGCAGGTTGGCGCCGAGCGCCTCGTCGGCCTTGAAGGCCGGCTTGTAGGAGTGCTTCTTCTCGGTGCTGGATGCCGTCATGGCTATGTCTCCTTCGTCGTGGTTCGCTCACGTCAACGGGTGGGCGCGGGTCAGGAATTCCTGCTCCGGCCGGCGTGCTCAGCCCGTGGACAGGTGGTGTTACCCCGCGCGGCCGCCACTCGTGCAGGCTCGGGCCAGGACGTCAGAAAGGCCCCGCGCCCCGCCGTAGCGGCCGCGCTCCCCCGACGGGAGCGGCTGGTACGGCAGAGGCGCCAGGGCCTTCTGGGTTCGTGCTGGTCGTGCTGGTTCTCCGGCCCGGTGCTGACGGGCCCCCTGCCCTTCCGGGCTGGTGAGAAGAACTCTGCCGGGGTCACCTCCGGACACCCTCAGGTGCACGACAACGTTGCCTCAGGACCTCGGCAGCATTGACCCCTCAACCAGTCAACCTCACGAACGACTCTGGTCCGACCGTCTGAGGGGGCCTTCCCTGGGCACCACCGAAGAGTTCACCGAGCGTCTGTGGACAAACGCCGGATCAGGCATCCGACCTCACGTCCCGTGAGAACGTTCACGCACTCGACGTGACCCGCCGGTCGCGGGCCGGACGCGACGGAGGCCGCATGGACAAGCGCATCGCGCGGGCGGTGGCCGCGGCCGCCGTCGTGACGCTGCCCGTGCTCGCGGGGTGCGGGACGGGGCGCGCCGAGTCCGGGGGCACGGCCACCGCCACCGCCCCCAGCAGCCAGGTGACGGCTCCCGGCACCGAGGTCGTGAACGCCACGCCCTCGCCGACCCCGAGCGCCGACCCGGCGAAGCAGACCACGCGGGTCCAGGCCGCGACCGAGAAGTTCGTCAGGACGGTGCTGACGATCGGCTACCCGGACAAGTCCTTCGACGACTACACCGACCGCATCGAGCCGCTGATGACCAAGGACGGCTTCGACTCCCTCGAGAGCGCCGACTCGATCAAGAAGGGCTCGACCGCGCTCAAGTCCCTCTACCCCCAGCGGGCCCGGTCGGCGCCGAAGTTCGCCGACGACCCCGAGGTCGTCTCGATCGACGCCACGACCGCGACGGTCACGCTCGCGTACGAGAACCTCGCCCAGCAGAAGGCCGGGGACGACTGGAAGACGCTCAAGTCGCTCGGCACGGGCAGCGTCACGGTGAAGCTCGTGCTCGACGACGGCCGGTGGCTCGTCGACAACGCCTCCTGAGGCGCGTCACCGTTGCCGCGAGGCGTCGTGCGTCTGGGCCGGGGATTGCCGCGGCTGAGAAGTTCCGGTGGGGCTGTGGACAACCGCCGGATCCGCCCCGTCCGCGGTCCGCGCGTGGCAACGTTCCTGGTCGCCGACCGTGGTCTCACGCGTCAGCACCCAGGACACGACGGAGGAGCACGACGATGAACACGCGGATCGCAAAGGCCCTGGCGGCCGGCACGGTCATGGCTCTGCCCCTGCTGAGCGCCTGCGGGGCGAGCACGACCCCGGCCGAGAGCTCGGCCGCTCCCGTCGCCCCGGCGGCGAGCGCGACCTCGGCCGCCGCGACCCCGTCGCCGAGCGCCACTCCGGTCGACGAGACCAAGAACGTCAAGGCCGCGGCGGAGACGTTCATGAAGACCGCCTTCGGCATCGACGGGCAGCTGACCTACGACGAGTACCAGGACCGCGTCAGGCCGTTGATGACCAAGGCGGGCTACGCCTCCTTCGAGACCGCGGACTTCGAGGAGGGCCTCAAGAAGTTCCGTGCCCGCTACGGCCAGCAGGCCCGGAACGTGACGGAGATCCGCAAGACCTCCAAGGTCGAGAAGCTGACGGAGGACAAGGCGACGGTCTCGGTGACCTACAAGTACCGCACCCAGCAGCGGAAGGACGGCGAGTGGCGCACCATCCGGTCAAGTGGAGAGGATGCGGTCGAGATCCCGCTGGTCAAGCAGGACGGGCGCTGGCTCGTCGACGACCTGGGCTGACGGTCAGGCGGCTCGAACGTCAGGAGGCCGGGCGCAGGAGCAGCGCGGAGGCACGGGCGTCACCGGTGAACGTCCCCGTCCAGCCGAACCCGCTGAACGTCAGGGTCGTGGTCGCCGGGTCGTCGGCCGTGACGACGAAGCCGTTACCCGTCGCCGTACGGCGGTAGAAGTCGGTCAGGGCGGCGGCGGACGGAGCGGTGAGGACGAGCGTCACGTTGTTCGTCTGGTCGACGCGGGTGGCGAGCTGGGCGCCGACGGGGACGAACACGCGGTCGACGGGACCGTTCTCGAAGCCGAGCGCGGACAGGCTGACCCCGTCGGCGGGCCGGGACACGGTCGCGGTAGGCGTCGGCGAGGTGGACGGCGGTCCCGGCTCCGACCCTGCTGCCCCGCACCCCGCAAGCACGAGGAGCGCCAGGACCGAGACGACGGCCCCGCGTCGAGCCAGGGTCGTCCGCACGGGGCGAGGGTAGCCGCGCGTACGAGGTGCGGGGCGATGTCGGTGGGCGCCGATACCATCTGAGTTCTCATGACCGACACCTCGCCCCGGTCCGCGACCTCGCGGCCGGCTCCCCCCGAAGCGGCCGCCGCGCCGGACGTCGAGCCGTCGCCGGCCACCCCGGCCGTGCCCGCCATCCCGCAGGACGACCTCCTCGAGGAGCCGCGCCGCTCGCGGCTGCCGGCGGCGATCCGGGCGATGCGACCGCGCCAGTGGGTCAAGAACGTCCTCGTCTTCACCGCTCCTCTCGCCGCCGGGCGGCTCTTCGAGCGCGACGTCCTGCTGGCCTCCGCGCTCGCCTTCGTGGCGTTCTGCCTGATGAGCGCCACGGTCTACCTCATCAACGACGTCCGCGACGTCGAGGAGGACCGGCTGCACCCGCGCAAGCGGTTCCGGCCCATCGCGGCGGGCGAGCTCCGGCCGCAGGCCGCGGTCGTCCTGGCCGTCGTCACGGGCGCGGCCGGCCTCACGCTCGGCTTCTTCACCGCGCCCCAGCTCGGCGTCACCCTGCTGATCTACCTGCTGCTGCAGCTCGGCTACTCCGCGTTCCTCAAGCACCTGCCGGTCGTCGACCTGGCGATGGTCGCCTCCGGCTTCCTGCTGCGGGCGATCGCCGGCGGTGTGGCGAGCGACCTCGCGCTGAGCCAGTGGTTCCTGCTGGTGGCGGCGTTCGGCTCGTTCTTCATGGTGGCGGGCAAGCGCTACTCCGAGATCAAGTCGCTGGGCAGCGGGGCCGGGACACGCAAGTCGCTGGAGCGCTACTCGGAGTCGTACCTGCGCTTCGCCTGGATGCTCGCGGCCGTGATGGTCCTGATCTCCTACAGCCTGTGGGCCTTCGACAACCGCGGCGTGGGCGCGTACGCGGTGCCGTGGACGGCGATCTCGATCGCACCGTTCACCCTCGGCCTGCTCCAGTACGCCCTCGAGGTCGACGCCGGGAACGCGGGCGAGCCCGAAGAAGTTGTCCTGCACGACAGGGTTCTCCAAGTGATCGGACTGGTCTGGCTCGTGGTCATCTCCATCGCGGTGTTCACGCGATGAACGCTTTCGTCCGGAACGCTTTCCCCGCCATGCCCGGCGGCGGCAGCGACCTCGACCTGCCGCACATCCGGCCCTCCGGGATCGAGGAGCAGCCGCCTCTCCCGCAGCAGCTCGTGGAGATCCACGGCTGGGGCCGGGCGGCCGGCGCGATGTCCCACCTGCACGGCATCGAGTCCGTCGCCGACGTCGTGTCCGCCCTGCGGCAGGGCGGCGGTCGCGGCGTCACGCCCCGCGGGCTCGGGCGCAGCTACGGCGACGCCGCGCAGAACTCGGGCGGCATCACGCTCGACCTGACGCGTCTCGACAAGATCCTCTCCGTCGACGCCGCCTCCGAGCCGCCGACGGTGACGCTGCAGGCCGGCGTCAGCATCGACACGCTGATGAAGGCGCTGCTGCCCTTCGGGCTCTGGGTGCCGGTGCTCCCGGGCACGCGCCAGGTGACCATCGGCGGCGCGATCGCGGCCGACGTGCACGGCAAGAACCACCACACCCAGGGCAGCTTCGGCAACCACGTCCGCTCGTTCGACCTCCTCATGCCCGACGGCAGCGTCAAGACGCTCGACCGACCGGCCGGCGACACCTGGGACGCGCTCGACGACGACGGCCGCCTGTTCTGGGGCACGATCGGCGGGATGGGGCTGACGGGCGCGATCGTCGGTGCCGTCGTCGAGCTGCAGCGGGTGGAGACGGCGTACTTCACCGTCGACACCGACCGCTGCAGCGACATCGACGACCTGATGGCCCGGATGAGCACCGGCGACGACAGCTACAACTACTCGGTCGCCTGGTTCGACGCCGTGACCCGGGGCAAGCACATGGGTCGCGCGGTGCTGACCCGTGGCGACAAGGCCAAGCTGTCCCAGCTCGACCCCAAGCGCCGCCGCGAGCCCCTGAGGTTCGCGGCGCCGTCCTTCGGGACGATCCCCGAGGTCTTCCCCAACCGGATGGTCAACGTCGCGACGGCCAAGGCGTTCAGCGAGTTCTGGTTCCGCAAGGCGCCCAAGCACCAGGTCGGCGCCCTGCAGAACATCACCGCCTTCTTCCACCCGCTCGACATCGTCGCCGAGTGGAACCGCCTCTACGGCCCGAACGGCTTCCTCCAGTACCAGTTCGTCGTGCCGTTCTCGGCGCACGAGACGTTCAAGCGGTGCTTCGAGATGATCGTGACGTCAGGCCACCTGTCCTGCCTGAACGTGCTCAAGCGCTTCGGCCCGGGCAACCTCTCGCCGCTGTCCTTCCCGATGCCGGGCTGGACGCTGACCGTCGACCTGCCGATCGAGGCGGGCCTCGACAAGCTCTGCGACGCCCTCGACGAGGAGGTCGTGAGCGTCGGAGGTCGGGTCTACCTGGCCAAGGACTCCCGCCTCACCGCGGAACGGTTCCGTCAGATGTACCCGCGCCTGGACGCCTTCCTCGCCGTCCGCGACCGGGCGGACCCGGAGCACCTCTTCATCTCCGACCTCGCACGCCGCCTGGCGCTGTGATGGCCGCTCCCCGAGAAAGCGACTCCTTGATCAACGCCACCGGCAACCCCCAGTCCCTGCTCCTGCTGGGCGGCACGTCCGACATCGCCCTGGCGATCGCCCGCACGTACGCCCGGCGCGGGGGCGGCCTCCGGGTCGTGCTCGCCGCCCGGCCGGGCGAGCGCCGTACGGGGGCCGCGGCCGAGCTCTCGGCCCTGGGCTGCCGGGTGACCGAGGTCGACCTCGACGCCCGCGACCACGCCTCGCACGCGGCGACGATCGACGCGGCGTTCGCCGAGGGTGACGTCGACGTCGCGGTCGTGGCCTTCGGGCTGCTCGGCGACGCGGAGCAGGCGTGGCAGGACCCGGAGCTCGCGCTCGAGCTGGCCGAGGTCAACTACGCCGCCCCGGTGCACCTCGGTGTCCTGCTGGCCAACCGGCTCAAGGACCAGGCGCACGGCGTGATCGTGGCGCTCTCCAGCGTGGCCGGCGAGCGCGTCCGCCGCTCGAACTTCGTCTACGGCTCCACCAAGGCCGGCTTCGACGGCTTCTACCTCGGCCTCGGCGAGGCCCTGCGCGGCACCGGTGCGCGCGTGCTCGTCGTGCGCCCCGGCTTCGTGAGGTCGAAGATGACCGACGGGATGGACGAGGCCCCCCTCGCCGCGACGCCGCAGGAGGTCGCCGATGCGACCGTCGCGGCGGTGACGGCCCAGCGCGACCTCATCTGGGTGCCGGCGCCGATGCGCTTCGTCATGTCGGGCCTGCGCCACGTGCCCCGCCCGCTGTTCCGCAAGCTGCCCCTCTGAGCCTCGCGGACCCCACCCGGCTCCGCGAGCCGTCGACGGGCTCGCTGCTCGGGCTCGCGTACGCGTCGGCCTTCGGGCTCGTGGCCTCGTACGTCACGACCCGCCCGGCGCCCGTCCGGGACGCCTGGGTCGCGTACCTGAGCACGAACCTGGCCAACCTCGCCGACCACCCGGTCCGGGCCCTGGTCGGCTCGGCCTTCGTCACCGACGACGGCACGGTGGTGAGCTGGGTCGTGCTGGCGGTGGTCGGGCTCACGGCCGCCGGTGACGCGCTCGGGAACGTCCGCCTCGCCGCTCTGCTGGCCGGTGGCCACGTGCTCGCCACGCTGGTCAGCGAGAACGTGCTCGCGGCCCAGGTCCGCGCCGGGTCGATGCCCACGACCGCACGGTTCCTGGTCGACGTCGGCCCCTCGTACGTGGTCGCTCCGGCCCTCGCGCTGGGCCTGCTCCTCGCGCCGACCCTCGTCGGCCGGGCGGCCTCCGGGCTCGGCCTGGCCCTGCTGGCCCCGCACCTGTTCGGCGGCCTGACCCGGCTCGAGGTGTCGTCGGTGGGCCACGTCGTGGCGATCGGCCTCGCCCTGCTTGCCGGTCCGACTCTGGCCGCAGACCGTCGTGCGCGGCGGGCTGCCGCGCTGTCGGGTCGCGTTCCCTCGTGCCCCGATGGTCCTCGTCTCAGGCCGTGCCGCTGAGCAGCCACTGGGTCGTCTTGGACCCGCTGGCGCCGAACGCGTAGCCGGTCACGAACGAACCGCTGATCGTCGCGTTGAGCCCGAAGTACGTCTTGTCGATCTTGGCGACCGTGTAGAAGTAGGCCGAGCTGGAGTAGCCGCTGCTCGTCAGCGAGTGGGTCACGTTCTTGCCCTTGCTGTTGCTCACCGTGACCGACCCGCCCGAGATCCGGCCGTTGGCGTCGTCGACGAGGGTGAGGGTGCCGACGTACTCGAACGGGTCGTTGATCGCGCCGGACCGCTCGGTCAGCGTGATGCCGTAGCTGCGCGAGCTCGTCTTGTGCGCGGTGGCACCGAAGCTCACCGAGCCGGCCTCGACCTTGAGCTTGGACGGGACCTTCGTCCCGGTCGCGCTGTAGAAGGACGTGCCGAACGCGCTGGTGGACACGAGCTCGAACGTCCCGTTCTTGCTCTTGAGCTTGATCTTCGGCGCAGCCGGGTCGGTGGCGTCGGCGCTGGCCTCGTACGACTTGTTGCCCGTGTAGTCGATGAACGAGCCCCTGTACTTCGTCGTGCTCCCGGACCTGAGCTGGAGCTTCAGCCGACCGGCGAGCACGAAGTAGATGCGGAAGGTGGGGCTGCTGGCGTACGCGTAGACGTCGGAGTCGATCGAGGCCGCAGCCCGCTGGGACGACGGTGCGGTGGCCCGGCCGGCAGCGGCGGTGTGCTGCGTCAGCTCGGGGTCCGGGCTGCGCGGACCGGCGTGGGCGGGGCCGGCGACGAGACCGACGGTCAGCACGGCGCCGAGCAGTGCGGTGGCCGCGCGGCGGCCGAGGTGGAGGGACATCGAGGACTCCTGTGATCGAGCGGCGTGGGACGGGCGTCCCGTCTGAAGGAGTGCCCGGACCGTCTGCTGATACGGCGCGCGCCTCAGCACGTGTGCGCGACGTCCCGCACCCTCGTCGGGTCGGGACGGGCTCGACCGGTGGTGCGGGAGCTGGGCTGCGAGGATGACCGCGTGCCCGACGTGCGGATGGTGTCCCTCGGCTTCGGCAAGTACGCGCGCTCGGACAAGATCTTCGCCCTGGAACCGCTGACCGGCGAGCAGCGCGGGGACGGACGGCGTACGCGGGTGTGGATCGAGGGCGTCCCGGACCCGGTCGTGGCGTCGCGGACCGAGAACACGATCCTGCGCGACATGGGCGAGGAGGCCGCCGCCGAGGTCTCGGTGCTGGACGAGGCGCTCGACCTCGCGTCCCGCCTGGCCGCCGCCGCGGACGCCGGCCGGGTGGACCTGAGCGACCTCGGCCGCCGCGCCCGCCGCGTCCTGGCCTCGACCACCCAGCCCCAGCTGCCGCCCGAGGACTGAGCTGCCGCCCGACGACCGAGCAGCCGCGCCGGGTCAGCCGGTCCAGCCGCCCGGCTCGACCCCGCCCGGGATCACCGACGTCGGCGCGTACGGCTCGCGGGTGAGCACGAAGGAGCCGAGGTCCAGGTGGGTCACGACGCCGGACGGGTCGCGGACCATCCTCAGCGTCTCGCCGCGGTAGTAGCCGTCGATCCCGGTCCAGGCGCCGTCCGCCTCCGGGCGGAACCGTGACTCCCGTCCCCGGCGGCCGAGCGTCACGAGCTCGAGGTGGCGCTCGGCGAGCAGCCTGACCGCGAAGGGCGCGGCCCCCCAGTACCAGGGCCCGGTCAGCGCGAGGAGCTCGGCGTCGGCCTCGGGCAGCGGTGCCCAGGCCTCGGGCAGGCGTGGCTCCGCCGTCGTCACCACCTCGACCAGGTCCTCGATGAGCGCGCCCAGGTCGGGACCCGACGTGGCGTTGGCGAAGGCGACCAGCGCGAGCCCCTGGTCGACGGCGAGGTCGAGGCCCGCCAGGAAGCCGGGCATCGAACCGCCGTGACCCACCAGCGCGTGCGGCCCGCCCGAGCACTGGAGACCGAGGCCGTAGCCGCCGGCCTCCGCGTCGGTGGCGGCGACGGGTTCGCGCATCTCGCGGAGCGAGTCGAGCGACAGCACGCGGTCGTCCCCGTCGAGCAGGAAGGCAGCGAAGCGGGAGAGGTCCTCGACGGTCGACCAGAGCTGCCCCGCCGGGGCCATCCAGCCGGCGTCGTGGGCGGGTTCGGGCAGCAGCAGGTCCGCCCAGGGATGGACCGCCCAGCCGCGGGCGTGCGGCGCGGCCGGCATCAGGCTGGTCCGGCGCAGCCCGAGCGGCTCGAGGACCTCGGCGGCGAGCACCTCGGCGAAGGACCGGCCGCGCAGGTGCGCGACGAGCGCCCCGAGGACCGCGAAGCCGGGGTTGGAGTAGTGGAAGTGCCGACCGGGCACCAGGATGCGGGGCTGGGGGCCGAGCACCCCGGCCAGCTCCGGCCGGACGTCGCCGTCGGTGCGCTCCCACCAGGGCGGCGGGGTCTCCGAGGCGATGCCCGCGGTGTGGCTCAGCAGCTGCAGGACGGTGCGGTCCCCGACGGACGTGCCCGGCAGGTGCGCCTCCACGGGGTCGGCGAGGTCGAGCAGGCCCTCGTCGCGCAGCCGCAGGACCAGGACCGCGACGAACGTCTTGGTGATCGAGCCGATCCGGTACTGCGTGTCCGGCGTCGGCGGGGCGCCGTCGACCGAGCCGCGCATCCCGGTCCAGGCGAGGGTCCCGTCGCGGACGAGGCCGGCGACCAGGCTCGGCGCGCGACCCTCGGCCTGGGCACGGGCCAGGCGGTGGTCGAGAGCGCGGCGGGTGCTGTCCAGCAGCGGCAGGGCGTCGTCCACGTCTCCACCTCACCACCCGGCCGTCCCTGACGGGCAGGCAGGTCGGCGCGGCGTCACGCCCGGTCCCGGACGGGCGATGAGTTCTGCCGTCCGGCATGGTCGGTACCGGTGATCAGACCTACCGAGGAGGACCGAGATGAGTGCCATCACGCCGTGCCTGTGGTTCGACACCCGGGGCGAGGAGGCCGCCCGCTACTGGGTGTCGCTGTTCCCGCGCTCGTCGATCACGAGCGTTCAGAGCTGGGGCCCGGAGAACCCGGAGCGTCAGGGCCAGCCGCTGCTCGTGGAGTTCGTGCTGGACGGCCACCCGTTCACCGCGCTGAACGGCGGGCCCGAGTTCACCTTCACCGAGGCCTTCTCGCTGCAGATCGACTGCGCCGACCAGGCTGAGGTCGACCACTACTGGGACGCGTTCGTGGGCGACGGGGGCCAGGAGAGCGACTGCGGCTGGTGCAAGGACAAGTTCGGCTTCTCCTGGCAGGTCGTCCCGCGCATCCTCCCGGAGCTCCTCGCCGATCCCGACCCGCAGCGGGTGAGCCGCGCGATGCAGGCCATGATGACGATGAAGCGGCTCGACGTCGCCACCTTCGAGGCGGTGCGGGCGGGCTGAGGTCCCGACCGGCGCAGCCTCAGGCCAGCTCGAGCGAGCTCGCCCCGTCCGGCTGGCCGGTGACGTCCCACAGGTGGTGGACGACGTCGTGGAGCCCGTACTGCAGCAGGGTCGTCACCGTGAAGGCCGAGCCGTTCGACCGGGTCCCCCGGCGGTCCCAGGCCCGGGGCTCGATCTCGGTGACCAGCCCGACGAGCCGCTGCGCCGCCGCCTCGAGGTCCTCGGCGACCTGCTCGGGGTCCTGGTCGGTGTAGCGGTCAGTCTGGGCCGTCTGGTCCTGGTCCCAGTTCGCGAAGACCGGGTCGTCCGCGGTGAGCATCAGCTCCACCCGCTCGAGGGTGAGCCGGAGGACGTCACGCACGTGGGCGCCGTACTCGAGCGGCGACCAGGTCGTCGGGGCCGGGCGCGACTCGACGGCGGGGCTGACGCGCAGGATCTGCACCCACTCCTCGGCGGCGACGAAGTAGCGCTCGGCCAGCTCCTCCCGCGCAACCCCGGCGGCCTCAAAGCCGCACGCGTCGCAGCGGCGCTCGAGCACCCACGTCCAGTCCTTGTCGTCCGGGACGATCTCTCCGGCCAGGTCCTCGGCTGCCACGTCCGAAGCGTGGCACACGCGGTCGGTCGCGGGCCAGGGCGACCCCGACCACTAGACTCCGCTGACGCGGGAGCCGAAGGCGCCACCGCGGAAGGTAGGGCACGTGCCAGAGGCGAGCCGTCCGGGACGCACCAGCACCGGTCGCATCAGCAAGGTCCTCGTGGCCAACCGCGGCGAGATCGCGGTCCGGGTGATCAGGGCCGCGGCCGACGCAGGCCTCGGCAGCGTGGCGGTCTACGCCGACCCCGACGCGGACGGGCTCTTCGTGACGCTCGCCGACGAGGCGTACGCGCTCGGTGGCTCGACGCCGGCCCAGACCTACCTCGACGTGACCAAGATCCTCGACGTCGCCGCACGTTCCGGCGCCGACGCCGTGCACCCGGGCTACGGGTTCCTGGCCGAGAACGCGGACTTCGCGCAGGCCGTCCTCGACGCCGGCCTGGTGTGGATCGGCCCGCCGCCGGCCGCCATCACCGCGCTGGGCGACAAGGTCCAGGCCCGCCACATCGCGCAGAAGGTCGGCGCCCCCCTCGTGCCGGGCACCGCCGACCCCGTGTCGGACGCCGCCGAGGTCGTGGCCTTCGCGACCGAGTTCGGCCTCCCGGTGGCCATCAAGGCCGCGTTCGGCGGCGGCGGCCGCGGCCTCAAGGTCGCCCGCACCCTCGAGGAGATCCCCGAGCTGTACGAGTCGGCCGTCCGCGAGGCCGTCGGCGCGTTCGGGCGGGGCGAGTGCTTCGTCGAGCGCTACCTCGACCGGCCGCGCCACGTCGAGACCCAGTGCCTGGCCGACAGCCACGGCAACGTCGTCGTCGTCTCCACGCGGGACTGCTCGCTGCAGCGCCGCCACCAGAAGCTGGTCGAGGAGGCGCCCGCGCCGTTCCTCACCGCCGACCAGCTCGACAAGCTCTACACGTCGTCCAAGGCGATCCTCACCGAGGCCGGCTACGTCGGCGCGGGGACGTGCGAGTTCCTCGTCGGGCAGGACGGCACGATCTCCTTCCTCGAGGTCAACACCCGCCTGCAGGTCGAGCACCCGGTCTCCGAAGAGGTCACCGGTCTCGACCTCGTGCGCGAGATGTTCCGCATCGCCGACGGCGAGGAGCTCGGCTACGGCGACCCCGTCACGCGCGGGCACTCGATCGAGTTCCGCATCAACGCCGAGGACGCGGGCCGCGGCTTCCTCCCCGCGCCGGGCACCCTGACGCGCTGGGTCCCGCCGCTCGGACCGGGCGTCCGGGTCGACGAGGGCTACCGCGCCGGGATGACCGTGCCCGGCAGCTTCGACTCCCTCGTCGCCAAGATCATCGTGACCGGCGTGGACCGCGAGCAGGCCCTGGAACGTTCCCGGCGCGCGCTGCGCGAGCTGGTCGTCGAGGGCATGCCCACGGTCGTGCCCTTCGACCGCGTGGTGCTCGACGACCCGGCCTTCACGGCCGCCTCCGGCACGTTCGGCGTGCACACCCGCTGGATCGAGACCGAGTTCGACAACACGATCGAGCCCTGGTCGGGCGCCGCCGCCGACGCGCCCGAGGAGGACGCCCGCGAGCGGGTCGTCGTCGAGGTCGGTGGCCGCCGGCTCGAGGTCGTCCTGCCGGCCGGTCTCGGAGCCGGGCGCGCCACGGGCTCGAACGGCGGGTCGAAGGCCCGCAAGCCCGTCCGTCGTACGGCGGCCGCCGCCGGCGCCCCCAGCGGGGACGCGCTCACCTCGCCGATGCAGGGCACGATCGTCAAGGTCGCGGTGGCCGACGGCGACCACGTCGAGCAGGGCGACCTCGTGGTCGTGCTCGAGGCCATGAAGATGGAGCAGCCGCTGACCGCGCACCGCTCCGGCACGGTCAAGGGCCTTGCGGCGGAGCTCGGCGCGACGGTCACCTCGGGCCTGGTCCTCTGCGAGATCGTCGACGCCTGACCGGCGCCTGACGGTCCCGCAGGGCCACGCGACAAGAAGTCGGTAAGAAGGCGGGAGCAGGCCTTCGGTCGAACGTGCGCGCGAATGCACACTGGCCCCATGGATCTTCTGCTGCTGCTGTTCGTCGTTGCAGTGGTCCTCGGGGGCGTGGGTCTTTACCGGCGGCACGCGGTACGTCAGCGTGAAGGCGCCGAGCGTGCTGCACTCGAGAGCCAGCTGTCCACCTCCAGGCGTGCCGCCGACGAGGACGTCACCAAGTTCGGCGAGGAGCTCCAGCGCCTCGACGTCGACGTCGCGGGCCACCCCCTCGACGAGGCCATGCAGCAGGACTACCAGCGGGCGCTGGACGCGTACGAGGACTCGAAGTCCTCGCTCGACGCCGTCACCAAGCCCGACGAGATCCGGCACGTGACCGAGATCCTCGAGGACGGCCGCTACGCCGTCGCCTGCGTCAAGGCCCGCGTCAACGGCCGGCCGCTCCCGCAGAAGCGGCCGCCCTGCTTCTTCAACCCGGCCCACGGCCCCTCGTCGCAGAACGTCGACTGGGCCCCGGCCGGTGGCGCCGAGCGCTCCGTGCCCGCCTGCCCGGCCGACGCCGAGCGCGTCCTGGCCGGCGCCGACCCGTACATCCGCACCGTCCAGGTCGGCGCGCAGCGCGTGCCCTACTGGGAGGGCGGACAGGCGTACGCGCCCTGGGCGCAGGGCTACTACGGCCGCTGGAACGGCAGCGACATGCTCTCCGGGATGCTGATCGGCAGCATGCTCTTCGGCGGCGGGGGCGGCATGTTCGGCGGGATCGGAGCCGGCCTCGGCGGGATCGGCGAGGGCATCGGCGACGGCTTCGAGTCCGTCGGCGACGGCATCGGCGGTCTGTTCGACGGCCTCGGCGACTTCTTCGGCGGGGATTAGGAGCTCAGCGCTCCCGGAGCCGGTTGCCACCTACGCTCCCGAAGCCGGTTGCTACCTACGCTCCTGAGCCTGTCGAACAGCCCGGAACGGGTTGGCTCCACCTCGATCACCGGGAGGCGCCAACCTCTTCGAGGCCCCCTTCGACAGGCTCAGGACACCGCTTCGACAAGCTCAGGGGGCGTTTTTCGTTCGACGCTCTAAGCGCTGAGCAGGTCCCGCAGGCCAGCGAGGGTCTCGGTCACGCCGGCCTCGAGCTTGAGCGTGGCGAGGTCGTCACCGCGGGTGACGCCGCGGTTGACGATGACCACGTCCCGGCCGGCCCTGGCGTTGTGGCGGACGAAGCGGAAGCCCGACATCACGGTGAGCGACGAACCGAGGACGACGAGCACGTCGGCGGCGTCCACGAGGGCGTACGCCTGGTCGACCCGGTCGCGCGGCACGGTCTCGCCGAAGAACACGACGTCCGGCTTGAGCACGCCGCCGCAGGCCCGGCAGTCGGCGAGCACGAAGTCGCCCCACTCGTCCACGACCGCGTCGCCGTCGGGTCGCAGCTCGGCGTGCTCGAGGACGCGGGGCGTACCGACGTCGGGGTTGAGCACGGCGAGGCGGTCCTGCAGCTCGCGGCGGCCCGTCACACGCCCGCAGCCGAGGCACACGACGTCGGCGATGGAGCCGTGCAGCGGGATGACCGGCGAGCTGCCGGCGCGCTGGTGGAGCCCGTCGACGTTCTGCGTGACGACGCCCATCTGCCCGTGCGGCTCGAGGGCGGCCAGCAGGTGGTGACCCTCGTTCGGCTCGGCGTGGCCCATCCGCGACCAGCCCTGGTAGGACCGGGCCCAGTAGCGGCGCTGGTTGTCGACCGAGCGGACGAACTCGGCGTAGAGCATCGGCGTCGCGCGTACGGAGGTCGGCCCGCGGTAGTCCGGGATCCCGCTGTCGGTGCTCGCCCCGGCGCCCGAGAGGACGGTCCAGGTGCGGCCGGCGAGCAGGTCGGCGACCGCCTCGATCCCCGCGCCGGTCACAGCGTCCCCGTCAACCACGTCAGCCACGGTCACGCCGCGAGAGTACCTGCGCGGTGGTGCCCGGGAGCCGCCGACGACTGGCCGTCCGCGACTGGCAGCATGGCCGGATGCCTGTTCCCCGCCCCCGCGCTCTCGTCTTCGACGTCATGGGGACCGTGGTCGACGACGTCGGCGGCGTCCGGGAGGCGACGGTCGCCGCACTGGCCCGACGCGGCGACGACGAGCAGGCCGCGATCCGGGTGGCGGCGGCCACCGCGACCCACCTGACGGAGCTGATGCGGCGGGTGAGCTCCGGGGACCGACCCTGGGCCAGCCACCGCGACCTGCGGGCCGAGGCCGTCCGCGCGGCCGTCTCCGAGGTCGGGCTCGCACCGCTCGACGGCGGCCTGGTGGCCCAGCTGGTCGACGTCGTCGAGACCTTCAAGCCCTGGCCCGACTCGGCGGCCGGGCTCGACCGGCTCCGCACCCACCGGCTCGTCGTCGCCCTCAGCAACGCCGACCCGGACGAGCTCGCCTTCCTGTCCCTGACCGGCGGCCTGGCCTGGCACCTCGCGCTGTCCACCCGACCGTCCCAGGCGTTCAAGCCCGACCCGCGTGCGTACGAGGTCGCGATCGACACGCTCGACCTCCGGCCGGGGCAGGTCATGATGGTCGCCGCCCACGTCTGGGACCTGCGCGGGGCCGCCCGCCTCGGGCTGCAGACCTGCTACGTCCAGCGGCCGGACGAGGGTCCGCCGCCGGAGGACGAGTTCGACTTGGTCGTCAGCGACCTGCTCGAGCTGGCCGACGCGCTGGGCGCGCCCGCACGATGAGCACCCCGGGACGTGTCCCCCGACCCCGCCCCCGGACCGGCCTGGCCGTCCAGCTGGGCCAGACGCTGCTGGTGCTCGGCGTCCTCGTGGTCCTGGCCGGCCTCTTCCTGCAGGGCGGCCCGTACGCGGTCGGGATCGGCGTCGTCGTGGCCGTGGTCGGCGTGGTCCTCTTCGTCGTCGGGCTGCGGCGTCGCCCCGGTGCGGCGGGCCCGGGCGGCTAGTGCCACCAGCGCCGCGCCCACCACGGAAGAGCGGGGTCGGCGAAGGGGTTGTTCGAGGTCTTGCGGCGGAACCGTTCGTCGAGGCGCGCGAGCTCAGCGCGCAGCGGAGCGCCCTCGCGACGGCCGAGGGCCCGCACCGCATCGTCGAGCGCGGCGCGGGCGCTGGGTCCGACGAACTCGGCCCAGTCGTTGTGCGGCGCGCTCAGCACCGCCTCCGGCAGGCTGACGACGTGCCGCCACTCGTCGAGCTCGAGGGCCACGTCCTTCGACGTCAGGGCGGGGTCGTCGAGCCAGTCCAGAGATTCGGCGGTGCGGGTCGGGAGCCCGCGCGTCGTGCTCGGCGGGACGCTGGGCGGCAGGGCGCGCAGCCGCTGGGGTCGGTTACGCGGCACGACCTCCGGTGGTGATCAGGACCATGACGTCAGGGTCGCACGGACGCCTTCACCGCGGGCCCGGACCTTCGACGTGGGTCTCCCACCGCGTGCGGCGCTCGTCCTCGGTCTGCTCCCACCAGGGGGTGCCGCGTTCGCCGAGCGCGACCTTGGTGGCCTGGACCCCGTCGCGCGACGTCCGTTCCTCGTCGGTCCCCCTGGTGCGCTTCACCTCGCGGCGCCAGGCCATCAGCACCGTCTGCAGCTCGTGGCGGCGTTCGTCGGGGATGAGCGGGTCGGTCGCACGCCACCTCCGGCCGTCGATGACCAGGAACCGTCCGTCCTCGGTCCGCTCCACGTCCCGCTCGGACCGCGCCATCAGGTGATCGAGCGGGTCCCGTGCAGGCGCCGCGCCGCCTCGGCGATCGAGCCGGAGAGCGACGGGTAGACCGTGAACGACGCGGACAGCTGGTCCACCGTCAGGCGCTGCGAGATGGCGAGCGCGATCGGGTAGATCAGCTCGCTCGCCCGCGGGGCGACGACGACGCCGCCGATGACGATGCCGGTCACGCTGCGGCAGAACACCTTGACGAACCCGTCCCGGTTGCCCTGCATCTTGGCCCGCGGGTTGCCCCGGAGCCGCAGCACGACCTCGCGGACGGGGACCAGCCCGTCGTCGACCTGCTGCTGGCTCACCCCGACCGTGGCGATCTCGGGGCTGGTGAAGACGTTCGAGGAGACGGTGAGCAGGTCGAGCGGGGCGACCGCGTCGCCGAGCGCGTGGTACATCGCGATCCGGCCCTGCATCGCCGCGACCGAGGCGAGCGGCAGCACCCCGGTGCAGTCCCCCGCCGCGTAGATGCCGCGGGCCTTGGTGCGCGAGACCCGGTCGACCACGATCGAGCCGTAGCGGTCGGTCTCGACGCGGGTCGTCTCCAGCCCGAGGTCCTCGGTGTTGGGGATCGAGCCGACGGCGAGGAGGCAGTGGGACCCGGTCACCTTGCGGCCGTCGGTCAGCGTGACCACGACGCCGTCGCCGTCGCGCAGGACGCTCGCGGCGCGGGAGCGGGACATGACCGTCAGCCCCCGGCGGGCGAAGACGTCCTCCAGCACCTGGGCCGCGTCGGCGTCCTCGCCGGGCAGCACCCGGTCGCGCGACGAGACGAGCACGACCTCGCAGCCCAGGGCGTCGTACGCGCTGGCGAACTCGGCCCCGGTCACGCCGGAGCCGACCACGATCAGGCGCTCGGGCAGCTCGGTCAGCGCGTAGAGGTGGCGCCAGCTGAGGATGCGCTCGCCGTCGAGCCGGGCGGTGTCCAGCTCGCGCGGCCGCGAGCCGGTCGCGACCAGGACGATGTCGGCGTCGAGCACCTCCTCGGTGCCGTCGGCGCGCGTGGCGACGACGTGCTCCGGCCCGTCGAGCCGGGCGCGCCCGTCGACCAGGGTGACGTGCTCGCCGAGCAGCCGCTCGGTGATGTCGGCCGACTGCTTGGTCGCGAGGTCGAGCACCCGCGCGTTGACCGCCGCGAGGTCGACCGTGACGCCGCGGTCGGGGTCGGCGGTGCCCGCGCAGCCGTCGCCGTCGGCGTGCAGACGCACCCCGAGCTCGGCCGACTCCCGTACCTCGGACATGACCTCGGCGGTGGCGATCAACGTCTTCGACGGGACGGTTCCGGTGAGCACCGCCGACCCGCCCAGCCCCTGGTCCTCGACGAGCGTGACCGCTCCGCCCAGCTGGCTGGCGACGAGCGCCGCCTCGTACCCACCCGGCCCACCGCCGATGATCACCACGCGGTCCATGCCCCCATCGTCTCAGGGTCGCGGGGACCTTCGCGCCGGTGGGCGTGAGCAAGCGCCCTCCGCGCTCGCCGTCGGGATAATCTCCGTGCGTGCTGTACGCCGCCTACGGGAGCAACCTGGACCCCGCGCAGATGTCCGGGCGCTGTCCCCACAGCCCGCTGCGCTGGACCGGCTGGATCCCCGGCTGGCGGCTGACCTTCGGCGGAGACGGCTTCGACGGCGCCCTGCCGACGCTCGTGGAGGCGCACGAGGCCGAGCACGTGTTCGTGGCCGTGTACGACGTGACCTCCGCCGACGAGTCGACGCTCGACCAGTGGGAGAGCGCCGACGCCTCCGGCCTCTACAAGAAGGTCCGCGTCCGGGTCGAGACGCTCGACGGGATCAAGACCGCCTGGGTCTACGTCCTCGACGACTTCGAGGGCGGCATGCCCAGCGCCCGCACCCTCGGCATCCTCGCCGACGCGGCCCAGTCCGCCGGCGCCCCCGAGGACTACCTGACCGAGCTCCGCGGAAGGCCCTGCCGCAGCGGCTGGTGAGCGCGCCTACGGTCGAGGCATGAACACCTGGACCCGCACCCCGCAGGAACCCGTCGGCTCCGGCTTCGGCGCCAAGAGCACCGCCGCCGAGGTCGTCGAGGGCGTCGACCTCACCGGCCGCCTCGCCGTCGTCACCGGCGGCTACTCCGGCATCGGGCTGGAGACGACCCGCGCCCTCGTGAGCGCGGGCGCCGACGTGCTCGTCCCCGCCCGGCGGCCCGAGGCCGCTGCGGAGGCACTCGCGGGCCTCGAGCGCACCAGCGTCGGCACCCTCGACCTGGGAGACCTGGGCAGCGTCCAGGCCTTCGCCGATGGCGTGCTCGCGCAGGGCCGCGCGATCGACCTCATGATCGACAACGCCGGCATCATGGCCACGCCCGAGACCCGCGTCGGCCCCGGCTGGGAGGCCCAGCTCGCCACCAACCACCTCGGCCACTTCGCCCTCGTCAACCGGCTCTGGCCGCTGATCGCCGCGGGTGCTGGCCGCGTGGTCTCCGTCTCGTCGGCCGGCCACCGGCGCAGCCCGATCCGCTGGGACGACCCGATGTTCACACGCGGCGACTACGACAAGTGGGAGGCGTACGGGCAGGCCAAGACCGCGAACGTGCTGTTCGCCGTCCGGCTGGACGAGCTCGCCGCCGAGTCGGGCGTCCAGGCGTTCGCCCTCCACCCCGGCGGCATCCTGACCCCGCTGCAGCGCCACCTCTCGCGCGAGGAGCAGCAGGGGCTGGGCTGGATCGACTCGAACGGCCACCCGCTCGTCGACTTCAAGAGCACCGAGCAGGGCGCGGCGACGACGGTGTGGGCGGCGACGAGCCCGCGGCTGGACGGGCTCGGCGGCGTCTACCTCGAGGACGTCGAGGTCGCCCGCGTGTCGACCGACGACCAGCCGGGCGTCCGGCCGTACGCGATCGACCCCGAGCAGGCGGCCTGGCTGTGGGACCTCTCGGTCGAGCTGGCGGGCGTCAACGCCTTCTGAACCCTTGGGCGGGCTCCGGGAACGTACGTCGCTAGGGTCGACCCATGCCTTCGCCGACCGGACCCGACCCGTACGAGCTCGCGAACCAGGCCGCGCAGGCGATCCGGGAGCGCTTCGGGATCGACGGGATCGACGTGTCGTTCACGCTCGGCTCGGGCTGGGCGGCGGCGTCAGACGACCTCGGCGAGGAGATCGGGAGCTGCCCGCTGGGCGACCTGCCCGGCTTCAGCGCACCGGTGGTGATCGGCCACGGCGGGCTGCTGCGGATCGTCCGGACGGCGTCCGGCAAGACGGCCGCGGTGCTCACCGGACGCACGCACTACTACGAGGGCCGGGGCGTCGCGCCGGTCGTGCACGGCGTCCGCACCGCGATCGCCGCAGGTGCGACGACCGTCGTGCTGACCAACGGCTGCGGCGGGCTCAAGCTCGACCGTCCCGCCGGCACCGTCGTGCTGATGCGCGACCACATCAACCTCACCGGGGCCAACCCGCTCGTCGGGGCCCGGTTCATCGACATGACCGAGGGCTACTCGAAGCGGCTGCGCGACCTCGCCCGCACCGTCGACCCCGGCCTGCCCGAGGGCGTCTACGCGCAGTTCCACGGCCCGTCCTTCGAGACCCCGTCGGAGGTCCTCATGGCCGGCGTGCTCGGCGCCGACCTCGTCGGGATGTCGACGGGCCTCGAGACCATCGCCGCCCGCGAGCTCGGCGCGGAGGTGCTCGGGCTGAGCCTGGTGACCAACCTGGCCGCCGGCATCTCCCCCACGCCGCTGCACCACGAGGAGGTGCTCGAGGCCGGCGCCGCCGCCGCACCGCGCCTCCGGAGCCTGCTCGCCGGCATCGCCGCCGCGCTCTGAGGAGGTCCGCGTGAGCACCGTCCCGCCGACCCTGCGCGAGGCCGTCGAGGCCTGGTCCGCGCAGGACCCCGACCCGCAGACCCGCGCCGAGGCCGAACGGCTGCTGCAGTCGGCCGAGAGCGGCGACGCCCAGGCCCTCGCCGAGCTGACCGAGTCGTTCACCGGTCGGCTCGCCTTCGGCACCGCCGGGCTGCGCGGCCGGCTCGGTCCCGGCCCGAACCGCATGAACCGCGTCGTCGTCACCCAGGCCGCGGCCGGCCTCGCCGCCTACCTGCGCGACCAGGTCGCGCTGCGCGACGCGCACGGCACGAAGGTGCTGGTCGGCTACGACGCCCGGCACGGCTCGGAACGGTTCGCCCGCGACACCGGCGAGGTGCTGGCGGCCGCCGGGTTCGAGGCCGTGGTGACCGCGGGTCCCGTGCCGACCCCGGTCGTGGCCTTCGGCATCCTGCACCTCGGCTGCGTCGCCGGCGTCGTCGTCACCGCGTCGCACAACCCCCGCGAGGACAACGGCTACAAGGTCTACCTCGCCGACGGCTCCCAGATCGTGCCGCCCGCGGACGCCGAGATCGCCGCCCGCATCGACGACGTGGCCCGCCACCCGCTCGGCCACGTCCGGCGCAGCGACGCGTACGCCCGCGTCGGCGCCCCGCTGCTCGACGCCTACGCCGCCCGCGCGGCCTCGCTCGTCGACGCGGACGCCCCCCGCGCGCTGCGCTGGGCCTACACACCGCTGCACGGGGTGGGCGGCGGCCTCGTGCTCGACGTCGTGGCCCGGGCCGGCTTCGGCGCGCCGTCGGTCGTGGCCGAGCAGGCCGAGCCCGACCCGGACTTCCCCACCGTCGCCTTCCCCAACCCCGAGGAGCCCGGCGCGATCGACCTCGCCCTCGCCCTCGGCGAACGGGTCGACGCCGACGTGGTCGTGGCGAACGACCCCGACGCCGACCGCTGCGCCGTCGCCGCCTCGTTCCCGGGGTCGGGCTGGCGGATGCTGACCGGCGACGAGCTCGGTGTGCTGCTCGGCGAGGACGCGCTGCGCCGCGGGACCACCGGCACGTACGCGTGCTCGGTCGTCTCCAGCACGCAGCTGGCCACGGTGGCGGCGGCGTACGGGCAGCCGAGCGCCACGACGCTGACCGGCTTCAAGTGGATCGGGCGTGTGCCGGGGCTGGCCTTCGGCTACGAGGAGGCGATCGGCTACTGCGTCGACCCCGCCGCGGTCCACGACAAGGACGGCATGACCGCGCTCGTCCGGGTGCTGGCCCTGACCTCCGCGCTCAAGGCGGCCGGGTCGACCCTGGCGGAACGCCTCGACGAGATCGCGACGACGTACGGCGTCGTGCTGACCGGTCAGCTCTCGGTCCGGGTCGAGGACCTCGACCAGATCACGCAGGCGATGGCCCGGCTGCGGGCCCGGCCGCCCGCGACGCTCGTCGGCGAGCCGGTCGCGGTGACCGACCTGTCGGGGGGCCTGGGTGACCTGCCGCCGACCGACGCCGTCCGGCTCGAGGGCGCGACCGTCCGGGTGGTCGTCCGGCCCTCCGGGACCGAGCCCAAGCTCAAGGCCTACCTCGAGGCGCGGGTACCGCTCGACCAGACCCGGGGCCTCGAGGACGACCGCAGGCGGGCCAGCGGGACGCTGACCCGCCTGCGGCAGGAGATGTCGGCCGCGCTCGGCCTGGGCTGAGCGCCGGCGCGTCAGCCGCCGATCGGGGTCGGGTTCGTCGGCAGCGGCGGGACGGGCAGCGAGCCACGGACCTGGTTCTGCGCCTGGCACTGGCTGGTGCAATTCGTGGCGCCCGCCGAGAGCTCGATGGCGTCCTCGCCCAGAACCCCACCCAGGCGTCCGCCGGGCTGGACGACCCACGTCGTGGTGGTCCGGTCCTGGCTCGTCTTCGTCGCCACCTGGGGGCTGTCCTTGCCGAGCAGCATCTGGTGCGCACCGCTGCCGGAGGTCACCGGGTCCAGGCCGTCGCCGAAGTTGATCTTGTTGGTGTACGGGTTGACGAAGTAGAACAGGTTCGGGCCGAGCACGTGGGTCAGCGTCACCGGACCGGCGAACTCCGGCTCCATCTGGAAGATGCCGCCGGCCGGGGCGTCCTTTGCCTGGACCTTGAGCTTGCCGGCCGAGGTGGTGAGGATCGCGGTGAGGGTGTCGTCCCTGACCTCGAGCTGCGACAGCCGCGCGCCGGAGCGCTGGGCTGCGGTCAGGGTGGGCACCTTCGACGCGAAGACGACGGTCGGCGTGGTGACCATGCGGTCGGCCGAAGGTGCTCCGGTCAGCGTGTAGTCGTAGACGCCGAAGGTCGACACGTCGAGGTCGAAGCGGACGTTGACGCCGCGTACGGCGATCCGTCCCGAGGGGGTGACGTCCTTGAGCTTGACGTCCTTGCCCGGCGCGGGGTTGTAGGTGGTGCCGTTGACGGTCACGGCGAAGTCGCCGGTCGGGTCCGCCTTGGCCGAGGCGGTCGGGGCGGTCGCCACGCCGAGCGCGGCGGTGGCGAGGACGGTGGTGGCCACGAGGGCGGCACGCAGGGCGGGCACGAGGGGGCGGGCGAGGGGCACGGGAGGCTCCTGGGTTCGGGGGGGCTGGCGGCGAGGTCTCGCCGGCCCGGCCATCCTCCAGACGTCGAGGTCGTAGCCGCCAGTGGACGATGGGACTACGACCCGCGGACGTCAGGAGCCCGACCCACCGCTCCCGCCGTCGCGCTCGCCGCCGGCGTCCTTGCCGGAGTGGCCCTTCCCGGACTCACCCTTGCCGGACTCGTCCTTGTCGGAGCCGCCCTTGCCGGAGCCGTCCTTGCCGCTCGAGTGCCCGCTCCCCGAGCTGCCGCGGCCCGAGCCACCGTCGTCGGCACCACCCCCACCGCTCGACCCGTGGTGATCGGCACCGCCGCCCGACGAGCCGCTCGACCCCTCGTCGTCGGACCCGCCGCCGTGGCCGCTCGAGGAGGAGGTCGAGTGCCTCGTCGGACGGTGGGAGTCGTCCGAGCCGGAGGCCAAGCGGGAGCCGGACGACGAGCCGCCGGAGGGCCCGTGGCCCCGCCGTCGCCGTCCGGTCCGCGTGGTGCGCCTCGCTGCTACGAGGCGCCACGGGGTGCGGCCCCGAGGTGGGGGCGGTCACCGGTGCCGGGGACACGCGGCCGGCGGTGGGGACCGGGGACGGCCGCGACGACGGCCTGGAGGCGTCGACCGCCCGGGCCTCGTCGACGGGCAGCGCGTCCGGCAGCCACAGGGGGACGGAGGCTCCCGCGGTCGGCGGCGCGATGACGTGCCAGGCCTGCACCGCGTACGCGAGGGTGAGGACGGCGGCGACCGAGGCCAGGACGAGACCGGCGGCGCGCCACGCGCTTCCGGAGCCTCTGCGACCACGCGTCGGGGACGAGCCCGCCGACCACACCACGGTCCTCCCGCGGACGTCCGGTGCGGGGTCGACGGGTGGGGTGGGCCTGCTCATCCCTCCAGCGTCCTCGGGTGCACCGCCGCTGTCTGCTGGACCAAGGTGCTAGTACCTGCCCGCGGTCGGGGCGCTCAGGACCCGGCGTCCAGGTCCCGCCGCTGGTGCCACAGGGCGGCCTGGGTGCGGTCGGCGACGCCCAGCCGGGCGAAGACGTTCGTGAGGTGTGCCTTGACCGTGCGCTCGGTGATGCCGAGCCGGCGCCCGATCGTCTTGTTGGGCAGCCCCTCCGCGACCATGGCCAGCACCTCCTCCTCGCGCTCGCTCAACGGCGAGGTCGCCCGGGTCGACGCGGGGACCGGCGCCGACCGCCGGCTGGTCAGGAGCGTCCGGGCGGCCTTCGGGTCCAACGGCGAGCCGCCGGCGACGACCTCGCGGATGCCGGCCATGATCACCTCGGGCTCGCTGTGCTTGAGGAGGTAGCCCTCGGCCCCGGCCTCGAGCGCGTCGAGGATCCAGCGCTGCTCGGCCAACGAGGTCAGGACGAGGACGTGGGCCTCCGGGTGCACGACCAGCAGGGCCGCCGTGGCCCGGACGCCGTCGGTCCCGGGCATGGACAGGTCCATCAGCACGACGTCGGGTCGCAGCTCCCGGGCGAGGCGGACCGCCTCGTCGGCGTCGCCCGCCTCCCCCACGACCACGAGGTCGGTGGTCGTCGAGAGCAGCGCGCGCAGCCCGCCGCGGACGATGGCGTGGTCGTCGACCAGCAGCACGGAGACGGTGCCGGTTCCGTTCATGCGACCGGCACCACGATCTCGACGCGCGTCCCCTGGCCCGGGGCGGAGCGGACGGACAACGTGCCCCCCGAGTCGTCGATCAGGTCGCCCAGCGACCGCAGCCCGATGTGCCCCTCGGCGAAGCGGCGGTCGAGGTCCGCCGCGTCGAAGCCGCGGCCGTCGTCGTCCACCACGAGGCTCGCCACCCCGTCGCGCCGACCGGCCTGCAGGGCGACGTGCCGGGCGTCGCTGTGCGCGACGACGTTGCGCAGCACCTCCTGCCCGCTGCGGAAGAGCACCGACGCCACGTCCAGCGGCAGGTCGGCGGAGTCCTCGACGTCGAGGTCCACGCGGAGACCCGCGCGCTCCAGCCCCGCGGCGAGATCGGTCAGCGCGGCGGGCAGCCCCTCGACGGCGAGGTCCGGCGGGTAGATCTCGACCAGCAGCGTGCGCAGGTCCGCGACGCTGGCCCGCAGCTGCTTCGCCGCCCGACCGACCAGCTCGCGGTGCCCGTCCGGCCGGTCGGGACCGAGTCGCGCCGCGTCGAGGGCGTACGTGAGGCCGGTCAGGTCCTGGACGACGCCGTCGTGCAGGTCCCCGGCGATGCGACGTCGCTCCACCTGGGAGGCGTCGACCGCCCGCTGGAGCAGGCGCTGACGCTCGCGCTGCTGACGCTGGAGCCGGCGGGCGAGCGACCAGGCGAACGGGATCTGCACCAGCTGGAGCGCGAGGAGCCCGGCCAGCGTGGGCGGCGCGTACTTGCGCCACTGCGCCTCGGCGGCGGTGACCACGGCGTCGTAGCGGAAGTACGCCTCGAAGAGCAGCCGCTCCCCGCTGGCGGAGGTGAGTCCGACGTACACCTCGAGCAGCTTGCCGAACGGCCGCTCGTAGACGTTCTCGGGTGCCGAGAGGTCGCTGATCTCGGAGTCGACGAGCCCCTGCTCGAGCGCCTCCGTCTCGTCCTCCTGGAGCGGGAAGCCCTGCCCCACCAGGCGCGGCTCGTCGGAGTAGAGGATGCGCCCGTCGGCACGCCAGAGCTTGACCCGCACCAGCGAGCCCTGCAGCACGTAGCGGTGCAGGTCGACGTCGAGCGCACGCAGGGCCGCGGGGTCGCCGGCGAGCACCGCGTCGGTGAGGCGGGGCTCGGCGATGCCTCGCCCGGCGACGTACGCCACCTGACGGGCCGAGTCGACCGCCTGCTCGGTCCCCGCCTGCCGGGCGAGCACGGCCAGCACCGTCCCCAGCAGCGCCATCACCACGAGCCCGGCCAGGCTGAACCGCAGCACGAGGCCGGCCACGGACACGGGCGCCTGCGGGTCGGCGCGCCGTCGCCGTCGTGGATCGACCATGGTCAGCGAGCGTAAGCCCGCGGACGTCCCCGCGCCGTCGGACGATCGGACTAGCCCGAAGGTCCGATGGCGGGCTGCACCGGGCCCGACCGAGTGTGGATGCCGTGAGCACCTCCTCCCTCCTCCGCCTCGTCGTGGAGCCGGCCCGAACGCACCGTCGTGCGCTGGTCGCCTCCTGCGGCCTGTCGGTGCTGCAGGTGGGGGCGGAGCTCGCCCGGCCCTGGCCGCTGGCGCTCGCCGTCGACTGGGCCATCGAGCGTGACGGCATCCCGCCCGTCCTCGCCGGCGTCGACCCCGCGCTCCTGCTGGTCGGCGCCGGGGTCACGACGCTCCTCACCAGCGTGCTGGTCAGCCTGCTCGACCTCGGCGCGACCCGCTCCGCCGAGCGGACGGCCGAGCGGCTGGGTGCCGGTCTGCGCCACGACGTCCTCAGCCGCAGCCTGCGGCTCTCCCTGCGCTGGCACGCGGGCACCCGCAGCGCCGAGGTCGTCTCCCGGCTCACCTCGGACGTCGGCCGGGTCCTCGACGCGGTCGCGGCCACGACGCTCAGCCTCGTGCCCGACGTGCTCATGCTCGTCGGCGTCACCGTCGTCCTGGTCGCGCTCGACCCGTGGCTCGCGCTGCTCGGCCTGCTCGTCGTCCCGCTGCTCGCGGTGCTGGCCGTCCACCAGCGCCGTCGCGTCCGCTCCAGCCAGGTCGCGGCCCGTTCCGCGGCCGGTCGGCTGAGCACGACGGCGACCGACCTGCTCCGCAACGTCGTCGCCGTCCAGGCCTTCGGCCGCGTCGACCGCGCGGTCGGCGACTTCGGCAGCACGAACGCCGACCTGCTCCGGACGAACGTCGCCGCCGTCGACGTCGAGACCCGCTGGACCCCGTACGCCGACCTCGTGCTGGCGCTCGGCGCCGCCCTGGTCCTGGTCGCCGGCGGCCTCCAGGTCACTAACGGGTCGCTGAGCACGGGCGGCCTGCTCGTGGTGCTCGGCTACCTGCGCGACCTCTACTCCCCCGTCCGCGCCCTCACCCGCCTGTCCGGCGTCTGGGCCCGGGCCGGCGCGAGCGCCGACCGGATCAACGACGTCCTCGAGGCCGAGCCGGAGGGACCCGACGCGGCCGGGGCCGTGGTGGCCCCGGCGCTGCTCGGGCCGGTGGAGTTCCGGGGGGTCGGGTTCGGCTACGAGCCCGGGCGCCCGGTGCTCGCGGACGTGGACCTGACGATCGAGCGCGGCGAGACCGTGTGCCTGTTCGGCCCGAGCGGGGTCGGCAAGAGCACCCTGCTCCTGCTGCTCCTCCGGCTGTGGGACCCCGAGACCGGGACGATCCTGGTCGACGGCACCGACCTGCGCCGCTGGACCCGGCAGAGCGTCCGCGAGCAGATCGCCTACGTGCCGCAGGACCCCTGGCTGCTGGACGCGACCCTCGCCCAGAACGTCGCCTTCGGGTCGCGGACCGCGACCCGGGCCCAGGTCGTCGAGGCGTGCGCCCGGACCCACGTGGACGAGTTCGTGGACCGGCTGCCGCTGGCCTACGACACCCCGCTGGGCGAGGGCGGCCTGCGGCTGTCGGGCGGTCAGCGACGCCGGGTCGCCCTGGCGCGGGCCGCCGTCTCGCCGGCCCGGCTGGTGCTGCTCGACGAGCCGACCGCCTCGCTCGACGCGGCCTCCGCGGCGCACGTGATCGACGCGGTCCGGGCCACGACCGCCCGGCGCACGACCCTCCTGGTGACCCATGACCCGGCCCTGGCGCGCGTCGCCGACCGCATCGTCCACCTGACCCAGAGCTCGACCGCACCGCTCGGTGCCGTCGCCCGCCACGAGACCCGGGAGGGGGTGATGACCTCATGATCATCCGCATCAAGCGCCTCGCGGCCGACCGGAAGCACGGCCGCTCGCGCAGCCGCAGCCGGTCCCGCAGCCGCAGCCGTTCGCGCTCCTGACGGGTCGGGCGGTCAGCCCCGGACCCCGGGAACGCCCGCTCGCCAGCACGTCCGACCAGTCCACCAGCTCACGAGGAGGTGAACACGCATGAAGATCATCCGCATCAAGGCCCTCGTGGCCGACCGGAAGCACGGCCGCTCGCGCAGCCGGAGCCGCAGCCGGAGCCGGAGCCGTTCGCGCTCCTGACGCACCCGACGGGCCGTCCCCACCCCGGGACGGCCCGTCCTACGCACGAGGGGCACCCCAGATCTCTGACGAGGAAGAGCAGGCGATGACGGTCGAGCAGCGGACCTCGACGACCGAGGTCGACGACGACGGCGACCCGGTCTGGGTCGTGGCGGAGGGAGCACCCCTGGTCCCGGACGTGCAGGCGTGGCGCCGGCTGGGGGTCGGTGGCCGCTGCGAGGCGTGGCTGGGCTGGTGCGGGCTCCTGTGGGCCCCGGTCGTGGTCAAGCTCCCGCGGCCGCACCAGGTCGACCACCCGCGCGCCCGGGCGTCCCTCGGCCGCGAGGTCCGGGCGCTGGAGGGCATCCTCCACCCGCACCTCCCGCACCTCTACCGCCACGACCTCGGCGCCGGGCTGCCGTACGTCGTGCAGGAGCACGTCGGCGGCTCCGACCTCGACGACCTGCTGGCTCGTCGTCGTATCCCCGCGGGGGCGGCGGCGCTGCTGGGCAGCCAGCTGCTCAGCGCGCTCCTGCCCCTGCACGCCCGCGGGGTCGCCCACCTCGACGTCACCCCCGCCAACGTCGTGGTCCGCGACGGCCACGCCGTGCTGATCGATCTCGGCAGCTCCCGTCGCCTGGGCAGCCGCCAGCCCGCGGGCCGTCCCGTGGGGACGCTCGGCTACGCCAGCCCCGAGATGGAGGCGTGCGAGCCGGTCAGCGCGGCCATGGACGTCTACGGCGTGGGCGCGGTGCTCCGCGAGACCCTGGCCCGACGTTGGCCGGGTCCGGGCTCGGCCGCGCTGGCCGACGCGGTCGAGCGCCTCACCGCGCCCGACCCCTCGACCCGCCCGTCGGTCCGGGCGGCGCTGGACCTCGTCGCGCGCTGCCTCCCGCGGCAGCGACCGGCGTGGCCGGGGTGGGCGAGGCCTACCGACCCGCCGATCCGCTCGGCTGAAGCTCTCTGACGTCCGCCGCAGCCGCGCTGACGACGCTCTGCGTCCGCCGGAACGGCGCGGCGAGGGTGGGCAGGACGCTGTGCCGGTTGATCACCAGCGCGACCGTTGCGAGCACGAGGTAGACGCCGGTCAGGACCAGCCGGCCACCCGTCCCGGGCACGCCGAACTGGATCCCGAACAGCGCCAGCAGGGTCCACGCGGCCCAGCGCGGGAAGCGCAGCGTGATCAGCACCGCGATCCCCATCAGGGTCTGCGCGACGGTCAGGGCGAACTCCTCGACCTGGCGGGAGTCCAGCACCAGGCTGGTCGAGCCGCCGCCGGCGAGGTAGGCGATCGGCAGGCTGCCGACGAGCAGCGTCCACTGGTTGACCTTGGCCGACACGAGCAGGCCGAGGGCGGCCCCGCCCTTGCCCCGCAGCGCGAAGATCATCGCGATGATCAGCTCCGGCGCCTCCGAGGACAGCGGCGCGAGCCACTGCACGAGCAGGAACTGGTCGATCCCCAGCGCCTGGCCGCTGTGCACCAGGGCGTCGGCGAACGGCTCGGCCGAGGCCAGGATGACCAGCGCGGCCACCACGAACATGGCCACCACCGTGATGCGTCGCGTGCGGGTGGGCAGGGCGCCGATCCGGGCCGCGGGTCCGACGAGGTCGTGCTCGTCGTCGGAGCCCGAGCGCGCCATGCGGACCAGGTAGAAGACGAAGACACCGAGCAGGACGAGCCCCAGCCAGAGGTGGATCTCCCCGGTCGCGGGCACGACGAGCGCGAGCAGCGACGCGAGCGCGAGGAACCCGATCTCGATGCGGTACGCGGGGTCGAGGACGAGCTCCTTCACCGGGCGGCCGGTGCGCCGCCGGGCCACGTAGAGGGCCAGCAGCACGACGAGCGACCAGCCGAGGCCGAGGAGCAGGCGGTTCGAGCCGGTCATGTTGGCGGCGGCGAACTGCACGTACTCGGGGCGCGAGCCGGCGGTGTAGGCGAAGTAGAGGTCGACCGCGTACTCGGGCAGCACGGCGATCACGGCGAGCACGGCGATGGCCAGCCCGCCCGCGATGTCGACCTCGGCCGCCTCGGCCGCCCAGGCCAGCACGAACGACGACGCCACGACCGCGATCCCGAACGTCAGCAGGGCCACGCCCGGGGCCACCTCGGTCCCGGTGAGCCGCAGGGCGACCGCAGGGACCGCCAGCAGCAGGCAGAGGAGGACCGGTCGGAGCGCGCGCATGCCCCCACCCTGTCACGTTTCGTCGTTCGCGCAAGTATCGAAGTGACGTGACGCGAGCCACGGACGCCTGACCCGGGGTGGGCGGCGGGCATGATCAGGGGGTGACGACCGAGCCCACCGGTGACCAGCTCGACGTCGCCGCCCGGACGTTCGCCCTGCTCGGGACGCCGGTGCGGCTGCACCTGGTCGCCCTGGCCGCCGCCGGGGAGCACGACGTCGGCACCCTCTCGGAGAAGGCCGGGGTGAGCATCGCCACGGCCAGCCAGCACCTGACCAAGCTCCGGCTCGCCGGGCTGGTCAGCGCCCGCCGGGACGGCCGCCGGCAGATCTACACGGTCGACGACCCGCACGTCCTGACGCTGGTGCACCAGATCTTCGACCACATCGCACCCGACGGCTCGCTCGCCCCGGACCCCGAGTTCCCGCTGGCCGACCCCCGAGCCGCCCTGCCGCCCACGTGACGGTCCCGCCACAGCCGGGTTAACTCTTGTCGTACGGGGCCTCACCCGCCGATTTTCCCGCGCTCCTCTGGTCTGGCAGGATATCTTTCTGCCAGACACGACCCAAGGAGCAGACATGGCCGAACAGACCCGACTGACGCCCGCCGAGGTGCACGAGGTGCTCGCCACGCACCTCCTGACCGACCCCGCCGCCCTCGTCGTCGACCTCGAGCGCAGCCGCGGCTCGCGCATCGTCGACTCCCGCACGGGTCGGCGCTACCTCGACCTCTACACGTTCTTCGCGTCGTCGCCGCTGGGCTTCAACCACCCCGGCCTGGCCGACGACCCGAGCTTCGTCGCCGAGCTCGGCCAGGTCGCGCTGCACAAGCCGGCCAACCCGGACGTCTACAGCACCGCGTACGCCGACTTCGTCGCGACGTTCGCGCGGGTGCTGGGCGATCCGGCCCTGCCGCACCTGTTCTTCGTCGAGGGCGGGGCGCTCGCCGTCGAGAACGCGCTCAAGGTCGCGTTCGACTGGAAGAGCCGCTGGAACGAGTCCCACGGCCGCAGCCGTGAGCTCGGGACCAAGATCATGCACCTGAGCCGGGCGTTCCACGGGCGCAGCGGCTACACGATGTCGCTGACCAACACCGAGCCGAACAAGACCGACCGCTTCCCGAAGTTCGACTGGCCGCGCATCGACGTGCCCGCCGTGCGCTTCCCGCTCGCCGACCACCTGGACGAGGTCGAGGCCGCCGAGGCGCACGCGCTGGAGCAGGCCGAGCGCGCGTTCCGGGCCCACCCGCACGACATCGCCGCCTTCATCGCCGAGCCGATCCAGGGCGAGGGCGGCGACAACCACGTCCGGCCCGAGTTCTTCGCGCGGATGAAGCAGCTCGCCCACGACCACGACGCCCTGATGATCTTCGACGAGGTGCAGACCGGCGTCGGCACGACCGGCAACGCGTGGGCCTACCAGCAGCTCGGCGTGACTCCCGACGTCGTCGCGTTCTCCAAGAAGGCGCAGGTCGGCGGGATCATGGCCGGCGGCCGGGTGGACGAGGTCGAGCAGAACGTCTTCGTCGTCCAGGGCCGGATCAACTCCACCTGGGGCGGCGGCCTGGTCGACATGGTCCGGTCTCGCCGGATGCTCGAGATCATGGAGTCGGACGGGCTCTTCGAGCACGCCGCGGCCATGGGCGAGCACCTCCTCGCGGGGCTGCAGCGCGTCGCGGCCGGCTCGCCGGTCATGGACAACCCGCGCGGGCGCGGCCTCTTCGCCGCCGTCGACCTCGCCGACCGGACGACCCGCGACTCCGTGGTCGTGGACCTCTTCGAGCACGAGCAGGTCGTCGCCCTCCCCTGCGGCGAACGTTCCATCCGCTTCCGCCCGGCGCTGGTCGTCACGGCGGAGGAGCTCGACGAGGCCGTCACCGCCCTCGAGCGCTCGGTGGCGCGCGTCTCGGCCTGATCCCGCGGGCGCCGGGCGGGCCTAGGATCGCCCGGTGCCCGCGCTCGTCCTGCTCGCCGGTCCCTCGGGGAGCGGCAAGTCCCGGCTCGTCTCCGTGGTCGCCTGCCCGCGGGTCAACCTCGACGACTTCTACCGCGACGAGGACGACCCGGCCAACCCCCGGACGACCACCACGGTGGGGGCCGACGAGGCCCCCGCCGTCGACTGGGACGACCCGGGCAGCTGGGACGCCGGGGCGGCGCTCGCGGCGCTGGTGTCGCTCTGCCGGACCGGGTCCGCGGAGGTGCCCGTCTACGACATCGCGACCAGCCGCCGTACGGGGCTGCGCACGGTCGAGCTCGGGGACGCAGCGACGTTCGTGGCCGAAGGCCTCTTCGCCCCGGACCTCGTCCCGGCCTGCCGCGCGGCCGGCCTGGAGATGGACGCGATCTACCTCGACCGGCCCCGCCTGCAGACCCTGCTCTTCCGCTTCGTCCGCGACGTCTCCGAGCACCGCAAGCCGGTCCCGGTCCTCCTCCGGCGCGGGCTGGCCCTGTTCCGGGCCGAGCCGGCACTGCGCGCCCACGCCCTGGCGTACGGCTGCCGCCCGGTCGGCTTCGGCGAGGCGCTCGCCGTCGTGCGCGGCACCCGCGCCTGAGCGCTAGACGCCCGCGCCGACCAGGTCCTCGACCGGCGCCTGCGTACGGCGGCCGAGGCGGCGAGCCAGGACCGCCATCCCGACCAGCGCGAGCGCGCTGAGCACGGCGGGGACCACGAAGACCCCCGGGATCCCGAGGCCGGAGACGAACGCGCTGCCGAGCAGCCCGCCGAAGGTCGAGGAGAAGACCAGCGAGCTCATGAACGTCGACGACGCCACGCCGACCCCGCTCGGGTAGAGCTCCTGGGCCACGGACACCCCGAGGCCGGCCATCCCGGCCCACATCGCGGAGAGCAGCACCTGGGCGACGACGAGGCCGACCACGGTCGTGCTCGTCGCGTAGCAGAGGTGCGCGGCGACGGCGCAGACCGTGCCCGCCATGACGACCTTCATCGGTCCGTACCGGCCGGCCAGCCGCGCCGCCAGCGGCATGAGCGCCAGCTCGCAGACGGGTTGCAGGGCGATGACGCCGCCCCGGACCGCCGCCGGGAGGTGGAGCTGCTCGCTCATGTAGAGCGGCAGGTAGGCGAACTTGACCGTGTCCCCGCTGGCCGCGACCATCACCAGCCCGCAGAAGGCGAGCAGCGGCAGCAGGGCCCGTCGGGAACCCCGCCGGGTCGGAGCGACGCCCGGCGCGGTGGGCGCCACGAAGCGCGGCGCCCGCACCCCGATCATCGGGACGAGCTGCAGGAGCGAGAGCGCGGCGGTCATGAAGAGCACGGCGCGCAGCCCCAGGACGCTGCCGACGACCGTGCCGAGGACCGGCCCGACGACCCAGCCGAGGGTGAAGCCCATCCGCACGGTGGAGATGACCTGGACGTCCAGCCCGGGAGCGAGCTCGGCCGTACGGCGGCTCAGCTCGTCGCGGACGGCCGCGTACACCTGGGCCCCGGCTGCCCCGGCGACGCCGAGCGCGACGACGCTGATGACGAACGGCATCCAGAGCGAGGTGACGAGACCCATGGCGGTCCAGCCCACCGCGCCGACGACGGCGCCCAGGCGGAAGAGGGTCAGCCGGTCCGGGCGCTGGTCCGACAGCCGGCCCAGCGCGAAGCCGACGACCGGCGCGGTGACGTTGGTGAGGTAGTAGAGCCCGGCCTGCGGCAGCGTCGCACCGAGCTCGGTGACGAAGAACGTCGTGAGCTGCGGGACCGCGGCGGACGTCGCCATCCCGGACAGCAGGAGGGCGAGGAGCGCCGACCGGTAGAACCGGTGGTGCAGGACGAGGGCGACGGGCAGGCGGGTGGACGTGCGTGCGGCAGACGTGGCGGGGTCTCGATCGGGCTCGACGACGGGGACGGGCGAGGCGGCTTCGTCGCGGCCAGCAGCCCGAGACCCGACCGCTTGCTTAGCCAGGCTCTCTTAAACGTTTTACCACACCGGGCAAGACCCGAACGGCGGGCTCAGGCCGGACGGATCCGAACGGCGCCCTTCGCCGTCGACGGGTCGACGACCCGTCCGTTCTGCACCATCACCGCGACCTCGGCCGCCACGAGCCGACGGGCGGCACGGCGGGCGGGCTCGTGCAGCGCCTGCCACGCCTGTGGGTCGACGCAGCGGGCGGCGTCGTCGGGGTCGACGCCCTGCCGGCCGCCCTTGCGGACGAGCACACGGAGCAGCTCCTCCAGCCGGACGTCCACCGAGGTGAGCTTGCGACGGCGGCAGGCGTCGCTGCAGTAGCGCACGTCGTCCCAGTTCTTGGCCCACTTCTGCCGCCACTCGATCCGACGGCCGCAGCTCGCGCAGGTCTTGTCCTCCGGCACGGCCACGCCACCAGTGTGGCGCGACGGTCGAAGGACCGGACGTGCTCCGCCCCGGCTGGTCGCAGCCGAGACGGAGCCTGCCCCGAGACCAGGGCGCTCGGTCAGCGCTCGACGGCCTGAACCGCCTTCTGCAGGCGGGTCGCGCTCGTCCGCTTGGCGCTCCGCCCGTCGATGACGGGCACGGAGGAGTCGAAGAAGAGCTCGCCACCGGTCAGGTCGAGCGTGACGTGGCTGGTGGAGGTCGCGAAGATCCGGACCGTGTAGCTGTCGCCGGTGGTCCCGAGCCCGACGAACGCGCTGTTCGTGGTCGTCTCATCCTTGCGGTAGGTGACCGTCGTGCCCGTCGGCTTCTCGCCCGGTTCGCTCACCACGAGCGAGCCGCCCTTGGTCGAGGCGAGGCTCTTGAGGTTGACGAACACCGCGACGAGGTCCAGCTCCGGGTCCTCGGCGGTCGTCGCGACGGCCACGTCGATCCAGGCACCCCCCTTGAGGCGGTTCTTGGAGTCCAGCGCCCCCTTGGAGGACGCCACGATGGCCTTCAGGCCCTCGGCGCTCCGCGTGTCGAGCAGCCGCTGCGGCGGGACGGGGATCGTGATCGACGCCCCGCCGAAGGGCAACGGTGCTGCGCTGGCCGGGAGCGCACTGGTGGCGCTCGCCGCGACAGCGCCACCGGCTGCCGCCGCCAGCAGGGCTCCACCTCGGAGGAAGCCGCGGCGCTGGAGGACGGCTTCGTCGGCGGCGGAGAGGACGTCGGACATTAGTGCTCCTGGGGGTTCGGGGGAAGCGAGGGCGGATATCTCGCGTCCCGAACGATAAGAGAGACCTGAGTGCCGCGCTGACATTTGGCCAGATCGCCGCCCCGGACCTGGTCCGAGGACCGGGGCAGCGACCGGCTCAGGTCATCGGGCCCGGCGCGCCTTGCGGACGGCAGCCCGACGGGCCGAGGAACCGGACCGACGCACGTCTGCCGCCCCGGTGTAGTCGGGCCCGGGGAAGCCGTAGCTCGTCAGCCCGCTCAGGTCGACGGTGACGTACGTCGTCTGGGACGCGTAGACGCGCACCGTGAAGGACGTGCCGTCGACCCCCAGCGCCGCGTACGCCGTCCCGGACATCGTCTTGCCCTTGAGGAAGAAGGCCGAGACCGTCCCGGTCGGCCGGTCCCCGGGGAGGTAGGCGCTGAAGAAGCCGTCCTTGCTCGACCCGCTGCTGGCCAGGGTCAGGAACGCCGCGACCGGCGAGGTCTCCTCGTTCGTCCCGGCGACCCGGAGGTCGACCCACTCGCCCTTCACCAGCCGACCCTTGGAGTCGATCGCCTTGGACGACGACTTGCCGACGACGGTGCCCTTCTTGGCCTTCGAGTCCCAGATCCGGCGCGGCTGGACAGGTGCGGTCGTCGTCAGGGCCGTGACGTCGTCCGCGGTGGCGAGATAGCTGAGGTACGTGCCGCCCTCCCCGTCCGAGACGCTGATGTAGGGGCCGTAGTCGCTGTTGACGATCGACCCGATCGGCAGGTCGAGGTCGCCGACCTCTTCGCCGTACGAGGTCAGCCGCAACGTGGCGCCGTTGGCGTTGGTCAGCTGGAGCGCCGCGACCTTCTCGCCGCTGGTGCTCAGGCCGGTCGTGGCCGTGCCCGCGTCGTTGAGCGCGCCGAGCTTGAGGTCGTCCCCGGTCGCGGCAGAGGCGGGGACCGCGGACGAGGCGGTCGCCAGCACGGCGCCTCCAGCGGCGGCAGCCGCCAGGGCCCCTCCGCGCAGGAAGCGGCGGCGCTGGACGACGGCGGCGTCAGCGACGGACACGAGATCGGACACGGGGCTCCTCGAGCTGAGGCGGGAGCCCGTCGCCCCCGCGCATAGGAACCCTAAGAGATCCCTGAGCCCTTCGCAGCCCGAAGCCCACATCCGTCGCCCCCGGAGCCCTGGAAGGATGACGAGCATGCGAGCAGCGGTCCTGGGGACGGGTGTCATGGGTGCGGGGATGGTGCGGTCGCTGCGGCGGGCCGACATCGAGGTGAACGCGTGGAACCGCACCCGCGACAAGGCGGAACCGCTGGCCGACGACGGCGCCCGGGTGTACGCGACCGCGGCCGAGGCGGTCGCCGATGCCGACGTCGTGCTGGTGATGCTCTTCGACACCGAGGCCGTGCTCGAGGTCATGGCCGAGGCGCTCCCCGCGACCGGGAACGGGGCGGTCTGGGTGCAGTGCAGCACCATCGGGCCGGAGGGGACGGAACGTGTCGCCGACCTGGCGAGCCGCTTCGGCGCCCCGTTCGTCGACGCCCCGGTGCTGGGGACGAAGCAGCCGGCGGAGCAGGGCGCGCTGGTCTTCCTGGCGTCGGGCGCCAAGGAGCTGCGCGAGCGGGTGGCCCCCGCGTTCGAGGCCATGGGGTCGAAGACCATCTGGGTTGGCACCGAGCCCGGCCGCGGGTCGGCGCTCAAGCTCGTCTGCAACGCGTTCGTCGGGACCCTGACCGCCGCGGTGGGTCAGTCCGTCGGGCTGGCCACGCAGCTCGGGCTCGACCCGCAGCTGTTCCTGGACGCCCTCGACGGGGGTGCGAGCGACTCGCCGTACGTGCACCTGAAGGGCGCGATGATGCTGAAGGACGCGTACCCGGCGTCGTTCGCGCTCGACGGGGTCCGCAAGGACCTGGGGCTGATCCGGGCCGTCGAGGAGCAGTCCGGGACCCGGACGACGCTGACCGAGGCGGTCGTGGCCTGCTTCGACGCCGCCGCCGCGCAGGGGCACGGTGCCGACGACATGGCCGCGGTGGTCACCGCGTTCCGCGACTAGCGCTCCCCAGGGGTACGACGATCCGCGGGCCGCTCAGCTGTCGGCGGCGGTGAGGACGGCCGCCTGCTCGTCCACCGGCTCCGGCTCGGGGTGGGCGTCGAGGTGCGCCAGGTGCTGCCGACCGACCAGCAGGACGCCGATCGCGACGACGAGCGCAGCCGCGCCGACCACGTACGGAGCGGCCGGGCTGATGGCCGCGGCCAGCACGCCGGCCAGGGCCGGGGCGATGGCGCCTCCGACGAAGCGGATGCCGGAGTAGGTCGACGAGGCGACGGCGCGGGGCAGCTCCGTGGCCTCCATGGCCGACTCCGTCAGCACCGTGTTCATCACGCCGAGGAAGAGGCCGCCCCCGATGGTGCAGCCGACCAGCACCCAGAGCCGGTCCACGAGCACGGCCATCGCGGCCAGGTCGAGGGCCAGCAGCACGAGCATCGCGTAGAGGGTCCGCTGCCGCCCGAGACGGGCCGTCAGCCGCGGCGCGACGAAGACCGAGGTGATGGCCACGCACAGCCCCCAGCCGCAGAAGATCAGGCCGAGCTCGTGCGCGCCGAAGTCGGCGTAGCCGGCGCTCTTCGCCGCGGTCTCGAGCGGGAAGGGCGTGTAGGCGAGGAGGGAGAAGAAGCCGAAGTTGTAGAAGAGCGCCGTCAGCCCGAGGGTCAGCAGCGCCGGGTTCCGCAGCGCTCGGAACGTGGCGGACAGCGGCACCCGAGTGGTCGGCGCGGGGATCTTCCCCAGCAGCACGACGATGGCCAGCAGCCCGACGCCCATCAGCACTGCAGTGCCGAAGAACGGCCCCCGCCAGCTGATGCTGCCCAGCGCTCCACCCAGCAGGGGGCCGATGGCGATGCCCAGGCCGAGCGCGGCCTCGTACAGGATGATCGCGCGGTCGGCGCCGCCGCTCGCCGCGCCGACGATCGTGGCCAGCGCGGTCGAGATGAACAGCGCGTTCCCGAGCCCCCAGCCCGCCCGGAAGCCGATGACCTCGTTCACCGAGCCGCTCGCGCCGGCCAGCGCGGCGAAGAGCACGATCAGGGCCAGACCGACGAGCAGCGTGGGCTTGGCGCCGAGCCGGCTGGAGACGAAGCTCGTGAAGAACATCGCGAGGCCGGTGACGAGCAGATAGCTGGTGAACAGCAGCTCCGTCTGGGCCGTCGTGGCGCCGAGCTGGGCGCTGATCGCCGGCAGGATCGGGTCGACGAGGCCGATCCCCATGAACGCGATGACGCACGCGAACGCCACGGCCCAGACCGACTTCGGCTGCCGCAGGATGCTGGGGGGCGCTTCCGCGCTCCTCGTCGTGGTCGTCGTGCCGGTCATCACCGCGGTCCTTCGCTCTCGTTCGTTAGCCTGACTATGTATAGTCTAGCGGACGAAGCCTGCGGGCGACCCGCGGGCCGGGCTCAGTAGGGCGAACGCACCTTGTCGACGGCAATCGTGACGATCAGGCGGACGCTCGGGCGGCCGCCGTAGTTCTGGTACGGACCGCCGGTGTAGCGCTGCGAGAGCTGCTCGATGTGCTCCCAGCCGCCCTCGGCGGTGATGTCGACGACGTGCCCGCGGACCTCGTAGTAGCGGCTGACGTCCGTCGGGTCGCAGACGTTGAGCGAGACGCGGGGGTCGCGGCGCAGGTTGCGCACCTTCTGGAAGCCCTCGACGGTGTTGATCACCACGTGCTCGCCGTCGGTGTCGACCCAGGTCTCGGTCAGCTGCGGCGAGCCGTCGGGCATCACTGTCGCGACGAAGCAGGGCGCGGTCCCGCGCAGCAGGGTCAGCAGGGCGTCGGGCAGGGGCGAGAGGGTCGGCGCGGTCACGAGCCCACCGTACGAGGCGGGACCGCGTACGGCGGGGCGTTCGGGGAGCTCGGGGGCCTACCCCATCACCAGGCCCTCGATGTCGTGCTTCTGCACGATCGGCACGAGCTCGTCCACCACGCGCGCGTGCAGGTGGCGGCGCAGCTCGGGCGGCAGCGCGTCGTGGAAGGCCCGCGTGACCATCGGGTCGTGCAGCGCGTCGTGCCCGGCGCCCGGCGCGTCGACGCCCAGGACGACGACGGGGCGGGCGAGCTCGGAGCGGTTCGCCGTGCCGCGGTGGATCGTCAGGGCGGAGCGGGCCGAGACGTCGCCACGCTGGGGCGTCTTGTAGACGCTGCCCGCCTCGTAGCGCGGCCACTCGGCGCGGTCCGGGAACTGCTGGTGGTCGAACTCGAGCCCGGCCTCGAACTGGGTGCCCAGCGAGATGTTGAAGGGACCCATGTCCTCGGTGGTGTCGACCGTGGTCACGTTGAAGGCGAGCGAGGTGAGCCGGCCCTGCTCGTACGTCTCCGGCGGCGACGGGAAGTCGCGGTGCCACGGCTGGTCCTTGGCCCCGGCGAAGGGGATGTCGAAGCCGATCTCCACGATCTCGTAGTCGGGCCCCAGCACGGTCTCGCAGACCTTCGTCACCCATGGGTGCGTCACCAGGTCGACGAAGCCCCGCAGCTGCTCGGGGTGCACCTCGACGTAGTAGCGGTTCGGGCCACGGCTGACCGCCCCGCCCTCGCGCTGCCGGGCCTCCTCGAACGCGGCCAGCACGTCCTCGTTCAGCTGGTCGACCCACGCGGTGGAGAAGGCTCCCTGGCGCGCGACGATCCCGTCGCCGTAGAGCCCCGCGACGATCGCGCGGGCCTCCTCGTCGAGGCCCTCGAGGGACGGTCCGGGCCTGGTCTGAGCGACGTCGGTCATGCGTCTGATGCTAGGACGCGACCCTCGTACGCGCAGGTGCGCCTCCTGCCCTGGCGTCCGCTTCCGGCACGCTCCCCCGTACCGGAGCGCGAGTCACAGGACTTTCACGTTCACGTGAAAAACCGGCACTTACCACGGCATATCTGCCGTGGTGAGTACCGGACTTTCACGTTGACGTGAAAGTCCTGAGGCCAGAGGGGACTCGGCTTGGGAGAGGTTGACGCCGGTCAGGCGGGAGGGGCAATTGGGGCCCAGGAGGGACCCGTCCGGCCGAGCTCCTCGTCGAGCTTGGTGAACAGCGGCGTCGGCTTGACCAGGGGCGTGCCGACGACGATCGGGCGGCTGGCCCAGACGGCCTGCTCGTTCGCGTAGTCGCCCATCAGCACCGGGTAGTCCGGGCCGCCCTCCTCGGCGACCGTCCGGATCTCCGGCTGCGCGGCCCACACTCCCTCGCCGCCCAGCGCCTCGAACACCTTCTGCGCCGCGTGCGGCAGGAACGGGGTCAGCATCGTGTTCGCGTCGCTGACGACCTGGAGCGCGGTGTGCAGGACGGTGTCGCGCCGGGCCGGGTCGTCCTTGAGCTTCCACGGCTCGGTCTCGGAGAGGTAGCGGTTGGCCGACTGCACCAGCCGCATCGCCTCGCTGATCGCGGCCTTGAACCGGTTGCGCCCGAGCAGGCCGCCGACCGTCTCGTACGACTGCGCCGCGGTCTCCAGCAGCGCGCGGTCGACGTCGTGCAGCTCGCCCGGCTCCGGGATCGCCCCGTTGTTCTTCCAGGCCAGCGAGATCGAGCGGTTGACCAGGTTGCCCCACTCGTTCGCCAGCTCGAAGTTGGTGCGGCGCACGAACTCGTCCCAGGTGAAGTCGGAGTCGGTGGTCTCCGGACCCGCGACGGCGATGAAGTAGCGCAGCGCGTCCGGGCCGAACTCGCGCAGGAAGTCGCCCACGTAGATGACCTGGTTGCGGCTGGTGGAGAACTTCGCGCCGCTCATCGTCAGGTACTCGCTCGAGACGACCTCGCTGGGCAGGTCGAGCACGCCGAAGCCGCCCGGTTCGCCGCCGTGGTCGCCCTCGCCGTTCTGCCCGAGCAGGATGCCCGGCCAGATCACCGAGTGGAAGACGATGTTGTCCTTGCCCATGAAGTAGTAGCTCCGGGCCTCGGGGTCGGTCCACCACTGGCGCCAGGCCTCGGGGTCGCCCGACCGCTTCGCCCACTCGATCGCGGCGGAGAGGTAGCCGATCACCGCGTCGAACCAGACGTAGAGCCGCTTCATCGGCTGGTCGCGCCAGCCGTCGAGCGGGATCGGCACCCCCCAGTCGATGTCGCGGGTGATGGCGCGCGGCTTGAGCTCGGCGATGAGGTTCTCGCTGAACTTGAGCACGTTGGGCCGCCAGTCGGTCCGGGTCGCGAGCCACGCACTGAGCGAGCCGGCCAGCGAGGGCAGGTCGAGGAAGAAGTGCTCGGTCTCGACGAACTCGGGCGTCTCGCCGTTGATCTTGGACCTCGGGTCGATCAGGTCGATCGGGTCGAGCTGGTTGCCGCAGTTGTCGCACTGGTCGCCGCGCGCGCTGCCGTAGCCGCAGATCGGGCAGGTGCCCTCGATGTAGCGGTCCGGCAGGGTGCGGCCGGTGGACGGGCTGAGCGCACCCATCTGCACCTTGGCCACGACGTAGCCGTTCTTGTGCAGCGCGAGGAACAGCTCCTGCACGACGGCCGCGTGGTTCAGCGTCGTCGTGCGGGTGAAGAGGTCGTACGAGAGCCCGAGCCCCTGCAGGTCCTCGACGATCACGCGGTTGTACTTGTCCGCCGCCTCGCGGTTGGTCAGCCCCTCGCGCTCGGCCTGGACGCCGATCGGGGTGCCGAACTCGTCCGTGCCCGACACCATCAGGACGTCGTGCCCGCTCATCCGCATGAAGCGGCTGAAGACGTCGGAGGGAACACCGAAACCGGAGACGTGACCGATGTGTCGGGGGCCGTTCGCGTACGGCCAGGCGACAGCGGTCAGGATGCGAGCCACGACGGTCGAGCCTAGTCGTGCGCGACGGCGGCAGCCTCCGAGTTCCGCGCGGCAGCGGTGAAGCGGTCGGCCCAGGCCCGGACCCTTGTGGCGAGCTCGGGCGGGCGGACGACGGTGAAGGGGGCGCCGATCATGGCAAGGGCGATCAGTGCGCGCCCGAGGTCGTCGGTCTCCATCCGGAACGTGCACGTCTGGTCGGTCCGTTCCTCGACCCGGGCCCAGCCCCCGATCCGTGCGGTCACCGCGGCCGCCGGGGCCTCGACGACCGCCTCGACCTCATGGGTCCCGGCACCGCGGGCCTCGGCCCCCTGCACGCCGGCGAGGACGAACGCGGCGACGTCGTCGAAGGGCGGCGTACGCGGCGCGAAGGGCACCCCGGTCCCCTCCGCGGCGCTGATCCGGTCGATCCGGAACGTCCGCCAGTCCGCCCGGTCCAGGTCGTAGCCGACGAGGTACCAGCGTCGGCCGAGCGGCACGAGCCGCAAGGGCTCCAGGCGCCGGAAGGAGGACCCTCGGGACACCGTCGCGTAGCTGAAGCGGACGCGTTCACCGTCGCGGCAGGCGAGAGCGAGCACGGCGAGCACCTCGTGGTCGAGGTGCTCGGTCGGCTCGTCGCCCCACCGCGCCGGCGTGGTCGCGGCCTGCACGGCGTCGAGGCGGAGCCGCAGCCGGCGCGGCATCACCTGCACCACCTTCGTGAACGCGCGGACGGCCGCCTCTCCCCCGGTGCCGGCGACCAGCTGGGACTGGATCGCCACCGCGAGCGCCATGGCCTCCTCGTCGTCGACGACCAGCGGCGGCAGGGCGGTCCCGGCCGCGAGCGCGTACCCGCCCTCGACCCCGGGCGCGGCGTCCACGGGGTAGCCGAGCTCGCGGAGCCGGTCGACGTCGCGGCGCAGGGTCCGCGGCGACACGTCGAGACGTTCCGCGAGCAGCGGTCCGGGCCACCAGCGCCGGGTCTGCAGCAGGGAGAGCAGGCGCAGGGTGCGCGAGCTGGTGTTCGCCATGCGCTGAGTCTGCGGCCATCGCGGTCAGGAAGTGGCCGCAATGGGTCCTAGCGTGGGTCTCGTCCTGATCGAGCCCGAAGGAGACGCAGATGAGCAGCACCGAGCGCGACGAGATCGTCGCCGTCCTCACGAAGCACCGCGGCCTGTTCCTGGTCACGGTGCAGGGGCTGGACGACGAGCAGGCCCGGCTGACCCCGACCGTGAGCGCGCTGAGCCTCGGCGGCCTGGTCAAGCACGTCACGGCCACCGTGGCGCAGTGGCTGGACTTCGTCGAGCACGGTCCGCAGGGTGGCCAGGAGATCGACTGGGAGAACCCGGACCCGGCGCTGTTCGAGGCGTTCAAGGACGGGTTCCGCCTGCTGCCCGACGAGACGCTCGCGGGCGCGATCGCCGCGTGGGACGCGGTGGCCGCGCGGACCGACGCCCTCGTGCGCGAGGTCGACCTGGACGAGACGCACCCGCTGCCGCAGGCGCCGTGGTTCCCGCCGGACGAGGTCTGGAGCAACCGGCGCGTGTTCATCCACCTGGTGGCCGAGATCGCCCAGCACGCCGGCCACGCCGACATCCTGCGCGAGACGATCGACGGCCAGAAGTCGATGGGCTGACGCCCTTCGGGCGGAACGATGCGGATCAGGCCCCGTACTCGGTGACGGATGCTCATCGTCGTCCGCCATGATCGGACCGTGCCGCTCCCACCACCCGTCGAGGGGATCCTGCGCGACCTGGTCGCCGTGCCGAGCGAGGGTGGTTCCGCGGACGAGGTGGGGATCCAGCACCTGCTCGCAGAGCGGCTGGGCGACCTCGGGCTGACCGTCGACCTCTGGCCGCTCGACCTCGACGCGCTGCGCTCAGACCCGGGCTACCCCGGCGAGGAGGTCGACCGGTCCGAGGCGTGGGGGCTCGTCGCGGTCAACCAGCCCGGCGAGGACGTCGGGCTCGTGCTGTCCAGCCACGTCGACGTGGTGCCGCCCGGCGACCTGACCGCCTGGAGCGGGGCGCCGTACGCGCCGGTCGTCTCCGCCGGCCGCCTCGTGGGCCGCGGCGCGTGCGACATGAAGGGCGGGCTCGCCGCCGTCCTCGGCGCGGTCGCGGCGCTGGGACCCGACGTCGCCGGGGTGCCGCCGTTCGCGGTGCACTGCGTGGTCGGCGAGGAGGACGGCGGGCTGGGCGCGTACGCGACCCTGGTCCGCGGTCACAGCGGCCGGGCGTGCGTGATCCCCGAGCCGACCGACCTCGGGCTCGTGACGGCGAACGCCGGGTCGCTCACGTTCCGCCTCGAGGTGCCGGGCCTCGCCACCCACGGCAGCACCGCGTACGCCGGGGTGTCGGCGATCGACGCCTACCTGCCGCTCCACGCTGCGCTGGCCCGGCTGTCCGAGCGGCGCAACCGCGTCCGCGAGCCGCTGCTGGACCACCTGCCCGTGCCCTACCCGCTCTCGGTCGGACGGCTGCAGGCCGGCGACTGGGCCAGCAGCGTGCCCGACCGCCTGGTCGCGGAGGGCCGCTACGGCCTCCGGGTCGAGGAGGACCCGGCGGCGGCAAGGGCGGAGCTGGAGGCCGCGGTCGCCGAGGCGGCGGACGAGCACCCGTACCTGCGCGACCACCCGCCGGTGGTCACGTGGCCGGGCGGCCGGTTCGCGGGCGGTCACCTGCCGACGGGGCACCCGTTCGCGGCCCAGGTCGGCGCGGCGCACGCGGCGGTGACGGGCGGTGAGGTCCCGGGGGTGCTGGGCGCGCCGTGGGGCAGCGACCTCCGCCTCTACAACGGGGCCGGCGTCCCGACGCTGCACTACGGCCCCGGCGACGTCCGCCTCGCGCACGGCCCGGACGAGAACGTCCCGGTGGCGCAGGTGGAGACCACGTCCGCGGTGTTCGTCGACCTGCTGCGCACCGGCGTGGCCTGAGGCTCGGGACCCAGGGCCCACGGTCCGAGAGACCGGGCTAGGTCCGCAGCAGGTGCCCGACCCAGAGGAGCACGCCGAGCACCACGAGGGCCAGGACCGTGCGGAGGACGACCAGCGACCAGGACCGCGTGTGCCGTGACGGCCAGCCCCGCCCGTCGGTCAGCCAGTTCTGCCGCGGGACGCCGCCGAGACCCACGAGCTCCACCGCCCGCTGCTCCTGCTCCGGCAGCAGCACGGCCCAGAGCTGCTCGCCGGCGCCCGTGCGGACCACGAGGTCCGGGTCGAGCCCGGCGAGCCGCGCAGCCACCCGGTCGGTCGCCGTGCGCTCGTCCTCGGCGGACACGACGAGCAGGTGGGGCTGCTCGGTGGTCACGTCCCGTACGCGGTAGACCGATCCGTCCGGCCCGAGCGCGAGCCGGTACGACACCCGGTAGGGAGCGATGCGCGGGGCCCGGCTCACCCGTAGGCCGGGAGGATCACGTCCTCGATGAGGCGACGGCGCTCGGGGTAGGACCAGAAGACGCTCTCGGCGGCATTGAGGGTCAGGCGGCGCAGGCCGGCGAGGTCGTAGCCCAGCTCGCTGACCAGCAGGCCCATCTCGCGGGTCAGGGTCGTGCCGCTCATCAGCTGGTTGTCGCAGTTGACGGTGACCAGGAACCCGAGCTCGTCGAGACGGGCGATCGGGTGGGCGGCCACCGAGGGCACGGCGCCCGTCTGGACGTTCGACGACGGGCACAGCTCGAGCGGGACCCGGCGGTCGCGGACGTACGCAGCGACCGACCCGAGCGCGGCGTCCCCGTCCAGGCCGGTGATGTCCTCGACGATCCGCACCCCGTGCCCCACCCGGTTGGCGCCGCAGGCGAGGACGGCGCCGGCGATCGAGTCGACGCCGGCGGCCTCGCCGGCGTGGATCGTGTACGGCCAGCCGTGCGTGCGGAGGTGGACGAACGAGGCGAGGAAGCGCTCGGGCGGGAAGCCGTCCTCGGCGCCCGCGATGTCGAAGCCCGCGACCGTCCCGCTCCGGTCGGCCAGGACCAGGTCGGCGGCGGTGAGGTTGGGCTCCACGTGACGCATCGAGGTGAGCAGCTGGCGGACGACGATCGTGCGGCCCCGGGCCCGGCTCGCCTCGATCCCGTCGCGGAGACCCTCCGACACGGCGGCGACGGCCTCGGCCTGGGTCAGCCCCTGCTGCGTGTGCTGCTCGGGCGCCCAGCGCGTCTCGCCGTAGACGACACCGTCGGAGGCGAGGTCCTCGACGAACTCCCGGGCGACGCGGCGCAGGTTCTCCCGCGTCTGCATGACCGCGACGGTGTGCTCGAAGGTCTCGAGGTAGCGGACCAGCGAGCCGGAGTCGGCGGCCTCGACGAACCAGCGCCCGAGGGCCTCCGCACCGGCGGCCGCGGCCGGCGGCAGCTCGTGCCCGACCTCGGCGGACAGCTCCAGGACGGTCGCGGCGCGCACGCCGCCGTCGAGGTGGTCGTGGAGCGAGACCTTGGGCAGCGCGCGGAGGCGTTCGACATCGAGCTCAGGCATGTGGGTCAGTCTCTCGCGGACCGACCTTGGCCAGGTCCTCCGTCCCGAAGGCCTGCGGGAGGACCTCGGTCATGGGCAGGACGCCAGCCGGGGTGTCGACGAGCAGCTCGGCGCCGCCGTGCTCCCACAGGAGCTGACGGCACCGGCCGCACGGCATCAGGCGCTCGCCGTTGGCGTCGCAGCAGCTGAACGCGACGAGCCGCCCCCCGCCGCCGGAGACGAGGTCGGAGACGAGCCCGCACTCGGCGCAGAGCGTGACCCCGTACGCGGCGTTCTCGACGTTGCAGCCGCCGACGAGCCGACCGTCGTCGACGAGCGCGGCCGCACCGACCGGGTAGCCCGAGTACGGCGCGTACGCCCGCTCCATCATCTCGACCGCCCGCGCCCGCAGGAGGTCCCAGTCGATCTCGTCACTTCTCATAGGGGACTCCGTCGGCCGCGGGCGGGCGTACGCGACCCACCAGCCCGGCGACGGCGATGATCGTGGCGATGTAGGGCAGGACGAGCAGCAGCTGGCTCGGCATCGGGGTGCTGAGGGTCTGCAGCTGCGAGGCCATCTGGGTCACGAAGCCGAAGAACAGGCACATGATCGTCGCCAGCACCGGCCGCCAGCGGCCCATGATCAGGGCGGCGAGGGCGATGAACCCGTTGCCGACCGTGAACTCCTTGGTGAACTGCCCCGTCGAGGCCAGGGTGAAGAACGAGCCGCCCAGCCCGGCGAGCACGCCACCCGCCAGCACCGCCGACCAGCGGACGCCGCGGACGCTGATCCCGACCGTGTCCGCGGCCTGCGGGTGCTCCCCCACCGACCGGACCCGCAGGCCCCAGGTCGTGCGGTAGAGCAGGACCCAGACCACGACGACGGCGATGATCGCGAGGTAGGCGAGGACGTTCTGGTCGAAGAGCACCCGGCCGAAGAACGGGATCGACGAGAGCCCGGGGATCGCGATGGGCTCCAGGACCGGGGCGTTGTTGTACGTGCTGGACGCTGGCTGCACGAGCTGGTCGAAGAGGAAGCCCGTGACGCCGACGGCGAGCAGGTTGAGCACGACGCCGAGGACGACCTGGTTGACCAGGTAGTTGATCGAGAACAGCGCCAGCAGGGCGGCCATGGCCAGCCCGGCGACGACCGCGGCGATCATCGCGGCGGGCACGGACTGGGTGATGCTGCCGACGACGGCGGCTGCGAAGGCGGCGGCGAGGAACTGGCCCTCGATGCTCACGTTCACCACGCCGGCCCGCTCGCAGAGCACGCCGCACAGGGCGCCGAAGACCAGCGGCGTGGCCAGCGACAGGGTGCCGGCGAACTGGTTGCTCACCGGGAACGGCAGGTCCCGTCCGGCGGCCGCCCAGGTCAGGAAGCCGAGCAGGACGGCGACGCCCGCGACGACGGCGGCGATGACGGCCCACCGACCGCGGACCCGGCCGCTGAGGAACGCGGCCGCCGCGGCGAGGCACAGCACCGCGCAGACGACGACCGTCGCGACGCCGGGCAGCGGGACGGTCGGCAGCTGGACCTCGTCGAAGGCGTCGGACAGGGCGAAGCGCGCCTCCCCCCGCGTCGAGCCCAGCGCGATCAGCAGCAGCACCCCGACGACGCCGATGAGCACGCCGGTGGAGAGCCGCTGGCGCCGCTTCTCGCCCGACTCGACGACCTCGGCGGACGGGAGGGCGGTCGAGGACGCGGCGTCCGTCCGCGGGGCGGGGTCGAGGGCGGTCACGCGAGGCCTCCCTCGGGCACGGGACCGGACGCGTGGGCCTTGCGGGTCCGGACGAACGGGATCAGCTTCGTGACCAGCGCGGGGGCGGCGACGAAGAGGACGATCAGCGCCTGCAGCGCCGTGGTCAGGGTGAGTGGCGTCTGCGCGACGCTCTGCATGGCCAGGCCACCGGCGTGCAGGGCCCCGAAGAGCAGCCCGGCCAGCACGGTGCCGAGCGGCGTGGACCGGCCGAGCAGGGCGACGGTGATGGCGTCGAAGCCGATCGAGCCGACGATGCCGGCCGAGAGCGGCACGGGCAGCCCCGACGCGGACGGGCCGAGGGCTGCCTGGACGCCGGCGAGGCCCGCGAGGCCACCGGCGACGGCCATCGTGATGATCGTGGTCCGCGCGACGCTCATGCCCGCCGTGGCCGCGGCGTGCGGGTTGGCCCCGACCGCGCGGATGGCGAAGCCGGTCGTGGACCGCTCCAGGAACCACCAGACGAAGACGGCGGCCAGGATCGCCAGGCCGAAGCCGAGGTGGAGCTGGCCCCCGACCAGGCGCGGGAAGGTGGCGCTGAAGTCGACGATCGGCGAGATCGGGTCGGTCCGGCCCGGGCGCTGGAACACGGTGGTGGTGAGGAGGTAGTCGAGCAGCCCGGCGGCGACGTAGTTGAGCATGATCGTGACGATCACCTCGTGCGCCCCGGCCCCGGCCTTGAGCCAGCCGACCAGCCCGCCCCAGATCGCACCCCCGAGGAGCCCGAAGACCACCGCGACCAGGAGGTGGATCCCCGGCGGCAGGTGAAAGCTGAAGCCGACGTACGCGGCGAAGATCGAGCCGATGATCGCCTGGCCCTGGGCGCCGATGTTGAACAGCCCCGCCCGGAAGGCGAGCGCGACGCCGAGCCCGGCGCAGATCAGCGGTGCGGCCTGCGCGGTCGTCTCGGTGATCGGCCCGTAGCCGCCGACGGACCCGGCGACGAGGGCCCCGTACGCGCCCCCGACCTTGTCGAGCGACGCGACGACGGCGTCCGAGGGTCGCGCGAAGAAGTAGGTGAACTTCGAGCGCACCTCGGTGTCGGACACGATCATCAGCACGGCGCCGACGAGGAACGCGAGCACGAACGCGGCGACGGTGGTGACCACGTCGGTCCACGGGAACGGCTTGCGCGGCCGCGGACGCGGTGCGGGTCTCGGCGCCGTGGGCCTCGGGGCCGTGGTGGTGCTCATCGCTGCCCTTCGACGGGTTGGGGAGACGTGCGCCCGGGAGACGCCGTGGCGAGGGCCTCGTCGGCGGGCACGCCCGCCATCATCAGGCCGAGGACCTCCCGCGAGGTGTCCGGGGGGACGACGCCGACGATGCGGCCGCGGTACATGACGGCCACACGGTCGGCGAGCGCGGCGACCTCGTCGAGCTCGGTGGAGACGATGAGGACCGCGGTGCCGCGGTCGCGCTCGGCGACCAGGCGCGAGTGCAGGAACTCGATCGCGCCGACGTCGACGCCGCGGGTCGGCTGGCTCGCGACGAGCGCGGCCAGGGGCCGGGACAGCTCCCGGGCGAGGACGACCTTCTGCTGGTTGCCGCCCGACAGCGAGCTGACGGGGGTGTCGATGGTCTGCGTCCGGATGTCGAACTCCCCCACCCGCTCGTCGGCGTTGTCGCGGATCCGGCCGAGGTCCAGACGGATGCCGTGGGCGTACGGGGCCTCGTCGTAGGTGTTGAGGACGAGGTTCTCGGCGACGGTGAAGCTGCCGACGAAGCCGTCGTGCTGGCGGTCCTCGGGCACGAAGCCGAGGCCGGCGTCGATGATCTCCTTCGGCGTACGCCCGCTGATCGGTCTGCCGTCCAGGGTGATCGAGCCGGAGGTGACGGGCAGGGTGCCGAGCAGGGCGTCGGCGAGCTCGCTCTGCCCGTTGCCCTGGACGCCCGCGACGCAGACGATCTCGCCGCCGTGCACGTCGAGGTCGAGGTCGTCGACGACGACCTGGCCCGCGGCGTTGGCGACGGAGACGCCGGACAGCTGGAGCCGGGCCGCAGCGCTGGGCTGCGCGGGCTCCTTGTCGACGACCAGGTTGACCGCGCGGCCGACCATGAGCTCGGCGAGGCGGGCCTCGGAGTCCTCGGGGCTGGCGGTGCCGACCACCGCACCGCGCCGGATGACGGTGATCTTGTCCGCGATCTCGCGGACCTCGCGGAGCTTGTGGGTGATGAAGACGACGGCCTTGCCCTCGTCGCGCAGCGCACGCATGACGTCGATCAGCTCGTCGATCTCCTGCGGCGTCAGCACCGCGGTGGGCTCGTCGAAGATCAGGAACCGCGCGTCGTTGGCGAGGGCCTTGAGGATCTCCACCCGCTGCTGGACCCCGACGGGCAGGTCCTCGACCACCGCGTCGGGGTCGACGTCGAAGCGGTAGCGCTCGGACAGCTGGCGCACCGTACGGCGGGCGCGGCCCATGCTCAGGCCGATGCCGCCCTCGCGTCCGAGCACCAGGTTCTCCGCGACGGTGAAGACCTCGACCAGCATGAAGTGCTGGTGGACCATGCCGATCCCGTCGGCGATGGCCTCCTTCGGGTTGCGGATCACCACCGGCGAGCCGTCGACGAAGATCTGGCCCTCGTCGGGGCTCAGCAGCCCGTAGAGGACGTTCATCAGCGTCGACTTGCCGGCGCCGTTCTCCCCGAGCAGGCAGTGGATCTCGCCCGGCACGATGTCGAGGTCGACGCCGTCGTTGGCCACCAGCGAGCCGAAGCGCTTGGTGATGCCCCGCAGCGCCAGCCCGGTGGCGGGCGGCGGTGCGGGGTCCACGACCTCGGAGGAGGAAGCAGTCACCTCAGGAGGTGGGCTGCGACTTGGACTCGATGGTGATCTTGCCCGCGACGATGTCGGCCTTGAGGGCGTCGACCTCGGTCTTCAGCTCGGCCGGGACCTTGGCGTCGAAGTCGTGGTACGGTGCGAGGCCGGTCCCGTCGTTCTCCAGCGTGCCGACGTACGGCTTGTTGTCGAACGAGCCGTCCTTGGCCGCCTTGATCGCGTCGGTGACCGAGACGTCGAGGCCCTTGGTGACGCTCGTGATGATGCTCGAGCAGTAGGTCTCGGCGCTCACGCAGCCGTCGGTGTCGACCCAGATCGCGTTGGCCTTGCCGCCGCTGGCCTTGGTGGCCTGGAGGGCGCCGAGGCCCGCGGGACCCGCGACCGGGAGGACGATGTCGGCCCCCTGGCTGATGAGGCCCTGGGCGACGCGCTGGCCGCCCTTCTGGTCCTCGAAGCTGCCGACGAACTGGCCGTCCTGCTTGGCCGAGTCCCAGCCGAGGACCTGGACGTCGGCCTTCTTCTGGGTGTTGTAGTACTCCACGCCCTGGGCGAAGCCGTCCATGAAGATCGTGACGGTCGGGAACTTCTGCCCGCCGAAGGTGGCGACCTTCTTGGTCTGGCTCATGCCCGCGGCGAGGTAGCCGGCGAGGAAGCTGGACTGCGCGGTGTTGAAGACCAGCGGCTTGAGGTTCGTGGCGGCCGGGTAGGTCGTCGGGTCGTTGTTGTCGACGATCGCGTACTTGATGCTCGGGTTGGCCTTGGCGGAGGCCAGGGTGTCGTCGCTCAGCGCGAAGCCGACGGTGACGATGATGTTGCACTTCGCGTCGACCATCGACTGGACGTTCTTGGCGTAGTCGGCGGCGGCGTTCGACTCGACCTGGCCGGTCTCGATGCCGAGCATGGTCTTTGCGTCGGTGAGGCCCTTGTACGCGGTCTGGTTGAACGACTTGTCGTCGAAGCCGCCCGAGTCGGACACCATGCAGGCCTTGAAGCCCGCGGCGTCGGTCCCGCCGGACGAGGCCGCACCGCTCGGCGCGGCCGAGGCGCCCGGATCGGTGCCGGGGGCCTGCGCGCAGCCGGACAGGGCCAGGGCGGCGGACGTCGCCAGCACGCCCACCAGGGTCAGGGTCTTCTTCACGGGTGGGTCTCCTCGTTCGGGTGCTGCGTGCGGGCGCTCGGTCAAGAGATCATGCGGCCGGCAGTGGCCACGGCGAGGAAACCTCGCGTCACCAGGGTCGACCCCCGGCGAAGAGCACTCTAGCGGCTCGCGACCCCCCGACCTCGAACCGTGAGGGTCACCATCCGGTCACGACGCGGGCGGCACCAGGGGCGTGGGCGTGGCCTCGACGCCGTGGCTGCTGGCCAGGTCGGCCAGCACCTTGACCCCGACGGCGATGCAGCTCTCGTCGACGCGGAAGCTCGGGTGGTGGATGTCGGGCCAGGTGGCGCTCCCGGCGGTGCGCACACCGAGGCGGGCCATGGCGCCGGGCACCTGCAGGAGCATCCAGCTGAAGTCCTCGCCCCCGAGCGACTGCTCGGTCGCGGTGACGCCGTCCGGGCCGAGCATCGCCTCGCCGGCGGCGGCCAGCCGGTCGACGCCGGACTGCGCGTTCACGGCGGGCGGCGTGCCCTCGTTGATCGCGACGCGGGCCTCGACGCCGAACGGGGCGACGAGCTGGCCCACCAGCTCGGGCAGCAGCGCCTTGGCCTGCTCCCAGCCCGGGAGGTCCAGCGCCCGGAGCGTCCCGAGGGCCTGGCCGCTGCTGGGGATCGCGTTGGGGGCCGAGCCGGCGGTGACCTTGCCCCACATCATCGAGACGCCGCTGCGCGGGTCGACCCGGCGCGCGAAGACCAGCTGCAGCTGCGTGACGAGCACGCCGAGGGCGGCGACGACGTCCTGCGTGAGGTGCGGGCGTGAGGTGTGGCCGCCGGTGCCGTTGAGCGTGACGCCGATCTGGCTGACCGCCGAGGTGACCGGGCCGACCTTGAGGGCGATCTGGCCGGCGTCCGTCCGCGGGTCGCAGTGGAGCGCGTAGACCTCGGTGACGTCGGTGAGGACGCCGCCGTCGATCGCGTCGACCGCGCCGCCGGGGCTCGTCTCCTCGGCCGGCTGGAAGATCAGCCGTACGCCGCGGGTCAGCAGGCCCTCCTCGCGCAGCCGGGCCAGCACCATCCCGACGCCGAGGACGATCGTCGTGTGGACGTCGTGCCCGCAGGCGTGGGCGACGCCGGGCACCTTGGAGGCGAAGTCGACGGCGCTGCCGTCGGGGATCGGGAGGGCGTCGAGGTCGGCGCGCAGCCCGACCAGCCCCTCGCTCTCGTCGTAGCCGTACGGGAGCACGTCGCACCACGCGCCGGTGCCGATCGGCAGGATCTTGGCGACCAGACCCACGGACTCGAGGACCTCCACCACCCGCGCGGTGGTGCGGTGCTCGGCGTTGCCGACCTCGGGGTGGGCGTGGAGGTCACGGCGGATGGCGATCAGCCGCTCGTGCAGGGCGTCGACCTCGGCGACGATCCGGGCACGGCGCACATGGTCGTCGACGGGAGCAGACATCGCCGTGCAGTCTGTCACGCGCCGTCCGGGCCGCGGGTGAGTTGGGACGACCCGTAACCAGACGGGAACCGCCGGTCCGTGGACCGGGACCGTTCGCAAGGTTAGGCTCTCCTAACTCGACCGGCGGCGACCGCGCCACCGGTCCCCCGAGGAGCAGGAGCACCGTGGGCTACTACGACGTCTACCACCGCGCGGAGGTGCTCGCCACGCGCCGGCTCACCCCGCACCTGGTCCGCGTCGAGCTGGGCGGTGACGGCCTGCGGACGTGGGAGTCCAGCGGCGTGCCCGACGAGCGCCTGGTCCTCGTCCTGCCCGCCCCCGGGTCGCGCGAGGTCGCCCGCCCGGTCACGATGCCGGACGGGACGCAGGACTACCCCGACCCCGACGACCAGCCGCCGATGCGCAGCTACACGGTCCGGCGCTGGGACGCCGACACCGGGCGGATGTGGGTCGACTTCGTCGTCCACGAGGGCGGCATCGCCTCGACCTGGGCCCAGAAGGCGGAGCCGGGCGACGTGATCTACCTGACCGAGGCGATGGGCTGGTACCGGCCGCCGGCCGACGCGACCTGGCAGCTGCTGGTCGCCGACCTGGCCGGGCTGCCTGCCCTGGCGCGGGCCGTCGAGGAGCTGCCGGCCGGCACCCGGGCGTACGTCCTGGCCGAGGTGCCGGAGGCGGCGGACCGGATCGAGGTCCCGACCGCCGGGGACGTGACGTGGACGTGGCTGGAGGGTTCCGGGAACGACTCCGGCCCGAGCCGGCTGGCCGAGACGGTGGCCCGGCTCGTGACGCCGGACGCCCCGGGCTACGTCTGGTTCGCCGCCGAGGCGAGCGCCTCGCGCGCCGTCCGCAAGCACCTGCGCCACGAGCGCGGGATGCCGGTGGCGCGCTGCACCCTCCTCGGCTACTGGCGCCTCGACTCCGAGCGCTGGGACGCCCGCTACGCCGAGGTGGCCCCGACGCTGGAGGCCGTCTACACCGAGGCCGTCGCCGCCGGCGCGACGAGCGAGGACGCGCTGGAGCTGTACGACGAGGCCCTGGAGCGGGTGGGTCTGTAGGCGCCCCGCCCGGTCGCGCGGCATACCCGTCCCGCGCTCCCGGGTACAGGGAAGGGGCGCCGGTCACGACCTGACCCGCGCCGGATCGCGCGCCGACGCGTTGAGGAGGAGCGCGTGACGACACGTCTCTCCGTCGTCACGCGCGACGACGAAAGCGTCGGGTCAGAGCGCGATCCGCGTCCGAGCGGGCGAGGACAGAAGACTCAGAAGTGCTCCGACGGGCGGTACACGCCCCAGACGTCGCGGAGGGCGTCGCTGACCTCGCCGACGGTGGCGCGGAGCGAGAGGGCCTGCTTCATCGGCGGGAGGACGTTCGCGGAACCGCGCGCCGCGGCCTTCAGCTGCTCCAGCGCGGCCCGCACGCGGACGTCGTCGCGGCCCGCCCGGATGCGGGAGACGCGGGCGATCTGCGCGGCCTCGAGGGCCGGGTCCATGCGGACGAGGTCGTACGGCTCGTCCTCGTCGAGGGTGAAGCGGTTGACCCCGACGACCACCCGCTCGCCGTCGTCGATCTGCTGGGCGATCGCGTACGCGGAGCTCTCGATCTCGCCCTTCTGGAAGCCCTGCTCGATGCCGGCCACCGCGCCGCCGCGGTCCTCGACCGCCTTCATCAGCGCGAGCGCGGCCGCCTCGACGTCGTCGGTGAGCGACTCCACGACGTACGAGCCGGCGAAGGGGTCGACCGTGTTCGTGAGATCCGTCTCGTACGCCAGCACCTGCTGGGTGCGCAGCGCGAGCCGCGCGGCCTTCGGGGTGGGCAGCGCGAGCGCCTCGTCGAACGAGTTCGTGTGCAGCGACTGCGTGCCGCCCAGCACCGCGGCCATGGCCTGCACGGCCACGCGCACGAGGTTGAGCTCCGGCTGCTGGGCGGTCAGCTGCACCCCGGCGGTCTGGGTGTGGAAGCGCAGCATCTGCGACCGGGGGTTCGTCGCGCCGAAGCGGTCGCGCATCACGTGCGCCCAGATCCGGCGCGCGGCCCGGAACTTGGCGACCTCCTCCAGCACCGTCGTGCGGGAGACGAAGAAGAAGGACAGCCGCGGCGCGAACTGGTCGACCTCCAGCCCGGCCGCCAGCGCGGCCTCGACGTAGGCGATCCCGTTGGCCAGGGTGAAGGCGATCTCCTGCGCGGGCGTCGCCCCGGCCTCGGCCATGTGGTAGCCGGAGATCGAGATCGTGTTCCACCGCGGCAGCGCCTGCGCGCAGTAGGCGAACGTGTCCCCCACCAAGCGCAACGACGCCTGCGGCGGGTAGATGTACGTGCCGCGGGCGATGTACTCCTTGAGCACGTCGTTCTGGATCGTGCCCGTGAGCAGCGCGGGGTCGATCCCGTTCTCCTCCGCGACCAGCTGGTAGAGCAGCAGGAGCACGGCGGCCGGCGCGTTGATGGTCATCGACGTGGAGACCTTCGCGAGGTCGATCCCGGCGAAGAGCACCCGCATGTCGTCGACCGTGTCGATCGCGACGCCGACCTTGCCGACCTCCCCCGCGGCCAGCGCGGCGTCGGAGTCCATCCCCATCTGCGTGGGCAGGTCGAAGGCGACCGACAGCCCGGCCGTGCCGTGCGCGATCAGCTCGAGGTAGCGCGCGTTCGACTCCGCCGCCGTGCCGAAGCCCGCGTACTGGCGCATCGTCCAGGGCCGTGACGTGTACATGCCCGGGTGCACGCCGCGCGTGTACGGGAACGCCCCCGGCCCGCCCAGCGCGACGGCCGGGTCGAAGCCCTCGGGGTCCCCCGGGCCGTAGACGTCGGAGAACGGCGTTCCCGACTCGGTCTGTCCGCTCACCCCTCGATGGTCCCACCGCCCTTGGTCCCCCTGACAGCATGTGCCCGTGGAGATCGCTCTGGAGGTGCTCGGGATCGCGGCCGTGGTGGTCGCGGTCAGCGGCCTGGCCGACCGGCTGCGCTTCTCCGCGCCGCTCCTGCTGCTCCTCGTCGGGGTGGGCGCGTCGTACATCCCGTTCATCGACGAGCCGGTGCTGACCAGCGAGGTCGTGCTCCTCGGCTTCCTGCCGCCGCTGCTCTACTCGGCGGCGATCCGGACCTCGATCATCGACTTCCGGCACAACCTGCGCCCGATCGCGTACCTGTCGGTCCTGCTCGTGGTCATCACCGCCCTCGGGGTCGGTCTGGTCACCTGGTGGCTGCTGCCCGTGAGCTTTCCGATCGCGCTGGCCCTGGGCGCGGTCGTCGCACCGCCGGACGCTGTCGCCGCCACCTCGATCGCCCGCAGCGTCGGCCTGCCCCGGCGCGTGGTGACGATCCTCGAGGGCGAGTCGCTGGTCAACGACGCGACCGCCATCACCTGCCTGCGGGTGGCCATCGCCGCCATCGGCGGCACGTTCTCGATCGCCGACGCGGGTCTCGGCTTCCTCATCGCCCTCGTGGGCGGCGTCGCCGTGGGCCTGGCCGTCGGCCTGCTGGCGGCGCTGATCCGGGTGCGGGTGCGCCGGCCGGTCTACGACACCGCGATCTCCTTCATGGTCCCGTTCGCCGCCTACCTGCCCGCGGAGGAGCTCGGCTACCACGAGTCCCACGGCTCCGGTGTCATCGCCGTCGTCACCGCCGGGCTGCTGCTCGGGCACAAGTCGCAGATCATCCAGAGCGGTCAGAGCCGGCTGAACGAGCGCGTCAACTGGGGCACGATCCAGTTCCTGCTCGAGAACACCGTGTTCCTGCTGATCGGGCTCCAGGCCCGCCGTACCGTCCTCGCCCTTGGCGCCTCGCCGCTGTCGGGCGGCCAGATCGCCGGCTTCTGCCTCGCCGTCCTGGCCACGGTCGTCGTGCTGCGCATGGCCTGGGTGTTCCTCATGCGGATCTCGCTCTTCCGACGCCGTCGCGACAACGACGACGACGAGGTGAAGGTCCCGTGGCAGGCCACGCTCGTGGTCGGCTGGGCCGGCCTGCGCGGCGTCGTCACGCTGGCCGCGGTGCTGCTGATCCCGGACAACGAGTTCACCCACGAGATCCGCCCGGTGCTGATCTTCGCGGCGATGGTCGTCACCTTCAGCACGCTGCTGCTCCAGGGCCTGACCCTGCCGCCGCTGGTCCGCAAGCTCCGCCTGCGGGGGCCCGACGCACGCTCCGACGCGCTCCAGGCCGCGACCGTGCTCACCACCTCGACCACCGCGGCCCTCAAGGCGCTCGAAGACCTCAGCGGGTCCGCCGACAACCCCGAGGTCGTGACCCGCGTCCGGGACCGTCTCAACGCCGGGCCCGAGCGGCTCTGGGAGCGCCTCGGCGACCACAGCAACCGCGAGACGCCGGCCGAGGCCTACCGCCGGCTGCGGCTGCAGACCCTCCAGGTCCAGCGCGACGCCGTCCTCAAGGTGCGGTCCAACGGCACGGTCGACCACGAGGTCGTCGAGGAGGTCCTCGACTCGTTCGACATCGAAGAGTCGATGCTGACGATCTCCGGCGAGCGCGCCGACGAGATCGACGAGGCCGACGACGAGGTCCGGACGCCGGTCGACCCCATCGGTCCGTGCCAGCACCTCGAGGACGCCCCGACCGAGGTCGAGCCCATCGGTGACGGGCGCTGCCTGGACTGCGTCCGCGAGGGCACCACCCCCGTGCACCTGCGGATCTGCCTGGCCTGCGGCAACGTCGGCTGCTGCGACTCCTCCGTCGGCCGCCACGCCGACAAGCACTTCCACGCCGAGAAGCACAAGGTCATGCGCAGCTTCGAGCCCGGCGAGGACTGGCGTTGGTGCTACGTCGACGAGCGGTTGGGGTGAGAGGGACCGCGCGCACGAGCGCCTGAAGACGACCGCCGCCGGACCAGGCGCCGGTGCCTGGACGAGGAGAGCGTGACGACACGTTCTTCCGTCGTCACGATCGACGAGGAAGGCATCGGGTCAGAGCCTGGGCCGCGTCGGAGCGGAGCGGAGACAGAAGGCACGTATCAGGGACTGTTGCTCGCGCCTCTGCTGCGGTATGAATCAGGACAGGTCGGGGCCGTCGGGCTCGAGGAGCCCGTGAGCCGCAAGGCTGGAGGCTGTCGTGCGGACGTGGTCGTGGTGACCGGCGGTGCGGTCGAGGACAGCCTCGCCGTACGGGCCGGCCGGATGTTCGCCGCCTACCGGGCCGGCGACGGCTCGGCGATGGGCGACCTGGTCCGGACCCTGACGCCGCTGCTGTGGCACACCGTGCGCGCGACCCGTCTGGACGCCGCGGCCGCCGAGGACGTGCTGCAGACGGTCTGGCTGAGCCTGGTGCGCCACGGCGACACGATCCTCGAGCCGAACGCGGTCCTGCAGTGGCTGGTGGTCTCGGCCAAGCGGGAGGCGTGGCGGGTCTCGCGTGGCCAGGACAAGGTGCGGCCCGAGGACGTCGAGACCACGCGGGCGAGCGAGACCGACGGCGCGCCCGAGGTCGGCGAGCAGGTGGCCGGGGCCGAGGCCGACGACGTCCTCTGGCGCCACGTCCAGCAGCTCCCGGAACGCTGCCAGACCCTGCTCCGCGTCATCGCCTTCGCGACGAAGCCGGACTACGCCCAGATCGCGCGCGCCCTCGGGATGCCGGTGGGCAGCATCGGGCCGACGCGCGGCCGGTGCCTGGCCAAGCTGCGGCTCGCGCTCGCGGCCGACCCGCAGTGGGGTGCCGCGTGAACGCGTCCACCCCCGGGGGCGGCGCCACCCCGGAGGAGCTGGCGGCCGCCGCGGAACCGGTCTCGGCCGAGGACGTCGCCCTGCTCGAACGGCTCGGCGCCCTGTGGCAGCAGCACGACCCGGTGCCCGACGGGCTGGTCGACCGGATCGAGTTCGCGCTGACGCTGGACGCGCTGGAGACCGAGGTCGCGACGCTGACGCTCGTCGACCTGGCCCCCTCGGGCTCACGGGCCGGCGAGACGGAGTCCGTCCGGACGGTCACCTTCACGAGCGAGACGCTCGACACGATGGTCACGCTGACCGACGCCCCCGACGGCACGGTCCGTGTCGACGGATGGATCGCGCCGGGCGCCGCGATGCGGGTCGAGCTGCTGCTCGACGGCGCCACGCTCGAGGTCGACGCGGACGAGGACGGTCGGTTCGTGCTGGAGTCGGTGCCGAAGGGCCTGGCGAAGTTCGCCCTGCACCCGCCCGGCCGTACGGTCCTCAGCCCCGCGATCGAGCTCTGACCGCCCGTCCCGCTCGCCCCGCCGCTCATCCCACGAGCCCCAGGAGTTTCACGTTTACGTGAAAAACTCCTGCTTTGCGCACCAGATCTGCCGTGCTGAGCAGCAGAGTTTCACGTGAACGTGAAACTCCTGAGACCGGACCCGAGGACAAGGGCGACGGACCCGGAGCGCGGCGAACTCGGGGCGCGGGCTACTCGGGGGGCGGGGTGAGCTCGCTGCCGTCGACGCGGTGGACGACGAACGCGGAGGCGCGGCGGCCGTCGAGCTCGCTCACGCGCAGGGAGAGGCTGACCGGGTCGGCCTCCTCGTCCCCGACCGGGCGCCCGTCGGCGACGGCCGAATCACCGAGGGCGGGCAGCTGGCCGAGCTGGGCCATGAAGAAGCCGGCGACCGTGTCGTACGGCCCCTCGGCCAGCTCGAGACCGGTCAGGTCGGCGAAGTCCTCGAGCGTCGTCAGGCCGTCGACGGTGAGGTTGCCGCGCACGCCGGGACGCTCCGGCACGACGACGTCGTACTCGTCGCTGATGTCCCCGACGAGCTCCTCGACGAGGTCCTCCATCGTCACGATGCCGGCGGTGCCGCCGTACTCGTCGACCACGATCGCCAGGTGCGAGCGGTCGCGCCGCATCTCCGACAGGGCGTGCAGGACGCGCACCGTGTCGGGCATCCGCAGCACCGGGCGGGCGAGGTCGGACACGCGGGTGTTGCGGGTGCTGACCTCGGGGTCGAGTAGGTCGCGCACGTGGACGAAGCCGAGGACGTCGTCAGCCGACTCCCCCGTCACGGGGTAGCGCGAGTGCGGGGAGCGGAGCAGCTCCCGGACGGCCTTGTGCGCCGGCATGTCGCCGGAGATGAAGTCGACCTCGGTGCGCGGCAGCATCACCTCGCGCAGGCTGCGCTCCCCGGCGTCGAAGACGTCGTCCACGATCCGGCGCTCCTCCGCGCCCAGGGTGCTCGAGCCGCTGACCAGCGCCCGGATCTCCTCGTCGCTGACCTCCTCGCGGCCCGCCCCGGGGTCGCCGCCGAGCAGCTTCACCAGGAAGTTCGTGGACACGCCCAGCAGCCAGATGACCGGCCGGAGCACCCGGGCCACCAGGTCGACGATCGGGGCGAGCGCCATCGCGTACGCCTCGGTGCTCTGCAGGGCCAGCCGCTTGGCCGTCAGCTCCCCGAGCACGATCGAGACGTAGGCGATGAGCACCGTGATGACGATCAGCGCCACCGTCGAGGAGACCTGCTCGCTCCAGCCGAACCAGCGGATCAGGAGCGGCGAGACCGCGGCCTCGAGCGTCGCCCCGCCGAAGGCCGCGCTCAGGAAGCCGGTCAGCGTGACGCCGATCTGCACGGCGGACAGGAACCGGTTCGGGTTCTCGTTCAGCCGGGCGACGGCCTTGCCACGGCGGCCCCGGTGGGCCATCTGCTTGATCTGGCTGTCGCGCAGCGAGACGAGGGACATCTCGGCGGCGACGAAGACCCCGCTGATCAGGATCAGGAGGAGGACGACGAGGGCGTTGACGAGCGTGGGGTTCATCGCGGATGGTCCACGGGGGACTCAGGTGCTCCTTCGGAGGCGGACGACGAGGATATCGACCACCGGCCAGGCGCGCCGGGAACGTCCGGCACGGTCCGTCGTGAAGTCGCTACCACAGGGGGCGGCAACGGTGCCACTTGAGCCGGGTGACATCATTCACCCGCGCGAGGGGGCCTGAGGAAATACCCTCTGGCGTACTAAGCATGCCAAGATGCCGCCATGACTCTTCGCGTCAGCGTCATCGGCACCAGCTACCTGGGAGCCACGCACGCCGCCGGCATGGCCGAGTTCGGCCACCAGGTGGTCGGCATCGACATCGATGAGGACAAGGTCAAGATCCTCAACGCCGGCCAGTCCCACATCTTCGAGGTGGGCCTCGAGCCGCTGCTGGAGAAGCACACCTCCACCGGCCGCCTCCGCTTCACCACCGACTACACCGAGATCGCGGACTGGGCCGACGTCCACTTCCTCGCCCTCGGCACCCCGTCCCAGCCGAACGGCAAGGCCGACCTCCGCCAGCTCTACTCGGCGATCGAGAGCCTCGCGCCGCTGCTGACCGAGCCCTGCCTCGTCGTGGGCAAGTCCACGGTCCCGGTCGGCACCGCGATGCAGCTCGAGGCCCGCATCCGCGAGCTCGCCCCCGCCGGCGACGCCGTCGAGGTCGCCTGGAACCCCGAGTTCCTGCGCGAGGCGTACGCGGTCGAGGACACCCTGCATCCCGACCGGCTGGTCTTCGGCACCCACTCCCAGCACGCGCTCGACGTGCTCGCCGAGATCTACGCCCTGCCGCTCAGCGACCGGACCCCGGTCGTCCGCTGCGACATCGCGACCGCCGAGCTGATCAAGGTCGCGGCCAACTCGTTCCTCGCCACCAAGATCAGCTTCATCAACGCGATGGCGCAGATGTGCCAGGCCGCGGGCGGTGACGTCGTCCTGCTGGCCGACGCGATCGGCTTCGACAAGCGCATCGGCCGCGAGTTCCTCAACGCCGGCCTCGGCTTCGGCGGCGGTTGCCTGCCCAAGGACATCGCCGCCCTCGCCGTCCGCGCCGAGGAGCTCGGCGTCAACGTGCTGAGCGAGTTCATCCACGCGGTCGAGGCGATCAACACCGGCCAGCGCAACGAGATCGCCGACCTCGCGATCGAGCAGGCCGGCGGCGACGTCGCCGGCAAGCGCATCGCCGTCCTCGGCGCCGCCTTCAAGCCGGGCACCGACGACACCCGCAACTCCCCCGCCCTGACCGTCGCCGACCGCCTCCACGAGGCCGGTGCCGACGTCCGGATCTACGACCCCGAGGCCCGGCTCCCTCCCCGCGAGGGCTTCACCCAGGTCGCCAGCGTCGAGCAGGCCATGCTCGGCGCCGAGATGGTCCTGCACCTGACCGAGTGGCCCGAGTTCCGCCAGCTCGACCCGGAGAAGCTGTCGCACCTGGTCAAGGCCCAGATCATCATCGACGGCCGCCTCAAGCTGCACGCCCCCACCTGGCGCAACGCCGGCTGGAAGGTCGTCCAGATCGGCCGCGCCGCCACCATGTGACCCAGCTCGTCCCACCCGTCTGACCTGCCCGCGAGCGGTAGGTTGCGGTGCATCTACTGCGGTAGATCGCGCGGCAACCTACCGCTCGCGCGGGTTTGCGGGGGTGTGGGGTGCGCGCAGACGCGCGCGATAGGTTCTTGGGGTGAGCGACGCGACGATCATCTACACCCACACCGACGAGGCGCCGATGCTGGCGACCTACTCCCTGCTGCCCGTCATCCAGGCCTTCACGGCCCAGGCGGGGGTGGAGGTCGAGACGCGGGACATCTCCCTCTCGGGCCGCATCATCGCCCAGTTCGCGGACCGGCTGCCGCCCGAGCAGCAGCTGCCGGACGCACTGGGCGAGCTCGGCCGACTGGCGCAGACGCCGCAGGCCAACATCATCAAGCTCCCGAACGTCTCCGCCTCCGTCCCCCAGCTCAAGGCCGCGGTCGCCGAGCTGCAGTCGCAGGGCTTCGCGCTCCCCGACTACCCCGACTCCCCCTCGACCGACGAGGAGCGCGACGTCCGCGCCCGCTACGGCAAGGTCATGGGCAGCGCGGTCAACCCCGTCCTCCGCGAGGGCAACAGCGACCGGCGCGCCCCCGCCTCGGTGAAGCAGTACGCCCGCTCGCACCCGCACTCGATGGGCGCCTGGTCCTCCACCAGCAAGACCAACGTCGCGCACATGGCCGCGGACGACTTCCGCTCGAGCGAGACCTCCGCCGTGATCGACGAGGCCGGCTCCCTGCGGATCGAGCTCGTGGGCGAGGACGGCACCACCACGGTCCTCAAGGACAAGGTGGCGGTCCGGGCCGGCGAGGTCGTCGACGCCACCGCGATGCACGTCGCCGCGCTCGACGCCTTCCTGGCCGAGCAGATCGCCCGCGCCCGCGCCGAGGGCGTGCTGTTCTCGGTGCACCTCAAGGCCACGATGATGAAGGTCTCGGACCCGATCATCTTCGGCCACGTGGTCCGCGCGTTCCTGCCCGACGTCTTCGCCGCGTACGGCGACGTCCTCCTCCCTGCCGGGCTCAACGGCAACAACGGCCTCGGCGCGATCCTGGCCGGGCTCGACGCGCTGCCCCAGGGCGCCGAGATCCGCGCCGCGATCGACGCCGGCCTGGCCGCCGGCCCGCCGCTGGCGATGGTCGACTCCGACCGCGGCATCACCAACCTGCACGTCCCGAGCGACGTCATCGTCGACGCCTCCATGCCGGCCATGATCCGCATCGGCGGGCACATGTGGGGCCCGGACGGCGCGGAGGCCGACACCCTCGCGGTCATCCCGGACTCCTCGTACGCCGGCATCTACCAGGTCGTCATCGACGACTGCCGGGCGCACGGCGCGTACGACGTCACGACGATGGGCTCCGTGCCCAACGTCGGGCTGATGGCGCAGGCCGCCGAGGAGTACGGCAGCCACGACAAGACGTTCGAGGTCGACCGGCCCGGCACCGTCCGGGTGGTGGCCGAGGACGGTTCCGTCGTCCTGCAGACGCCCGTCGAGACCGGGGACGTCTGGCGCATGTGCCAGACCAAGGACGTCGCCATCCGCGACTGGGTCAAGCTCGCCGTGACCCGCGCGCGGGCGACCGGCAAGCCGACGGTCTTCTGGCTCGACGAGGGCCGGGCGCACGACGCGAACCTGATCCGCCTCGTGCACATCTACCTGGCCGACCACGACACCGACGGCCTCGAGATCTCGATCCTGCCGCCGGTGGAGGCGACCGCGTTCTCGCTGGAACGGATCCGCCGCGGCGAGGACACGATCTCGGTCACCGGGAACGTGCTGCGCGACTACCTCACCGACCTGTTCCCGATCCTCGAGCTGGGGACGTCGGCCAAGATGCTCTCGGTCGTCCCGCTGATCAACGGCGGCGGGCTCTTCGAGACCGGGGCCGGCGGCTCCGCGCCCAAGCACGTGCAGCAGCTGGTCCGCGAGGACTACCTGCGCTGGGACAGCCTGGGCGAGTTCCTGGCGTTGGCGGTCAGCCTCGAGCACCTCGCGCAGACGACCGGCAACGCCCGGGCGCAGGTCCTCGCCGACACCCTCGACCGCGCGACGGGGACGTTCCTCAACGAGAACCGCTCCCCCGGTCGTCGGCTCGGCACCATCGACAACCGCGGCAGCCACTACTACCTCGCCCGCTACTGGGCCGAGGAGCTCGCCGCGCAGAGCGACGACCCCGAGCTGGCGGCGGCGATGAAGGACACCGCCCGGCGGCTGGCCGAGGGCGAGGAGACGATCGTCGGCGAGCTTGCCGCGGTGCAGGGCCACCCGGTCGACATCGGCGGCTACTACCGTCCCGACGTCACAAAGGTCCGTGAGGTCATGACCCCGTCGGCCACGCTGAACGGGGTCCTGACCGACCTCAACGCCTAGGGCGCAGGGCAGACCGGTGGCCGGCGAGCAGCGTCACGGGATCTCGCTGAGCTCCCTCGACGACGCGCTGTTCGCCGGCGCCGACGCCACCAAGCGCGACCTCCTCGACCACCTCGAGGCGGTCGCGCCGGTGATGCTGCCGGAGCTGGCGGACCGGCCGCTCTCGGTGGTCCGGGTGCGGCCGGGCCAGCCGCCCTTCATGCAGAAGAACCTGCCCGCGTACGCCCCGGAGTCGGTCCGGCGGGTGCCGCAGTGGTCGGAGGCGTCGCACCGCGAGGTCGTCTACGCCGTGGCCGAGGACGTCACGACGCTCGTGTGGTTCGGGAACCAGCGGGCCGTGGAGT